>DASZKP010000110.1:0-32946 GCA_035553395.1 Solirubrobacteraceae bacterium | reverse complement strand
TTACACGATTTCGATGCCGACGGAGGATCGTTTTCTGACGACGCGGGCGGAGTTGCTGGACACGATGGCGATGACGTTGGGTGGGCGGGCTGCTGAGGAGATCGTGTTCGGTGAGATCACGACGGGCGCGTCGAATGACATTGAGAAGGTGACGGCGACGGCCAAGCAGATGGTGATGCGTTTCGGGATGAGCGAGAAGCTCGGGCCCCGTGTCTTCGGCCACGACCACAGCCAACCCTTCCTCGGCCGGGAGTTCTCGACCGAGCCCGACTATTCCGATCAGATCGCGCGTGAGATCGACGACGAGGTCCGCCGGATCATCGAGAGCGCCCACCAGCGGGCGACGAGCATCCTCACCGAGCATCGCGACAGCCTCGACTCGATCTCTGCGCTCCTCGTTCGCCACGAGACGATCGAGAAGGAGCAGTTCGAGGGCCTCTTGGCCGGCCGCAACGAGGCCGAGGTCTTCGGACCCGACCAGCCGGCCAAGCCCGAGCTGCCGGTCGGGTCGGCGCCGGCTGCCGACCGCCAGCGCGAAGCGCCCCGGCCACTCCCGCGCCCCGGACTCGCCGGCGGCGCCGCAGAGCTGCGCGGCAGCGAGCCCCGCCAGCCCGACCTGATCTAGTCGCGGTCCGACACTTTGCGGGCTCGTCTGATCGCCGCGGTCCTCGTCGGCCTGGCCACCACAGCCTGCGGAGCCGACCACCCGAGCCGCTCCGCCGCCGTTCGCTCGGCGCCGACCGAGCTCGCCGCAGCCGACCCTTCGGCCGGCCCGCTTCCCCAGGCGCCCGCCGCCGTCGCCCCGGCCCACCCGATCCCGGCGAGCTTCCGCAACGCGGGGATCTCTCCGGGTGCGCCGTCCGACGCGCAGGTCAGGGCCGAGCTCAAGCAGATGTACGCCGCCCAGCGGCAGGCGCGGAGCGCCGCCGCCGCGAACTTCGCCGGCCTGCTGCCGTGGGTCGACGAGCCGAAGACCGGCCAGCACGTCAGCGTCGCTTCGGTCTTCGTCGACTACGGCCTCGGTCTCGCCTGCGGTGGGTTGCTCGGCGTCAACGAGATCGGCGTCGCCCACAAGACGGCGCCCTGCGGCACGCTGATCGACTTCACCTACAACGGCCGGACCCTCCAGGTACCGGTCATCGACCGGGGCCCGTACATCGCCGGGCGGGAGTGGGACCTGACCGGTGCGACGGCCCGCGCCCTCGGCTTTCCCGGGCTCGGCCCGATCCAGTGGAGCTGCGCCAGTTGCGGGTGAGGAGCCCGACGATCATGGGCGTGCTCAACGTGACGCCCGACTCCTTCTCAGAGCGCGGGCTCTTCCTCGAGACGCCGGCCGCGATCGCCCACGGGCTGGCGCTCGAGCGCGACGGCGCGGCGATCATCGACGTCGGCGGCGAGTCGACCCGCCCCGGCGCCCAGCCGGTCCCCGGCCTGCTCGAGCGCGAGCGGGTCGTCCCCGTGATCGAGGGCCTGCTCAGCGCGGGAGCGGCGGCGACGATCTCGATCGACACGACCAAGCTGGAGGTGGCACAGGCCGCCCTTGCGGCGGGGGCGACCTACGTCAACGACGTCAGCGCCTTTCGCGTCGACCCCGAGATGGCCGGCCTGGTGGCCGACCGGTCGGCCGACTGCTGCCTGATGCACATGCGCGGCGAACCCCAGACGATGCAGCGGGATCCCCGCTACGACGACGTCGTCGACGACGTCCGCGCATTTCTCGAGGAACGGCTCGGCTGGGCTGTGCGCGAGGGAGTTCGCGAGCATCGGATCATGCTCGACCCGGGAATCGGATTCGGCAAGACCGTCGCCCACAACCTCGAGCTGCTGCGCCGGCTCGACGAGCTCTGCACGCTCGGTCGTCCGATCGTCGTCGGAACCTCGCGCAAGTCGTTCCTCGCCAAGCTGACCGGCCGGCCGGACGGCGACCGTCTGGCAGGGACGATCGCGACGAACGTGCTCGCTCTCGAACGCGGCGCGAGCGTCTTCCGAGTCCACGACGTCGGCCCCGTCAGGGACGCCCTTGCGGTGGCGGCTGCTACGGTCAGCGGTCAATGGACCCCGACGAGGCCGACGAACTAGACCGCGACGGGTGGAGCCGCGACGGCGACGACGAGGAGCCTGACGAGGACGAGGGGATGCGCACCGGCGTGACGGTCGAGATCTCCGGCCTCTCGCTCTACACCCACATCGGCGTGGGCGCCGCCGAGCGCGAGGTCGGCCAGCGCCTGCTCTTCGACATCACGATCGACATCGGCGAATCCGCGGCGACCGAAACCGACCGGATCGAGGACACCGTCGACTACGCCGAGGTCTGCCAGCTCGTCGCCCTCGTCTCCCAGCAACGGACCTACCGGACGCTCGAGCGTCTCTGCACGGTGATCGCCGACCGTCTGATCGAGGATTTCGCCGCCCAGTCGGTCTGGGTCAAGGCCGCCAAGCCCGAGCCGCCGATCCCGCTTCCGGTCGAGCAGGTCTCGGTCGAGGTCTGGCGCGAGCCGCCCGAATAGCCGGGTGACGGTCGGCTACCTCGGCCTCGGGTCGAACGTCGGCGACCGGCGGGCGAACCTCGCGGCGGCCGTCCTGCGACTCGCCGACCGCGGCGTGACGCCGCTCGCGTCGTCGTCGACCTACGACACCGACCCGGTCGGCGACGTCCTCGACCAGCCGTCGTTCCTCAACGCCTGCCTGCGGATCGACACCCGTCTTGAGCCCGCCGCCCTGCTCGACGCCTGCAAGGCGATCGAGGCCGACCTCGGCCGCCGTGCCGGCGGCCCGCGCCACGGACCCCGGCCGATCGACGTCGACATCCTCCTGCTCGGTGGCATCGAGTACACGGCGCCCCGCCTGACGTTGCCCCACGCGCAGGTCCTGACCCGTCGCTTCGTCCTGATTCCCCTGCTCGAGCTCGACTTCGACCTGCGCACGCCCGACGGCCGCAGCCTCGCCGACGCCCTCGCTGTGCTCCCTGTCACCGAGGGGGTCCGCGTCGCCGGGCCGCCCCTCCCGCTGCGCTGAGCCGGCTCCCCCGCCGCCTCGTGTGCGCGATCTCACACAACGGCTCCAGATCGCCGCCTACGCTGCCAAGCGGAGAGACGTGGATCGGCAATCCACCAACGATCGCGAAACGGGGCAACACGATGCCGTTCCTTGAAGTCGAGCCGTTCACCACTGCGCAGGCGACCTACGTCGAGTCCGAGCACGCATACCTCGTCACCGTCTCGGGCAAGGCGCCCAAGATCACGTCGGGCATCGCGCTCGTCGAGATGTCCGCCCCGCCGCACCTCGAGGTCGAGGTCAAGGGCTGGACCGGTCCGCTCGAGCGTGGCACCGAGACGTACACAGTCCACGGCGTGTTCCGCGGACCGATCGCGAAGACGATCAAGGTCCACGGCTCCAACAGGACCGAGACGATCGAGGTGCACATCCTCGCCAGCGAGCAGGTCCCGGCCTGACCGCCCGGCCGCCCGGCGGCGGCGTACGGCGCAGGCCCACCGCCTCGCCGGTGCGCCGCTCCCGGGCCGTCGAGCAGCCCCGGTGATGCCCGCCCGGGCCGGCGACCGGTCCATAATGGGCCGGTGCTGCTGGTCGTCGACGTCGGGAACACCCAGACCCACTTCGGGGCGTACGAGGGGACCGAGCTGCTCGAGCACTGGCGCTTTGCCACCGTCCGCCAGTCGACGGCCGACGAGCTCGGCGCCGCCCTCGCAAACCTGCTCGAGCTGCGAGGGATGAAGCTCGCCGGGCTCGACGACTCGATCGTGTCCTCGACGGTTCCCGAGCTCGCACCCGAATGGACGGAGATGGCCCGCCGCTACCTCGGCCACGAGATGCCGGTCGTCGGGCCGGGCATCCGCACCGGGATGCCGATCAGGATGGACAATCCCCGCGAGCTCGGCGCCGACCGCCTCGTCAACGCCGTCGCCGCGTACGAGATCTTCCAGACCTCGTGCGTCGTCGTCGACTTCGGCACGGCGATCACCTACGACGTCGTCTCGGCCGACGGCGACTATCTCGGCGGGATCATCTCCCCCGGCGTCCAGATCTCGCTCGAGGCGCTCTCCTCGCGCGCGGCCAAGCTTCCGACGATCGACCTCGGTGAGCCGCGGACGCTGATCGGCAAGTCGACCGTCGACGCGATCCGCTCCGGCGTCGTCTACGGGTTCGCGGCCGCCGTCGACGGGATCGTCGGTCGCCTGCGGGCGGAGCTCGGACCCGACGTCGCGACGATCGCGACCGGCGGCCTCGCCCGCGTGATCGTCCCGCACACGGCGTCGATCGACCGCATCGACGACCTCCTCACGCTCGAGGGCCTCCGCCTGATCCGCGAACGCAACCGTTGACCACGGCCGGCCCGGCTACCCTGGGCTGATGCCGGCGCTGACCGATCCGTGGACGCTCGGCGGAATCGCGATTCCCAACCGTGTCGCGCTGGCCCCGCTCGCCGGCATCGGCAACTGGTTCGTGCGTCTCCAGGCCCGCCGCCACGGCGCCGGTCTCGTCGTCTCGGAGATGGTCTCGAGCTTCGCCGTCCACTACGGAAACGAGCGGACCTGCACCGAGCTGCTGCGGATCCACCCCGACGAGCGCTCCGGCGGACCGGTCTCGATCCAGCTGTTCGGCAGCGACCCCGACGTGATGCGCTCGGCCGCCGCGACCGTCGCCGCCGCCGGTGCCGACCTGATCGACCTCAACATGGGCTGCCCGGTTCCCAAGGTCTGCAAGACAGGTGCCGGCGCCGCCCTGATCTCCGACCCCGACCTCGCCGTCGCGCTCGCCCGGGCCGCCGGAGAGGGCAGCGGCCTGCCGATCACGGTCAAGATCCGCTCGGGTCAGCGGCCCGGCGACCGCCATGGGCTCGCGCTCGCCCGCAGGCTCGTCGACGAAGCCGGTGTCGCCGCGATCGCCTTCCACCCGCGCTCGGCGGCCGTCGGCCACGCCGGGCACCCCGACCATGAGATGAGCGCGGAGCTCGTTCGCACGCTCGACGCCCCGGTGATCCTGACCGGCGGCATGCGCAGCGCACAAGCCGTCCAGAGCGCCTTCGAGCAGACCGGTGCCGCGGCCGTGATGCTCGCCCGCGGCGCGCTCGGAAACCCCTGGCTGTTCGAGCAGGCGCTCGGCCTGCGCGAGCTCGACCCGACCGCCGACGAGGTGCTCGCCGAGCTCGACTGGGTGATCGGCGCCGCCGTCGACCACCTCGGCGCGGACCGCGCCGCCCGCTACCTGCGGAAGTTCTACCCGTGGTACCTGGCCCGCCTCGGCGCGACCCCGGCGACGGCCGACGCACTCGCTCGGACGGAGTCGATCGACGAGGCCCGCGAGCTGCTCCTCGGGGCCGGACTGGCCGGTGCCGGGGCCCCGCGCGGAGCCGCCCGGGACGTGGCCGGAGCGCTCTGAGCACCGCCGGAGGCCGTCGTTATACTGCTGCGTCCGCTCGGTCGCCCGGTGCGGGATCACCGGTGGACGGCCCGATGTCCTCGGCGGAAACCGATTCGCGGCGCCGGGTACCTCGCAACGCCAACAGAGGCTCACATGGCTAAGGACGTAATCCTCACCCCCGAAGGACTCGAGAAGCTCAAGACCGAGCTCGAGACGCTGTCGACCGACCGCCGGCGGGAGGTTGCCGAGCGGATCAAGGAAGCCCGCGAGTTCGGTGACATCTCCGAGAACTCCGAGTACGACGACGCCAAGAACGAGCAGGCCATGCTCGAGGCGCGGATCGCCAGCGTCCAGGAGAAGATCCGCATGGCCACCGTGATCGAGCCCGATGACCTCTCGACCGAGGTCGTCACGGTCGGGTCGGTCGTCCACGTCAAGGACGAGGACACCGGCAAGCTCGTCCAGTACACGATCGTCGGCTCGGCCGAGGCCAAGCCCGCCGAGAACCGCCTGTCCAACGAGTCGCCGGTCGGCCGGGCGCTGCTCGGCCGCAGGCGCGAGGACCTCGTCTCCGTCCAGGTCCCCAAGGGCCCCGCCCGCAAGCTCACGATCACCAAGATCGAGGTCGGGCTCAGGTAAGTGACCGCGGCCGCGAGATCCCCTCGATGAGCGGGGATGACCAAGGGCCGAGCGATCTCCTTGCCGCCCGCCGGGCGAAGCTCGACCGCCTGCGGGCCGACGGGATCGACCCGTTTCCGCATGACTTCCCCGGCGTCGAGCCGATCTCGGGCGTGATCGCTGCGCACGCGGAGCTCGCCGCCGGAGAGGAGACGACCGTCGCCCACCGGGTCGCCGGTCGGCTCGCCGCCAGGCGCGGCCAGGGGCGCGCCGCGTTCCTCGATCTGGTCGACCGGTCCGGCCGGATCCAGCTCCACGCCCAGGTCGACGTACTCGGCGACGAGCGCTTCGAGCGTCTCGTCTCGCTCGATCTCGGCGACCTGATCGGCGTCGACGGCCTGGCCGTCCGGACCCGCCGGGGCGAGCTCTCGCTGCGGGTCGAGAGCTTCACCGTGCTCGCCAAGTCGCTCCGGCCGCCGCCCGACAAGCACCACGGCCTGACCGACACCGAGACCCGCTACCGGCGTCGCGAGCTCGACCTGATCGCCAACGCCGACGTTCGCCAGGTCTTCATGACCCGCGCCCGGATCATCGCCACGGTGCGCGGCGAGCTCGACCGGGCCGGCTTCATCGAGGTCGAGACGCCCGTCCTCCAACCCCTCTACGGCGGGGCCCAGGCCCGGCCGTTCACGACCCACCACAACGCGCTCGACCGCGAGCTCTACCTGCGGATCGCGACCGAGCTCTACCTCAAGCGGTGCATCGTCGGCGGTCTCGAGCGGGTCTACGAGCTCGGCAAGGACTTCCGCAACGAGGGTCTCTCGGTCAAGCACAACCCCGAGTTCACGATGGTCGAGTGGTACGAGGCCTACGCCGACTACCAGGTCGAGGCCGCCCGGCTCGAGCGGATCGGCGAGGCCGTCGCCGCCGTGCTCGACGACCCGCCGCCGATCGACTTCACCGCGCCCTGGCGGCGGGTCACGCTGCGGGCCGCGATCCTCGAGCGGGCCGGCGTCGACGTGATCGCCAACCACGATTCCGAGTCGCTCGCAGCGGCGATCGCCGCCGCCGGGCTCGACCCCCTCCCGCCGGACCGGACGTGGCCGCAGATGGTCGACGACCTGCTCTCGAAGTACGTCGAGCCGACCCTGATCGAGCCGACCTTCGTGATGGACTACCCGGTCGAGCTGTCGCCCTTCGCCAAGGCCCACCGGACCGAGCCCGGCCTGGTCGAGCGGTGGGAGGCCTACGCCGCGGGCTTCGAGATCGCCAACGCCTTCAGCGAGCTCAACGACCCCGACGAGCAGCGCCGGCGCTTCGAGGCCCAGCGGGCACAGGCCCGCGCCGGCGACGACGAGGCCCAACCGTTCGACGAGGCGTTTCTGGCCGCCCTCGAGCAGGGCATGCCACCGACCGGCGGCGTCGGCGTCGGGATCGACCGGCTCGTGATGGCGATGACCGGGCGGCGGTCGATCCGCGAGGTCGTGCTGTTCCCCGCGATGCGCGACTGAATGACGCCGATTTCGACCTCGGCCGGGTCGCTGCGGCGATTGGTAGACTGGGTCGAGCGCGGCTTTCTCGTCCCCGATCCCTCACCCGTTCGGTCGCCGCAGCCGAATAGATGAGTACGACGGGCGCCTGTGCGTCCTTTTGATCCCCTCGACGCCATGACCATCACGCGAGACACTAGGCTCAGCCGGTAGGAAGGACCACCAGCATGTTCGAGCGATTCACAGAGCGCGCCAGGCAGGTCGTCGTGCTGGCTCAAGAGGAAGCCCGGACGCTCAAGCACAACTACATCGGCACCGAGCACATCCTGCTCGGGCTGCTGCGCGAAGAGGAGGGTCTCGCCGCCCGCGTGCTCGAGAGCCTGGACATCACCGTCGAGCGTGTGCGCGCCCAGGTCGTGCGGATCGTCGGCTCCGGTGAGGAGGTCACCTCCGGGCAGATCCCGTTCACCCCGCGGGCCAAGAAGGTCCTCGAGCTGGCGCTCCGCGAGGCGCTCTCGCTCGGCCACAACTACATCGGCACCGAGCACATCCTGCTCGGCCTGGTCCGCGAGAACGAGGGGGTCGCCGCGCGGATCCTGCTCGACTTCGACGCCGACTCGGAGAAGATCCGCAACGAGGTCATCCGCATGCTCTCGGGTCCCGGCGGACGCCGCCAGGGACAGAGCGCCGGCGCGGCGGCCGGGGCTGCGAGCACCGAGGGCAAGAAGTCGTCGAAGCTGCTCGACCAGTTCGGGCGCAACCTGACGAAGCTGGCCTCCGAGGGCAAGCTCGACCCGTGCGTCGGTCGCGAGACCGAGATCGAGCGGATCATGCAGATCCTCTCCCGCCGGACGAAGAACAACCCCGTGCTGATCGGCGAGCCCGGCGTCGGCAAGACCGCCGTCGTCGAGGGCCTGGCCCAGCGGATCACGAACGCCGACGTGCCGGAGCTGCTCAAGAACAAGCAGATCTACACGCTCGACCTCGCCGCTCTCGTCGCCGGCTCGAAGTACCGGGGCGAGTTCGAGGAGCGCCTCAAGAAGGTGATGAAGGAGATCACCCAGCGGGGCGACATCATTCTCTTCATCGACGAGCTCCACAACCTCGTCGGAGCCGGCGCCGCCGAGGGCGCGATCGACGCCGCGTCGATCCTCAAGCCTGCGCTCGCCCGGGGCGAGCTCCAGACGATCGGGGCGACGACGCTCGACGAGTACCGCAAGTACCTCGAGCGTGACTCCGCGCTCGAGCGGCGCTTCCAGCAGATCCGCGTCGACGAGCCGACGGTCGAGCAGACCGTCGAGATCCTCAAGGGCCTGCGCGACCGCTACGAGCAGCACCACAAGGTGACGATCACCGACGAGGCCCTCGCGGCCGCCGGCGAGCTCGCCGACCGCTACATCTCCGACCGCTTCCTCCCCGACAAGGCGATCGACCTGATCGACGAGGCGGCGTCGCGGATGCGCATCAAGTCGATGACGGCGCCGCCCGCCAACCGCGAGCTCGAGCACGAGATCGAGACGACGCGGCGCGAGAAGGAAGCCGCGATCGAGGCCCAGGAGTTCGAGAAGGCAGCCAACCTCCGCGACAAGGAGCGGCGCCTGACCAACCAGAAGCGCGAGCTCGAGGAGCGCTGGGAGGCCGGCGAGACCGGTGCCGAGCGTCCGTCGATCGGTGAGGAGGAGATCGCCGACATCGTCTCGATGTGGACCGGCATCCCCGTCTTCAAGCTGACCGAGGCCGAGACGGCGAAGCTGATGCGGATGGAGGAGGAGCTTCACAAGCGCGTCATCGGCCAGCACCCGGCGATCGAGGTCGTCTCCAAGGCGATCCGCCGGTCGCGTGCCGGACTCAAGGATCCCAAGCGGCCGACAGGGTCGTTCGTGTTCCTCGGGCCGTCCGGCGTCGGCAAGACCGAGCTCGCCCGCACGCTCGCCGAGTTCCTCTTCGGCGACGAGGACTCGATGACGCGGATCGACATGTCCGAGTACATGGAGAAGCATGCCGTCTCCCGCCTCGTCGGCTCGCCTCCCGGCTACATCGGCTACGACGAGGGCGGGCAGCTGACCGAGGCCGTGCGGCGCAAGCCGTACTGCGTGCTCCTGCTCGACGAGATCGAGAAGGCCCACCCGGACGTCTTCAACATCCTCCTGCAGATCCTCGAGGACGGTCGCCTGACCGACTCGCAGGGTCGGACGGTCGACTTCCGTCACGCGATCGTGATCATGACCTCGAACATCGGGGCCGCCGAGATCGCCCGCAACACGCCGCTCGGCTTCGCGGTGTCCGACGACGAGACCGGAATCACCTACGAGGACATGAAGAACCGGATCATGGGCGAGCTGAAGAAGGTCTTCCGTCCGGAGTTCCTCAACCGGATCGACGACGTGATCGTCTTCCACAAGCTCCAGAAGGACGAGATCAAGCAGATCATCGAGCTCCTGCTGCTGCGGATCCGCAAGTCGATGGCCGATCGCGAGCTCCAGCTCGACCTCTCCGACGAGGCCAAGGACCTCCTCGTCGAGAAGGGCTGGGACCCGGCGATGGGCGCCCGACCGTTGCGCCGGGCGATCCAGCGGTTCATCGAGGATCCGCTCGCCGACTTCGTGCTCCGGGCGGAGGTTCCGCCCGGCTCGACCGTCGTCGTCGACCCGGCCCCAGCCGACCGTGACCCGGCCGATCCGGAGGTGCGCCTGACGGTCGTCAAGCCGAAGAAGGCCAAGACGCCGGTCGCCGTCGGAGCCGACGGCGGCGAGCGCGAGGCCGACGAGCTGGCCGGATCCGACGATTCCCCGGCCGACGGCGACGCCGACAAATAGCCGACCAGGCTTCCGAGCAGGCGTTCCCGGTCGCGCCTGCCGGTGAGCCGGACCCGGCCGTCGGCGGGACGCCCGGAGGTGGCGCGCCCGACGTCGTCGAGATCAAGGTCCGCGACGACGGCCCGTACAAGATCACCGGTCGCGTCCGGCTGATTGACGCCGACGGCAACGAGTTCGAGCTGACGGAGGGCAAGGCGATCGCCCTCTGCCGGTGCGGGGCCTCGCAGACCAAGCCGTTCTGCGACAGGGCACACCGCGAGTGCGGGTTCAGCTCGCGCGAGCGCGCCGCCTGACAGAAGGCCGCGACCCCGGCGTCGTCCGACCGCTTGGCTGGGGACGATGGACCGGATTGACTGGCGGGCGCGGGCTGGTGAGGCTAGGATCGCCTGGAGACGTCGTCGACACGCTCGCCCGTGAGGGCAGGGGGTAGGTCTGATGGCCCAGGTCGCCGTTCCGCCAAGCCCGGACCCGCGAAACGCGGCGCTCGACGCCGATGGGCTCGACCGCGGCGTCGGCTTCCTCGGCCTGCTGTGGGCGTCCGAGGGCTCGATCATCGGGTCGGGCTGGCTGTTCGGGGCGCTCACGGCGGCGTCGATCGCCGGGCCGTCGGCGCTCGTCGCGTGGGTCATCGCATCCCTGATCGTGATCGTCCTCGCCCTCGTGCACGCCGAGCTGGGCGGACTGTTCCCGGTCAGCGGAGGGACGAGCCGCTTCCCGCACTACGCGTTCGGCAGCCTGGCAGGTGGGACGTTCGGCTGGTTCGCGTACATCCAGGGGGCGACGGTCGCGCCGATCGAGGTGCTGGCGGCGATCCAGTACCTGTCGTCGGTGAGCTGGGCAAAGGGTCTCTACAACGGCAGCACGGGATCGCTGACCGCGACCGGGATCCTCGTCGCGATCGTCCTGATGTTCGCCTTCGTCGTGCTCAACCTGGTCGGGATCCGCTTTCTGACCCGCGTCAACAACGCGTTGACCTCGTGGAAGGTGTTCATCCCGATCATGACCTTCATCGTCCTGCTGCTGACCCACTTCCACAGCGGCAACTTCAGCGGCGGCGGCGGCTTCTTCGTCAAGGGCGCCGAGCTCAAGGACGTGCTGATCGCGATGCCCAACGGGGGGATCGTCTTCGCGCTGCTCGGCTTCGAGCAGGCCGTCCAGCTCGGCGGCGAGAGCCGCAACCCCAAGCGCGACCTGCCGCGGGCCGTGATCTTCTCGGTTCTGATCGGCGCGGCGATCTACATCCTCGTCCAGATCGCCTTCATCGGCGCGCTCGATCCGAAGCTGCTCGCTCAGGCCGGCACGTGGCGGGCGCTCGCCACACCGGGCAAGAACCCCCTGCTCAGCGCTCTCAACGCGGCTCCGTTCTATTCGGTCGCCAAGGTCGCCGGTCTCGCCTGGCTGGCCGTGATCCTGCGGATCGACGCGGTCGTCTCGCCGAGCGGAACCGGGCTGATCTACCTCACGACGTCCTCCCGGATCAGCTTCGGCCTGAGCAAGAACGGCTACGTCCCGGCCGCGTTCGAGAAGAGCTCGGAGCGGACGAAGGTACCCGTGCTCGGCGTCATCATCACCGCCCTGATCGGCCTGCTCTTCCTGCTGCCCTTCCCGAGCTGGAGCAAGCTCGTCGGCGTCGTCACGAGCGCGTCGGTCCTGATGTACGCCGGGGCGCCGCTCGCGCTCGGCGCCCTGCGACGCCAGAAGCCGGACCTCCCGAGGGCGTACATGCTCCCGTGGGGCCACGTCCTCGCCCCCCTGTCGTTCGTGCTGGCGAACTTCATCGTCTACTGGGCGGGCTGGGGTACCTACTCGACGCTGATGATCGTGATGGCGCTCGGCTACCTGCTGATGATCATCTCCGGTGTCTTCAAGCTCAACCCGAACCGTCCGGAGATCGACTGGGGCGCGGCGGCGTGGCTGTTTCCGTACCTGATCGGGATGGGCGTGATCTCCTACTTCGGCGGCTTCGGATCGACCGGCATCCTCGGCGGGGTGGGGGTCTTCAAGACGGTCCTCGTCGGCGGCACCGGGGACCTCAAACTCGGCTACGACCTCCTCGTGCTCGCCATCTTCAGCCTGATCATCTACTACGCTGCGATGGCCAAGCGGCTCTCGAGCGCCCAGGTCGACCAGTACGTCCGCGAGGTCTACCCGCCGCCGGTCGCCGAGTAGGAGGAGGAGGGGGCCCCCGCTCAGCGACCGAGCGACCGCGGCGCCGCGGTCGGTCGGCGCTCGCCGATCGAAGCCGTCGGGAGCGCCGCGTAGGCTGGGCGGACCGATGGCCCGCGCACCGACCTCGATCCACACGTGCGCCGAGTGCGCGCACGAGGAGCCCCGCTGGCACGGGCGCTGCCCCGGCTGCGGGGAGTGGAACACGATGGTCGAGGCTGCGCCGGCGACCGACGCCGGCGGGCGCGGCGGCGGCGGACGGCGAACCCCCCGGGCGCTGACGCCGACCCGCCTGGCCGACGTGATCGCGCCGGCCGTCGCCCGCCTGAGCACCGGGATCGGCGAGCTCGACCGCGTGCTCGGCGGCGGCATCGTCCCCGGGTCGGTCGTTCTGCTCGGCGGCGCGCCGGGAATCGGGAAGTCGACGTTGACCAACATGGCGCTCGGCAACCTCGCCGGCTCCGGGCACCGGACGCTGTACGTCTCGGGCGAGGAATCGACCCAGCAGGTCCGCCTGCGGGCCCAGCGGCTGGCCGGCGCGGCGCTCGCCGTCCCGGTGATCGCCGAGACCGACCTCGCGACGGTCCTCGCGACGCTCGAGGCCGAGCTTCCCGAGGTCTGCGTGATCGACTCGGTCCAGACGGTCGCCGCCGCAGAGCTGACCGGGGTCGCCGGATCGGTCGGGCAGGTCCGCGAGGTCGCCGGACAGATCGTCGCCGTCGCCAAGCGCCGGGGAATCGCCGTGATCCTCGTCGGGCACGTCACCAAGGACGGCGGTCTGGCCGGCCCGCGCGTGCTCGAGCACCTCGTCGACTGCGTGCTCCAGTTCGAGGGCGAGCGCGAGCGGTCCTACCGGACGCTGCGGGCGATCAAGAACCGCTTCGGCTCGACCAACGACGCGGGCGTCTTCGAGATGCGCCAGGGCGGCCTGATCGAGGTGCTCGACGCCTCGGCGCGGTTCGTCGGCGGGGCGACCGGGGCGCCGGGGAGCGTCGTGCTCGCCGCGATGGAGGGCGCCAGACCCCTGCTGGTCGAGGTCCAGGCACTCGTCTCCCAGTCGGAGCTGGTCCCGCCCAGACGCGTCGTCAACGGCCTCGACCGCAACCGCCTCGCCCTCGTCCTCGCCGTGCTGGCCCGCCACGGCGGGGTCGCGCTCGGCAACAAGGACGTCTTCGTCAACGTCGTCGGAGGCGTCCGGATCGACGAGCCGGGCGCCGATCTGGCGGTCGCCCTGGCGGTCGCCGGTGCCGCCCGCGGGGTCGCCCTGGGGCCGGCCGGGGCGCCGAGGCCGGTCGCGGCGTTCGGCGAGCTCGGGCTGACCGGCGAGGTTCGCTGGGTCGGACACCCCGAGCGGCGAATCGCCGAGGCCCGCAAGTTCGGCCTCGACCCGATCGTCGGGCCGCCGGGCGCCGGGGGTCGGGACTCGCCGACGCTGCGCGCGGCACTGGGCTCCGTGCTCGGTGGCCGGCGGGTGGCCCGCGCGGCCTAGCCGGAGGTTTTCGGCGGGTTGGGGGCTGGGCACTCGCGCCGCGGGGGGCGCGGCCCGGCGGCCGTCTGAGACCGCCCGGAGCCGGCTGGACGGGCCGTCGGACGGAGCCGATTGACGCCCGCCTCCAGGGGATTTCAGGTCTGGGTTAAATAGCCGCTAAATCACGCTAAAATGGACGGTGAATGGCGACTCGATCCGTTGAAGAGCTTCACGACATCGACTCTCGCCAGGAGCCGAGACTCGTCCGCGCGCTGGAGATGGTCGCCCCGGGGACGGCTCTCCGGGAGGGTATCGACAACATCCTCCACGCTCGGACCGGTGGGCTGCTGGTGATCGGCGAGCCCGACGAGATGGCCTTCCTCTACTCGGGCGGGATCCGCCTTGAGTGCGACTACACGCCGGCGCTGGTCTACCAGCTGGCGAAGATGGACGGGGCGATCACGCTGAACGCGAACGTCACGAAGATCGCGATGGCCAACGTCCAGCTGATGCCCGATCCGACGATCCTCTCGCTCGAGACCGGGATGCGCCACCGGACGGCCGAGCGGGTCTCCAAGCAGACCGACGCCCTGGTGATCGCGATCTCCCAGCGACGCGAGGTGATCTCGCTCTACGTCGAGGGCGCGAAGTACATCCTCGAGGACATCCCGATCGTCCTCGCCAAGGCCAACCAGGCGCTCGCGACACTCGACAAGTACCGGGCCCGCCTCGACCAGGTCTCGACCCGGCTGACGGCGCTCGAGTTCGAGGGCGGGGGCACGCTCCACGACGTGCTGACCGTGCTCCAGCGCGCCGAGCTCGTCACGAGGATGGCGGTCGAGATCGAGCGCTACATCGTCGAGCTCGGGAGCGAGGGCCGGCTGATCGAGATGCACCTCGAGGAGACGATGGTCGGGACGGCGGCCGAGAAGGCCGCGCTCGTCCACGACTACATCGCCCAGCACACCGACGAGGCGTTCGCCGGCGTCCTCGACTGGATCGGTCGGCTGGCACATCAGGACTTGCTGGACTTCGGTCGCCTGGCGGAGCTGCTGGGCTACGACCGGAAGCTGAACACGTTGGACTACCCCGTGGCGCCGCGCGGCTACAGGATCCTCGGACGGATCCCACGGCTGCCGAAGCTGATCGTCACGAGCATCGTTCGAGAGTTCGGCGGGCTGGATGAGCTGCTCGCCGCGACGGACGCCGAACTCGAGATCGTCGACGGAGTCGGGGACATCCGGGCGAAGGACATCCGCGAGGGCCTTCGCCGCCTCCAGGAGATCAATCTGGTCGATCGATACCTCCAGAGCTGAGCAGGAAAGTCGCAGGAGCAGCGCAGGACGGACGCAGGTCGCAGGTCGCCGGTCGCAGGTCGCAGTCAGGAGAGCACAGGAGCAGCGCTTTTGTAAGGACACACGAGTGGCGAGCACACCGTCGGTCGCAACCCAAGGAGGACACCATTCCGCAAGCCATCGAAGACACCCTGCTGGAGGACGATCTCGAGCCGGAGCCGCTCGAGTTCATCGACTTCGAGCTCGGCGACAACGTCGTCTACCCGCACCATGGGGCTGGCAAGGTGCAGGGCAAGGAGCTGAAGGAGATCTTCGGCAAGACGCGTGAGTACCTGACGATCAAGATCCTCCACAACGACATGACGGTGATGGTGCCGACCGAGAACGCGGCCCTCGCCGGCCTGCGACGGGTGATCGACGAGGAGACCGTCAAGAAGGTCCTGTTCGTCCTGCGGGACGACGTCTCGGAGATGCCGAAGAACTGGAACCGCCGGTTCAAGCACAACCGGGACAAGATCAAGACCGGCGACATCTACGAGCTGGCCGAGGTCGTCAGGAACCTGGCCCTCCGGGAGAACGAGAAGGGCCTGTCGACCGGCGAGAAGCAGATGTTCATGCGGGCGAAGAAGATCCTCGCGTCAGAGCTGATGTACGCGCTCGACAAGGACGAGGAAGAGGCCGAGGCATACCTCGACGAGCTGCTGTCCCGCTCGGCCGAGACGAAGATCGTCGCGAGCGCGAAGTAGGAAGCGAGGACAACGATGGCGGTCGCGCTCGTCGTGGCCGCGGGTCGTGGTGAACGCCTTGGGTCCGACCGACCCAAGGCGTTCGTCATCGTGGCTGGCCGGCCGATGCTCGAATGGTGCGTGGACGCGCTCCGCCAGGTTCCGGCGATCGACCGCATCGTCGTCGCCCTGCCGGCCGGCGAGGACGCCCCCGACGGCTGCGTCGGCGTGCCCGGCGGCGCAGTCCGTGCCGCTTCGGTCGCGGCGGCGCTCGCGGCCGGCGCCGGCGACCCGGTGCTGATCCACGACGCCGCCCGCCCGCTCCTGCGGCCGGAGCTCGTCGAGCGGGTGCTCGACGCCCTCGTCGGCGTCGACGGGGCGATCGCTGCGGCCCGGGTGACCGACACGACCAAGCAGGCGGACGCCGACGGGATCGTCACGGCAACGCTCGACCGCTCCCGCCTGTGGGCCGTCCAGACCCCCCAGGCCTTCCACCGCTCAGCACTCGAGCGGGCACTCGACGTCCCGCCCGACGTCCTGGCCCGAGCGACCGACGAGTCGTGGCTCGTCGAGCGGGCCGGCGGGCGGATCCGGATCGTCGAGTCCTCGCCCGAGAACCTGAAGATCACGACCCCCCGGGATTTGCGGATTTCCTCGGAGCTGCTTGCGGAGCGCCTGGCCGCGAGCCCGGGCGTCGGCGATCCGGCGCTCGGCCGGGGGCGCGGTCGATGCTGACCGACTACCACCTTCACCTCCGCCCGGACGACCTCGCGGCGACCGCGGCCGACCACTTCACCCCGGCCAACGCCGAGCGCTACCGGGAGGCAGCGGAGGAACGCGGCATCGCCGAGCTCGGCGTGTCCGAGCACATCCACCGCTTCAGCCAGGCGCTCGAGATCTGGCAGCACCCGATGTGGGTCGAGCATGCGGTCGACGACATCCACGCCTACTGCGAGTTCGTCCGCGAGCAGACCGATCTCCGCCTGGGCATCGAGATGGACTTCGTCCCGGGCCGGGAGGACCGGACCGGCAACCTGCTCGAGCGCCTGGATCTCGACTACGTCGTCGGATCGGTCCACTTCGTCGGCAACTACGAGGTCGATCACGGCGACTACGACATCTGGCGCAGCGGCCACAGCGCCGACCAGATCTGGAAGCGGTACTTCGAGATGCTGGGCGAGGCGGCCCGCAGCGGGCTGTTCGACATCCTCGCCCACCCCGACCTCGTCAAGGTCTGGGGGGCCGGGCGGCCGCGCCCGGACGGTGACCTGCGTCGCTTCTACGAGCGGGCGATCGAGGGGATCGCCGAGTCGGGCGTCGCGATCGAGGTCTCGACCGCCGGACTGCGAAAGCCGACCGGGGAGATCTATCCGGCGCCCGCTCTGCTCGAGATGTGCATCGAGGTCGGCGCGCCGATCGCCCTCTCGAGCGATGCCCACGTCCCCGGCGACGTCGGTCGCGGCTACGAGGCCGCCCTCGAGCTGCTCGAGAGCCTCGGCGTCAGCGAGCTGTCCGTCTTCGAGCGCCGCAGGCGGACCCTGGAATCGATCGGATGACCCGGACCGGGATCGGCTACGACAGCCACCGCCTGGCGGCCGGCCGGCGGCTCGTCCTCGGCGGGATCGAGATCCCAAGCGACGTCGGCCTGGACGGCCACAGCGACGCCGACGTCCTCACACACGCGGTGATCGACGCCCTGCTCGGGGCGGCCGGCCTCGGGGACATCGGCCAGCACTTTCCCGACACCGACCCCACGTACGCCGGGGCCGACTCGATCGGGTTGCTCCGGGCCGTCGTCGAGCGGATACGCGAGGCCGGATTTCGGATCGGCAACGTCGACGCGACGGTCGTCATCGAGCGGCCGAAGCTCGCGCCGCACCGCCCGGCGATCGTCACCTGCCTGGCGCGGGCGCTCGGGCTCGGGGACGGCGAGGTCAACGTCAAGGCGACGACCGGCGAGCTCGTCGGCTTCGTCGGCCGGGGCGAGGGGGCGGCGGCCCTGGCGGTCGCGACGATCGAAGCCGTCTGACCCGCCGAGCCGGGGACGCGCGGCCGGGCCGACTATCTTTGGCCGTGGTGGAGATCAGCCTCTACGACACCATGACCGCCCGCACGCAGCCGCTCCGCCCGCGGGACGGTCGCGCCGTCGGGATCTACGTCTGCGGACCGACCGTCTACTCGCGTGTCCACATCGGCAACGCCCGGCCGTTCGTCGTCTTCGCACTGCTCACGAGGTTCCTCCGCCGGACCGGCCTCGAGGTCAGCCTCGTCTGCAACATCACCGACGTCAACGACAAGATCTACGCGGCGGCGGCCGGCGGCGACAGTGCCGCGCTGGCGCGGGAGATGACCGGCCACTACATCGCCGACACCAACCGGCTCGGCCTCGGCCGGCCGGACCACGAGCCCCTGGCGAGCGAGTCGATCGCCGCGATCATCGACGAGATCGGGACGCTGATCGACACGGGTCACGCGTACGAGGCCGACGGCGACGTGTACTTCCGCGTCCGCTCCGACCCGCAATACGGACGACTCTCAGGCCGCGACATCGAGCAGATGGACCAGGGTGAGGAGCTCGAGGGGTCCGAGCGCAAGACCGACGCCCTCGACTTCGCGCTCTGGAAGGCCCAGAAGCCCGGCGAGGACGTCGCCTGGCAGTCGCCGTGGGGGGTCGGTCGGCCGGGCTGGCACATCGAGTGCTCGGCGATGGCCGAGTCCCTGCTCGGCGTCGGCTTCGAGATCCACGGCGGCGGCATCGACCTCGCCTTCCCCCACCACGAGAACGAGGCCGCGCAGACGCGGGGCGCCCGGGGGGCCGAGCTCGCGCAGATCTGGATGCACAACGGGATGCTCGAGCTCGGTACCCAGAAGATGGGCAAGTCGACGGGGAACGTCGCCGCCCTTCACGAGGTGCTCGACGAGCACGGCCGCGACGCCGTCGTCCTCTACCTCGCAAGCGGCCACTACCGCCAGCCGATCGCCTTCGGCCCGGCGGAGCTCGCCCAGGCGAAGAGGAGCGTCGCGCGGATCGCCGGCGCGGCCCGCCGTCTGCCTCCGGGTCCGTCGCCACCCGAGATGGCGCCGCTGCGCGAGCGGTTCCTCGCCGCGCTGGCCGACGACTTCAACACGCCGCAGGCGCTCGCGGCGGTCTACGACTGGATTCGCGAGGCCAACCGGCGCGGCGAGGACGGCCCGGTCGGGTCCGACGACCTGCGTGAGATGCTCGACGTGCTCGGGCTCGCGAGCCTGTTCGACGACGCCGGTCCCCGGGCGCCCGAAGCGGTGCTCGAGCTGGCCGGGGAGCGTCAGGCCGCCCGCGCAGCGCGCGACTTCGTCTCAGCCGACCGGCTGCGGGCGACGATCGAGGAGCACGGCTGGTCGGTCCGCGACGCCGGCGACGGCTTCGAGCTCGTCGCCCTCGAGAGATGATCGTCTACGGAAGAAATCCGGTCCGCGAGCTCCTCCGGGGCAGGCGACGCCACGCCGTGACCCACGTCGTCGCGACAGAGTCCGTCTCGCGGGAGCCATGGCTGCGGGCCGTGCCGATCGAGCTGGCGGGCGCCGAGGCGATCGAGCGGGCCTGCGGCTCGAGCGATCACCAGGGCGTCTGCGCCGACGCCGGGCCGTATCCGTACTCCGGGGCCGAGGAGATCCTCGCCGGGCCGGACCCGCTGATCGTCGCGCTCGACGAGCTCCAGGATCCCCACAACCTCGGCGCGATCGCCCGGACGGCCGAATGCGCCGGAGCGAGCGGCGTCGTGATCTGCGAGCGGCGGGCGGCTGAGGTCTCGCCAGCCGTCTGCAAGGCCTCGGCCGGTGCGGTCGAGCATCTGCGGATCGCACGCGTACGCAACATGGTCGCGTTCCTCGAGCGCGCCCAGGAGGTCGGCTTCTGGTGCCACGGAGCGGCGTCCGGCGGCGGCGTCGCCTACGACGCGCCCGACTACTCCGGAGGCGTCGTGCTCGTCCTCGGCGGCGAGGGTCGCGGTCTGCGCCGCCTCGTCGCCGAGCGCTGCGACGACCTCGTCAGCCTGCCGCTGATCGGCAAGGTCGGCTCGCTGAACGTGAGCGCCGCGGCGGCCGTGTTGGTGTACGAGGTCTTGCAGCAGCGAGCCCTGCTTGACACCGAAACCTGAAAGCCCGTAATCTCCATCCCGCATCGGTGCAACCCTCGAGTTGACCCTGATGCTGTCATCGCAGCTGGCGCCAGGGGAGGAGTGCGCCACTGAGCAAATCCTGCCTGAGCACTTTCGGGCAAGAAAGGAACCGCTCGTGGCCCCACAGACCTCCCGCTCGCAGCCTCAAGTCAGGGTTGACGATGGCTACCTGATCGCGCTGGCCAAGCAGGGCGACCCGGTCGCCTACAACCAGATCGTCAAGCGCTACCACGGCTTCGTCCGGCTCAAGGCCTCGTCGTACTTCCTCGCCGGCGGCGACAGCGACGACCTCCTCCAGGAGGGCCTGGTTGGTCTCTACAAGGCCGTCCGCGACTTCCGCAACGACCGCGAGTCGAGCTTCCGGAACTTCGCCGAGCTCTGCATCACGAGGCAGATCATCACGGCCGTCAAGACCGCCACGCGCAACAAGCACAGTCCGCTAAACCACTACGTCTCGTTCTCGGCCCCGGCCGGCGGCTCCGACGACGAAGCGCCGACGTTCGACGAGCTGATCGCCGGTCCGGCGGTCCAGGATCCGGCGAGTCAGGCGGTCTCCTCCGAGGAGCTGCGGTCGCTCGTGACGTGTCTGTCGACGGCGCTCTCGGACCTCGAGTCGAATGTCCTCTCGCTCTACCTCGACGGCTACTCCTACGAGCAGATCGGCGACCGGCTGGACTGCGACTGCAAGACCGTCGACAACGCGCTCCAGCGGGTCAAGCGGAAGGTCGGCGCCCACCTCGACGAGCGGATGATTCTCAGCTGACGAGGTTGACTCGTTGGAGGCTCGAGCGGGAGTCTAATCCTCGACTCGAGCTTGAGGTCTAGAGTCCGAGCGCGGCGATCGACCGGGTCTCGGCCGCCGCGTCGAGCGTGCTCGCCGGGACACCGAGCGTGATCGGCCTGCCGCCCTGCCAGTTGGTGAGGGCGAGGTCGAGCGACTCGGCGAGGACTCCGCACTCCTCGACGAGCGCGTTCGCCCGCCGCTCGAGCGTCAGGCGGTCGCCGATCGCGAAGACCCGCTTGGCGGTCCGCGACGTCGTGTCGTCGTCGGTCAGCAGTAGACCCGGCGCCCGCAGCTCGTAAAGGCCGAGCGAGCCGAGTGTGACCAGCAGGTCGTAGCGTCCCTGGCGGCCGAGTCCCGGCAGTGACAGGCGCTCGAAGACACGCTCGAAGCGCCGTTGCGGGCTCCATCCGAGATCCCCGGTGAACGCCTCGGCCTGCGATCCCGACGCCGCCGCCCACCGCCGGTAGGCCTCGAGCGTCGCTGGCCAGCGCACAGCGTCCAGCGGGCTCCGCGGGCCTCGCCGAGCTGAGGCGAGATCCGGGAACTCGCCGCTCGACCAGGTCGTGCGGACCGCCTCGATCGACGCGAACGGGGCGTCGTCCTCGAGCGGGGAGAGCATCACGATCTGGAAGGCCAGCCAGGTCGCCTGCTCGATGTCCGGCTCGGCCGCGACCTCCCCGTAGAGTCCGGGCGGGTCGCTCCCGAGCAGGGCGATCCGGCCGCTCGCGAAGCCGAGCTCCCGCGCGAGCCTGCGAGCCTCGACCTCGGCGCGAAGACCCGGGACCAGCAGGCAGCGGTAGCCGTCGTCGGCCGCCCTGGCTTCCTGGCGGATCCGCAGCGCGCCGCGGGCGGGTGTCCGCTTGGCTGAGCCCGCCGGCTTCGCCGGCCGCTTGGCCGGGCTCCGGGTCGACCGTGCCGGGCTGGCCGGGGTCGGGAGGATCGTCGAGCGACAGATCGGACACTGTTCGATCAGGCCGCCGTGGCGGCAGAAGGTCGGCACAGTGGGTCAGTGTAGATTCTGGACGAGGCCGAGGGCATCTTGGTTTCGCGCACCCGAGCTGGAGGTTCCATGACCGAGACAACCCCGATCTCCCCGGCCGCGGGGACGCCGGAGGCCAAGCCGTCCGACAAGCGGATCCTCGTCGCGGCGGTCGGCAACGACTGGCTCCAGGACGACGGCTTCGGGCCGGCCGTGGCCAAGCGCCTGCTCGAGCGGGAGCTCGCCCGTGGCGTCACGGTCACCGATTTCGGGACCGGCGGCCTCAACCTGGCGTACGAGGTCATGGCCGGCTACGACGCGCTGATCCTGATCGACATCAGCCGTCAGGGTCACCCTCCCGGGACGCTCTACGTGATCGAGCCCGACGAGGCCGAGATCGACGCGGCGATCGCCGCCGGTGGGTCCTTCGACGTCCACGCGATGGACCCGACGTCCGTCCTGCGCTTCGTCAAGCAGGTCAGCGGCGAGCTTCCCTCGCGGGTCCTCGTCCTCGCCTGCGAGCCCGAGCTTGTCGTCGAGCATGTCAACGACATGGCGATCGGGCTGAGCGACACCGTCCGCGACGCCGTCGGCCGGGCCGTCGACCTGGCGCTCGAGACGATCGCCGAGATCCAGGCCGCCGGATAGGGGCGACGGCCGGGCCCGCGTCGGGCGGGGCCGCGGCCGGGGCCGCGTCGGTCGTGAGCGGACGGGAGCGGCCGGCCGGGGCCGGGGCCGGGGCCGCGTCGGTCGTGAGCGGACGGGAGCGGCCGGTCGGGGCCGGGGCGGGCTCAGAGGGGCGGGACGGTCGCCTCGTACTGGACCGAGCAGCTCGGCGCGACGAGTCCGGTCAGCGGTGGAGTCCGCCCGCGGATCGTCCGAAACGACCGGAAGCGGGCGAACGCCGCGTCGGTGAGGTTGGCGCCCGAGACCGCGACGCTGACGGCCGGCCCGGCCTTGACCTTCGGCGTGGCGAGCGTCCGGAACGTCACCGTGCTCGTCCCCGGGGGAATGACCAGCCGCCGCTCGAGCATCGTGGGCTTGCTCGCGTAGACGGTCCGCTCCTCGGACGCGCCACCCGGGAAGGTGATCTCGACCGGCAGCTGGCCGGGAACCGTGTTCTGGAGCGTCGCCGAGAACGACGCCCGGGCGGGAGCGCGCCCGGGGTTGGTCAGCTCGAGCACCGCCGGATTCGGACCGCACGCCGCCTGGAGGGGGTGGAGCGTCGCCTGGCGCAGACCGGCGATCGCCGCGGGGGACGCGCTCGCGTCGAGCGCGGCGGCGTAAGGCCGCAGGTCGACGAACCACGCGTTTGCGAGGCTCGAGGCGAGCGGGGCCGCGCCGACCAGCTGGCGCAGCCACTCCCCGACGCGCGACGCCTGCGGCCCGTAGCCGCGTGGATCCACGTAGATCCCGCTGAAGCCGGCCGCCGCGGCCCCTGCCACGGCGAGGTTCAGCGGCTTGGCCGACAGCGCCGACTCCCAGTCGGTCGGGCGGCCCTTGACCGCGGCGAAGCTGAAGTCGAGGCCGGTCGTGTTGAGGTAGGGCCGCAGCAGCTCGTAGCTCGTGGCGAACCCCGTCGTCGCCGTCGTCGGCACGCCGGCGACGTGGTAGCCCTCGGGGAAGGGTACGTACGGAAGCTCGAAGATGCTCGATCCCCGCGGCATACTGGCCTCGATCACGCGGCCGAAGGCCTGGTCGGCGTGGTAGCTGCGGGCGGCGGCCGAATAGCTGACCAGATAGAAGTTCGAGGTCTCCTCGGTCGCTCCGAGGCCGAGCACGACGACCAGCACGATGGCCCATCCCAGGCCCCGGCGTACGGCGGTCCGGCCGGCGGCAGCGCCGCCGCCGGCGCCGGCGGCCGCGCGTCTGCCCACCCGCCGGCGCGCGCCGTCGAGGAGCGTGCCGACGGCCAGGAACGAGAAGAACGCGATGAACAGCGACAGCCGATTCCAACCCCGGAGGTCAGGCGTGACGAAATACGCGATCAGCGCCGAGACCCCCCCGGTCGTCCCGATCCCGAACGCGACCGCAGCCCCGAGCGCCGCCGGACGTAGTCGGGCCTGCCAGGCTCGTCGGGCCCCGGCGACGCCGGCGACCCCGACGAGGGCGCTCAGGCCGACCAGGCAGAGCACGATGAAGCCGCCCGACCCGACGACCCCGAGCCCGGCGTTGCACGACTCGCAGTACCCGGGCGACGTCTTTGCCGCGTAGTTGCCGCTGACCTTCGTCAGTCCCGGGATGCGATCGCCCTGGACTGGCAGGAGCAGATTCGACAGTCGCAGGCCGAGCTGCTCGCTCTCGATCGGCGTCCGCACGATCGCCGTGTTCGCGCCGTGCTCGAGTCCGTAGCGGATGCTCGGCGCGAGGTTGAAGACGAGCGTCGCGCCGACCACCAGGCAGACGACCGCCCCGCTCGCGAGGGCGCTCCGGCCACGGCCGCCGACGACGGCGACGATCGTCGCCGCGAGCAGCAGGACGATGGCGAAGCCGGCGTAGTAGAGGCCGGCCGAGCCGATCACGACGCACGTCAATACGCTCAGCACGGACCGGCCGCTGACCAGCGCGAGCGCCCGCCGCCCGGCGTCCGGGCGACTGGCGAAGACCGGCCTGCCGCTGACCAGGGCGATGAACAGGTATCCGGTGAGCGGAACCGAGTAGTAGGCCGAAAGGAGGAGCTGCGACTCCTGCCGGTAGAAGTGATACGGGAGGAGCGAGAACAGCACCGAGCAGACGCACGCCGCCGCCGGTGAGACCTCGAGCCTCCGCAGCGCGTAGTAGGCGGCCAGGCCGGTCAGGGGGAAGGTCAGCAGGAAGAACAGGTTCGTGACCACGGCCCAGCTGGATGTGACGAGGCCCAGCCCCTTGATCAGCAGGAAGTTGAGGTTGTCGGCTCCCTGCGGGAAGTCGTACAGCCGCGCACCGAACGGTGCCCCGAGGTTCGCGTTGGTCTGGTACCACCCGTGGTCGATGATCCCCTTGACGAGCATGAAGTAGAACTTCGAATCGTCGACCTGCGTGTAGCGGAGCGGAACTCCGAGGTTGGCCTTCCACAGCTCCATCGAGAGGACCGCGCCGAGCAGCGTCAACGCCGCGGTTGCGAGCGGACCCACGGCCACCGCGCCGCGCCGGCGGTGTCCTGCGCCCGGCGGCGGATCGGTCATCCGCGCCCGGGCCGGCGCGTGGGGTCTCGGCGCCAGGGCACGGCCGCAGGATATCCCGGCGCTCGACCGCCGCGGTCCGGGAAGCGGGCCGTGTGACGGGCTCACGGTGTTATGCTCGCGCTCCCTGCGGCGGCTCCCTTCCGCCTGCGAACGCCGTGCTTCGAACAGGCATCCTCCACGACGATCGCCGCCGCCCGCGGATCGATGTGTCGCCCCCGAGGACGGTTCTCGTCGCTGCCGTGATCTCGCTCGCAGGGCTCCTGCTGACCGGCCTGATCGTCGTCGGGGCGAGCGCGGGTCGGCCGAGCAGCCTCTCGCCGCCGACCCATTCCCGGGTCTTCCCCAACTGGCTTGCCGGCCCGCTCCACGGCGTCTGGTCGCTACCCCTGACCAACACCGGTCTGGGTGTGCTGTTCACGGTCGCGATCGCCGGCATGTACGTCTTCTACGTCGTGGCCTTCCTCTGCGCCCCCCGCCTGCGCGCCAGGTGGACGATCGCCGCGATCGTCGCGGCTCACGTGATCTTCTTCATCTCTCCGCCGCTGGCCCTGACCGACGTCTTCAACTACCTCAACTACGGGCGCATGGAGATCGCCCACGGCCTCAACCCGTACGCGACGATCCCCGCGCTCGAGCCCCACAGCGACCCGGCCTTCGCGCTCAGCAACTGGCATCACCTGCTCAGTCCGTACGGGCCGCTCTTCACGTTCTTCACGTTCGCCCTCGTCCCCCTCGGCCTGGCGACGTCGTTCTGGGTCTTCAAGGCTTCCCTGATGCTCGTCAGCCTGGCCAGCCTCTGGCTCGTCTGGCGCTGCGCCGAGCTCCTCCACCGCGACCCCTTGAAGGCGGTCCTGCTGGTCGGGCTGAACCCGCTCGTCCTCGTCTGGGGCCTCGGAGGCGACCACAACGACTTCTTCATGATGCTCTTCGCGATGGTCGCCGTCTACCTCCTGCTCCGCTCGAAGTCGTCCGGATTCGCGAGCGCCCTGACGCTCCGCGACGACCTCGTCGCCGGCCGCCGCGGCTCACGCCGTCTGCGAGCGTCCCACGCAGAGCAGGCCGAGAGACCCCGCGCCTGGCCGGGCGCCCGGCGTGACGGCGGCCTCGTGCCAAGCGGCCCAACGGCGCTCGGCGAGCTGCTCGCGCGCACTCGCCGGCCGATCTTCGCCGGTCGGCTCGTCCTCGCACGGGGCTGGCCGCCGGCCGCCGCCGAGGTCGTGGCGGCCCCTCAGCTGCCCGGCTCGGGCGTAGGCTCGCCCGCCGCCACGGTCGACCAGGTCGCCGCCGGCCCGTTGCGCGGTCTGCGCGACGCGCTGCCCGTCGGGCTGGCCGTCGGGCGCGAGCAGGCGCTCCAGTTCGGCTGCGGCCTGGCCCTCGTCTGCGCGCTCGCCATCAAGCTGCCCGCGGCGATCCTCGTGCCGATCGTCTTCGCCGTCTCCGGACACCGGCGGTGGCTGGTCGCCGGAATGGTCGCGGCCGGCGTCGTCGCGGCGCTTGCGAGCCTCGTCGCCTTCGGGACCCATCTCCCCGATCTGGGCACCCAGAGCAGCCTTGTCACGGCCGTCGGCCTGCCGAGCCTGCTCGGATACGGACTCGGGCTCGGCGGCGAGACGGTCGGCCTGCGCGGGGTCCTGGTGATCGTCCTGCTGGTCGCCGTCGCCGGGTGCGCGTTGTGGGCCTGCCGGCGCAGCGGCGACTGGATCGCCCCGGCCGGCGTCGCCGTCTTCGTGCTCCTCGTGACGTTGAGCTGGCAGGCGCCGTGGTACGTGCTCTGGCTGCTCCCGTTCGCCGCGCTGACCCGGCGGGCGCATCTCCGGGTCGCGGCGCTGGCGTTCGGCGTCTACGCGATCGTCGCGTTCGTCCCGGCGATCGACCTCTCGCCCCCGGGCTCGCCGCTCCAGCACGTCCAGGCGCTGGAGACCGCCCGCCTCGTCCACTGATCGACGGTCGGTCGAAGATCTGACCGGCCGGCGGGCGCGCGCGGTATCGTCGGACGGATGGCGAACGTCGGGCGCTACGCGAAGATCATGGCCCGGGCCGGCCGGGGAGACGAGCTCGCCGCACTCCTGCTCGAGGTCGCCGGCGGCGTTCAGGACGCTCCCGGATGCCGGCTCTACGTGATCAACCGGGTGCCGGGTGAGCCGGACGTCGTCTGGGTCACGGAGATCTGGCGCAGCCTCGAGGACCTCGACGCGGCGCTTGCGACCGACGAGGCGAAGGCCGCCATGCCGGCCGTCCTCGACCTGGTCGAGCCGGGCGGCGTCGAGCGGGTCGACGTCGAGCCGATCGGGGGCGCCGGCTACCCGGTCGGCGTCACCGGGCACACGATCGTCAACCTCGACGACGTCGAGGACATGGCCCCCAGGTTCGGCTACGGCGAGACCGGTGAGGCCCGCTTCGCCCGGACGGCGCTCGGCGCCCTGACGACCGGCCTCAGCCTCCAGCGGATGGCCCCCAACGCCCGGGCGGCATTCGGCCACGAGCACGGTGTCGACGAGGAGATCTACGTCGTGCTCGACGGGTCCGGCCGGGTTGCGATCGACGACGAGATCCATGCGATCAGCAAGCTCGACGCGATCCGCGTCGCCCCCGGATCGACCCGGGCGTTCGAGGCCGGGCCCGACGGCCTCCAGATCCTCGCGACCGGGTCCCACCGCCCCGGCGACGCCCAGCTGCGAATGGGCTACTGGCCCGAGCCCTGACGCCGGCTCCCGCCGTGCGCCCGGTGGCGTGAGCCGGGGAGCCGGGTCCGGTGGAGGGTCCGGTGGAGCGTGCCGCTCGCCCGCGCCGGCGAGATCCCCGCGCCCTGGTTCGTCCTACCCGGGCCCGAGCAGCTCGGCTGTGAACGCCGGCCAGACCTCCGGGTCGTGACCCGGTAACAGCCGCAGGTCCTCGCGCGCGGCGATCTCCTTGAGGCGCCGCAGCGACGCGAGCGGGACGTCGGCGGAGCAGTGGACGAAGCCCCCGGGGCCGGTCTCCTCGTCGATGTTGCGCTGGAGGTCGGCCGCGTCGAACGCGAACAGGTAGCCGTCACCGGCCCGCGTGCGCACGGCGAAGCTCTGGTGGCCGGGCGTGTGACCCGCGCTCACCAGCGCACGCACACCCGGGACGAGCTCGGTGTCCCCGTCGAGCAGACGCCAGGCGAGCTCGGGGTCGTCGTAGTCGACGCGGAACATCCCGTGGCGCTCGGGGAACGGATGGTCGCGAAGACCATAGTCGAGCTCGGCCCGCTGGACGTGGATCGGGATCCCCGGCGGCAGCAGCCGCAGGCCGCCGGCGTGGTCGTTGTGGAGATGCGACAGGTAGACCTCGACGAGGTCCTCCGGTGCGACGCCGTGGGCGGCCAGCTCCGCCAGCAGGGGCTCGTCGACGCCGTCGGGGAGCAGCGGCACGATGTCGTGGTTGCGTCCGTGGAGTCGCGCATAGAGCCACCGGTCGCGGATCAGAACCGTGTTGATGCCGGTGTCCAGCAGCCGTGGGCCGTCGACGCAGCTCAGGAGCACGGCGATCACAGGCTCGACGAGGATCTCGCCCGACCGGTCGCCGTGCAGCGAGAACGAGATCGGAAGCCGCTCGGCGCCGAGCGTAAGGGGGATCACCGACTCGACGATGCTCGCGGCCGTCATCGCGCCACGAGCAGGTCGACCTCGACCAGGGCGCCGACCGCGAGGCCGTCGACCGCGACGCACGTCCGGGCCGGCAGGCCGGCCGGGAACCACTGCGCGTAGGCTGCGTTGAACTCGCCGAAGAGGTCCATCGATACGAGGTAGGCCCGGGCGTGGAGAACGCGGGCGAAGTCCGACCCACACAGCTCGAGGACGCGTGCCAGGTTGCGCATCACCTGATCGGTCTGCTCGGTCACGCCGCCCGGCGCGAGGCCTCCGGTGGCCGGGTCGATCGGCATCTGACCGGTCACGCAGAGCATCCCGTTCGCCTCGGTCGCGTGCGCGTACGGCGCCACCGCGTCCGGCACGCCGTCGGCCGCCGTGAACGTCCAGCGTCTCATCCGAGCCTCGGGAAGATCGACTTCGCGATGCTCGCGTGCACGCCCTGGCGTCCGTCGACGACCTGCGTCACGGTGAAGTCGCAGGCCACGCTCAGCAGCGAGTAGGCGTCGTCGCGGCTGAGGGCGTACCGGTCGCCGAGCACCTTGAGCGTCCGCCGGCTGGCCGCGAGCATCGCCTCGTCGAGGTCGTCGCCGAAGCCGTGGACGACCAGGTGGGTCGCGTCCTCGAGTACCGGGACCGTGTACGGCAGGTCCCGTCGGACGATCAGCTGGACGAGCCCGGTCAGCGACGACTCGAGTGCCGTCCCGCTGACCTCGCCGTCGCCCTGAGAGACGTGCGGGTCACCGATCGACAGCATCGCTCCCGGCACGGCGACCGGGTAGTGCATCCGGGCGCCGGCCCCGATCCGCCAGTTGTCGATGTTGCCGCCGTGGTCGCCCGGTGGGATCGAGCTCGTCCTGCCCGGCGTCGCCGGAGCGACCCCCATCGTTCCGAAATGTGGGCGCAGGGGCACCTGCACGCCCTCGAGCGCCGGCTCTCGCGACGCCGGATCCGGGGTCACGATCGTGCCCGGGGCGTCGCAGAGCGGGCTGGCCGTCCAGTCGTAGGCGAACAGAGCCCGCCCGATCAGGGCCTGTGCGTCGAACCCGTAGATCGTCACCCGCTCCTTGCCGAAGTCCCCGTAGAGCTGGCCCCAGTGCGCCGCGAGGTTCGACCCGTACGGCAGGCGCGGCTCGGCCGAGAGGATGCGGACCTCCAGCACGTCGCCCGGGCGCGCCCCCTCGATCGCGATCGGCCCGGTCAGAAGGTGCGGCCCCGGGCCGCGGTCCTCGACCTCGGCAAAGATCCGCTCGATCGCCTCGTCCATCATCAGATCGGGCGCGTCGCCCGCGTGATGGGTGATCGCCTCGACCCGGACGATGTCCCCCGAGCGGACCGTCAGGACCGGCGGGAGGCCGGGATCGAAGTAACCCCAGTGGACGTTCTGCGGCCGGGCCGGCAGATCGTGTATGCGGGGTCCGATTGGATCCAATTTCGCCGGAACTATATCCGGGGCTCGGTCGTCTGCGCCCGGGTCGAGACCGGCTCGCGCCGGTTCTCGGTCGCGTTGAGCTCCTCGAAACGGCGGCCGACGAGGTCCCCGGCCCGGCGGACGTGGGCGACCATCGCCGCCCGAGCACCCGACCGGTCGCGGGTGGCGATCGCACGCAGCACCTGCCGATGCTGGTCAACATTCTCGGCAAGGAGTCCCGCGTGGCCGGCCAGTGCCGACCACGTCAGGTTCCGCGGGAAGCTCGTGTGGAGGTCCTCGATCGTCGCCTTCAGCCGGTGGTTGCCGGCCGCGTCGAGGATCGCCCCGTGGAAGTCGTCGTTGGCCTCCTGCCAGCTCGGACGCTCGTCGCCGGCCGGGCGCGTCGGTCGGGCGAGCGCGGATTCGACGAGGCGCTCGAACAGGCCGGCCGCCCGGGCGAGGCGGTCGAGCTCGACGTCGCGGGCCCACTCGGCCGCGAGCTCCGCCGCGAAGCCCTCGAGCTCGGCCCTGACGGCATACGCCTCGCGGATGTCGCGGGCCGACGGCCCGCAGACGAGGGCGCCGCGGTGTGGGTGCAGCTCGATCAGGCCGCGGGCCTGGAGCGCCCGGAGCGCTTCGCGGACCGGTGTCCGGCTGACCCCGAACTCGGCGGCCAGGCGCTCCTGACGCAGCCACGACCCGGTCGGCAGCGCGCCCGACAGGATCAGGTCCTGAAGCTCGCCGGCCAGGGCCTCGACACCTCCCACGATCACGCTCCCGCCAGCAGGGCGACGGCGACCGCGCCCCCGATCCCGACGACGGCCGCCCGAAGCACGGCCGGAGGAATCCGCCGCGCTGCCGACGCTCCGGCGAGACCTCCGAGCAGGCTGCTCGGGGCCATGATCGCCACGCCCGGCCAGGAGACCGGCAGCGCGACGACGAACAGGGCGGCCGCGAGCAGGTTGATCACCAGCGCGAGGTACGCCTTGAGGCCATTCAGCCGAGGCAGCGTCTCTGCGACGAGCACGCCGAGCACGGCCAGCAGGATCACGCCGAGCCCCGCGCCGAAGTACGCCCCGTAGGCGCCGGCCGCGAACACGGCCGATCCGAGTGCGGCCCGGCCGGGCGGGCGCTCACCGCGTCGCCGGGCGACCCACCGGGCGACCGGAGGCTGGAAGGCGAGCAGCGTGCATCCGAGCAGCAGCAGGAACGGCACGACCGTCCGGAAGGTCGCGACCGGGCTGATCTCGAGCAGACCGACCCCGACCACCGCGCCGAGCCCCGCCGTCGTGCCGAGGACCCGCATCGCCGGGCGCTGGCCGGCGAGCTCGGCCCTGAACCCGCCGACACCGCCGAGGTAGCCGGGACACAGGGCGACGGTGTTCGTCACGTTCGCGCTCAGCGCCGGCAGGCCGGCGACGAGAAGCGCCGGGAACGAGATGAGCGACCCGCCTCCGGCCGCGGCGTTGACCGCCCCGGCGAGTGCCCCGGCGCCGACGAGGAGGACGACGTGAGCGAGCGTGAGCGACACAAATCGTATCCAATCACAGGCGGATCATATCCCACTTCGCCGGCTGCTCTGCCGGTCGCCGGTCAGCTCGGCTACGGCGCGGCGCGCCGCTCGGTCAGGATGACGGGGGTTCCATGGCGGGGCGCGAGCGTCACGTTTCGACGCGCGACGCGCTCGGGCAACGACCCGGCGCTCCGCAGGTGCGCGCGAGAGACGACCGCACGGAGGACCGTGCGCATCTCGAACTCGGCGAACGCGGCTCCGAGGCAGCGGCGGACGCCGCCGCCGAAGGGGATCCACGCATACGTGTCGGGCGGACGGTCGACGAATCGCTCCGGACGGAACGCGTACGGCTCGGCGTAGGACTCCGGCCGGGTGTGGGCGAGCCAGATCGACGGGGTGACGTCGGTTCCGCTCGGCAGGTCGAGCTCGTCTGTCCGGAGCGCGTCGTGGAGACGTCGGCCGGCGAGCGGGATGACCGGGCGCAGTCGCAGCGCCTCGGCGACGACGGCGCGGGCGTACGCGGTCGCCGGCGCCGGCGACCGTGCCTCGGCCGTCAGCCGGTCGAGCGCGACCGGGTTGTGGAGGAGGAGGTCGAACGCCCAGGCGAGGCCGGTGGCCGTCGTCTCGTGACCGGCGACGACCAGCGTGATCAGCTGGTCGCGGAGCTCGGCGTCGTCGATCGCCTCGCCGTCGTCCAGGCGCGCGCAGATCAGCAGCGAGAGGATGTCCTCGCGCTCGGCGACCCCCGGGTCGGCCCGCCGCTGCACGATCTCGGCCGCCAGCAGCCGGTCGACCGGCGCGGCCAGCGCCCTGATCGCCTCGAGCGGATCCGGCCGGCCGAGACGGCGGGAGAAGAGGGCTGCGAACTGGAGTCCGGGGCCGGAGGACCGGGCCAGGAGGTCGGGCAGGAGCCGGCGCAGGTGGGTCAGGCGCGCGGGATCGGTGACCCCGAACACGGCCCGGAGGATGACCTCGAGGGTGATCGCGCGCATCCGCGGGGCGATCGGAAACGGCTCGCCGACCGGCCAGGAGTCGACCTCGCGGTCGACGATCTCGCGCACGGTCGTCTCGTACGCGCGCATCCTCTGGCCGTGGAGCGGCGGGAGCATGATCTGCCGCCGCCGGAGGTGCTCCGGGCCCTCGAGCAGGAGGACCGACCGAGGCCCGACGAGCCGTCGCAGCGCGAAGGTCCGCCCCGGCGGCAGTCCGTTCTCCCGGCTCGAATACAGCGCCCGGACGGCCGCGGGGTCGGAGATCATCACGAGGGGAGTGCGGAAGCCGACGAGGTTGATCGTGAACGCGTCGCCGTAGCGAGCCCGGCAGTCCTCCATGAAGGCGATCGGCCGCGTCAGCCAGCGGACGGTCTGAAGCGC
>DASZKP010000109.1:0-76799 GCA_035553395.1 Solirubrobacteraceae bacterium | reverse complement strand
ACGATGGCAGCCGTAACGATCACCGACTACACCGACCCGGGATGCCCGTTCGCCTTCTCGGCCGAACCGATCCGCCTCCGTCTGGCCTGGATCTACGGCGAGCAGATCGACTGGCGGCCGCGGATGGTCGGGCTCGCCGAGACGGCCGCGGTGTACGAGGGCAGCGGCTTCACGGTCGAGCGGCTGTCCAAGTCGCTCGCCCACCTGTCGAGCGAGTACCACATGCCGATGGACACATCGCTGCGTCCCCGCATGGCTGCGACCCTCCCGGCCTGCCGGGCGGTCGTCGCCGCACGCCTCAACGCCCCGGGCACGGACGCGGCGCTCCTGCGCCGGCTGCGAGTGCGGACCTTCTCCGGCGAGCTCCTCGACGCCCCCGAGACGATCGCCGGCGCCGCAACCGACGCCGGCATCGACCCGGCCGAGCTCGCCGGGTGGATCGACGAGCCGGCGACGGCCTCGGCCCTCGCCGAGGACATGGACGCCGCCCGCCACCCCCTGCCGGCCGGCCTCGCCCTCGACCGGAAGCTGGCCGGCTGGTCTGGCGGCCGGCGCTACACCTGCCCGTCGTACGAGATCGCCGGAACCGGCCCGGCCGAGCCCACGGTGATCCCGGGCTTCTGGCCGTTCGCCGTCTACGAGGTCGCGATGGCCAACCTGCTCCCCGCAGCCGACCGGCGCGACCCGCCCGCGAGCGTCGACGACGTGCTCGAGTGGGCGTCGACGCCCCTGGCGACCCAGGAGGTCGCCGCGATCTGCGAGCTCGAGTTCAACGAGGCCCGCGAGGCCCTCGGCCGAGTCGCCGTCGAGGAGCACGTCGGCTGGGACGGCTTCTGGACGCTCGCCTGAGCCGGCCGCGGCCGACCTCTGCCGCCGCCCGGCGAGTTCGGCTACCCTTCGGCCCGCGATGAGGATCCAACCCCGCCACACGCTTGCCGCCGGTGCGGCCGCCGCGATCCTGATCGCCGGCTGCGGGTCGACGAAGGCGAACCCGGCGATCCAGCCGGCCCCCTCGGCCGCGCAGGGGCCGATCACGGTTCCGGCGCCGATCACCACGCCGAAGACCGGGCCGCTGTCGAAGGAGCCGACGATCGCCAAGTCGAACGCCCCGGCACCGACCAAGCTGATCGTCAAGGACATCGTCACGGGCACCGGAGCCGCGCTGAGCGTCGGGCAGACGGCGACCGTCAACTACGTCGGGGCGACCTACCCCGGCGCGAAGGTCTTCGACGCCTCGTGGAAGCGCGGGACGCCGGCCGAGTTCCAGCTGATGGCCGGAGCCCTGATTCCCGGCTGGGTGCAGGGCCTCCCCGGCATGCGCATCGGCGGCCGGCGCGAGCTGATCATCCCCGGGGCGCTGGCCTACGGCAAGCAGGGCAACTCGGCCGCGGGGATCGCGCCGAACCAGCCGCTGATCTTCATCATCGACCTGCTCGGCGCCTCCTAGGCCCCAAGCAGCAGGGAGTTGCTCGACCTAGTCGCCGACCTGGCCTCGTCGGGCGGCCGGGAGTCGTCCTACGTCGACGTACGCTGGGTCACCCGGCGTCTCGAGCACCTGACGGTCAGCGGCGGACGGATCGAGCGGGTGCTCAGCCAGGAGGACGAGGGGCTCGGCGTCCGCGTGGCCGCCCGGTCAGGCGGATTCGGGTTCGCGGCGACCCGCGACACGTCACGCCGGGGCGGACTGGCCGCGCTGCGCCGGGCAACGGCGATCGCCGCGGCCCAGCCGACCGCGGCACTCCGGCCGCTCGCGCCGGTCATACCCGCTCACGGGACGTGGTCCAGCCGCTGCGAGATCGACCCGTTCAGCCAGTCGATCGAGACCCGGCTCGAGCTCCTGCTCGCGGCCGAGGCCCTCCTGCGCGGCGATCCGCGGATCGTCCGATCGCGGGCCGAGTCACTCGCCGTCCGCACGCGAAAGGCCTTCGCGTCGAGCGACGGAACCGCCGTGACCCAGGAGCTGACCGAGTGCGGCGGGGGCATCGAAGCCCACGCCGCCGGCGGCGACGACGTCCAGATCCGGTCGTATCCGAGCGCCCACGGGGGGAACGTCGCCGCCGCCGGCTACGAGCACCTGCTCGGCCTCGACCTCGTCGGCAACGCCCCCCGCGTAGCCCAGGAAGCCGTCGCACTGCTCACGGCGCCCGAGTGCCCGGCCGGAACGCGGACGCTCGTGCTCGGCGACGAGCAGGTCGCCCTCCAGGTCCACGAGTCGATCGGCCACGCCCTCGAGCTCGACCGGATCCAGCTCGGCGAGGCCTCCTACGCCGGGACGAGCTGGGTCTCACCGGCCGACATCGGCCGGCTCCGCTACGGGTCCGACGACCTCCAGATCACCGCCGACGCAACGCTCCCCGGAGGTCTCGGGTCCTTCGGCTGGGACGACGAGGGCGTCGCCGGCCGGCGGACGCCGCTGATCGAGTCGGGGATCCTCCGGGCCACCCTCTCGGATCGGACGTCGGCCGCTGACCTCGGGCTGACGGCGTCCGGCGGCTGCGCCCGGGCCGACGGCTTCAGCCGGCAGCCGATCGTCCGGATGACGAACGTGTCGATCGAGCCGGGCCGGGCCGGGACGCTGGCCGAGCTGATCGGCGACGTCGACGACGGCGTCTACATGGAGACGAATCGTTCGTGGTCGATCGACGACCGCCGCCTCCACTTCCAGTTCGCGACCGAGCTCGGCCGGGAGATCCGCAACGGCGAGCTCGGACGCCTCGTCAAGAACCCCTCGTACGCCGGGATCACGCCGGGGTTCTGGGGCTCACTGGACGGCGTCTGCTCGGACTCGGAGTGGCGCGTCTGGGGGCTCCTGCACTGCGGCAAGGGCGAGCCCGGACAGGTCGCCCACGTCTCGCACGGGGCGGCCCCGGCCCGCTTTCGGGGTGTCCAGGTCGGGGTCGCCCGCGGATGACCGAGGTCGAGCGGGACCTCGCCGAGCGGACGCTCGGGTTCTGCGACGGGGACGCCCAGGTCAACGTCACGCGCGAGCGCTCGCTCGCATCACGCTTCGCCCGGTCGGTCCCGACCCAGGCGACGGCGGTCGACGACACGACGGTCGAGGTGCTCTGCCTGCTCGACGGCCACGTCGGTACCGCGTCGACCAATCGACTCGACGCCGACGCCCTCCGCGAGGTCGCCGGCAGAGCTCGGAGAATCGCCGCAGCCGCCGCCCGCGCCGGGCGCGGCGACCACCCCGGCCTCCCTCAGCCGGACTCCGGCCTCTCCCAGCCGGCCGACCCCCGCCCCGCGGGAGATCCAGCCGGCGGCTCCGACCCAGTGGAGGCCGACGACGCCCGAGTCGGGCACGACGCGGCGACGGCCGAGCTCGATCCGGCCGTCGCCGGGGACGCCCTGGGTGCAGCCTTCGCGACCGCACAGCGCCACGCGACCGAGGCCTTCGGGATCTGGAGCGCCGGCGAGGTGAGCACCGCGATCGTCTCGAGCGCTGGGATCCGGTCGGCCGAGTCGGTGACCGACGCCCACATGAAGGTGATCTGCCGGGACGCGACCGGCCGCAGCGGCTACGCGGCGACCACGTCGGTCGGCAGCGGTGCGCTCGACGGAGCCGAGATCGCCCAACGCGCTGCCGCGAAGCTCAACCCGGCCCACCCGGTCGAGCTCCCGCCCGGTGAGTACGAGGTCGTGCTCGACCACGAGGCCGTCGGCACGCTGCTCGACTTCCTCGGCTGGCTCGCCTTCAACGGCCTGGCCCACGCCGAGCACCGCGGCGCCCTCTCCGATCGCCTGGGCCAGGCGGTCGCCGCCCCGGCGATCAACCTCAGCGACGCGCCCGGCCTGCGCCGCGGCCTCCCGCGGTCCTACGACGCCGACGGGATCCGCAAGGTGCGGCTCCAGCTGATCGACGACGGAGTCGCCCGCAGCGTCGTCCACGACACCCGGTCGGCCGCACTCGCCGGGGGCGGCGCCCGGTCGACCGGACACGCCCTGGCTCCGGGCGGGGATCCGGACGGCCCGGCCCCGACGAACCTCCTGCTCGCCGGCGGCGGCGCGACCTCGCTCGACGAGCTCGTCCGGCCGGTCGAGCGAGGCCTCTACGTGACCCGCCTGTGGTACGTCAACCCGGTCGACCCCCGCCACACCCTGCTGACCGGCGTCACCCGCGACGGGACCTTCCTGATCGAGGACGGTCAGATCACGCGGCCGCTGCTGGATGTCCGCTTCACCGACTCGGTTCTACGCATCCTCGCCGAGACCGTCGAGCTGACCCGAGACCGGCGACTGGTCACCGAGGCCGACCACTACGGTCGGCGCTTCGCCCACGGCGTCGTCTGCCCGGCCGTCAGGGCGACCGGCTTCAGGGTCACCGGCTCGACCACCTGACGCCGGCCTGACCCCGTGACCCGGGCCTGACCCGCGTAACCCGGGCCTCACCTCCGTGACCGAGCGCCCGGGCGCCGGCTTCAGGCGTCGTGGCGCGCCGCCAGGTAACCGCCGGGATGAGCGAGCCAGTAGAAGTTGAGGCCGTAGCCCCAACCGAAGACCTTCGGTGTGAAGAGGCGGTGGTCGTCGGGGTTCCACGCGCGTGAGCGCAGCCGTGCGACCGTCGGGCGGTGCCAGTTGTACGGCAGGCCACCGGCCCTTGTCTGGGACTCGGACCGACCGGATCGGTCTTGCTTGTTCATGGGTGCCTCCTTGAGGCGCAGGCGCCTGGTCCGTCGGACCGGTGGCGCTACCCGAGCGTACCCACGTGGCGACCGGGCAAACGCCGATCGCGACCGTGCTCGCGGGACCGAGACCCCCGACGACGTCTCTCCCGAGAGTGATCAGTCGCGGCCGGGTCGCCCTCGAAGCAGCAACCAGCCGCAACGGCCAGCCACGACTAGCCGGCGGTCGCGGACCAGGGATGCTTGAGCAGGAGGATCGTGTTCGCGACGAAGAGCACGGCGAAGGCGATCGTCCAGCGGTTGAGGTTCCGCTCGACCAGCGACCCGCCGCCGAGGGGGCCGGTCCCCGAGCCGACGCCGAAGGCGCCCGAGAGACCGGCGTCCTTGCCGGAGTGCATCAGCACGAGGAAGATCAGGACGACGGAGATGACGACCTGGACGACGGAGAACACGGTGTCCATGCCGTCTGAACTCTACAAGCCCCGGCCTGGCCCGGCCGTCAGGGTGCGAACGGGGGGTAGGTCTCAGTCACGAGGTACATCAGGGCGTACGCCCGCATCGTGTAGGTGACGCAGAAGACGATCGCGTTCTGGAGGCCCTCCGGCTGGCGGCCGGTCACGATGATCACGAACCAGCTGGCGAACGCGGCGAGGAACGCAAGGAACGCGAGGACCTCGGCGGCGATGTACGCGGGGATCACGTAGATCACCCGGAAGAAGACCTTCAGCCGGCTGTAGGCCGGTAGGGGTGCGTCGACGATCAGACGCACCGGATACGCGGCGTCGGGCGCGAGGCCGAACGGCGGATACGGATCCACGGCGAGCAGGACGTAGGCGTTGAGGCGGGCTGTGAAGCGCAGGGCGCCGGCCGCGAAGTTGTACATCCCGAGCGGCCAGCGGCCGGTGAAGAGGAGGACGAACCACGCGACGATCGCGACCAGGCCGAGGCCGATCAGGTAGACGTAGCCGACGATGAACAGGGGGATCGCGAGCAGCATTCGAAAGAACGTCATCAGACGACTTCGCCGCTCGATGTAGTCGATCTCGAGCGAGACGGGATAGGACATGTGACCGGAACCCCTTCCGATTAGGCTTCGTTCCCCAAAACTTCGTGCGGTCTGAGACTAACTCCATTCGTCGTCTCACGCAACGAGCGACAGCCGCTCGGCTGCCGGCCCGATCGTCACCTCCTGACCCCAGTCGAGCGGGATCCGGTCGGCCTCGATCCCGTCGCCGAAGATCACTGCGTGGTCGGGGTTCTGACTGCGGATCCTTACGAGCACACCCATTTCGACCAGGCCTTCGGTGAGCGCTGTGGCGCACGATCCGACGGCCTGCCCGAACCCGTCGCGGTCATCGACCCCGAGCACACCCGGTCCGTCCGGGGCGCGGTCAAAACTCACGATGACAACCGAAGCTCACCTCTTCCTGCGCGAACTCGCCGCCGGATCCCCCGACCGCTCCTTTTCGAGAGCCACGGCGTTGGAGAGTCAGCAGGCAACCCCGACCGAGGACCAAAGATGTCAATTTCGACGCCCCGCCGCGCCGTCGGGTGTGCCCTCGTCGCGGCGCTCGCCGCAGCGCTCCCGTTGGCCTCAGACGCCGCGACCCCTGGCCTGCCGTCCCCGATGGCCGCGGTTCCAGCCGGGGCAATCGTCCTCGACCAGTTCGCCGACGGGCCGACCGCGCCTCCCGAGCAGATCGCCGCCGGTGGCGGCTGGCTCGCGTGGAGCCACCGCGACCCGGTGACCGGCTCCTACCAACTGATGCTCCGCGCCCCCGACCGGAAGATCGCCCCGGCCGGCGTGGCCGAGCGCGCCCTGCCGTTCGACGTGTCGATCGGCCCGACCGCGGAAGGCGGGACGGCGGCGGTCTACTCCCGGTGCGCCAACGTCTCCACGAACACCGCGTGCCGGATCGTCGAGCTCGCCCTTCCGGGCGACACGCCGACCGAACGGACGATTCACGTGCCGGGTGGCGGATCGGTCCACACCCCGGCCCTGTACGGCGACCACCTGGCATTCCTCCGCGTCCTTCCCGGCGGCGGGATCGGTCACCCGGATGCGATGTTCGTCTGGACGTTCGGCTCGGCCCACCTCCAGGCGTACAAGCTGCCCCGCAACACGTTCACGCCGGCCCAGCTCAAGGCCGATCCGAGCCTCCGCGCCACCGACGGCCAGACCGGCCAGATCACGGCGTTGAGCCTGACCGGCCCGCCGCTGACCGGCCCAACCAGGGTGGCGTACACGCGGGTCGCCAACGTCGGTGACCTGACGACCTCGGATATGTGGCTCCAGTCGCCCGGCGGCCGACCCCAGCTGATCGACCGCGTCAACACCGGGGGTGCGTCGAGCGGCCTGCGGACCTACCTCGGACCGACGGTGATCAACCGGTCGATCTACAGCCTGCGCCAGTACTCGGACCTCGGGGAGACCTATGTCCGCTACAGCCTGGTCGACCACGCCGCCGCCCAGGCGGAGATCGCCCTGTCGGGCCTGCGCGAGTACCGCGTCGACTCAGCCGTCCCCGATCCCGCCGGCCTGGCCTGGTCGGTGACGAACTCGGGCAGCCGGATCGGCGGGACGACGCTGGTCCTGCTGCACCCGAACATCACCTGGCAGACGATCCCCCGGCCCCACGCCGCCCACCTCCCGGCTTACTAGACGCCGACGGCCGACGGCCGACCGCCAGGCCCGACGACACGATCCGCTCAGTCGAGCTCGTCCAGCCTGCGGAGAATCTCGACGGCCTCGGAGCGGCGCTGGCGGTCGAGCTCGTGGAAGTCGTCGTCAGACAGCTTGCCGGTCCGGTGGTCCATGTCGGTGTCGAGGATCTCCCGATACTTCGCGTCCCGCGCGGCCTCGAGTGCCGCGCGTCCGTCGTCCGGCGCCTCGCGAGTCCCGACGGCCGCCCGGAGCGGACCGCCGACGATCCAGACGACGCCGCCGAGCAGCGCGAACACGACGAGCACGCCGATCACCGTCATCGGCCTACGCCCGCTGGAGGTCGCGTCCGACCCGGGCCAGATAACGGGCCCGGACCCGCTGGCCGCCGGTCGGCCACATCGCGGTCAGGCCGCCCGTGAAGACGATGAAGCCGCCGAACCAGATCCACGTCACCAGCGGCGAGTTCATCAGGTGGAACGATGCCGTCGGCGACGAGTTGACGTAATGCTTGGCGATCGCCGCCAGGAGGATGAAGGCGTACTCCGGATGGGCCGGCGGGACCAGCTTGTTGCCCTGTGTGATCAGCGGCTGGAGCGGGTCGATGTCGGGCTGGACGGCCGTCCAGATGTCCCGGCGAAGACCGGCCTGGAGGCCGATGTGGGCCGTCGTCTCCCCGCCGATCAGGCTGCCGATCGGTCCCTGGCTGGTGTCCGGAGCCGGGTAGTAGCCGGCGCTCGGCGTGAGGATCGCGACCCGGTGGCCGTGCTTCGTGACATCCATCACCGCACCCAGCGTGAGGATCGCCCCCGTGCTGTTGGGGTCGCTGATGACCGACGACGTCGCCTTCTCGTAGGTGTAGCGGTACCCCCCGACCAGCGTGCTCTGCCCCGGCCTGAGGCTGACGTCGCTGACATGCTGGAAGGCGGTCGACGCGGCCACGCCGACGAACAGCACGGCCATCCCGATGTGAACCGTATAGCCCCCGTACCGGCGGCGGTTGCGCCGGACGAGCGAGATCAGGGCGGCCGGGGGCGACTCGTCGGACATCGCCCGGCGGGCGCCGATCCCCCGCCAGAACTCCTGGCCGACGCTGCCGAAGACGAATGCCGCGGCGCAGAACATCCCGATCGCGAACGGCTTCGACGACGTGTGGGTGAAGCCGAGCAGGACGACGAGCGTGCCGAGCGCCGCCAGCACGGGAACCCGGAAGTTGCGCTTGGCGTTGGCCGGCGTCGCCCGACGCCAGGCGATCACCGGACCGACCCCCGACAGGAGCACGAGGATCAGGGCGAGCGGGACCGTGTACTGGGAGAACCACGGCGGCCCGACGGCGGCCTTCGACCCCGTCAGGGCCTGCGAGATCAGCGGGAAGAAGGTCCCCCAGAAGATCACGAAGCACAGGCCGACGAGAACGAGGTTGTTGAGCATGAAGACGGCCTCGCGGGACAGCAGCGAGTCGAGCCGGTTCTCGCTGCGGAGGATCTCGCGCCGGCTGATCACCAGGTAGAGCGAGCCGACCACGAGGACGACGATCAGGACGACGAACGGCGTGCCGAGCGTCGACGCACCGAACGCATGGATCGACTGGAGGATGCCCGACCGGACCAGGAACGTCCCGAGGATCGCCAGCGTGCCCGACGCCAGCACGAGGGACGCGTTCCAGATCTTCAGCATCCCCCGCTTCTCCTGGATCATGATCGAGTGGATGAAGGCAGTCGCGATCAGCCACGGCATCAGCGCGGCGTTCTCGACCGGATCCCACCCCCAGTAGCCGCCCCAGCCGAGCTCGGCGTAGGACCAGCGGGCGCCGAGCAGGATGCCGATCCCGAGGAACAGCCACGACGCCAGGGCAAAGCGCCGGGTCGCCCGGATCCACTCGGCGTCGATCCGTCGGGTGATCAGCGCGCCGACGGCGAAGGCGAACGGGATCGTGAACAGCGTGTACCCCGAGTAGAGCATCGGCGGGTGGATCATCATGCTCGGATGCCGCAGCAGCGGGTCCAGGCCGGCGCCGTCGGTCGGCGCCGGATGGGTCGTGGCGAACGGTGTCGCCAGGAAGACCGTCATCGACGCGAAGAACGCCCCGAAGCCGAGCAGGACGGCCGTCGCGTACGGCACGACCTCCCGCAGCGTCTTGCGCGTCAGGAAGATCGCCAGGCTCGACCACAGCGAGAGGAGGAGCAGCCAGAGCAGGAGCGACCCCTCCTGCGAAGACCAGACGGCCGCCGCCTTGTAGAAGGTCGGCGTCGTCAGGCTCGACGTGTTCGCGACCGTGTCGTAGCTGAAGTCCGACCGCAGGAACGCGAGCTCGAGGATCCCGAAGGCGACCGTCACGATGAAGGCCAGCGCGTAGACCGACCGCCGACCCGAATCGACCCACTCCCGCCGTCCGGTTCGCGCGCCGTAGAGCGACGCGCCGATTCCATAGACGCACACGCACAGCGCCAGGACGAGCGCCGCCCTGCCGACCAGCGCGCCCATCACGCCTGGGCCCGGGCCCGGGCCTCGCCGACCAGGCTGGCGAGCCGCTTCACTAGTACGGCGTGCTGCCGGTCTTGGCCGCCGCGTACTTCGACGGGCACTTGGTGACCAGGGTCCCCGACTGGCCGACGAAGCCCGTGCCCTGCTTCTCGACGTCGATGATGATCTCCCGGCCCTCGCGGAACGGGCTGGGGACCGACCCGGAGTAGGTCACCGGCACCGAGACGCCCGTGCCGGCCCGGTCGGCCACGCGGAAGTCGGTCGTATCCCCGCTCCGGGTGATCGAGTTGTTGACGACCGTCCCGGTCAGCTCGTACGACTGGCCGGCTCGCGCGCCGGCCAGGAGCTGGCTCGGAGTCCGCGTCGGGCTGGCCGCCGTGAAGCTCGTGTAGATCAGCGCGGTCGCCAGGATCACTGCCGAGGAGAGCGCCGTGACCAGGCGGATCTTGCGCTTGCGGGGCGGACTCATTGCTCGCGGAAGTATCTCAGAGCGACCGCCGCCGACACTCCGGTCTCGGCCGCCGATCCCCTCCTAACGCCTCCCAACGTGAAATTAACGTGATCCGGCGAAACCTTTTGACGGAAAGTACGTCCATACAGAGATGACCGTCCGACGACGAATCCGATCACTCGCCGGCTCGACCGCGCCCACCCCGAGCCGCGGCGGCCCGCCGAGCCCGGCGCCTGGCCGGCTGGCCACCCGAGCCGTCGGCGCGATCTCCCCGCCCAGGGCCGACCGGCTCGCCCAGTCCGAACCGCCGGCGACGCGCACGGCCGGGGACACCTTCGAGTGGGAGATGCGCAACAGCGACGGGCCGACCGACTCCGCGCTCTACCTCTGCGCGTGCGGCTACCAGTTCACCGCCCGCGTCGCAACCACCGTCAGCTGCCCGAACTGCGGCGGCGGGCAGGCCTGGTAGGCCGGATCCGCTCGGCCGGCGGGCAGGTCTGTGTAAGCCGGATCCGCTCGGCCGACGGCACGGTCGGGCAGGGTCCGTCGGTTCAGGCGGCTGGATCCGCCTGCGGCGGGTCGTCCCTGGGGATCCGAGCCGGCGTGTCGCTCTTGGGCTCGACGTAGTCGACCGGGTCGCTGTCGACGAAGTCGTCGGCCTTGCGGCCGGCCGCGATCGGCGGATGCTCCTTGGGGTCGGCCTCGTCCGCGTGGACCAGCGGCTTGAGCTTGGCGGCCTTCAGCTGGTTGCGAATCTCGGCGAGCTCGTCGCTGTTGGCGGCCAACTGCTCCTCGAGCGTGTCGATTCTGCTGTAGAGCTCATCGCGCTCAAGCGCGACACGGCGGTCGGTCTGCTCGCTCATGAGATCCTTCCTGGGGAATCGGCGAAGCGAAAAGTGGGTTCAGGCGGAGAATAGCCCGGCCGGCGCGGCATATTGCCGGCCAGCGGACGCGATCCCGTAGAATCGGTCGATCTCAGGGCTCTCGGGAGCGGCGCCGCCGTCATGAACCGACCGGCGCCGCCGCCGCACCTGCGGCTCGCCGGGATCCTCCTGCTCGCGGCCCTGGCCGTCGCCCCGGCCGTCGCCCCGGCCGCCCGTGCGGCGCAGCCGACATTGGACGGCCCGGGCGCTCTGACCCTGGTCTCGACCCAGCAGCTCGACCCCCGTCTGTCCGAGCTGACGTTCTCGACGCCGGCACTGACCGGACCAACCAGCGTCCGCGTGCTGGTCCCGGCCGACTACTCGAGCTCGAACCGGCGCTACCCGGCGCTCTACCTGCTCAACGGCGCGTTCGGCGACGAGACCGACTGGACGGTCCAGGGCGACGCCGAGGCCCTCACGGCCGGCCTGCCGGTGATCGTCGTGATGCCCGACGGCGGCGCGTCCGGCTTCTACACCGACTGGTCCAACTTCGGCGGGGGCGGGCCGCCGGAGTACGAGACTTACCACATCGACGAGCTGATCCCCTGGATCGACGCGCACTTCCGCACGATCGCGACCCGCGGCGAACGCGGGGTCGCCGGCCTGTCGATGGGCGGCTTCGGCGCGTTCACGTACGCCGCCCGCCACCCCGACCTGTTCGGCACCGCAGCGAGCTTCTCAGGCGACCTCGACACCAACGATCCGCCGGCCGTCGGCGAGCCCGACGCCGCCCTGAGCGACGGCGCGCTGCCGCTGGCAGCGTGGGGCCCGTATCAGCTCGACCAGATCCTCTGGCGGGCCCACGACCCGTGGGATCTCGCCGAGAACCTCCGCGGTCTGAACCTGATCATCCGGACCGGCAACGGACTGCCCGGCGGGCCCTTCCCGTACAACGCGGCCGGCGGAGCGGCCGAGGCGATCGTGCACGAGGAGGCGACCGACATGCACAACCGCCTGGACGCGCTGGGGATTCCGAGCACGTTCCAGGACTACGGGCCGGGCGACCACAGCTGGCCGTACTGGCAGCGCGACCTGACCTTGAGCCTCCCCGAGTTCATGGCGAGCTTCGCCGATCCGCCGCCGGCACCCGCCGCGGTCACGTTCACGGCCGCCGAGCCGGCCTACGAGGCCTACGGGTGGAACGTCGTGATCGCCCGGCGGGCGATGGAGTTCTCGACGCTGGAGAACGCCACGCCCGGCGGGTTCAGCCTGGCTGGGAGCGGGGCCGGGACGGTCAAGACGCCGGCGGTCTACCAGCCCGGTGCGACCTACCCGGTGGCGATCGGCGGTACGACCCACGGCGTCACGGCAGACTCCGAAGGACGCCTGACGATCAGCGTGCCGCTCGGACCGGCCAACCCCCTGCCCGAGTACGCAGTGCCGGCGACGACGTGCGTCTACACGACGGCGGTGAGCATCGCCCCGGCCGCCGGGTCGCCGCCGCCGGCGTCTCGCCCGCCGGCGTGCATCTCGGTCACCCTGAGGGTCTCGCTGCGGACCTCGGCGGCAGTGCTCCTGCCGCCTTCGGCGGTCGGCGTCTGAGCGGTCGCGTCAATAGCCGACCGTCGCGTAGCTGATGTGGCGGCATCCGATCAGGTGGCAATGCGGCTGACCGCAGCGACCGAGGAAGACGACGGCGGCGGGCGACTGGCACCGCCTTGAGGGGGAAGCGCCATCCGCACCCGACAACAACCAACCCGCGACAACGAATGGACCACCTGATGCGAAGCTCACTCCTGGCCTTGCTCGTCGTGCTCGCCGTGCCCGGCGCGGCCCAAGCGAAGTCCTGCTCCGGCTCCTACACCCACGCCGTGATCGGCGGTGCTCAGAAATGCCTGCGGGCTGGCGAGTACTGCGCCCGCGCAGAGAAGCGCCAGTACCCGCGCTACGGCTTCTCGTGTGTCGACCAGCACGGCACCTACCGCCTCGAGCGGTCCTAGCCGGACGAGACGCCCTGCCGCGAGTCGCCGGCTCGCTCCTTGACGCCGGCCACGCGTCGGCGTCCCCGGCCCGGCGATTCGCGCGTCGACGCGGGGTGAGCGGCTGCCCCGGCACGCGCGGCAGGGACGACGAGAAGGGACGACGCGCCCGCGAAGCCTGAAACGCCGGGCCGAACAAGCGGGATACGGGAATCGAACCCGTCTCTCGAGCTTGGGAAGCTCACGTTCTACCAATGAACTAATCCCGCCGGATCCGGGCCATCTTATTGCCTCTAGTCTTCAGGCGGTGAAGCGAACGCTCGGTCCGGTCATCACGGTCGTCGTCGCCCTCGCCGCCGTCAGCCTCTTCATCTTCGGGCTCCGCGACCAGGGCGCCAGCCGCGCGCTCGACAACGCCGTCGCCGCCGGCAAGCGACCGACGGCTCCCGACCGGACCCTGCCGATGCTCGACGCCGCAGGGTCCCGCTCGCTTGCCGACTACCGGGGCAAGGTCGTCGTGCTCAACTTCTGGGCCTCCTGGTGCGCCCCCTGCGCCGCCGAGTCGTCGATCCTCGAGACGGCCGAGCGCCAGCTCGCCGCAACCGGCCAGGGAACCGTGCTCGGGGTCACCTACAAGGACATCACGTCCGACTCGCTCACCTTCATCCGCACCCACGGCCTGACCTATCCCAGCCTCCGCGACGGGACCGGCGCGCTCGCCAACGCCTACGGCACGGAGGCGCTTCCCGAGACGTTCGTGATCGACCGTGACTCGCACGTCGTCGCGATCAGCCGCGGCCAGATCACCCGGCAGGCCTTCCTCACGCAGGCGATCGCCAAGGCCGAGCAGGCGTGATGCCGCGCGCCGCCCGCCAAGCCCGCCACGCCCCGATCCCCCGCGCCGCACGCCGCGCCCTGATCCCAAGGGCCGCCGGGCTCGCCCTGCTCCTCGTCCTGCTGCTCTCCTCGCCAGCCGCCGCCGTGGTCCAGCGGGCGTCGATGGCCGAGATCGAACCCCAGCTGATGTGCACGACCTGCGGCATCCCCCTCGAGCTCGCCGTCTCCCCCCAGGCCGACCGCGAGCGAGCCGACGTCCAGCGGCTGATCGACCAGGGCCTGACGACGACCCAGATCAAGCGCGCGCTCGTCGTCCAGCTCGGTCCAAGCGTTCTCGCCCTCCCGCCGCGCAAGGGCTTCGATCTCGCCGTCTACCTCGTCCCGATCGCCGTGATCCTCCTCCTGCTCGCGACGTTCGTCGTCGGCCTGCGCCGCTGGCGCCGCCGGCAACGGCTGGATCCCCGGATCTCGTCGGCCGCGCCCGAGCTCAACCGGATCGACGCCGGCCGACTCCAGGAGGACCTCGCCCGCTTCGACGCCTGACCCCCGCCCGCGCCTCCTACATCTCGGTCGGAGCCGTCAGGCCGAGGAGGTCGAGCGCCCGCGCGATCGTCGTCCGCGCGGCCTGCGCCAGCGCCAGGCGAAACGACTCGGTCTGGTCCGGCTCGGCCCCGACGATCCGGCAGTCGCGGTAGAAGGCCGTGAAGTCCTGGGCCAGCTCGACCGCGTAGCCCGCGACGCGGTGGGGCGCCCGCCGCTCCGCGGCTTCGGCCACCTCCCCGCCGAAAGCGAGCAGCCGCTTCAGCAGAGCCCGCTCCGCACCGTGGACCGGCCCGCCGGCCGACGGGCTCTCGAGCGCCCGGGCCAGCCGCTCGTCGCCTGCTCGGGCGAGCACCCCGCAGATCCGCGCGTGGGCGTACTGGACGTAGTAGACCGGGTTCTCGCTCGTCTGCCTGGCCGCGAGCTCCAGATCCAGGTCGACGGTCGTGTCGTGCGACCGGGAGACGAGGAAGTACCGGGCGGCATCGACGCCGATCTCGTCGATCAGGGCGTCCAAGGTGACGAAGTCGCCGGCCCGCTTGCCCATCGCCCGCCGCTCGCCCGCGTCGATCAGGTGGACGAACTGGAGGATCACGACATCCAGCACGTCCGGCGCGACGCCCAGCGCCCGGAGGGCCGCCTGCATCCTGCGGACGTAGCCGTGGTGGTCGGCGCCCCAGACGTCGATCAGCGACTCGAAGCCCCGCGACAGCTTGTCGACGTGGTAGGCGATGTCCGACGTGAAGTACGTGTGGTCCCCGCCCGATCGCTCGAGCACCCGGTCCTTGTCGTCGCCGTAGGTCGTCGTCCGCAGCCAGAGCGCCCCGTCCGACGTGTACGTGTCCCCGGCCGCCGCGAGCCTCCCCAGCGCCTGCGCGACCAGGCCGCGCTCGTGGAGCGAGCGCTCCGAGACCCACGTGTCGAAGCCGACGCCGAACGTCTCGAGCGTCGCCCGGACCATCTCCAGGCACGCGGCACACGCCTCGAGGCAGAGCTCGTCGAGGTCCAGCGTGGCCGCCCGCTCCCGTTCGACGAGCTCGCCGACGTACGCGCCCTTGTAGCCGTCCTCCGGGATCGGCTCGCCCCGCGCCCAAGCCCGGACCGACTCGCCGAGCCGGCGGACCTGACTTCCGTAGTCGTTGACGTAGAACTCCCGCGTCACCACGTGCCCGTGGAAGGTCAGGATCCGCCCGAGGGCGTCCCCGTAGGCCGCATGACGTCCGTGCGCAACGGTCAGCGGCCCGGTCGGGTTGGCCGACACGAACTCGACGTCGATCCGCTCCCGCCGGCCGGCTCCGCCTCCCCCGAAGTCTCCCCCGGCAGCCAGCACGGCCGCGAGGGCTCGCTCGAACCAGGCGTCCGAGAGGAACAGGTTGACGAAGCCCGGACCGGCCACCTCGATCCGCTCGAGCCCGTCTCCCAGCCGGCTGGCGAGCTCCCCGCCGAGCGAGTCGGCCACTTCCCGGGGCGGGCGCCGCAGGCCCGGCGCGAGCAGCAGCGCCGCGTTCGTCGAGTAGTCGCCGAACCCCGCCTGCGGCGGTCGCTCGAGCCCAGCCGCCGGCGGCCCCGCCGCCTGGGGGTCTACCAGAGCTCCGGCGGCCGCAAGCACGGTCGCCCGGAGTTGGGTGAGTGGATTCACGACACGTGCGAGTTCCGGTCCCCGACCGGCAGGAACAGAGCCTCCAGCCGGTCGAGCGTCCGCGGCGTTCCGAGCGCCATCAGGACGTCTCCGGCCCGAAGGACGGTCTCGGCCGGCGGTTGCGGCTCGAGGCCGCCGCCGTCGCGCCGCAGGCCGACGATCAGCGAGCCGCCGCGGATGTCGCCGATCGTCTTCGACTCACCCTCACAGCCCGCCGACACGACGATCTCCTCCAGGCGGTAGTCGCTGTCGACGTCGAAGATCCCCGCCACCTGAGGATGCAGCGCCAGCCTGGCCATCTCCGTCCCGCTCGCCTTGTACGGCGAGATCACCCGGTCGGCTCCCGCCCGCTTGAGCTTCTTCTCGGAGTCCTCGACGCTCGCCCGCGCGACGATCACGATGTCCGACCGGAGCTCCCGGGCGGTCAGCGTGATGAAGATGTTCGACGCGTCCGAGTCAGCCGCCGCGATGATCGCCCGCGCCCGGGCGATCCCCGCCCGCTCGAGCACGACGTCGTCGGCCCCGTCGCCCTCGATGAAGCGCACGCCGACACTGTGGGCCCGCTCCCGGTTCTCGGCGTTGTCGTCGACGACCACGTACGTCGCGTCGGCCGCGCTGAGATCCCGCGCGACCTGGCGGCCGACGCGGCCGAATCCGCAGATGATGTAGTGGTCGGAGAACGAGTCGATCATCTTCTGGGCTCGCCGCGCCCCGAGCAGCTCGCCGAGATGGCCGGCCACGAAGAACTCGGTCACGGTGACGAGCGCATAGAAGAGCGTACCGACGCCGAAGATCGTCAGCAGGTCCTTCATGATCTCCCCGCCGACCTTCCGGGGCGCCGGGTACGCACCCGACGTCGCGACCGTGTCGAGCGCCCAGTTGAAGCCGTACCAGACGCTGACGTGCTCGGTCAGCACGAGGCCGGCCGTCCCGAAGATCAGCAGCCCGGCGATCGCCAGCCCGAGCCGGCCCATCCGCCCGGCGAACTCGAGCATCTCCGTCCGCGTGCTCAGCCCCGTCGGCAGCTTCAACCCACCGGGCTCCGTCCGGCGGGCGTCGGCCGGCCGGCGGGCCGGTTGCGCTGGCGGGTCTTCGGCCATCAGTGGTGGTACGGCTCGCCGGCGATGATCTTGTGCGCCCGGTAAAGCTGCTCGAGCAGCACGACCCGCGCCAGCTGGTGGGCCATCGTCATCGGCCCGAGCGACAGTCGGTGATCGCAGCCGGCGAGGTCGAGGCCGTGTGATCCACCGATCACGAAGCAGAGGTCCCTGGCCGACCCTCGCCGATCCTCGATGAAGTCGGCAAACGCCTGCGAGTCGTAGGCCTCCCCGTCGGCCGCCAGCAACGACACGAAAGCCCCCGCCGGTACGCGCCCGGCGACCCGCTCGGCATCGCGCAGCTCGACGAGTTCGAGTCGCGCATGGCGGGAGAGGAGCTTCGAGTAGTGGGCGACGTCATCGGCGTAGGGCGCGCGCAGTCGACCGACCGAAACCACAACGCAGCGCACGGCTGCGATACTAGAGCCAGATGACCGAGGAGACACCGGGCGAAGAGCGCCACATCAACATCCACCTCTCGCCCGAGATCATGGCCGGCGTCTACTCGAACTTCGCGAACGTCAGCCACTCCGACTACGAGTTCACGGTGACCTTCGCCCGCGTCGACCACGAGGTCGAGGCCGGCGAGATTCCCGGCGTCGTCGTGTCCCGCGTCAACCTCTCGCCCCGCTTCATGCGCGAGCTGATCGACGCGATGGAGGACAACTACTCCCGCTGGAAGGCTCGCGAGGGAATCAAGAACCTGCCGGAGTACGGCGGGTCAAGTTCCGAGTAGCCGGTCCTGACCCGACCCGGCGGCATGGGCCCGAGCGATCGCGATTCGCTCGACAGCCGGCGGATGCGTCGCCAGCAGGACGTTGAACCACCGCGGCGGATCCGGATCCCCGAGGTTCGCCAGGACGATTCGACGTTCGAACGACGCGAACGCGGCGGGCGCGTCGGTCAGCTCCAGCGCGAACCCGTCGGCCCTCCGCTCGACCGCCCGCGACAGTTGATTGGAGACGATGCCGACCGACCCGCCGACGATCCCCAGGGCGAGCGCCAGCGCCGGCAGGCTGCCGACGCCCGCGTCCGAACCCCGGTCGAGGCGACGCGTCAGCCGCGCGACGGCGAGCATCGCCGCCGGGGCGACCAGTCCGCTCTGGACCAGTCCGCGCGAAACGTCCCGGTGGCGCACGTGAGCCAGCTCGTGGGCGACGACCAGCCGCGTCTCGTCCCGGTTGAAGGTCGCCAGCAGCGTGTCGAACAGCACGACCCGCCGCGTCGCCCCGAGTCCGGTCACGTACGCGTTGGCCGCCGTCGTCCGCCTGCTCGCATCGACCGTGTAGACGTCCTGCAAGCCGACCCCTGCCGCCCCCGCCAGCTCGAGCACGTCGTCGCGGGTCTCGCCCGGCTCGAGTCTCGTGAACCTGTTGAAGATCGGGTCGAGGACGACCGGCGCCGCAAGCGTCGCGACCACGCCGAGCCCGACCGACCCGGCCGCGGCCTCGATCCACCACCGATCGGGGTGGCGTCGCATCAGGCGCAGGACGACCGGGGCCCCGCCGCCAGCCAGCGTCGCCCCGATCAGCGAGCTCTTCGCCAGATCGCCGGCCCACGCCCCCCACGACTGGGTCGCCAGGCCGACGGCCAGCGACCGCCTGCGACGGACGGCGTCGAGCGGCAGGCCGGCGAGCGTCAGGCCGACCGCGAGACCCGCGCCCCCCGCGACCTCTCGCCCCGTCGACCCGGTCCGTCCGACCGGCCGCCTGCGCACGAGCATCACCAGTACGCCCGCCCTGACCAGCGTGCTCGCCAACGACAGCGCCAGCTGCGGCCGTCCGTAGGCCCGCGTCCGCGCGAGCTCGTCCCGGCTGAAATAGTCCTCGACCCGGACCGGCTGCGGTCGCGGCGGCGCTCCTCGCGGTCGGAGCGCCCGGGTTCCCAGCTGCGCGACGCCGAGCGCCGCGGCCAGCGGACCGATCCAGCCTCGCCGGGGCTGCCTGGGGGTCATCGAGCCAGCCTAGTCGGTGTTCGGACCCACGCCGCCCGGCTTGCAAGACTTTGTGCTGCTCCCCCGACCCGATCTCCTGCGCGTGAGCGGCGCCGGCTGCGGGCATATTGTGCCCACGACATGAAGGTTGCGATCCTCTCCGACATCCACGGTAACCGCCAGGCTTTCGAGGCCGTCCTCGCCGATGTCGCCCGGACCGACGCCGAGGAGATCTGGTGCCTCGGTGACCTCGTCGGCTATGGGGCCGACCCCGACGTCTGCGTCCAGCTGGCCCGTCGCCACGCGCAGGTCTGTCTCGCCGGCAACCACGATCTTGCGGTGGTCGGCCAGATCCCGCTCGACGAGTTCTCCCGCGGCGCGGGCCTGGCGGCCCGCTGGACCCAGGACGTGATCGCCCAGGACAACCTCGACTTCCTCGCCTCGCTGATCCCGTCCGCCGTCGAGGGAGAGATCGGCCTCTACCACGGGAGCCCGCGCGACCCGATCTGGGAGTACGTGCTGTCCGCGCTGCTCGCCGAGCTCTGCCTCGACGCCCAGGACCACCGCGTCTGCCTGGTCGGCCACTCCCATGTCGCGCTCTCCTTCGATCGCCCCGAAGGCCTCCCGGCGACCGGCGAGCCCCGCCGCGGTGACAGCGAGATCGACATCTCTCGGGGCGAGTGGATCCTCAACCCCGGCAGCGTCGGCCAGCCCCGGGACGGCGACCCCCGGGCCGCCTGGATGATGCTCGACACGTCCGGCTGGACTGCGATCTACCGCCGCACGGAGTACGACATCGCCGGCGCGGCCAGCGCGATCCGGGCCGCCCGCCTGCCCGACTCGCTCGCCGAGCGCCTGGAGTACGGCCAATGAGCCTCGTCGACCACCGCGCGACCGACCGCCGCCCGACCGACCGGCGCTCGACCGACCGGCGCGGGGCCGTCCGCCTCGGGCTGGCCGGCGTGCTCGGTGCCGGCGCGGCCCTGCTGGTCGCCTGCGGCTCGGGCACCTCCCCGCTGATCCCGGCAGGTAACGCCGGCCCGCTTCAGAGCGACTTCGACGCCGTCCAGAGCTCGGTCCAATCGGGCGACTGCACACAGACGAAGACCGAGGTCCAGAAGACTCGGCAGGACCTCGCCGCCCTGCCCGGCACGGTCAACCCCCAACTGCTCGAGACGCTGACGACCGGCGTCCAGACCCTGGCCGCCCGAGCCGCGACAGAGTGCAGGCAGAACGCGGGGTCGAGCACGACGACCACCGGCCAGACATCCATCCCGTCGCAGACGACGACGACGACGACCACGAACACCAACACCAACACCAACACCACCCCCGCCAACACGACGACCGACACAACCCCGGTCGACACGAACACCACCCCGCCGCCGACGAACACCGACACCGCGCCGACGGACACCAACACCGCCCCGGCGACGACCGTTCCCGGGTCGGGCGGACTGCCCTCCGGCGTTGGGGGAACCCAAGCGCCCGGCGCGACGACACCGTCGTCTGACCCATCCGGCGGCACGCCCGGCGGTGGCAATTGACCGCTCAGCAGATCGCCGGTCGGTACCGGCTCGAAGGACGCCTCGGATCAGGCGGCATGTCGACCGTCCAGTTGGCCTTCGACACCCGCCTCGAGCGTCACGTCGCCGTCAAGCTGCTCGCCGAGCACCTCGCCGAGGACCCTACCTTCGTCTCCCGCTTCCAACGCGAGGCGATGTCCGCCGCCCGCCTGATCCACCCGAACATCGTCCAGGTCTTCGACTCCGGGCTCGACCAGCGAACCGGTCAGCACTTCATCGTGATGGAGTACATCGAGGGTCAGTCCTGCGCGGAGATCCTCCGTGACCGCGGCTGGCTCGGCATCGACGAGGCCCTCCCGATCATCCTCGGCTCGTGCGAGGGGCTCGACTACGCCCACCGCAAGGGCGTCGTCCACCGCGACGTCAAGCCGGGCAACCTCCTCCGCGCCAACGACGGCGCCGTCAAGCTCGCCGACTTCGGGATCGCCAAGGCGACCGAGCAGGCCAGCATCACCCAGGCCGGGTCGGTCCTCGGCACCGCCGCCTATCTCGCGCCCGAGCAGGGCCGTGGCGAGGACGCCGGTCCGGCGGCCGACATCTACGCCCTTGGCGTGGTCACCTACCAACTGCTCGCGGGCAGGCTCCCCTACGAGGGCGCCTCCCTGACCGAGCTCGCCCTCAAGCAGCAGCAGCAGCGACCGACCCCGCTCGACCGGCTCGTCGCCGGCGTCACCACCGAGCTCGCCGAAGCCGTCGAGATCGCCCTCCGGCTCGACCCGGCTGACCGCTTCGCGAGGGCGACCGACATGGGGCGGGCGATCCGCGACGGAGCCGACGGCGTCCGGACCCGCGTCACGCCCACCGCCCAGACCGCGGCCCCGACGACCGCCCTCCCGCGCGGCGAGGCCGCAACCCGGATCGTCAGCTCGGCCCCGACCTCGTCCTCCCGAGCCCCGGCCAGAAGCGCCCAGCGCCAGCCGCGGCAGGGGCCGCCCCGCCGCCCACGCCCGGTCGTCGCAGCGCCGCCTCCCCAACGCCGCCCCCGCTTCGGCCGCCTGCTGGCCCTGCTCGTCGCGATCGCCCTGGTCGGGGGAGTCGTCGTCGGCGTCCTGCTCTCCGGCAGCCACCCCAAGACCGCCGTCCGGCTCCGCACGATCGCCACCCACGACGTCCCGACGATCGTCCGCGACCTCAACAACCTGGTCAGCCAGAACACCGGCTGAGCCGCCCCTCAGCCGGTGAGCGCTCCCGGCGCCGCCCCGGCCCGAAAGGCGCGCGCCGTCTCGGCCAGCGTGCCGGCGATCACAGCGGCCCGCAGATCGCCCATCAGCCGGCGCAGGAAGGTCAGGTTGTGCTCGGTCAGCAGGCGGGCGCCGGTCAGGTCCCGGTTGCGGGCGAGGTAGTGCAGGTAGGCCCGCGTGAGCCCGCCGGCGCACGCCGAGCACGGGCACCCGGGCAGCAGGGGCTCGTCCACGCCCCGCCAGACCGGCCGATCGAGGGCGACCCGCCAACGGGCCTCGGGCTCCGGGACGATCGCCACGCCATGCCGGGCGAGGCGCGTCGGCATCGCACAGTCGAACGTGTCGATGCCGAGCTCGACCCCCCTGATCAGGTCGTCGACGTCGCCGATCCCCAGGAGGTGACGCGGACGCTCCGGCGCGAGCCGGTCGAGCTCCTGAGTGCTCCAGCCGACGACCTCGTACATCTGCGCCTTCTCCGACCCGAGCGACCCGCCGATCGCGATGCCCTCGCACCCGCTGGCGACGACCGCCTGCGTCGAGGACCGCCGCAGGTCCTCGTAGACCCCGCCCTGGACGATCCCGTAGAAGACCGACTCGGTGCGCGCGTGCTCGTCGCGCCAGCGCATGCACCGGTCCAGCCACCGATGCGTCCGCTCGGTCGACGCGGCCGTGTACTCCCGATCGACGTTGAACGGCGTGCACTCGTCGAATGCCACGACGATGTCCGATCCCAGGGCGTCCTGGATCTCCATCGAAGTCTCCGGACCCAGGAAGCGCACGTCACCGTCGACATAGGACCGGAACGTCACGCCGTCCTCCTCGATCGCGAGGATCGCCCCCTCCCACCGGCCCGCCCGCCGTCCCTTGATCTCGTCGGCGACCGTCCCATGGCCCATCGAGAAGACCTGGAACCCTCCTGAGTCGGTGATGATCGGCCCGCTCCACCCCATGAACCGGTGCAGCCCCCCGAGTCGGGCGATCAGCTCGTGGCCGGGGTTGAGGAAGAGGTGGAACGTGTTCCCGAGGACCATCTCGTACCCGAGCCCGGCGACCTCCTGCGACGTCAGCCCCCGGACGCTGGCCTTCGTCGCCAGGGGGACGAACGCCGGAGTCTCGATCGGTCCGTGTGGCGTCTCGACCACGCCGGCGCGGGCGGCGCAACCCGCGTCGCGGGCGATAATGCGCAGCGCGGGCACCGCTGGATCCTAGAGTGCCACCACCCAGCACCCAGGGGACGCCGTGCTCGCATCGCTGATCGACATAAGCCAGAGCCTCGGCTACCCCGTCCTCTTCCTCCTTGTGATGGTCGAGTCGATGGGCGTCCCCGTGCCCGGTGAGACGTCGATCATCCTCGCCGGGCTCGCCGCCAACCAGGGTCGCCTGTCGATCGTTCTCGTGATCGTCGTCGCCTCCGCCGCCGCGATCGTCGGCGACAACATCGGCTTCGAGATCGGCCGTCGCGGCGGACGCAACCTGCTCGAGCGGCCCGGCGGCCGGTTCGGCGGGCAGCGCCGGCGCGTCCTCGAACTCGGCGACCCCTTCTTCGAGAAGCACGGATCCAAGGCCGTCTTCTTCGGCCGCTGGGTCACCGGCCTGCGCTTCTGGGCCGCCTGGCTGGCCGGCGCCAGCGAGATGCGCCGGTCGACTTTCATCCTCTGGAACGCCGCCGGCGGGATCGGCTGGGCGACGAGCGTCGGCCTGGCGGCCTACTTCGGCGGCAAGGCGGTCGAGAACATAGTCAGCACGGTCGGGCTATACGGCGCGATCGCCGTGGTCGTCGTCGGGCTCGGGCTCCTCTATGCCCACCGCCGGCGGTCGCACGTCGGATAGGGCGGTGGCCGGGGGGCCCGGGGGCGATGGGGGGCACTGAAGTCAGTGAGTCAGTCAGCTACTTTCGCAGGAGGCTCCGTGACTCGACTCCCGGCGGGCGGCCCGGCCCACCGTCGCCCCACGCTCACGGCGACGACGCGCCGACGAGCTCCTCAGCCTCGACCTGAGCGTCAGGGTCGTCGTCGCGCGCGACCGGCCGCATCGTCGACGCGGCGTCGCCGTCGTGCACCCGCACCGCGAACAGCCCCCCGACCAGGGTCAGACCGCCGGCGACGAAGAAGGCCAGGTGATAGGCCAGGAGATGGGGCTCGACCACGCCGGCCGCCGTCCGCGACGTGATCCCGACGCCGACGAGGATCGTCCCCAGCACAGCGACGCCGAGCGCGCCGGCGGTCTGCCGCGTGGCGTTGAAGAGACTCGACGCCTGCCCCGTCTGGGCCGGCGAGATCGTCGCGAAGGCCGCGGTCTGGGCCGGGAGGAAGACGTTCGCCATGCTGAAGCCGAGACCGAACATCAGCAGCCGGACGAGCCAGAGGTTGGTCGACAGCCCGATCGTTCCGAGCACAATGGCCAGCACGGCCACGGCCGTCGCCCCGCCTGCCATCAGCCGGCGGGGGCCGACGGTCGGGTAGAGGCGGGAGACGAGGACCTGGGAGGACAGCATCACGCCGAGCGCCTCCGGGAAGGTGTTGAGGCCGGACTGGAACGCTGAGAGGCCGAGGCCATCCTGCATCAACAGGGGGAAGACGAAGAGGACTCCGAAGAAGCCGCCGAACGCGAACATCATGACGACGTTCGATTGGCGGAAGAGGCGGTTGCCGAACAGCCGGAGGTCGAGCATCGGCCACGAGATCCGCAGCTCCGTGGCGACCAGAGCAGTCAGCGACCCGGCGCTCAGCACGAGCGCCCCGAGGATCTCCGGCGACCCCCACCCTTTGGACGAGCCCTCGCTCAGCGCGAACATCAGCATGCCGAGTCCGACTCCGGCGAAGAGGAAGCCGGCGATGTCGAACCGGCCGACGCACTCGGTGACCTGCTTGCGCAGATAACGCAGGCCGAACGCGAACGCCGCGATGCCGATCGGGACGTTGACGAGGAAGACCCACCGCCAGCTGAGCTGGTCGACGAGGAGACCGCCGAGCACCGGGCCCATCGCCGGGGCGACGGCCGTCGGGATGACGAGGATCTTCGACGCCCGCAGCCGCTCGTTCGGCGGGAACGTCCGGTAGAGCATCGCCAGGCCGACCGGCATCAGCATCCCGCCGCCGGCGCCCTGGATCACCCGGAAGAGGATCAGCTCGGAGAGGCTCTCGGCGAAACCGCAGAGGGCCGACGCCGTCGTGAACAGGGCGAGCGCGATCATGAACATCCGCTTCGTCCCGAACCGATCGCCCAGCCACCCGGCAGCCGGGATGAAGACGGCGAGGCTGATCAGGTAGCCGGTCGCCACGGTCGCCGTCGACGCCGCGACGACATGGAACTGAAGGCTGATCCGCGGGAGCGCGACGTTGACGATCGTCGTGTCGAGGATGTTCATGAACATCGCCACGACGAAGACCACGCTGACCGTGACCTTCGGATTCTCGAGCGCCCGCCTCACCGGCACTCCCATCCGCCGCGCGCGCAGCACGCGCACCTCCAGACCACCACGACTACGCCGGCACCCCTACGAAGACGCGCCCGGGCACCCGCCGGCGGCGGAACCCGGGGCGACCCGCTCCCAGTAGCCGGCCAGCCGATCCATCTCCGCTTCGTCGAAGTGCGCCAGGAAGTGGGCTCGGACGCCCGCCAGATGCGTCGGCCGGACTGCCGCGAGCTTCGCCCGGCCGGCCTCGGTCAGGCCGGCGTAGGCTCCGCGGGCGTCCTGCTGGCAGCTGTGGCGAGCGACGAGTCCCTCACGTTCGAGGCGATCGATCAGCCGCGTCAGGCCGCTCCGACTGAGCAGGACCGACTCGGCGAGGTCGCACATCCGCATTCGTCCGTCGGACTCCCCGTCGAGATAGAGGAGAACCTCGTAGGACGTCAGCTGAAGTCGATGCGTCTGCTCCAACTCCGCGTCGAGGGCCTTGACCAGGCCCGCGTGGACGCGGAGAAGGCCCCGCCACGCACCGAGCTCCCGGGCCGACAGGCAATCCTCGGTCCCGGTCTTGCCGCCACAGCCGGCGTCGCCAAGGGCGGCCACCGGCAGCCCGTCGATCGCGTGGGTCTGCGTGCTCATCGCGTCAACCTAGCAGCGCCGACGGCGGTCGATCAAGGGTTGCACTCATGACGGTAATTGTACACGCAACTTATCCTTCGTGACGCTGGCGACCCACCAGATGCCGACCGCCTGGAGCGGGAGCCGGACCCGCAGCAGCCAGCGGGGAAGCCCGAACGTCGCCGTCCCGCCCGGGTCCACCGCCATGTAGACGTTGGCCGGGAAGACGGCGATCAGGAGGCCGATCAGCCACCACCGCGAGAACCACCGAGCCTCCCTGCGGGCGAGCGACGCCCCGCCGATGATCTCGGCCAGACCGCTGATCACGACCAGCGTGTGGGGGTCGCCGAAGCCCGGTGGAACGATCTGCTCGAAGGTCCGCGGCCGGACGAGGTGGAGGATCCCCGCGCCGACGAAGAACGCCCCACACGCCCGCCGGGAACCACGGACCGCCCGCGACTCCCCGACGCCGGGGTCGACCGACCCGCGCCCGGTACCTGAACGCGCGGCGCCGCCGGAGCCGACCCGAGCCCCGCCCCCGGACCCGACCGGAGCCCCGCCCCCGGACCCGGCCGGCGCCCCGCCCCCGGACCCGACCGGCGCCCCGCCCCCGGACCCGGCCGGCGCCCCGCGCCCGGGCCCAGCGACGCGGCCGGCGCCGCCAAGGGTCATGCGAGCATCGACTCGCCGGTCATCGCCGGGTCCACGGGGATGCCGAGCAGCTCGAGCGCGGTTGGAGCGACGTCGGCGAGGATCCCCTCGGGTCGGACCCGGCGGGCCGAGGAGGTGACGATGATCGGAACGGGGTTCAGGGAATGGGCTGTGTGGGGGTTGCCGTCGGCCGTGAGCATCTCGTCGGAGTTGCCGTGGTCGGCGGTCACGATGCAGACGCCGCCGGTCGCGTGGACCGCGCCGACGACCATGCCGAGGCACTCGTCGACAGCTTCTACGGCCTCGACGGCCGCCGGGATCACGCCGGTGTGGCCGACCATGTCGGCGTTGGCGAAGTTGATGATCCCGAAATTCGGGCGGTCCTCCCGCCAGGCGGCGACGAAGGCGGCCGCCGCTCCGCGCGCGCTCATCTCGGGCTTGAGGTCGTAGGTCGGAACGTCCCGCGGCGAGGCGACCATCTCGCGGCGCTCGCCGACCTGGGGAGCCTCGTCGCCGCCGTTGAAGAAGTACGTGACGTGGGGGTACTTCTCGGTCTCGGCGACGTGCAGTTGTGACGCGCCGGCCGCGGCGATCGCCGCCGACAGGGTGCGGGCCGGCCGATCCGGATGGAACGCCACCGGATACGGCAGGCCGTCCTCGTACTGGGTCAGCGTCACGCAGCGGGCGATCGGCTCCGACCCACCACGGTCGATCCGATCGAAGCCGGGGTCGGCGAGGGCGGCGAGGATCTCGCGCATGCGGTCGGCCCGGAAGTTGAAGCAGATCACGCTGTCGCCGGGTCGGATCCTCGCGTCGAGCTCGCCGACGACGGTCGGCCCGATGAACTCGTCCGTCTCGCCCCGCAGGTACGCCGCCCGGGCGGCCTGGCCGGCGGTCGCCGCCGCGAACTCGCCGCGACCGTGGACGAGCAGGTCGTAGGCGAGTTGGACCCGGTCCCACCTGGAGTCCCGGTCCATCGCGAAATACCGGCCGATGACCGAGCCGATCCGGACGCCACCCTCCCGTTCGAGAGCCTCCAGATGGCCGGCGGCCGCGAGCGGTGGGGCGTCCCGGCCGTCGGTGAACGCGTGCAGGACGACGTCCCGGCCGCCGCCCATCCCGATCAGGGCGCGCACGTGCTCGATCGACGAGTGGACGCCGCCGTCTGAGACGAGCCCGATCAGGTGGACCTTATCGGCGCCGTCGAAGGCCGCTCGGAGGACTGGATTGGCCGCGAACGACCCGTCGGCGACGGCGTCGTCGATCACCAGCAGCGACTGGCGGACGATCGCGCCGGCACCGAGGTTCATGTGTCCGACCTCGGAGTTGCCCATCTGCCCGTCGGGAAGGCCGACCGCCCGGCCGCACGTCGTCAGCTGGCCGTGGGGATAAGCCTCCCAGAGGGCGTCGAAGACGGGGGTTCGGGCCAGCGAGACCGCGTTCCCGTCACCCGGCGGGGCGAGGCCCCAGCCGTCGAGCACGATCAGCACGCAGGCCGGGACCGGGAGCTCGCCCGGGCCTCCGGGATCGAGCGGAGCGGTCGGGACGGGATCGGGCGGAGCGGTCGGGACGGGATCGAGTGGGCCCGGCTTTCCGGGCACCGGGGACGTCATCGCGCGGGAGTCGTCGTCGCGACCAGACGAAGTCGCCGCCGGCCGGCCCATTGGCCACCGGCCGGATTGCGCGGCGCCCGGTGACGTCGGGGTGAGCTGACCCGTCAGAGGCACCGGAGACCGACCATCAATGGTGTGTCCGCGCGCTGAAAAGTAGCTGCCTGAGTCATGAGTCAGGCAACTGGTTTCTCAAGAGCATCGACATACGTACCCACCGCAGCACGCTCGAACCGCCGGCAACCGACGCACGCCGCGCAGCACCCGGCAAGCGCCGGCACTCGCGGTCACCGCGCGGCGTCGACGATGACCGCGAAGGTCTCCGGATCGAGCGACGCCCCACCGACCAGAGCCCCGTCGACATCCTCCAACCCGAGCAGGCCGGCCGCGTTCGCGGCGTTGACCGATCCGCCGTAGAGCACGCGGACCTCCTCGGCTGCGTCCTTGGACCGGTCGCCGACGAGGGCACGGACGAATCCGACGGCCTCCTGGACCTGCTCTAGTTCGGCGACCTTTCCAGTCCCGATCGCCCAGATCGGCTCGTACGCGATCACGACCTCGCCGAGCCGGGCCGGCGGGAGCCGTTCGAGTCCCTCGCGGACCTGGTGGCGGAGCTTGCGCGCCATGTCGCCGTCCTCGCGCTCCTGCTCGGTCTCGCCGACGCAGAGGATCGGCTGGAGGCCGGCCTCGAGCGCGGTCAGGACCTTGCGGGCGAGGGCCTTGTCGGTCTCGCCGAACATCTCGCGCCGCTCGGAGTGGCCGAGCACGACCCCGGCGACATCCAGCTCGGTCAGCATCGGCGAGGAGACCTCGCCGGTGTACGCGCCGGCCGCCTCGAAATACATGTTCTGGGCGTAGATCGCGACCCGCGATCCCCGCGTGCTGTCGACCATCGGGCCGAGCGCGGTGAACGGGACGCAGAGCGCGACGTCGACGCCGTCGACTCCAGCCACCCGGGGCAGCAGGGCCTGGATGTAGTCCTCGGCCTCGGCGACCGTCTTGTGCATCTTCCAGTTGCCGGCGATCAGCGGAACCCTGCTCAACGGTCTGCCGCCCCGTTCCGGCGAAGGACGATCGACCGCGCAGTGCTCACGGGCTGCCCTCGGCCGACGAATCGGCGGTCGGACGGTCGCGCAGAACGCCGAGCGCCGGAAGCTCGCGTCCCTCGATCATCTCGAGGGTCGCGCCGCCGCCGGTCGACAGGTGGGTCACGCCGCCCTGGAGGCCGAACTTCGTCAGGGCGGCGGCCGAGTCGCCGCCGCCGACGACGGTGATCGCCGGGCTGGCGACGATCGCGTCGGCCACGGCCCGGGTTCCGGCGGCGAACGGCTCGAGCTCGAAGGCACCCATCGGGCCGTTCCAGAAGACCGTCCCGGCGGATGCGATCCGCTCGGCATAGAGCTCGGCGGTCGCCGGGCCGACATCGAGCCCCATCCAGCCGTCGGGTACGTCGATCCCGTCGAGCACGCGGTGGTCGGCATCGGCGGCGAAGCGGTCGGCGATCACGAGGTCGGTCGGGAGCAGCAGCTCGCACTCGCTCCGCGAAGCGTCGTCCAACGCCCGGCGGGCGGGATCGACGCCGGCCTCCTCGCACAGCGAACCACCGACGTCGTGTCCCTGGGCCTTGAAGAACGGGAAGCACATCGCCCCGCCGATCAGGATCACGTCGGCCAGCTCGAGGAAGCGCTCGATCACGCCGAGCTTGTCGGTCACCTTGGCCCCACCGACGACCGCCACGAGTGGACGGGCGGGATTGGCGAGAATCTCGCCGAGGACGGTGACCTCGCGCTCGAGCAGCAGCCCGGCGCAGGACTCGCCGATCGCCCGTGCAACCCCCTCGGTCGACGCGTGGGCCCGATGGGCGGCGCCGAAGGCGTCGTTGACGTAGACGTCCGCGAGCTCGGCCAGCTGGCCGGCGAGCTCGGGGTCGTTGGTCAGCTCACCCGGCTCGTAGCGGATGTTCTCGAGCATCGCGACGTCGCCCGGCCCGAGCCCACCGACGAGCTCTGTGACCTCTGGGCCGACGATCCCCGGGGCGAGCGCGACCGGAGCGCCGATCAGCTCGGCCAGCCGGTCGGCGCAGGGTCGCAGCGAGAAGCTGGGGTCGCGGTCGCCCTTGGGGCGGCCGAGATGCGAGACGAGGATGATCCGGGCGCCCCGCCGGCGGAGCTCCTCGATCGTCGGCAGAGCCTCGCGGATGCGAGTGTCGTCGGTGATCTCACCGGCCTCCAGGGGGACGTTGAAGTCGACGCGTACGAGGACCCGCCTGCCCTCGACGTCGAGATCGGCGAGCGTTCTCACAGGAGCTTCTGGACGACGTCGACGACTCGGTTCGAATAGCCCCACTCGTTGTCGTACCAGCTGACGACCTTGACCAGCGTGCCCTCCATGACCGCGGTCAGACCGCCGTCGACGACCGAGGAGAACGAGCTCTGTCCGATGTCGGTCGAGACGATCGGGTCCTCGGTGTAGTCGAGGATCCCCTCGAGGACACCCTTGTTGGCCCGCGAGCCGATCGCCTCGTTGAGCTCGGCCACGGTGGTCTCCCGCTCGGCGACGAAGGTCAGGTCGACCAGCGAGCCGGTCGGCACGGGCGCGCGGACGGCGAAGCCGTGGAGGCGGCCGTTGAGCTCGGGGATGACGAGACCGACGGCCTTCGCGGCGCCGGTCGACGTCGGCACGAGGTTCAGTGCGGCGGCCCGCGCCCGGCGAAGGTCGGAGTGGGGCATGTCCTGGAGGCGCTGATCTGCCGTGTACGCGTGGATCGTCGTCATCAGGCCGTGCTTGATGCCGACCGTGTCGTGGATCAGCTTGGCGACCGGGGCGAGGCAGTTGGTCGTGCAGGAGGCATTTGACACGACGTGATGGATCGACTTGTCGTACTTCTCGAAGTTGACACCCAGGGCGACGGTGATGTCCTCGCCGGAGGCCGGCGCGGAGATCAGGACCTTCTTCGCGCCGCCGGCAAGGTGCTTGGCGGCGTCGTCGCGCTTGGTGAAGAAGCCGGTCGACTCGATCACGACGTCGACCCCGAGGTCACCCCACGGGAGGGCGGCCGGGTCGCGCTCGGCGAGCACCTTCAACTCGACTCCGTCGACCAGCAGGCCGTCGTCGGTGACCTCGACCGTCCCGGGGTACCGCCCGAGGATCGAGTCGTACTTGAGCAGATGACCGAGCGTCTTCGAATCGGTCAGATCGTTGACCGCGACCCACTCGATGTCGGCACCCGCTGCCTGCGCGGCACGAAACACGTTCCGACCGATCCGGCCGAAGCCGTTGATGCCCACGCGTACACTCATACCTTCTCCCTGTCAGCGATCTACCAGATGTCGCGGCGAGTGGTCTCGCCCGGCGGACGCGAAGGCTATCAACGGGTTCCGCTCGCGATCTCGACGCGGAGGCCGTCCGGGTCGCGGAGGTAGCACGCGTAGTACCGGGAGCCGTAGTTCGGACGATCACCCGGCGGCCCGTCGTCGGCCCCGCCATTGGCCAGCCCGGCCCGGTGGGCGGCGTTGACCGCCGCCCGGCCGGAGGCCTCGAGGGCGATGTGACCATAACCCGGCCCAGGGGCCCTCCCCCGGCTGACGATCCACAGGCTCGGAGCGATCGTCCCGTACGCGATCGCACGGGCCGAGTTGTGGATCCGCCGGCCGCCGAGGGCGAAGAAGACCGCGTCGTAGAAGGCTGCCGATCGGGCGATGTCCGACACCTCGAAGCCGACGTGGTCGATCACGCCACGCATTATCGGCGTTCACGGAAGATCCGCCCTCCCGCCGGCCGGCCCGGGCCTCGGCGATCGCTCCGCCGGGCCCATCGCGACCGGCGACACACCGCTCAGCGGTCACTCCACCGGGGCCCACGGCGACGCGCCGCTCAACGGTCACTCCCCCGGCCCCCGCGACCCGCCGCTCAACGGCCGAGTCTCGCCCTCCCGCCGGCCGGCCCGGGGCTCAGCGGTCCGACGACCGGCGGTCGACGTCGCGGTGGGTGACCTGGACGATCAGGTCGGGCCGCTCGCGGTACCGATCGGCCAGCCGCTCGGCGATCGCTACCGACCGGTGGCGGCCGCCGGTGCAGCCGATTGCGACGAGGAGGTACGACTTGCCCTCGGCGACGTACTCGGGCAGGAGGAAGTCGAGCAGCGGATCGAGCCGGCCGTACAGGTCGGCGAGGCGGCCGCCGCGGCCGATGTACTCGACGATCCGCTCGTCGCGCCCGGTCAGCGGTCGGAGGTCGAGCTCGTAGTGGGGGTTGGGGAGGAAGCGGACGTCGAGCAGGAGGTCGGCGTCCCGGGCGGGTCCGTTCTTGAAGCCGAAGCTCGTGAAGTTGACGGCGAGCTTGGCGGTCGCCTGATGGGAGAGGTATGCGTCGGCGATCTTCCGGCGGAGCGTCGCCGCGCTGAGGCCGGTCGTGTCGATCACGAGGTCGGCCCGGGTCCGCAGGGGACCGAGCAGCTCGCGCTCGGCGGCGACGCCTTCGGGGATCGTGCCCTCGGGAGCGAGCGGGTGGGGGCGGCGAGTCTCCTTGTAGCGGTTGATCAGGGTCTGCTCGTCGGCGTCCAGGAACAGCACGCGGTGGCGCAGGCCGGCGCGGTCGAGTCCGTCGAGGACGGTCTGGAGGGAGTCGAAGTAGTCGCCGCCGCGGACGTCGGAGACGACGGCGGCCTGACCGACCTTCGACCCGTCGTGGAGGAAGAGCTCGACCAGGCCGCCGATCATCCGCGGGGGGAGGTTGTCGACGCAGAAGTAGCCGGCGTCCTCGAAGACGTTCATCGCGGTCGACTTGCCGGCCCCCGAGAATCCCGTTATCACCATCAGGTCTCGGAGGCGGGGACCGCCCTCCGGCGGCGTCACCGGTCGCCGACTCGATGGAGGTGGGAGTGGAGCTCGCGGCCGACCTTGGCTGGCAACCCGGGAACCGCCTGGAGCTGGTCGGCGGTCGCGGCGACGACGGCGTCGGCCGAGCCGAAGTGGTCGATCAGGGCACGCTTGCGGGCGGGGCCGACGCCGGGGAGATCGTCGAGCACGGACGCGGTCATCGCCCGGTCGCGGCGGGTCCGGTGATGGGTGATCGCGAAGCGGTGGGCCTCGTCGCGGATCCGCTGGAGGAGCTGGAGCTCGGCCGTGTCGTGGGCGAGCACGAGCGGCCGGTCGACCCCCGGCAGGAAGACCTCCTCGAGCCGCTTGGCGAGCGAGACGACGACGACCCCGCGCTCGCGAAACCCGGCCAACGCGTCGATCCCGGCCGACAGCTGGCCCTTGCCGCCGTCGATCACGACGAGGTTCGGCAGGCTTGCGAAGCTCGCGTCGTAGTCGGGGTCGTGGGGTGAGACGTCCTGTTGACGCTCCCAGTTGGCCAGCCGTCGACCGAGGACCTCTGCCATCGACGCGAAGTCGTCGGTTCCGTCGACCGTGCGGATCTTGAACCGCCGGTAGTCCGACCGCTTGGGGAGGGCGCCCTCGAGGACGACCATCGACGCGACGGTATGGGTGCCCATCAGGTTGGAGATGTCGAAGCACTCGATGCGGACGGGGATCGCGTCGAGGCCGAGGGCCTGCTGGAGGCCATCGAGGGCCTCCGTCCGCCGGTCGCGGCGGCGCTGGGCGGCGAGCTGGTCCTCGTCGAGGGCGAGGCCGGCATTGCGGAGGGCGAGCTCGAGGATCCGCTTCTTCTCACCCCGCTCGGCAGCCCGGATCTCGACCGGGCCGCCGCGACGAGTGGCGAGCGCCTCAGCGAGGACGGGGCGGATCGGGCACTGGACGATGACCTGGGCGGGGATCGCGACGCCGGACTCGTAGTACTGGAGGAGGAACTCCTCGAGGACCTCGTCGACCGGCCGCTGGGCCTCGTTGGTCAGATAGAAGGACTGGCGGTCGGTGAGGGCGCCGTCGCGGACCTGGAAGACCTGGGCGTTGGCCTCGGTCCCGGAGACGGCGATCGCGACGGCGTCGAGCGTGCCGACCGACTCGTTGGCGACCCGCTGGCGCTCGAGGAGCGACTGGACGGCGCGGAGGCGGTTGCGCTCGACGGCGGCCTGCTCGAACTCCTGGGCGTCCGACGCGGCCTGCATGCGGTCGGTGATCTCCCGGGCGAGGACCTTGTACCGACCGTTGAGGAAGTCGATCACCCGGTCGATCCCGTCGCGGTACTCCTCGCGGGAGACGTAGCCGACGCAGGGGGCGGCGCACCGCTTGATGTGGTAGTCGAGGCACGGCGACCCGGACCGGCGGCCGGGCTCGGAGCCGGTGCACGAGCGGAGCATGAACAGCTTGGACAGGAGGGTCAGGGTCCCGCGGACGCGCTTGGCGCTGGAGTACGGGCCGAAGTAGAGGCGGTCGCGACGGTGGCGCTCGCGTGTGAAGTAGACGCGGGGGAAGTCCTCGTCCATCGAGATCGCGATGAACGGATACGACTTGTCGTCGCGGAGGCGGATGTTGAACCGCGGGCGGTACTGCTTGATGAAGCCCTGCTCGGTGAGGAGGGCCTCGGCCTCGGTCGAGACGACGATGCACTCGATCTGGGCGATCTCGGCGAGCATCGTCCCCAGGCCGAACCCGTTGGCCGTCTTCCCGGCGAAGTGGGACGCGACCCGCTTGCGGACGGAATTCGCCTTGCCGACGTAGATCACGCGGCCGGCGGCGTTGCGAAACAGGTAGACGCCGGGCTGGTCGGGGAGCTTGCGGCGCTGGTCGGCGAGCGGGTCAGTCACGTCAGGTCGAGGATACGAGGCGGCCTCGTCGATGCGTCCGATCGGGTTGCGTAGGGTGGTGCTTTGGGCCGGTGGACGGCCGGCGCGGGGGGGTTTGCGAGCTCCGGTGAGGCCGGGACTCGGGCGGGGTAGGTCGCGGCGGAGGTAGAGGTTCGAACCCGGCCGACCGATCGGGTCCGAGGAGTCCGGAGAGCGAGGAGGGAGCGCTCAAGTGACCAGCGTTCGGATGATCAGCGTGCCCGTCAGTCCGTACGTCGAGCTGGCCCGGTGGGCGCTCGAGCGGCTGGAGGTCCCGTACGTCGAGCAGGGGCACGTGCCGATGGTCCATCTCCTGGCGACGCGGACGCACGGCGGCGGGGTCGCCGTGCCGGTGATCGGCACGGGGGGAGTCGTCCTCAAGGACGCGCGGGAGGTCTTCGACCACTACGAGCAGGAGGCACCCGAGCGGTTGCGGCTGTATCCGTCGGATCCGGGGGAGCGCGGCGTGGCGAAGGCGTTGTTCGACCGGTGCTTCGACGAGCTGGCGGTCGCCGTCCGGGCCTGGGCGTACGCGTACATGCTGCCGTGCCGGGCGAGCACGTCGAGGGTCTGGCGGGTCGGCGTGCCCCGGGTCGAGCGACTCGTCGTCGACGTGGGGTATCCCGTGCTGGCGATGGCCCTGAGCCGGGCCCTCCACCTCGGGCCGGACTCGGTAGCGACCGAGCGGGCGGCGATCGAGGCGTTCCTCGATCAGATCGGCGTCCGGCTGGGCGATGGGCGGCGATACCTGTGCGGGGACCGATTCACGGCCGCCGACCTTGCCTTCGCGTCGATGGTCGCGCCGGCCGTGATCCCGCCGGAATACGGCGGCCCGATGCCCGGGCTTGACGAGATGCCGCCGGCGATGGTCGCCGAGGTCGAGCGGTTTCGCGGGCACCCGGCCGGCGAGTTCGCCCTCCGCGTCTACCGCGAGGACCGCTCGTAGGGCGTCCGGCGTAGGCCTGAGCTGCCGGCCGGCCGGGTCAGTACTGGCGCCAGGCCGTGTAGACGTGGAACAGGCCGTAGAGGCTGACGCCGAAGAGAACGAGCAGGCCGAGGGTTCCGGGGCCGGTCTGGGCGAGGCGGGACGACGCGGTCAGGGCGACGACGAGCACGGCGACCGACCCGTAGAGGATCGCGCGGTCGTTGTCCTCGAGGGTGTAGAGCTCGATCCGCCGCTCGAGGTACATCCGCCCGGCGAAGAGGGCGAGGCCGCCGGCGAAGATGATCGACAGGAGCGCGCCGAACAGGGCGGCCGCCCTGCCGCCGCCGGGGAGGATCATCACGGCGCCGGCGACCACGAGGATGATCCCGACGTTGCGAGCGTTCTTCACGGTCGACAAAGTCTAGAAGACCCTCCCGGCCGGCAGGCCGGGAGGGCCCGAAGCCCGGGCGAGGCTCTCGTGCAGACCCGGGCGAGGTGCTCGGGGCAGACTCGGGCGAGGTTCTCGGGCGGAGGGTCACGTGGAGTCCGTGGGCCGACGGGTCACGTGAAGTCCTCGGTGTAGGTCCCGCCGGGCAGGCCGCCGAGCATCGACGGAACCCCGGCGGCGACGCCCATGCCGGTCCACCGGAGGGCGGGGTCGAGGATGTTCCTGCGGTGGTCGGGGCTCGCCATCCACGACGCAACGGTCGCGGCCGGCGTCGCGGCCGACAGGGTCGCCGCGGCGATGTTCTCGGCGACGAGCGTTCGCGAGCCGGCGAAGCCGGACGCGAGAACCCTCTGGTCGGGTCCGAGGCCGTCGGGTCCGACGTGGTCGAAGTAGTTCTCGGCGACCATGTCTTTGGAGTGGGCGACCGCCGCCCGGTCGAGTGCCGGGTCCTCGACCAGGGCGACAAGACCGGCGGCCTGGCGCGCCTTGTTGATCAGACAGAGCGTCGCCGCGTCGATCAGTCCGACGTTCGACGCGGTCGGAATGATGCTGGCGTTCTGACACGTGCTCGGAATCGAAGGCGCCCGGGTCGTCGGCGTCGACTGGGTCGGTCGGTGGCCGGAATCACCGGCGACCATCGTGACACCGAGTGCCGTCGTCGGTGACACGTGCGTCGGCCGGGCCTTGCGTCGGACCCGCGGCGAGCCGCCGCGGTGGCGGACGTGCGCGGCACCGGCCGCGGCCGACGACACCGGGCCGAGGCCGACGACGCACACGGTCGCGGCGATGATTCCAGCGGGAAGCCGACCCTGAACGGGTCGAAACGTCTTCAGGCGCATCGGAGTGTCTCCTGTCCGGCGAGGCCTGCGTGCCACCGGCGCGCGGGCAGTCGCACATCTGGTCGATGGCGGTTGCCCGTCGAGTCACATCGTCCTCGCCGCACCCCCTTACGGCGTAAGCATATTCACGCCGACTCCGGTCTTACCATCGACCGACGGTCGACTTGGGAGGGCAATGTGTCCAGATCTTCGAGCCGCCGACCTCGAGGTCGGCCGCCGAGGGCCCGCCCGGACGACGCCGGTCAGGCGAGACCGTCGCCGTCGGACCGACGCATGTTCATGCGAGACCGTCGCGGTCGGGCCGACGCATGTTCATGCGAGACCGTCACGGTCGGGCCGACGCATGTTCATACGAGACCGTCACGGTCGGGCCGACGCATGTTCATACGAGACCGTCGCCGTCGGGCCGACCCCTGGTCATGCGAAGTCCTCGGTGTACGTCCCGCCCGACCGCCGGCCGAGCAGCCGCGGGACGGCCCCTGTGACACCGAGGCCGGTGACCGTGAAATCCGGGTTGAGGATGTTCGCCCGATGCCCGGCGCTGCGCATCCACGCGGCAACCGTGGCCGCCGGCGTCGCGTCGGATCTGGTCGCCGCGGCGATGTTCTCGCCGATCGCGCCGCCCGGCCCGTGTGGGACGTAGCCGGTCGCGCGGATGCGCTGCTCGACGCCGACGCCGTCAGGGCCGACGTGGTCGAAGTAGTCCTCGGCGACCATCGCAGCCGAATGTGCGGCCGCGGCCGCGCCGAGATCGGCGTTCTCGGTCAGCGCGACGAGGCCGGCGGCCTGGCGGAGCTGGTTGATCAGGCACAGCGTGGCCGCGCCGATCGCCGCGACGTTCGACGCGTTGGGGACGACGTTGACGCCACCGCAGGCGCCAGACCGCGCGGTCGTGGTGACGCCCGCGCCGACGGCGGCGGCGCTCTGCCCAGCGGCAGCCGCTGCACTCTGGGCCGCACTGGCCGCAGCCTGTCTGGCGGCGGCCGCGGCCGCGGCGGCGGCGGCGGCCAGTCGGGCGGCAGACGACGGAGCCGCCCCTGCGGGGACCGGGGCCTTGACGGTCGCGACGCCCATCTTCGTCGGCTTGTGCCGCCGGTGGGGTCGGCGATGGGTGGCCGACGAGCTGCGCGCGTGCCTCGACGCGGCGGCGGCGGCGGATGGGGCGACGAGGACCGGCGGCAGGATCAGACTGAGGCCGACCAGCAACGCGGTCGCCAGACGGTTCGGGTTCGGGGTCATCTCGGGCCTGATGGGAATCCCTCCGGTCGTGCTGCCTCGTGCCGAGCACGGCACATTTGTTGTCGGGTGAGTCAGCCGGTCATGACACTGTGTCTCCCAGGCGGCTGGCGGAACGCCGTAAGCCTAGGGTCTGCGGGGCGGGCTCGCCACCGACCGGCAGTCGACATGGTTCGCATTATGGCCAAGATCGCAGAACGTCGCGGAGATGTGTCGCCCGATGACAACTCGCGTCGTCGATCGGCCCCCCACCGGCTAGTCGATCAGCGCCTCGAGCCGCGCGTACGCGGCGTCGACGGCCAGCCTGGCCGCCGTGTGTCGTGCCTCGCTCTTGCCGCTCTCGTACTTCGTCCGCCAAGCCGCCGGGTCCGACAGCTCGAACTCCAGCGCGGCCATCGTTGCCTCCGCCTGCTCGACCTCCCGTTCGGCCTTGGCCTGCTCTCGCAAACGATTCTTCGACGTGTCGGCGCCATTCCCTTCAGCGACCCGGACCGTCTTTCCCCCGCCGGTCCGGGCCACCTTGCGGCCGGGGTCGGCGGCCGGGCGGGAACCGTTGGTCGGCGTCGCCGCCGGGCCGGCCGCGGCGAGCGCGCGCGGAGTCCGCCGCCGCGGCTGCTGGGGCGTGACCTCGCCGCCGGCCTTGCGCTCCTCCCGCAGGCGGACGTACTCCGGCCAGCCGCCCTCGTAACTGCGCAGCGTCCCCGCCTCGACCGACACCGTCCGCGACCCGACCGCGTCGAGCAGGGCCCGGTCGTGGGAGATCAGCAGCACCGACCCCGTGAAGTCCCGCAGGGCGTCCTCGAGCGCCTCCCGGCTTTCCAGATCCAGGTGGTTGGTCGGTTCGTCGAGGATCAGGACGTTCGCTCCCGAGCTGACCAGCACGGCCAGCGCGAGGCGTCGCCGCTCGCCGCCCGACAGGCCGTGGACCGGCTTCTCGGCCTGATCCCCCGAGAACAGGAAGCCGCCGAGCAGGGCTCGCGCCCGGTTCGGGCTCAGACCGGTCGCCTTCTGCGCGGCCTGGAGGACCGTCCCGGTCTCGTCGAGCTCGTCCGCGTGCTGGGACAGGTAGGCGACCTTGACGTTGTGGCCGGTGCGCAGCTTCCCCTCGGTCACCGGCCGGACGCCCGCGAGCGTCTCGATCAAGGTCGTCTTCCCGCTGCCGTTCGCACCCACCAGCGACACGTGCTCGCCCCGCTCGAGCCAGATCTCCGCGTCTTCGAGCAGCGTGACCGGCGGGTCGCCGACCACGATCCGCGCGTCCTCGAGCTCGAAGACCACCCGGCCGCTCCGCTCGGGCGCGGCGAACTGGAACGACAGGCCAGCAGAGTCGCCCGGCGCCTGCTCGATCCGGTCGATCTTGTCGAGCTTCTTGACCCGCGCCTGCGCCTGCCGGGCCCGTGTCCCCGCGCTGAACCGCTCGACGAACCGCTCGAGCCTCGCGATCTCCGCCTGCTGGCGCTCGACCGCCCGCCCGAGTGCCAGATCGCGTGCTGCCTGCTCCTTGCGCCACGCGTGCCACGTACCGGCAAAGAATCTCGACCGACCGGCCTCCAACTCCAACACTGCCGTGCCGACCGTCTCCAGGAACCACCGGTCGTGCGCGACCAGCGCGATCGCCGCGTCCAGGCCGATCAGGGTCTGCTCGAGCCACTCGAGCGACTCGATGTCCAGGTGGTTGGTCGGCTCGTCGAGCAGCAGGAGGTCCGGCTTCGACGCCAGCGCCCGAGCCAGCGAAGCCCGGGTCAGCTCGCCGCCGGAGAACGTCTGAAGCTCACGGTCGAGCTCGTCGTCCCCGAAGCCGAGGCCCCCCGCCATCGACGTCGCCCGATCCCGCCAGAGGTACCCGCCCCGCGTTTCGAGCTCGGCCTGCGTCCGCGCGTACCGGGCCATCGCCGCCCCGTCGGTGTCCCCCCCGGCCATCGCCGCCTCGAGCTCGGCCAGGCGCTTCTCGAGGGCGAGCTCCTCGGCGCATCCCGAGAGGATGTACTCCCGCAGGGGCACACGCGTCTCCCGCGGCGGCCGCTGGTCGTGGAGGGCGACGCGGACCCGCTTGCTGAGCGACAGCTCGCCCCCGTCGATCGACTCCTCGCCCGCGAGCATTCGCAGCAGCGTCGTCTTCCCGCTCCCGTTGCGCCCCGAGATCGTCAGGCGGTCGCGGCGTTCGAGCTTGAACGAGACGCCCCGCATCAGCGGGGCCCCCGCCATGTCCTTGCCAAGACCCGATGCGATGACGACTGCCACCCGCCTCATGGTAGGAGGGGCGCCTGCCGATTGTCTGTGACAGGATGGCCCGCGCCTTGACAACAACTAGCTCACGCTGAGCCAAAAGCCCGTCAGGCGTGCTTTTTCCGACCGCACAGTTCGCGATCTTCTTCGCGATCGTCCTCCCCCTCTCCTGGTGGCTGATGCCCCGCCAGCTGCTGTGGAAGCCGTTCGTCCTGATCGCGAGCTACGTCTTCTACGCCTCCGCGAACCCCAAGTTCTGCCTCCTGCTCGGCGGGATCACGCTCTGGAACCAGGCCGCCGCCAAGCTGATCCACCGGTCGTCCGACGACCGCCACCGCCGGTGGCTGACGATCGTCGCCGTCACCGGCGACCTCTTGACGCTCGGCGTCTTCAAGTACTACGCGTTCTTCACCCAGGACATCGACCGCCTCCTCCACAGCCTCGGGCTCGGCCTGCCGCTCCCGCTCGTGACGATCGCCCTCCCGGTCGGCGTCAGCTTCTTCACCTTCCAGGCGATCTCCTACACCGTCGACGTCAAGCGCCGCCTGATCGAGCCGGCGTCGACGATCGACGCGGCGATCTATCTCAGCTTCTTCCCCCACCTGATCGCCGGCCCGATCGTCCGCGCCCGGGAGTTCCTCCCCCAGCTCGCCGCCCCCCGCGACCCGGCGAAGGTCGCCGCCAGCTCCGGCCTCCTGCTGATCGGCCTCGGACTCGTCAAGAAGGTCGTTCTCGCCGACTACCTCGGCCGCGTCGTCGTCGACCCCGTCTTCGCCGTCCCCCAGGGCTTCAGCGCGCCGGACGTCCTGCTCGCCGGGTACGCCTACGCCGCGCAGATCTACTGCGACTTCTCCGGCTACACCGACATGGCGATCGGCCTCGCCCTCCTGATGGGGTACGTCTTCCCCCAGAACTTCCGCAGCCCCTACCGCGCGACCACGCTCGGCGACTTCTGGGGCCGCTGGCACATGACGCTGTCCCGGTTCCTCCGCGACTTCCTCTACATCCCGCTCGGCGGCAACCGCCGCGGCAAGCTGCTGACCTACCGCAACCTGATGATCACGATGGTCCTCGGAGGCCTCTGGCACGGCGCGGCCTGGACGTTCGTCGTCTGGGGCACGCTCCACGGCGTCGGCCTCGTCGTCGAGCACGTCGGACGCGGCCGGGGGATCAAGCTTCCCGCCTGGCTCGGCTGGCTGCTGACCTTCCATTTCGTCGTGCTCGGCTGGGTCTTCTTCCGCGCGACGTCACTCAGCCTCGCCTGGACCTTCCTCTCCCGTCTGACCGTCTGGCACGCCCCGATGATCTGGAGCGTTCCGGCGATCGTCGCGGTCCTGATCGTGATCGGCCTTCAACTCGCCCCCGCCCGTCCGCTCGAGGCCATCCAGGTCTGGATCGGCCACCTCCGGCCGGTCGTGCTCGGGATCGCCTTCGCCGTGCTCGTCCCGTTCGTCGCGGCGACCGTTCCCAGCCAGGGCGTCCCCCCGTTCATCTACTTCCGGTTCTAGACGCGCGTCGTGGCCATTTCATCCGTCCGCGAACCCGAGCCGACCGCTCTGTCGAAAGTAGTTGACAGACTCAGGACTCAGTCGACCAGTTTCGCCGCGAGTCCCGCCAACCCTGTCCGGATGCCGCCGCTCCAGCTCAACCAACGAACCACTCGAGCCGACGAGACCCTCAGATGACAGACGCAGACGCCGACGCCGCCGACCAGGTCCCCGTTCCGGCTCCGCCGCCCGGCCCGAGCGAGCCGGTCCCGACCCACGCCGAGACGGGCGGGCCGGGCGATCCCGTCGAGATCGTTCCGTCCGCCGGGTCGGACGCGTCCGGCAAGCCGCCGAAGACCCGCTACCACGGCGACGACAGCCTGATGAACCGCTTCGACCGCCACGGCCTCCGGCGCTACACGGCGCGCGACGGGATCATCGCCGTGCTCGTCTCCTGCGCCCTGATGGTCGTCCTCGCCGGAGCCTCCGTCAAGCACACCGGAACCCAGCTCCAGTCCAAGCTCGGCCGCAGCGTCGTGCTCGCGTTCGGCGACCCCGCCGCCTCGATCGCCCACGCCCTGCCGCTCAGCGCGATCGCCAACGACGCCACCCAGTGGCTCTCGCCCGACGCCAACCTCGGCAGCTCGGGCGGCACGTTCGCGACGGTCGCCCAGACGTCGGCCGCCGGCGGGATCCCTCCGGTCACGCCCGACGCCTTCGACCCGGCCAAGCTCGGCCTGGCCGCGCCGCCGAGGCGCCCGCTCCACACGCTGCTGGTGACCGGCGACTCGATGTCCGAGCCGCTCGACTCCGATCTCGCCCAGGCGCTCGACCCCAAGGGCATCCACGTGATCCAGGACCCACACATCGGGACCGGCATCTCCCAGACGATCCTGCTCGACTGGGGCAAGGAGGCCGCAGCCCAGGTCCGCCAGGACCATCCCGACGCCGTCGTCATCTTCATCGGCGCCAACGACGGCTTCTCGATGCCCGGACCCGGCGGAGCCCAGGTCAACTGCTGCACGGCCGAGTGGGCGGCGATCTACGCACAGCGTGCCCGTTCGATGATGGACGTCTACCGCCAGAACGGCGTCGCCCGCGTCTACTGGCTGACGCTCCCGGCCTTCCGCGACGCCGTCCGCTCGAAGATCGCCCGGGTCGTCGACTACGCCGTCACCGTCGCCGCCCAGCCGTGGGCCGACCAGGTCCGCATGATCGACACCGTGCCCGTCTTCACGCCCGGTTTCGTCTACCGCGACGCGATGACGATCGGCGGACAGGCGACGATCGTCCGCCAGGCCGACGGGATCCACCTCAACGACGCCGGCTCCCAACTCGCCGCCACGATCGTCGAGACGGCGATCGCCAAGGACTTCACGACGGGGTAGGGCTGGGGGTGGGGTCGAGGCCCGGGTTGCGTGGGGCCGGACTGGGGGCTGGGGCGAGGACGGGGGCCGGCGGCACAGTCTTTGCTGCGGCGCCGTTGACCTGATCGCTGCGATCGAGATCTATATCTCGAGCGAACAACCGAAAAAGTTCGCGAACGGTGTTCGAGTCGAACGGTGTTCGCATCCAACGGGGCATCGACAACGTTCTTGACACCCGCCTGGGCCGGCGGCTTCGCGGCGGCGCTCGCGATCGGCGCGGTCGCCGGCCTGGTCCCGGCGATCCGCGCGTCGCGGCTGTCTCCGACGCAGGCGCTGCGCACGATGTGAGGATCGCGGGGACTCCGTGTACCGTCGGCCGCGCCATGGCCCGGGATCCCGCCCATCGCCGTCGCCTTCGCCGTCTCCATCGCCGCCGCGGGCGGCGCTCACGGTGCGACGTGAACGCCTGGTTGCGCCGGAGTGACGAGCGCAGGCCGTGGTTGCCGGTGGCCCTGCTCGTCGTCGTCTGCCTGGTCTCGACCGCGGCCCGGCTCGCGTGGATCTCCGAGCCGTGTCGTTCCCCGTGCCGGACGGCGGCCGACCACATCCTCGTCTTCGACGAGACCTACTACGTCAACGCCGCCAGGGTGATCGCCGGCATCCCGCCGCCGGCGGGCGCCAACTACGCCGGCGCGCCGGCCGGCGTCGACCCTAACTCCGAGCACCCGCAGCTCGCCAAGCTGGTGATCGCCGGGTCGATCGAGCTGTTCGGCGACGGTCCGGTCGCCTGGCGGCTCGGGAGCATCCTCTTCGGGTCGCTCGCGATCATCGGGATCTTCCAGCTCGCCCGGGCCGCCGGCGGCAGCCGCTGGCTGGCGCTGGGCGCGGCGGGGCTGATCGCGAGCGACAACCTCGAGCTCGTCCACGGCCGGATCGGCACGCTCGACGTCTACGCGCTCGCGGCGATCATCTGGGCGGTCGCGCTCTACCTACGGGGCCGGGTGCTCGCCGCGGGGGTCCTGATCGGCGTGGGCGTCGCCTTCAAGGAGGTCGCCGCGTACGCGGTCGCGGTCCTCGCCCTCGTCGAGGCGGTCCGCTTCCTCGGGCAACGGACCGGCGCCATGCGGCGGGCGGCGCGCGTCGGGGCGTGTGCCATCACCGCCGCCGCCGTGTTCGTCGGGCTGCTGGCGATCATGGAGCGGATCGCCCCGCCATACGACCCCGAGACGCGATCCGTCGTCGGGGGCGGCCCGCTTGGTCAGATCGGGCACATGCTCAGCTATGCGGCCGGCCAGACGAGCCGGAACGGACCGCGGGGGATCGCGTCGTATCCGTGGGAGTGGCTGGTCGACTACAAGCCGATCGTCTACCTCTACATCAACCCCGCCAGTCCCGGCGACGGGCTCGTCGGCGTCCACCCGGCCGCCCACTTCCTCGGCCTCGTCAGCCCGCCGATCCTCCTCCTGCTGGCGCCGGCGCTCTGGGTCGCGGCGCGCCGCGTGGTCCGCGGTCGGGCAGGCGACGTCGGTCGGGCCGGAGGGGTCGCTGCGGCCGAGGGGGCGGACCGGGCCGGTGCGACGAATCCGGCCGGCGCGGAGGACGGGACCGGGGCTCGGGATCGGGCCGCAGCCGGGGATCGGGCCGGGGCTGCGGGTGGGCCCGACGAGGCCGTGGGCGCAGGCGGGCTCGGGCTGGCGTGGTTCGCCGGGACGTTCGTCCCGTACGAGCTCCTCAGCCTGGTCTTCGCGCGGACGAGCTACCTGTACTACATGGTGATCGTGATGCCCGGCGCGTACCTCCTCGTCGCCGACCTGGTCGGCCGGCACCTCCAGCGCCGACGGCTCGTCGGCGGGTGGATCGCGTGCGTGGTCGCGGCGACGATCGTCGCCTACCCGTTCACACCGCTGCCGTGGTGAAGGCCTAAGGGGTCGGCGGCGGACGGCCGATGGTGAAGTATGGCCCGCTGGAGATCGGTGCTCGCCCTCGCGATCTCGGTCGCGGCGATGCTCGCCGTCTTCACCGGGAGTTCTCTGGCCGACGCGCCCGGCCAGATCGCAGGGACAGTCAGCGATCCGTCGGGCGCGCCGCTGGCCGGCGTCTCGGTCGACGTCTATACGACGGTCTACGGGGTCTTCGTGGCATCGACTTCCACCGATGCCTCAGGCCGATACACGGTGCCGGGAGTCCCGGCGGGCGCGTACGCGATGCTCTTCGGGTCGAGCAACGCGGAGCTCGTCTACCGGTGGTACAACGACGAGCAGAGCCTGTTCTGGGCGGACGCAGTTGCGGTCACGGCCGGGGCGACGACGGGCGGCATCGACACGACACTCGGGCCGCCGGGGACGATCTCCGGCCGGGTGACCGACCCGGCCGGGAACCCGCTGAGCGACGTCGCCGCGATGGCACCGGGCGGGACGGCCGTGACCGATGCCGACGGGCGTTACACGATCACGGGGCTCGCCGCCGGCGACTACGTCGTCCAGTTCGGCGACGCCGATCCGGCGGACGGAAGGAACCTCGTCCCGACCGACTACAGCCAGGTCACGGGGACCGTCCCCTACGTCGTCAAGGTCCACGTGACGGCCGGCGGCACGACGACCGGCATCGACGCCGAGATGGAGTTCGGCGGCTCGATCTCGGGCACGGTGACCGACACCGCGGGCAACCCGCTGGCCGGCGTCGGGGTCGGCCTTGACGGCCTGGGCGAGAACGCGACGACCGATGCGGCGGGCCACTACACGCTCACGAACCTCGAGCCCGGCATCTACCCGGTCTGGTTCCAGCCGCCCGCTGGGGCCGACTACCTCCACCAGAACTTCGGCGGCACGCCGGTTCCCCGGGCCGCCGGCGACTCGCTCCCGTATCCGACGAGCGGCTACACGCCGGTCGAGGTGGACGCCGGGGCGACCACCACCGGAATCGACGGGGAACTGGAGACCGGCGGGGTGATCTCGGGCACCGTGATCGACGAGGCCGGCCGGCCGCTGGCCGGGATCAGCGTCAACATCGCGACGCCGGCATCCGGACCGGCCTTCGAATGGCCGGTGGAGGCGGGAGCGGTGAAGACCGAGGCCGACGGCACCTACCGGATCGACCGGCTCGCCGCCGGCACCTACCGGGTCTCCTTCTCCGGAGACGGCTACGACGGCCAGCTGTACGGCGACACGCAGGACTACGACGCGGCGACCCCGGTCGCCGTCCCGGCGAGCACGACCATCACCGGCATCGACGCTCGGATGCGGATCTCCGGCGAGATCACGGGAACCGTTTCGGGCCTGCAGGGCGGGCTGCTCGGCGCGATCGTGACGGCCTACCACCTCGACGGAACGGTCGCCGGGATGACGGCGACCAGCACCGGCGCGTACACCCTGGCGAACCTCCCGGCCGGGGAGTACCTCGTCGCCTTCTCGGGCTTCGGCGTCCCGGGCGCAAGCTTCTACAGCGACACGCCGGACGGGACGGCGAGCGTCGTCACCGTCACCAGCGGTCGGGCGACGTCGGGCATCGACGGGCGGCCGCCGTCGCCCACGCCCACGGTCGTCGCGGCCACCGCGGCCACCGCGGCCACCGCGGCCGCCGCGGCGGCGGCGTCGAGCTCGCGCCTGGATGGCTTCCACGGGACGCTGGGCGTCTCGCCGACCGGCCGTGTGACGATCCGCCTGCGCTGCACCGGGCCGGCCGCCTGCCGGGGGGCGGCGTCGCTGTCGGTCACACCGACCGGACGGCGCGTCGCACGCCGGCGCGCCGCCGCCGGAGCCATCACGATCGGGACCGCGAAGTTCCGCGTCGCCGCCGGCCGGACGGCGTCGGTGCAGATGCGCGTGACCACGGCCGGTCGGGTGTTGCTCCGCCGGGGCGGCGGGCGCGTGACCAGCCGGCTGACGATCGCCGGGCCGAGTGGGGCAGCCACGCAGCAGGTCGTCGCTCGGCTGCGCGCCAGCGCGTGAATCGGTCGGGCGGCGTGGGTCAGAGTCGCTGGGGTGCTTCGATCCCGAGCAGGCCGAGACCGAGCGTGAGGATCCGGCTGGTCGTCCGGGCGAGCGCCAGCCGGGAGGCCTTGGTCGGGGCGTCGTCGGCCGTGAGGATCGGACAGGTCTCGTAGAAGCCGGAGAAGGCGACGGCGGTCGCGTAGAGGTAGGTGCACAGCCGGTGGGGGTCCATGCTCTCGAGCACGGAGTCGATCACCGCGGGGAAGGCGAGCAGCTTGAGCCCGAGGACGCGCTCGGCCGGCTCGCCGACGAGGATCGGGGTGGCCGGGTCGGGGAGCTCGACGGCCCGCGCGAGGACGGAGTGGATCCGGGCATTGGCGTACTGGAGATATACCGACGTGTTCCCGTCGAGGGAGAGCATCCGGTCGAGCGAGAAGACGTAGTCCTTCTCGCGGTCGGCGGCCAGGTCGGCGTACTTGACGGCACCGATGCCGACGGCGGCGGCCAGGTCGTCGCGCTCGGCCGGGGCGAGGTCGGGGCTGCGGTCGTCGAGGATCGCGGCCGCGCGGGTGACGGCCTCGCCGAGCAGGTCGCCGAGCTTGACGGCGACGCCGGCTCGGGTCCGGAGCATCTTGTGGTTCTCGTCGAGGACCGACCCGAAGGCGACGTGCTCGACCGTCGTGTCGTCGCCGAGCCAGCCGGCGAGACCGGCGGTCGCGAAGATCATCTCGAGGTGCTGGCGTTGGGGCGCGCCGACGACGTAGATGATCCGGTCGGCCCCGAGCTCCTGCGCCCTGTAGCGGATGGCCGCGAGATCGGTGGTCGCGTATGTGTATCCGCCGTCGCGCTTGCGGATGATCAGCGGGAGCGGCTGACCGTCGCGGTTGGCGAAGCCCGGCGGGAACACGCAGACGGCGCCGTCGTGGAGGCCGGCCAGCCCGCTGCGCTCGAGTTCGTCGACGACGTCGGCGAGGCGGTCGTTGTAGAAGCTCTCGCCGATCGTGTGCTCCGGGCCGAGGAGGACGCCGAGCGTGCGGTAGACGTCGGCGAAGTGCCGCTGCGACTCGGCGACCAGCTCCCGCCAGAGCCCGAGCGTCGGCGGATCGCCGGCCTGGAGGGAGACGACCCGGTCGCGGGCGCGCCGGGCGAACGCGTCGTCGGTGTCGAACCTCGATCGGGCCGCCTGGTAGAAGGCGTTGAGGTCGTCGATGTCGTGCGCGTCGCCCTCGGCCCAGCCCTGGTCCTGGAGCGCCTCGATCAGCATCCCGAACGGCGTGCCCCAGTCGCCGACGTGGTTCTGCGGGAGCGGGCGGTGGCCGGCGAACGCCAGGGTGCGGACGATCGCGTCGCCGATGATCGTGCTGCGCAGGTGCCCGACGTGCATCTCCTTGGCGACGTTCGGAGCGCTGTAGTCGACGACCACGATCTGCTCGGTCTGCGCCCGGGGGACGCCGGCCCGCTCGTCGGCCGCCACGGCGCAGAGGCGGCGCTCGAGCCAGTCGCGGCGGATCGAGAAGTTGATGAACCCGGGCCCGGAGACGACCGGCGGCTCGGCGAGGTCGTCCACCTCGAGGGCCTCGACCAACGCGGCGGCGACCTCCGCCGGCCGGCTGCCGAGGCGCTTGGCGAGGGCGAGCGCGGCGTTCGACTGGAAGTCGGCGGGACGGCCGGGTCCCGCCGGGCGGATCACCGCGCCCTCGAGCGAGAGTTCGACGCCGAGCGCCGCGCGGGCCGCTGAGACGACCCGGCCGGCCAGCTCGATCTCGATGTCGCTCGCGGATGTCGGCGCCCAGACTCGCATCGGCCAAGTCTCGCATGGGTCCGCGCCGCGGAAGCCAGACGCGCCGGGAGCGACCGCGCCGGGGTCTTGTCGGGGCGGGTCGCGTCTGGGTCCGGAGGAGGCGCGCTTATGTTGGGATCTGAGGCCGTCGGCGGAGCCGGCCGGTTGGCACAGCTTCAACCCACGTCGCGAAAGTAACTGCCTGAGTCACTGAGTCAGGCAGCTACTTGTACAGACACCTCCACCACCACCGTCTCGGCTGCGGCGGGCGACCCGACCCGCCTTCGACCCCGACCCGACCCCCTCGACCCCGACCCGACCCCTCGACCCGACCCGACCCGCCTCGACCCCCTCGACCCGACCCGTCTCGCCCCGACCCCACTCGACCCGACCGAGAAACGTCTCCCGGTCAGGCCGCGCGTCACCCGTTGTCCTGGCTACGAGAGCGTGTTCTGCTCATAGGTCCAGGCGAACGACTGGCCGCCCTTCTTGCACGTCACGACGGCGAAGAAGCTGTCGGGGCTGGACGAGCGGTGACCTTCCTTGCAGGTGAAGCCGACGACCTTCGACTTGCAGGTGCCCTTCTGGCCGTGCTTGAGGCGGCAGGCCTGGTAGCCGGACTCGAGGCTCCGGCGGTTGGCGCAGCTGACGCCCTTGTTCTTACCGGGGATCACGTAGCCGCCGGCGAGCGAGCTGGGAGTCGTCGTGCACGAGGCCGCGGCCCGGGCGACCGGGGCGGCGACGCCGGCGGCCGGAAGAGCCAGCACCGCACAGAGAGCCGCGGCGCTGAGCGCGACGGGGAGTCGAATCGGGCGGAGCATCTGTGGGACCTCACTTGTGACGGGGACGGTTGGGGCGCGAGAAGCCTAGCGCCAGGTATGAACCCATCGGCAGGGCACAAGTTGCGCGTGAAAGGGGCCGGCGCGCCGGTGCAACCGGAACGGATCCACCGGGCAACGCTCGCGCGCCGCGCCGGTATCCTCGCCGCAGATCGACTTGGGGCGAACGGGGATCAAAAGCAGACGGCGCCGGATCGGCGGGGCGCTGACGGGCGTCGTCGCGGTCGCCGCGTTCGGAGCGTCGGCGGCCGGGCCGGCCGGCGTGGTGGCGGCGGCGTCGGCGCACACCGGGCCGCGGGTCACGGTCGCGCTGTACGGCGACTCGGTCGTCGAGGGCTACACGGTTCCGAACTTCCTCACCGACGGACTGTCGCCGCTGCTCGAGGACGGACTGGTCGGGGCGGGCTTCTCACGGGGGGGTACCGGCTTCATCCCGGCGACGCCGTTCCGTTGGAAGTTCAAGAGCAACTTCGTCTTCGGCGGGGGGAGCAGCCAGCCGGCGACGGGGTGGCAGCTCAACGGATTCGGAACACAGACCGGGCTCAACGGGCCGAGCGGATACAGCGCGCGGGCGATCTCGCCGGCGGCGAGCGCGACCGCGCCGATCGACGCGCCGACCGTGGCGGTCCTCTACACGAAGTACGCGGGGGGACCGACCTTCACGGCGTCGGCGGGCGGGCAGACGTGGTCGATCAGCACGAACTCGAGCGGACCGGCGCAGCCGACCGAGCTGTGGCTGAACGTCCCGGCCGGGGCGACCACGCTGACGATCAACGGTCCGGCGTCGGGCCAGTTCATCTTCGACGGGGCGATCTCCCGCCGGCCGGTCACGGCGGGGACGGTGCAGACGGAGGTCGAGGACCTCGGGCATATGGGCCACCTGCTGGGGCAGGACCTGACCCAGCTGGTCCAGGAGTCGATCGTGCAGCAGCGCTTCGGCGTGTCGATCTTCCTGGGGGGTTACCTCTACATCGAGGAGGCGACGTCAGCGTCGGCGGCGAACCGGCGGGCGAAGGAGTACCTGTCGAACCTGCGCAAGTACGTCGACCTGATCCGGACGTACCACGGCAAGTGCCTGATCGCGTCGCCGACGCCGCTGGCGTCGGCGCCGGGCCTCGTCGCCCGGTTCGACGCGATCGAGCGGAGCGAGGCCAAGGTCGGCGGGTGCTCGTACACGAGCGCGCTGACCCACCTGTGGTCGCCGGCGACGTCGGTCGCGAAGAAGCTGACGCTGGTCGACGACATCCATCCGACGGCGGCCGGGTACCGGCTGATGGTCAAGGCACTGATGCCGTCGCTGCTCCCGCTGATCCACCAGGCCGCCAAGGGATAGACGGGTCTCGGTTCCAGCCGGCCGCCGGAGTGGATAGGATCGATCGCCAATGCGCCGCCTCGTTGCCGCCACGATCATGTCCCTGACGACGCTCGCGATGCTCGCGCCGGTCGCGCTGGCCCACGACGGGGGACAGGGTCTGTACGGGGAGACGACGGACAAGGTGACGACGGACGCCGGCTTCGCGCTGATCATCTTCTTCCCGCTGTTCATCCTGATCTCGAGCATCATCCAGTCGAAGCTCGACAAGCGCAAGACGGCGCGCAAGGCCGCCCAGAAGAGCGACACGCCCCACGGCGGCTGGTAGGCGGAGGCGGCGTGGCCGCCGGAGCTGACTCTTCCCCACCTCGACCGAGCCTCGCGCTGGCGCCGAGGTCGTCGACGTACTTCGTCACGGGCGCGACGGGCTTCATCGGCCGCCATCTCGTCGAGCTGCTGATGGCCCGGGGTGGCGAGATCCACGTGCTCGTGCGCAGGCAGTCGGTCCGCCGCCTCGAGCAGCTGATCGACCTGTGGGGGGCCGGCGGGCGGATCCGTCCGGTGATCGGCGACCTCGGCCACCCGCTGCTCGGGCTGGGCGAGGCGGAGATCGAAGGGCTGCGGGGAAAGATCGACCACTTCTTCCACGTCGGGGCGGTCTACGACATGACGGCCGCGCCGGCGGCCAACGAGCTGGTCAACATCGGCGGGACGCGCCAGGCGGTGGAGCTGGCGAACAGGCTCGGCGCGGGGATCTTCCACCACGTGTCGTCGATCGCCGTCGCCGGCCATTACAAGGGCTTCTTCCGGGAGGACATGTTCGACGAGGGCCAGTACCTGCCGTCGTCGTACCACCAGACGAAGTTCGACTCGGAGATGATCGTCCGGACGGAGGCGGGGGTACCGTGGCGGGTGTACCGGCCGAGCGTTGTGATCGGCCACTCGCAGACGGGGGTGGCGGACAAGATCGACGGGCCGTACTACTTCTTCAAGGGGATCCAGAAGGTCCGGCGGTGGCTCCCCGAGTGGGTGCCGCTGATCGGGCCGGAGATCGGCCACACGAACATCGTCCCGGTCGATTACGTCGCGCGGGCGATCGACCACATCGGACACCAGCCTGGCCTCGACGGGCGGGCGTTCCACCTGACAAGCGCGAAGTCGCAGCGCTCGGGCGAGGTCCTGAACATCTTCGCAAAGTCCGCTCACGCCCCGCAACTGGTGATGCGGATCGACAAGCGGCTGACCGACACCCTGCCGAAGGGGGTCTTCTCGCTGCTGGTCAAGCTCCCGGCGATCAAGGACATCAGATCCCTCCTGCTGGCCGACCTCGGCATCCCCGAGGAGGTCCTCGGCCACCTGGCGTTCAGCTGCCCGTTCGACGATCGGGACGCCGTCCAGGCACTGGCGGGGTCGGGCATCGCCGCGCCGGCGCTGGAGTCGTACGCCAACGTGATCTGGGACTACTGGGAGCGCCAGCTTGACCCGGATCTGCACAGAGACATGTCGATTCGGACCGCGCTCGGCGGGCGCACCGTGCTGATCACAGGAGCCAGTTCGGGGATCGGGCGGGCAACCGCGGTGATGGTCGCGGCGGCAGGCGGGACACCGCTGCTGGTGGCGCGGACGGAGAAGAAGCTCGAGGAGGTCCGGGCGGAGATCGAGGCGGCCGGGGGGACGGCGTACGTCTACGCGGCCGACCTCTCGCGGATGGAGGAGATCGATCGGGTCGTCGAGCGGGCGCTGGCCGATCACCCGACGATCGATTTCCTCGTCAACAGTGCCGGCCGGTCGATCCGCCGGTCGGTCACGCTGAGCCGGGACCGGTTCCACGACTACGAGCGGACGATGCAGCTGAACTATTTCGGGGCGATCAAGCTGATCATGGCGCTGCTGCCGCACATGAAGGCCAGCGGTCACGGTCATATCGTCAACGTGTCGTCGATCGGCGTGCAGACCAACCCGCCGCACTTCTCGGCGTACGTGGCTTCGAAGGCGGCGCTCGACGCGTTCACGAAGGTCGCGTCGAGCGAGGTGATCGGCGACGGGATCACGTTCACGACGATCCACATGCCGCTGGTCCGGACGCCGATGATCGCGCCGACGAAGATGTACGACGCTTTCCCGGCGATCAGCCCGGAGGCGGCGGCCGGGATGATCTGCGACGCGATGCGGTCGAAGCCCAAGCACGTCAGCACGAAGCTCGGGACGTTCGGCGAGGTCGCGTACGCCCTGGCGCCGAAGGCCGTCGACCAGATCCTCCACCTGGCCTACAGGGTCTTCCCGGACTCGGCGGCGGCGCGGGGTCAGAAGGACCCCAACGAGCACGCGACCGCCGAGCAGCTGGCGCTCGCGAACGTGATGAAGGGCGTCCACTGGTAGACAGCTTCGAGGAGCCGGCGTTCTACATGCCGTGGCCGGCCCGGCGCAGCCCACACGTCGACGCGGCCAGATCGCACAGCCGGGCGTGGGCGCGCCGGGTCGGCATGGTGAGCGACGGTGAGGGCGGCGCGGAGGAGGCCGCGTGGTCGCCGGAGGAGTTCGACCGGCTCGACTTGTCGGCAACTCACGGCGCCGGCCGCTGACCGCCGCCGGCGGCCCGCGAAGCCGCGTCCGGGTCAGGGTGTCGTGAACGTCCCGACAACGCCGGCTGACGTCCCGGTCGCGTTCGTCGCGACGATTCTGTAGAAGTACGTCGTCGCGGGGTCGAGCCCGGTGACCGGCAGGCTCACCGAGTCGACGGTACCGGTCGCGCCGGCGTTGTCGATCGCGCTCAGCGCGCCGAACGTCGTCGTCGGACCGTATTCGAAGGTGAACGCCGTCTGCTGGCCCTCCGGGTCGACCGTCCCCGACAGCACCGCGCTCGAGGACTTGAGCCCGCCGGCCGCTGCCGTGGTCACGGCCGGCGCGGTCGGCGGGCCGGTCGTCGTGAACGCCATCACCGCACCGACGCTCGTGCCGGTCGGGTTGGCGGCCACCAGCCGGTAGAAGTACGTCGTGTTCGGCGCGAGACCGGTCAGGTCGCCGGTCACGGCAAGATCCGCCGAGGTCGACCCGGCGTTGCCCGCCGGCGACGTGATCGATCCGAAGGCCGTCGTCGGCCCGTACTCGAAGACGTCGGACGCTCCCTGACCGTGCGCGTTGACCGTCCCCGACAGGCTCGCCCCACCGGCCGTGATCGACGTCGCCGGACCGGTCACCGCCGAGGCGGCGACGGCGGCTCCTGCGGTCGTGAACGCGACGACGGTCCCGCACGTGTCGGGCGCGGGCCGCGGCGGATGGTAGGCGCAGACCCGGTAGAAGTAGGTCGTCCTCGACGCCAGACCCGCGATCGCCTGGCCCGGCTGCGATGCGCTCGTCGAGCCGGAGCCGGCGTCGAGCGGACCGATCACGGTCGCGAAAGCCGTCGTCGTTCCGTACTCGTAGTTGTACGTCGTCGCGACCCCCCCGGGACCGATCGTCGCGTTCAGGGTCGCGCCCGATTGGCCGACGCCGGTCGCGGGATCCGTCGACACGGTCAGCGGCGGCGCGGCCTGTTGGAGCTCGAAGGCGCCGGCGTCGCAGCTCGTGCTGCCGGCCGCCCCGGGTCGCGGGCGCCGCGCTCGTCCGCGGTGATCGTGCACGCGGCCGCCGGGACCTCCTCGAAAGCCACGCTCGCGGCGGGGATCGCCAGCGTCGACGGCCCGTTCGAGCCGTTCGCGGCCAGCGACGTGTCGAGCATGATGCCGGGGCTGTTGACGAGATCGGTCGACCCCAGCCCGCACGAGTCGTCGGCCTCGACGTTGCGCCCGGCGTCGACGATGGTGCCCGGGGAGACGTTGCACGAGCTGGCGCTGTCGAGAATCGAGCTCGCCTCAGTGAGCCAGGAGCACGAGGACCAGGACGATCACGATCAGGATCAGCAGGACGCCGCCGGCCGCGGCGACGGCCTGCCACTGATTGCGCCAGAACTCAGGCCGCGCCTGATCGCGTGAGTGACGCCCTTCCGGCGGGGTCCCGGTCCAGTCGTCGTCGTCCACGCAGCGAACTCATAGCCGATTCGCCCGGCTGGTCGGCGTCCGGTCCCCTCCCGGCCTCAACTCCGGCGCGCCGGGCGTCGATTGAACCCGATGGGACTGTTCGGGCGGACGCTGCTGGGGGGCCGTCGTGCTCTCCGTGCTCGTCCCCGACACACCGGCGGTATGAGACGCGTCGCGACAGCGGTGATCGCCGGCCTGACGATCGGGCTGGCCGCCCCTGCGAGCGGCCTGGCCCAGACCTGGAACGCGCCGATCGGGCTCGGCACGAGCGGCTTTGCCGCGCCGCCGCGGGGCGCGGCCGTCGGCGGGGGACGCTACGCCGTGATCAGCGAGGCCCCGTCCGGGATCATCGTCCAGACGGGCGGGCCCAGCCCGGGCGACGGACCCGCGACGCAGAAGCTCGGCGACGACACGGGTTCCCACCCGACGATCGCGGCCGACGCCGGGGGCGAGGCGATCGCCGCGTGGTATCAGGACTCCGACCGGTCGATCCAGCTGAGCCTCGCACCAGCCGGCGGACCGTTCTCGGCGCCGGTCGGCGTGTCGGCCGGCGCGGCGGACTGGAACCAGGACTCGCCGCTGGTCGCGGTCAGCCCGGTCGGGTGGGCGGCCGTGATGTTCCTGGCCGACGACGCCGGCGTCGAGCGCGCCTACGTCGCCGTCAGGCCGCCCGGCCAGAGCTTCGGCGCGGCCGAGCCGATCGGCGGGCCGGCCGACCCGGCGACCGACGCGATCGACTCGGTCGCGATCGACGACCGCGGCGAGGCGGTCGCCGGGTACGAGCAGGGCGGAGCCGCGTACGCCGCGCTCCGCGGCGCCGGCCAGGACGGCGACTGGCAGCCGCCGGAGGCGCTCGGGGGCGAGTGGTCGGGACTCTCGGCGTCCCTCCTCCAGGTCGGCATCGACGCGTCGGGTGGAGCCGTCGCCGTGTGGGACGAGTCGGGCGCCGACCAGGCTGACCCGTTCACGGCGTCGGTGATGGCGGCGTTCCGCCCGGCCGGCGGTGTCTTCGGTCCGCCGGAGGGTCTGCTCGACACCGACCGACGCGCACCGTTCGGCCTCGCCGTCAGCGGGCCCGGCGAGGTGATCCTCGCCGTCGCGCCGGTCGACGCGATCACCCACTATGCAGAGCCGGTCGTCGTGATCTCCGGCTCGACGGCGCTCGCTCGCTTCGGGCCGCCGAGCCCGGTCGCCGCGACGTGGGAGGAGATCGACCCGACGGTGGCGATGGATGCCCGGGGCGACGCGGTCCTGACCACGCAGAGCGCCGACTCCTCCGAGCTGATCTCCCGCCGCCGCGGACCGTTCGGTGCGTTCGGTCCGGCCCAGGAGATCCTGCCGCCGCCGTATCCGATGATGTACAACGACGACGGCCTCGACCGTCAGATCGACGATGTCGGGCTCGACGACGTCGGGAACGCCGTCGTCACGTGGACCGACGCGGTCGACGCCGCGCCGATCATGGTCTCGCTGGACGGCCCGCAGATCACGTCCGTCGCCGACGTGACGCCGCCCGACCCGCTCGGTCTCACGCAGCTCGTCACGCTCGACCCGGCACCCCTGAGCGTGCCGTCCCCCGTGGGCGACCAACCGCGGTCGTCGACGGTCGGCGATCCGGCCACACAGGCGGCGCCGACGACGTCGGCGCCGTCGCCGCCGGTCCGACCGGTCCTGACCGACCAGCACGTCGCCGTCGTCATCGAGCATGCGCCGCCGGCGACGGGCGCACCGCGGATCGTGGTCGCGGTCCGCTGCGCGACGGCCTGCCGGGCTGCGCTGGAGGCGGTCCTGGTCACGCCCGCCAGGCAACGGATCGTGCTCCCGGCCGACGCCCTGACGCTGGACGCGGCGGGCGCCGCGACCGGCTCGCTGCGACTCTCGCCGGCGGCCCGCACGGCGCTGGCCACACCGCGGACGAGCGGCGGCCGCCGCGCGCGGGCCCGACGTTTCGAGCTCACCGTCACGGCGCGGACCGGCGACGCGACCGGCAGTCCGCAGAGCGCGGTCGCCAGGGTCAGCTTCACCCGGCGGTGAACCGTGCGCCGGGTCGCCGCGCCCGTCGACCCGAGCGGGTCCGGCATGGGAGACTTGGGCGGTGTCCAGGCAGGCGGGCGTCCTCGAGACAACGGCTGACGGTCGGCCGGCCGTCACGCTGACGAGCCCGGACGCCGCGCTCGAGGCGACGTTCCTGCCGGGGCTGGGGATGGTCTGCTGTTCGCTGCGCCACGACGGCGACCAGCTGCTCGAGCTGCGGGGCGGCCCCGCGGCGTACGCCGAGCGGGGCTCGAGCTTCGGGATTCCCCTGCTTCACCCGTGGGCCAACCGGCTCGGCGCGTGGGACTACACGGCCGGCGGCACGCGAGTCGAGATCGACCCGGATTCACCGGCCGCGCACCCGGACGGGGCGACCGGTCTGCCGATGCACGGCCTGCTGACGGCCAGCCCGTACTGGACGCTCGCGGCCACCTCGTCCGACGCCGACGCCGCGCACCTGCGGGCCGAGCTCGACTTCGCCGCCCACCCGGCGCTGCTCGCGGGCTTCCCCTTCCCCCACAGGCTGGAGCTCGACGCGGCCGTCGATGCGACGGCATTGACGATCCGCCTGACGGTGACGCCGACCGCCGGCAACGCGGTCCCGATCTCGTTCGGCTTCCATCCCTACCTCCGGCTGCCGGGCTCCGACCGGCGGTCGTGGTCGGTCGAACTCCCGGTCGTGCGACGGGCGGTCCTCGACGACCGCGGCATCCCGACCGGCGTCGTCGAGACCGTGCAACCAGGCGCGCTCTCGGGTGCGCTGGCCCAGCGGGCCTTCGACGATTCGTTCGTCGGCCTGGGTCCGGCGCCGGACGGCGGGCCGATCGCCTTCACAGTCGCCGACGACCGCCGCCGGCTGAGCGTCGAGCTCGTGGCCGGCTACGACGTCGCCCACGTCTTCGCGCCGGCCGGGTCGGACTTCGTCTGCTTCGAGCCGATGACCGCACCGGTCGATGCCCTGCGCAGCGGCGCCGGGCTCCGCTGGGTGCGGCCGGGCTCGTCGTTCTCGGCCGAGTTCGCGATCCGCGTGACGTCCGTCTGACGGTTCGCGGTCAGCCGAGCAGGCCGAGGATCCGGATCGACCCAGCGGGCCGAGCTTGGCTCCCCGATCAACGGAGCAGGCCGAGCACGACGCCCTCGCGCAGGCCGCCACGGGCGATCCGCAGCGGCCGGTCGAGCAGCTCGGCGGCCCGCTTGAGGATCACGATCCCGGCCGGCAGGAGGCGCGCGCGATCCGGGTGGAGGCCGAGGCGGACGGCGGTCGGCAGGACCGGCTCGGCGGTGAACTCGACCAGGAGGAAGGCCAGGGACTCGGGGTCGACCTGGGCGCCGTCGAGCGAGAGGAGCGTGGTCGCCGAGCCGCCGACCGCCAGCGCCAGGCCGATCGGCGGCGGGTCGAGTCCGGCGAAGGCGGCCGCGGTCTGGTCGGCGAGGGCCGCGAGGCAGGTGGGCGACGGCGGATCGTGGCGGACGCAGCTCGCCGTCAGCGAGCTCGAGCCGACCGCCAGCGAGCGAAACCACCCGGCGCCGCCGGCCTGGGTCCCGACGACGAGCTCGGTCGAACCGCCGCCGACGTCGACGACGGCCACCGACCCGGACGGGGGGTGCGGGAGCGAGGCGAGGGCTCCGGCGAACGCGAAGCGGGCCTCCTGCTCGCCGCTGAGGACCTCCATCTCGATCCCGGCGACGCTGGCCAGCGCGGCGGCGAGCTCGCCGGCGTTGGTCGCCGAGCGGATCGCCGCGGTCGCGACCGCCCGGATCGCCCGAGCCCCGTGGCGGCGGGCGAGCACCATCTGCGCGGCGACGACATCCGCCACCTCGTCGATCTTCGCGGCCGACAGCGACCCGTCCGGCCGGATCGCCGCGCCGATCCTCGTGAACGCCCGCTCGGCGGCGATCGCCCGCAGCCCGCCGGTCTCGAGGCCGTCGTCCGACCGGTCGGGCTCGGCGACGAGCAGGCGCGTCGTGTTCGAGCCGATGTCGATGCACGCGCAGCGCAAGCAACCCATTGTCCTACTCTCCGGCCGGCCGGCCCCCGGGGCTCTCGGCGCCGTGGACGGCCGGCCTCCCGGGTTCGGCGAACTGGGCCTTTGACATCATTCGCCCGGATGAGAAGCGACAAGCCGGCGATCGAGGTACGCGGGCTGCGTAAGACCTACGGCGACCACGAGGCCGTCCGCGGCATCGACTTCACCGTTGCCGCCGGTGAGGTCTTCGGGCTGCTCGGACCCAACGGGGCCGGCAAGACGACGACCGTCGAGATCCTCGAGGGATACCGCGACCGGACGTCGGGAACCGTCAGCGTGCTGGGCGAGGATCCCCAGATCCGGTCGACCGAGCACCGCCAGCGGGTCGGGATCGTCCTCCAGAGCTGCGGCATGTACCGGCACATCACGGTCCGCGAGGCGCTCACCCACTGGTCGCGCTTCTACCCGCACCCGCGTGACGTCGACGAGGTGATCGCGCTGGCCGGGCTCGGCGAGAAGCAGGACGAGCGGACCCGCAGGCTGTCGGGCGGCCAGCTCCGCCGGCTCGACTTCGCCCTCGCCCTGGTCGGCGACCCCGAGCTGATCTTCCTCGACGAGCCGACGACCGGCTTCGACCCGGCCGCCCGGCGGGCCGCGTGGGCGACGATCCGGTCGCTGCGGGACCTCGGCAAGACCGTCCTCCTGACGACCCACTACCTCGACGAGGCGCAGGAGCTCGCCGACCGGGTCGCGATCATCAAGGCCGGCGGCATCCTCGCGATCGGGTCGCCGGCCGAGCTCGGCGTCCAGGGGATCTCCCGCTACCAGGTCAGCTACGTCGACGCCGACGGTTCGGTCGTCGCCGAGGAGACCGACGACCCGACCCACCTGCTCCACCAGCTGACGTCCGAGGCGATCGAGCGCGGCGAGAGCCTGCTCGACCTGTCGGTCACCCGTCCCAGCCTCGAAGACGTCTACCTCGAGCTGACCGCCGATGTCTGAACCCGCAGTGAACGGGCAAATCTCCCTCCTCTGGCGGCAGTACCGCCTCGAGCGGCGGATGTTCTGGCGCAACCCGAGCGCCGCCTTCTTCAACTTCCTCCTCCCCCTCCTCTTCCTCGTCGTCTTCGGCGTGATCTTCAGCGCCAACCACAAGGACCTCGAGATCGTCCTCCCGGCCGTCGCGGCGATGAGCGTGATGTCGACGACGTTCACGGCCCTGGCGATGAACATCACGTTCCTGCGCGAGCAGGGCGTCCTCAAGCGGATGCGCGGCACGCCGATCTCGACGGGCACCTACCTCGGCGGCGTCGGCCTCAACGCGGTGACGAACACGGCGATCCAGGTCGTCCTCGTCGTGCTCGCCGGCCGCGTCTTCTTCGACCTCGGCTGGCCGCCGGATCCCGGCCAGCTGATCCTCTTCACGATCGCCGGCGTGATCTGCCTCGCCGCGCTCGGCGTCGCCCTCTCGCACGTGATCCCGAACTTCGACTCGGCGCCGGCGATCGTCAACGCGGTCTTCCTGCCGTCGGTCTTCGTGTCCGGCGTCTCGCTCGACACGAAGCACTCGCCGGCCTTCGCCAAGGACATCGCCCAGATCCTCCCGCTCGGCCACGTCGTCACCGGGCTGAAGGGCGGCATGGTCGCCGGCAGCGGCGGCCTCGGCGACCACCTCGGCGCGCTCGCCGTGATCGCCGCGTGGGCCGTCGTCGGGATCTACCTCGCCGTCCGCGGCTTCTCCTGGGAGTCGGCCCGCAGCTGACGGCCGAGCCGGCCCCGACATGCTCGGAGTGCTCGACCCCTGAGCCCCGGCCGGCTCAGTCCAAGCTACCGGCTGGAGCCACCCAGTCGCAACGCTGGCCGGTGACCCCGGCGATCAGATCGAAGTCGGCGTCGTAGTGGAGCACCCCGAGACTCAGCTGCTCGGCCGCGGCGGCGACCAGCAGGTCCGGGATCTTGCGTCCCCGCTGGCTGCGATCGGCCAACAGCCGCTGAACCTGGAGCGCCCGACGCATGTGCGTCACGGTCGTCTCGACCAGCGAGAATGCCTCGAGCGCACCCACGAGCCTGTCCCACTCGGCTGAGTTGCGGGCGCTGTAGCCGACCTCCAGGTCAGAGATCGTCGTCCTCGCGAGTTCGCCGCGGACGGCCAGCGGCTCGACGATGTCTCGGACCTCGGTTCGAGAGAGTCGTTTCAGAACGCTGGTGTCGACGATCAGGCTCAGCGCCACGCGTCGGCCCGATCGTCAGGCGGCGCGCTCGCGAGGACGTCGAGCGCCGCGATGATTCGGGTCCGCCGCCCGGATGTCGCGAGGCGCAGCGCCGCGTTGACCGTGTCCTTCATCGTCCGCGTGCCCAGCTCAGCTCGTGCCGCACCGAGGCTGTCCTCGTCCAAGTCGATCAGGTGCTTACCCATCGGCCGGGAAGTATATATCGCCAGTCTGGACGTATAGCTCGGGCGTGCCGTACGGTTTCGGCAAGCGGCGCCGGCCGACTCCCGGTGGCCTCGATAGGCTCCGGATCGATGAACCCGCCGTCAGCGCTCCAAGATGTCGTCTGGGACCTCGATCACCTCGTAGCCGGGCCGACCGGCGTCGACGAGGCGCTCGACGAGGCGTCCGAGCTGGCCACGGCGTTCGCCGGGACCTATCGCGGCGCGCTGGCCGAGATCGATTCGGCCGGGCTGGCCGAGGCGATGCAGACGCTCGCGAAGATCAACGACCTCGTCGGACGCGCCGGGTCCTACGCGCAGCTGCGCTTCTCGACCGATACCGCCGACCCCGAGCGGGGCGCCCTGATGCAGAAGGTCGAGGAGCGGGGAACCGCGCTCGAGACGATGCTCCTCTTCTTCGAGCTCGAGTGGGCCGCGCTCGACGACGATCGGGCCGACGAACTGCTGGCCGGCGACGGGCTCGAGTTCTGCACCCACTACCTGCGCACGGCCCGCCGCTACCGGCCGCATCTGCTGACCGAGCCGGAGGAGCGGATCTTCTCCGAGAAGGCGCTGACCGGCCGCAGCGCGTGGGGCCGCCTGTTCGAGGAGCTGACCTCGTCGCTGGAGGTCGAGCTCGAGGAGACGGTCACGCTCGACATGGCCCTCAGCCGGCTCGCCGCCCCGGACCGGGAGGTTCGCCGCAGCGCGGCCGAGGCCGTCACCCAGGCCCTCCAGCCGGGCCTGCGGACGCGGGCCTTCGTCTTCAACACGCTGCTCGCCGACAAGGCGACCGACGATCGCCTGCGCCACTACCCGAACTGGCTGTCGGGGCGCAACCTCGCCAACGAGGCGTCCGACGAGTCGGTCGCCGCTCTGATCGAGGCCGTCCGCGGCCGGTATGGCCTGGCTCGGCGGTGGTACACGCTGAAGGCGGGGATGCTCGGGATCGACAAGCTCGCCGACTACGACCGGATGGCGCCGGTCTCGACCGAGGACGTCCGCGTCGACTGGGCGCAGGCGACCGAGATGGTGCTCGACGCGTACAGCTCGTTCTCCCCCCGCCTCGGCAACCTCGTCGGCCGGTTCTTCGACGAGGGCTGGATCGACGCGCCGCCGGGCCCGCGCAAGCGGGGTGGTGCGTTCTGTGCGTATACCGTGCCGTCAGTCCACCCCTATGTGATGCTGAACTTCACCGGCCGCCGCCGTGACGTGCTGACACTGGCACATGAGCTCGGCCACGGCGTCCACGCGGCGCTGGCCGCCGAGCAGGGCATCTACCACCAGCACACGCCGCTGACACTCGCCGAGACGGCGTCGGTGTTCGGTGAGGCGCTGACCTTCGGCCGCCTGCTCGACGCCGCGCCGACGCCGGCGTCCCGGCTGGCCCTGCTGGCCGAGGACATCGAGGGTGCGATCGCGACGGTCTTCCGCCAGGTCGCGATGAACCGCTTCGAGAGCCTCGTCCACACCGACCGCCGGGAGAACGGCGAGCTCGCGGTCGACCGCTTCAACGAGCTGTGGGTCCAGAGCCAGACCGAGCTGCTCGGCGAGTCGGTCGAGATCACCGACGGCTACCACAGCTGGTGGTCCTACGTCCCCCATTTCATCAACGTCCCCGGCTATGTCTACGCCTACGCGTACGGCCAACTGCTCGCCCTGTCGGTCTACCAGCGGTACCTCGAGGAGGGCGGCGGCTTCGCAGAGAAGTACCTCGGCCTGCTGGCGGCCGGCGGCTCCCGCAGCCCGCAGGAGCTCGGCGCCCTGGTCGGCATCGACCTGGCCGACCCGGGCTTCTGGGACAGCGGCCTGGACCTCGTGCAGCGCCAGCTCGAAGCGGCCGAGGCGGCGGCTGGGGACGTTCATTAGGAGCACTGTCGGAGCGATTGACGACGACGGCGGGACACCGGAGATCCCGGCGCTCGGCCGGCTCCTCCTGCGGGCCCTGATCCCGTCGCCCGGACGCCGGCGGGCGTTCGCCGCCGCGCTGTGCTGTCCGCCGGTCGACCCGCCGCCCGGGCGGACCGTCAACGTCCCGGGGCGCGGCGAGTTCTTCGTCCGCGACTCCGGCGGTCCTGGCCCGGCGGTCCTCCTGCTCCACGGGTGGATGGTGACGGCCGACGTCAACTGGATCCACTGCTACCAGGCGGTGATCGACGCCGGCTACCGGGTGATCGCGCTCGATCACCGCGGCCACGGCCGCGGGATCCGCCCGTCCGGGCCGTTTCGCCTGGCCGACTGCGCCGCCGACGCGGCTGCCCTGATCGAGGCCTTGGGCACCGGTCCGGTGATCGCGGCCGGCTACTCGATGGGCGGGCCGATCGCACAGCTCCTGGCCCGGGACCGCCCGGACGTCGTCGGCGGTCTCGTGCTCTGCGCGACGGCCCCCGACTGGCGCGGCCCGGACTTCGACCGGCTGTGGCGGATCATGGGGCTCGCTCGGATCGTCGTCGGAGTCGCGCCGTTCGGCTTCTGGACGACGATGCTCCGGTTGAACGGGATGGTCGACGACGAGACGGCGGCCTGGCTGATCGGCGAGCTCGGCCGGTGCACGCCGGCGACGCTCGCGCAGGCCGGCCGCGAGCTCGGCCGCTTCGACAGCCGGCCGTGGCTGGGCGAGCTGCGGATGCCGGCGGCCGTCGTCGTCACCGCGGACGACCGCAGCGTCCCGCCGGTCCGCCAGCGGGCGATGGCCGACGCGCTCGGGGCATGCGTGTTCGAGGTCGCCGGCGACCATCTCGTCGCCCGCCTGCCGGGCTCGCCGTTCAATGCCGGCCTGCTCGCAGCGCTGGCCGAAGTGCAGCCGCGCTGACGGTGCTATTTAGGCCGGGTGGAGGCACTACGACGCGGCCTCGGAAGCGCCGCGTTGCTCGCGGTGCTCCTCGCCTCGCCGGTTCTGGCCGGCTGCGGCACCACGCAGCGAGTCAGCCGTGGCGATCGGCCGGGTAGGCGACGCCGAGACGCTCACCGGCCGCGCGGAGCCGCAGATCGCCCGTCCACAGTCGGGCTCCGTCGGACAGCGTGGCCGACGCGAGGAGCTGCGTATCGACGTAGCCGATGCCAAGACCCGCCAGTCCGTGCCGCTCGATGAACGTCAGGAGCTCGCTCCCCGTCGCGACCGCCGCTTGCGGCAGCTGGCCGAGCAGACGGAGCGTCTCGCCGCGGTCACGAAGATTCCCCAGCGCAAGCTCGCCGGTCACCCACCGGTGCCCGAGTACCTCGCCTCCCTCGAGCAGGCCCACCAGCGTCGGCTCCGCGTGGCGGAAATGATCGATCCACACGGTCGTGTCGACAAGGATCACTCGGCTGCTGAGCGTCGCCGCGGGATCTCGACCAGGTCCGGCTCAGTCCCGCCCAGCCGAGCCAGCCGCCGGGCACTCTCGCGTTCGACGAGGGCCGTCAGCGCCTCCCGGACGAGCGCCGTCTTCTCGGTCGTCCCGGTCAGGCGTTGCGCCTCGGCGAGCAGATCATCGTCCAACGCCAGGGTCGTTCTCATCGCTTCCTCCGGTTCTCGTACGCACTCTTCACGACATCAAATGATGCCACACGGCGTGCCGGTCAGAGCCGAGGAGCTCCGGTGGCTCCGGTCGCTCCGGTGGGCCCGGTCGCCCCGCCGGCCCCCGTTGACCGACTCGCCGCCTGGCGGGCGGCGGCCGCGTCGAGCGCCGCGAGGACCGGCGCTCCATAGGCCGCGTGGACGGCGGCCAGGATCGACCGCTCGACGCCGCAGTTGATGCAGAAGCCGTGCTGCGACCAGCCGATCGCCCTGGCGAGGACCTGGTCGGCGTAGGTCACGCCGGTCGGGTCGTTGCCGTAGTAGTCATACGCCGCGACCCACGCCCCGTAGTCCAGGACCTGGGTCGCCCCGTCGGTCTCGAGCAGCCGGGCGGCGGCCATCAGCGCGTCGAAGTCGTCGTAGATCGACGGGTGGTCGGCCGTCGGGTGGGGGTAGCCGGTCGGGCGGGTCGCGTAGCGGTAGGCGTTGCCGACCAGCTGCCAGGTGCTCGGCGGCCCGTTCGTCACGTTGAACTGCATCGGGCCACCGCAGCAATGAGCGAAGTTCAGGCCGTGGTACGTGCCCGGCGCAGTCGAGAACGCCGTCTCCTGGTCGTGGACCGACGCCAGGAGGAGCCAGCTCACGCCGAACGTGGTCGAGGCCGTCGCATAGATCGAGTAGAAGCCGGCGACCCAGTTCGCCGGGACGTGGGTCGGCGCCCGCAGGTCGAAGGAGGCGAGGTCACGACGCTGCTCGTCCGCCGGCCGGGCCGCGACGATCCGCACCGCTCCCGCCGGCGTTGCCGTGGGGCTCGGGCCCACGGTGGCCGACGCGACGGGCGTCGGTGACGGCGCCGTGATCGCCGGTGGTCCGGCGACGTCCGATCCGCCGGCGTCGCGGTGGGGGTCGGTCGAGCAGGGCCAAGGCGAGGACGAACGCCCCGACGATGAGGAGACCGATCGCCACGACGAGCGGCCCGCGTTCGCGCGGCGGCTCCGGCAGGTTCGCCTCGGGGTGCTCGAGCGGCCGCTCCGGCAGGTTCGCCTGGGGGTGCTCGAGCCGCTGCGCGACGACCGGTGTATCGGGGTCCGGGATGCATTTGAGAATACGCCTGCGAACGGCCACCGATGCCGGCGGCCCAGGCCCGGGGGGCGCGGTCCCGGACGGCACCCGCACGCCGCGATCGGCGGGCCCAAGCTGGCCGCCTGACGGCGGTCACGTCCGGTCCGTCGCTCACCATGGCGGGCCATGTCGGCGACCTCACAGCCCAAGAACGGCCTCCGCGCGTGGCAGGTCCGCGCGCTCGACCAGCTCGAGACCTGGGACGGCGGGCCCTTCCTGATCTCGGCGGCCCCCGGCGCGGGGAAGACGCGGCCGGCGCTCGAGCTCGCCCGACGGCTGCTCGCCGCCCGGACGGTCGCCCGCGTCGTCGTCGTCTGCCCGACCACCCCGCTGACCCGCCAGTGGGCGCGGGCGTCCGCCAAGCTCGGCGTCCACCTCGCGCCCGACGCCCGGTCGTCGCGTCCGCCGGGGGACTTCGACGGCGTCGTGATCACCTACGCCCGCCTCGCCAGCAACCCGGTCGGCTGGGGGAAGGGGATCACCCCGCAGACCCTCGTGATCGCCGACGAGGCCCACCACCTCGGGGAAGACCTGGCTTGGGGCACGGCGTTCGCCGCGGTGTTCCGCAACGCCCCCCGCTGGCTGCTCCTCTCGGGCACGCCGTTCCGGTCGGATGCGACGCCGATCCCCGGGGTCCGGTACGACGCCGACGGGACGTCGATGCCCGACGTCTCCTACACCTACGCAGAGGCCGTCAGGGACGGCGTCTGCCGGCGGGTCGGATTCATCACCTACGACGGGACGCTGTCCTGGCGCAGCGGCGACGACGTGATCGAGTCGTCGTTCGAGACGGTCCTCAGCACTCGGGAGGCCAGCCGCCGCTACCGGACGGCGACGTCGACAGAGCTTCCCGACGGACTGCCGCGGATCCTCCGGGAGGCGCACGCCAAGCTCGCCGAGCTGCGCGCCGGCGGACACCCTGACGCGGGCGGGCTGGTCGTCGCGGCCGACCGGACGCACGCCCTCGCGATCAGCCGGCTGCTGCGGGAGACGACCGGACGGGCACCCGTCGTCGTCCTCCACACCGAAGCCCGGGCCGCACTCAAGCTCGCGGCGTTCACGGCGTCGACCGACCCGTGGATCGTCGCCGTGAACATGGTCTCCGAGGGCGTCGACATCCCCCGCCTGCGGGTCGGCGTCTACGCCACGGCCGCGAAGACCCCGCTGATCTTCCGCCAGATCGTCGGCCGCTTCGTCCGCACGATCTCCGGTCGCCCGACCGAGGCCAGCTGGCTCTACCTGCCGGCCGATCCGATCCTCCGCGCCCACGCGGCGGCCGTCGAGGGTGAGCTCCGCCAGTCGCTGCGGCGCGTCGAGGACGACGGGATCTTCGACGAGCCGCGCGAGCCCCGGCAGACCGAGCGGTCGCCGACGCCAGACTTCGTGGCCCTCAGCGCCGACGTCGCCCCCCAGCTGACGCTCTTCGGCGCCCCGCCGAAGCCCGTCGCAGCCGCGGCCGCGAGCCGCGCCGTGCTGGAGCCCGAGCCCGACGCCCCACCGGCGGCGTTCGAGGTGCGAGCCGGCCTGCGCAGCCAGCGCCACCGCCTCGTGTCCGACCTCCGCCGTCGGGACGGGCGCACGCACGCCGAGATCAACACGTGGCTCAACCGCGCGGTCGGCGTCGCCAGGGTCGAGGACGCGACGATCGACCAGCTCGAGAGGACGATCGAGCTCCTCCTCGGAACACTGACCGCCCGGCGGTGACCAGCCGGCCCGCGGCGCAGCTGACCGCGAGACGGTCTCGGTGCCCGCCGGGTGGTTAGCCGGCGGCGAGATCGGGTATCCGAGCCGCATGAGACGTGACCACGCGCGAGGAGAAGCCGGCAGCCTGCTGGCCGGTGGCGGCGGCGTCCTCCTGCTGATCAGCCTGTTCCTCGACTGGTACGTGCTCCCCGGCTTCACGATCACCGCGTGGACGGCGTTCGAGGTCTGGGACGTCGTGCTCGCCGTGATCGCCCTCGCGGTCGTCCTCGGCGTGGCGACCGACCTCGGCTGGTGGCGGGGACCAGCCCACGCGATCGGCATCACCCTGCTCGGCGGCGCCGCGTTGCTGATCGTCGCGTCCCAGCTGATCGACCGCCCGCCGGCGGCCCTGCACAGCGCGATCGGCACGGGTGGGTGGCTCGGGCTCGTCGGTGCAGGCGCGATCGTCGTCGGTGCACTGGCGGCCGAATCCCGCGTAACCGTGTCCATCGCTCGCGCCGCGCCTGACGCGGCCGCGGTGGCGGCCGACCCGCGGCCGGGTGCCGCGTGGACGCCCGGCCGGCGGCGCTCACGCGCGGCGGCCCAGGACTCCCCGGTGGTGCCGGGCGGCCAGGACTCCCGGGTGGTGCCGGGCGGCCCAGTCGCGCCGGATGCCCGCGGAGCCCCGGGTGGCCCGATCGCGCCGAGTGCCCGCGTGGTCCCGGGTGGCCCTGTGATGACAGACGCCCGGGTGGCCCCAGGTGCCCCGATCGCGCCGGATGCCCGCGTGGTCCCTGGTGGCCCGATCGTGCCGCCCGGCGCCCCGGCGACGGGTCCGGCTGTGCCGAGGTCCACAGCCGACGCGGAGACCGTCGTGGCCCCGGTACCACCGCCGACCCGCCCGCGCCCCTGAACGCGCGTCGGCCAGAGCAGCCCACGAGAGAGCCCTCGGCCGTTCTCCTGCCGATGATCGCCCGGATTCCCGCCCGACACCGACCGGCGGTTGCCGGCGCGCTCGCCGCGCTCGCCGCGGCGACCCTCGCCGGTTGCGGAGCGGGACACGCGGCGCCGACCCTGTCGGCGGCCGGAGCGGCGCAGATGGACGCCCACCTGAAGGCCGTCCAGACCTCGGCTGACCAGCACGATCGGGCCGGCGCGACCAGCGCGCTCGACGCGTTCGCCGGCGATGTCGCCCGGGCGAAGTCCGCCGGACGGCTCACGTCGACCGTCTACGCGTCGCTCGAGGCCGGAATCTCCCGGACCCGCGGCCGCATCCAGGCCGAGGTCGTCGCTCCGGCGACCGTCCCGACCGCCCCCGCACCCGTTGTGGTCGCGGTCGCGCCGGCCGCGGCGCCGACGGCCCCGGCGAGTGCCCATCTGCCCGGGCCGGGGCCGGCGAAGGCCCGTGTCCCGGCGCAGGGGCCGGCACACGACCACGGGCCTGGCGGCCACGGCAAGGCCAAGGGCGGCGGCAAGGGCAAGGGCGGCGACTGATGGAGGCGGTCTGGATGTCGGCTGGGTCGTGCCTTGGGGGCCGCTACACGCTTGAGCGGCGGCTGGGCGCCGGCGGGATGGCGTCGGTCTGGCTGGCCGACGACGGGCGTCTCGCCCGCCGGGTCGCGGTCAAGCTGATCGCCGACACGCTGGCGTCCGACCAGCATTACCGGACCCGGTTCTCACGCGAGGCCCGCGCCGCGGCGTCGGTCTCCCACCCGAACATCGTCCCGGTATACGACTACGGACTGCACGGCGAGCGACCGTTCCTGGTCATGGAGTACGTGCCCGGCGGCAGCCTGGCCGACGTCTTCGCCGGCCGCCAGGAGATCCTGCCGGGCCCAGCCGGCCTGGCGGGTGAACTGCTCGGCGCGCTGGCCTGTGTGCACGCTGCCGGGCTCGTCCACCGGGACGTCAAGCCGGCGAACATCCTCCTCGATGCCGCCGGCCACGCCCGTCTGACCGACTTCGGGATCGCGCAGCCGGAGGACGCGGCATCGCTGACGCAGACCGGGATGGTCGTCGGCAGCATCCGCTACCTCGCACCCGAGGTTGCCGCCGGCGCCCGGGCGACGGCCGCCGCCGATCTCTACGCAGCAGGCGTCGTCCTGCGGGAGCTGACCGACCGGACTCCGGCACCCGAGCTCTCACCCCTGATCGAAGCCCTCACGGCCCAGCGCCCCGGCGACCGGCCCGAGTCCGCCGACGCGGCTCTCAGGCTGCTCGCAGCCCCACCCGCAGCCGCAGCCGCAGCCGCAGCCAACGAGACCGTCGAGGCGACGGAGCCCACCCGCATCGCACCGCCCCGCCCGTCGCCGGGGTCCGCCGTGCGACGCCCGCCCCGGGTGCGACGCCAACTCGGTGGGGCGCCGGCCCAACCGCCACGCGCGCCGCGCCGGCCGCCGCGGCCGGTCCGCACGGCCCCCGACGATCGGCCGGGACCCCCGACGCTCCGCATCCCGGCGCGCGCACTCGCCGCCGCCGTCGTCGTCCTCGTCGTCGCCGTGGTCCTGATCGCCGCCCGCGGCGGCGGGTCCCCCGGCGCCCCTGCCGCCTCGACCACCCGGCCCACCGCCTCGACCACGCCGGCCACCACCGCGTCAATCACCAAGCCAGCCGCGTCAGCCACGGGCGCTGTGGCCTCGACGACCACGTCGGCCGCCGTCCAACCCGCATCCGCCGGGGCGCCGCTCGCCGATCAGCTCAGCTCGCTGCGGCGGATCGTCGCCGCCGCGGCCAAGCCGTAGGCCCCGGGAGAATCAGTCGAGCGCCGTGTAGGCGCTCATGAACAGCCCGAAGGCGATGCAGTAGATCCCGAACGGCGTGAGATTCCGCGTGCGGAAGTACCTGACGAGGAAGGCGACCGACACGTAGCCGGCGACGGCCGCGCACGCCGCCGCGATGAACGCCGGCCCGCGGACGCCGTCGCCCAACGGCCCGGTCAGGTCGGAGATCTTGAAGATCCCGGCGGCGAAGATGATCGGCGTCGCCAGGAGGAAGGCATAACGCGCGGCGTCCTCGTTGTCGAGGCCCCTGACGAGGCCCGCCGTCATCACGATCCCGTCCCGGCTGATCCCGGGAATCAACGACGCCGACTGCGCCAGCCCGATCAACGCCGCCTCCCGGTACTCGACCGTCTCCAGCCGGCGGGCACCGTCCTGCTTGGCGCCGGCCCGGACCGCCAGGCTGCGGACCTCGCCCCGCCGGCGCAGGCGCTCGGCCGCGAGCAGGATCGCGCCGTTGACGATCAGGAAGACGGCCGCCGCAGCCGGCTTGGCGAGCGCGACGCGGATCGGATGCTCGAGGGCCAGCCCGAGCAGGCCGGTCGGGATGCTCGCGACGACGATCAACCACGCCAGCCGCTCGTCGGCCGTCTCGATCCGCCGTGTCCCGAGCGTCCGCAGGAAGGCCCGGACGATCCTCACCCAGTCGCGCCAGAAGTACACGAGCAGGCCGACGGCGCTGCCGACGTGGAGCATCACGACGAATGCCAGCCAGAACGACTCCGGGTCCGACTGGGCCCGGACGACCGACGTCCAGCCGAACAACGTCGGGAACAGCACGGTGTGGCCGAGACTCGACACCGGGAACAGCTCCGTGATGCCCTGGAGGACGCCGAGGATGACGGCCTGAAGGGTGCTGATCGGATGGCCCCCGCCGGTCACGGCGTGGTTGGCTGCGGCGGCGAGCACGCCGCGAATTTTACCCTCCCAGCCGGGCGCTGGCGGCGACTGCGAGGCGCGGCCGGACCCGGCTGATCGCCGCACGCGGGCACCGGCCGCCAGGGCCTGTCGGCGAAGGCGGTGCTACGGTTCGGGAACCCTCACTCAAGACAGGACGCCCGCATGCCCGACCTAACCGCCGACTACTTCGAGCGTCCGCTCGCCGAGGTCGACCCGGACATCGCAGCCGCGATCGAGGCCGAGATCCGCCGCCAGCAGGACACGCTCGAGATGATCGCGTCCGAGAATTTCGTGCCCCGCGCGGTGCTGGAGTGCCAGGGATCCGTGCTCACCAACAAGTACGCCGAGGGCTACCCCGGACGGCGGTACTACGGCGGCTGCGAGAACGTCGACGTGATCGAACGGCTCGCGATCGAGCGGGCCAAGGCCGTCTTCGGCGGCGACCACGCCAACGTCCAGCCGCACAGCGGCTCTCAGGCCAACGCCTGCGTCTATCACGCCCTGCTGCGGCCCGGCGACACGATCATGGGACTCGCCCTGCCCCACGGCGGACACCTCACGCACGGCATGAAGGCCAACGTCTCCGGCCGCCTCTACGACATCGCACCGTACGAGGTCTCCCCCGAGACCTACCTGATCGACATGGACGAGGTCGAGCGGATCGCCCTCGAGCGCAAGCCGAAGCTCCTGCTCGCCGGCTGGTCGGCGTATCCCCGCATCCAGGACTTCGAGCGCTTCCGCGCGATCGCCGACCTCGTCGGCGCGCTGTTCATGGTCGACATGGCCCACTTCGCCGGCCTCGTCGCCGCCGGCGTCCACCCCAACCCCGTGCCGTACGCCGACGTCGTCACGACGACGACCCACAAGACGATCGGCGGCCCGCGCGCCGGGATGATCATCTGCCGCGAGGAGCACGCCAAGAAGATCGACTCGGCCGTCTTCCCCGGCCAGCAGGGCGGTCCCCTCGAGCACGTGATCGCCGCCAAGGCCGTCGCCCTCCGGATCGCCGCGACCGACCAGTTCCGCGAACGCCAGGAGCGGACGGTCGCCGGTGCCAGGGCGTTGGCCGCCGCCCTGCTCGAGACGGGCAACGGCGTCGACGTGTTCACCGGAGGCACCGACGTCCACCTCGTGCTCGTCGACCTCCGCGCGTCCGAGCTGACCGGCCAGGACGGCGAGGATCGCCTGCACGAGATCGGCATCACCGTCAACCGCAACGCCGTCCCCTTCGACCCCCGTCCGCCGATGGTCTCGAGCGGCCTGCGCATCGGCACACCCGCACTGGCCACCCGCGGCGTGACTGTCGAAGACTTCGAGGAGATCGGCCGGATCATCTCCCGCGCCCTCCAACCCGACTTCGACGCCGCGCGGGCGAACCTCGCCGAGCGAGTCAGCGCGATCGCCGAGCGATACCCCCTCTACACATACCTCGACACACCAGCCGCCGTCTGAGTCTCACGGGCCGCAAGCGTCGTCACCTGACCCGCCACTTCAACACCAGAAAGCAAGGGACCCCGACCGCATGACTCAAACGAGCGATAACGAGTACCTGTTCACATCGGAGTCCGTGACCGAAGGTCACCCCGACAAGGTCGCCGACCAGATCTCCGACGGCGTCCTCGACGCCGTCCTGGCCGAGGACCCGCTCGGTCGGGTCGCGTGCGAGACGCTCGTGAACACCGGCCTCGTCGTCGTCTCCGGCGAGATCTCGACCGACACGTACGTCGACATCCAGCAGGTCGCCCGCGAGACGATCCGCAAGATCGGCTACGTCGACGCCGAGCTCGGCTTCTCGGCCGACTCGTGCGCCGTCCTCAACGCGATCGACAAGCAGTCCCCCGACATCGCCCAGGGCGTCAATCAGGCCTACGAGACGCGGACCGACGCCTCCGATGACGACGAGCTCGACGTGGCCGGGGCCGGCGACCAGGGGATGATGTTCGGGTACGCGAGCAACGAGACCACCTCGTTGATGCCGCTGCCGATCTCCCTCGCCCACCAGCTCGCCAAGCAGCTTGCCGCCGTGCGCCACGACGGGTCGCTCGCCTACCTGCGCCCCGACGGCAAGACCCAGGTCTCGGTCCGCTACATCGACGGCCGGCCGGTCGCGATCGAGAAGCTCCTGATCTCGACCCAGCACGCCGAGTCGGCAACGCAGAAGCAGATCACCGACGACCTCTGGGAGCTCGTCGTCCTCCCGGTCCTCCCGGCCGACATGTACGACGCGAACGCCCTGCGCCGCGACTTTCTCGTCAACCCGACCGGCCGCTTCGTGATCGGCGGGCCGGTCGGCGACTGCGGGCTGACCGGCCGCAAGATCATCGTCGACACGTACGGCGGGATGGCCCGCCACGGAGGCGGCGCGTTCAGCGGCAAGGACCCGTCGAAGGTCGACCGCTCAGCCGCGTACGCCGCCCGCTGGGTCGCCAAGAACATCGTCGCCGCCGGCCTCGCCGACCGCTGCGAGGTCCAGGTCGCCTACGCGATCGGCGTCGCCCACCCCGTCTCGCTGATGGTCGAGACGTTCGGCACCGAGAAGATCGGCCGCGGCCGGATCGCCGAGCTCGTCTCCGAGCACTTCGACATGCGGCCGGGCGCCTTCCGCGACGAGCTCCGCCTCCACCGGCCGATCTACCAGAAGACCGCCGCCTACGGTCACTTCGGGCGCGACGACGAAGACTTCACCTGGGAGCAGACGACGAAGGCCGACGCCCTCCGCGAAGCCGCCGGGCTGGCCGAGTCGGTCCCCGCCTGAGCGAGCCCGTCGGCGAGCAGCAGGCAGCATCCGCCGGGCGGCCCGAGGGCCCGCCCGTCGAGCGACGTGACCGGCTCGACCCCGCCGATCGAGCCGGTCACGAACACCTCGGCCGCGTCGCGCAGCCGCTCGGCCGAGATCTCCTCGACCCTCACGTCGAGCCCGATCCCCCGCGCCAGCCTGATGACTCGGGCGCGGGTCAACCCCGGCAGAAGACGCCCGGCGACCGGTGGCGTGACCAGCCGGCCCCCCTCGACGACGAACACGTTCGCCCGCGACGACTCGAGCACGCGGCCGTCCACGTCGCCGAAGATCGGCTGCTCGGGCGCCGCGCTTCGCTCGAGACCTTCGATCAGACGACGATCGATCCACTTGTGGGCGCCCAAGCCGCCGGGGATCGTCATCGTTCTCAGCGCGACCGGCGGACGCTCCGCCGCGAGCGGGTACGTCGCGAGCGACAACTCGAGCGCCCCCCGCGCCGGCCGCGCGCTGAGCCGCAGCCGGGCCGGACCGGTCGGCTCGCCGGCGGCCGCCTCAGCGACCCGATCGCCAGCGTCCTCGGGCAGCCTCAGCCCGTAGAGCTCCTCGACGCTCGCCGCCAGACGCGACAGGTGACCCTCCACACAGACCGCCCGCCCGTCACCGACGAGCATCGTCTCGAAGACGCCGGCCCCCGGGTCCGGCCGGGGTGTCGGCCGTGCGGCGAGTCGCGCCGGCAGCGGCGTCGGCCCGCGGCGCGATCGATGGCCGTCTCCACGACTCCACGGCGGCCGCGGATCCCGTGCCTGCGGAGCCTGGCGTCCACCGATCGCGCTCAGCACCGGCTCGAGCTTGACCAGGCATTCGCCGAGCTCGTCGATCGGGACGGAGTCCGCGACGATCCCCCCGCCGACGCCCAGCCAGACGTCCTCGCCGGAGAACTCGAAGGTCCTGATCGCCACGCTCAGCTCGAGCCCGCCCAGCGGACTGACGAACCCGATCGCCCCGGTGTAGACCTCCCGAGCCGTGCTCTCGAGCTCGGCGATCACGTCGAGCGCCGCGACCTTCGGCGCTCCGGTCACCGATCCCGGCGGAAACGCCGCCCGCACGAGCTCGCCATCCCCCACGTCCCCGGCCACCGTCCCGACGATCTCGGACACGAGATGCCAGACCCCGGCGTGGGCCCGCGCCTGCGCCAGTGCCGCGACCCGGATCGACCCGGTCTCGCAGACCCGGCCGAGATCGTTGCGGACGAGGTCGACGATCATCAGGTTCTCCGCCCGATCCTTCACAGACGCCCCGAGTCCGGCCGCCGACGCCCTGGCCGCCGACGCGTCCTGCGGCCGGTGGCACGTCCCCTTGATCGGCGCGCTGCGCACCCGGCGGCCGTGGCGCTCGAGGAACAGCTCCGGCGAGAGGCTGACGACCGACCCCCACGGCCCGCCGAGCCACGCCGCCCGATCCGGCCGCAGGCGGGGAACCCCGGTCGCGAACAGGTCGACCGGCTCGCCGGTCATCCGCGCCGCGACCCGCTGGGCCAGATTGGCCTGGAAGAGATCCCCCGCGTGGATCCGCTCCCGGCAGGCCTCGATCGCCAGGGCGTGCCCCCCGGCGCCCGGCTCCGCGGTCCAGGCCGACGTCGAGAAAGGCCGCGGTCGCGGCGTCCCGCGGTCGGCCCGCCGGCACAGCTCCACGAGTCGCGCGCGGATCGCCGCCGCCCGCGGCTCGGTCCACAGGGCCTCGAACCACCACGTGCCGGCCGCATCGAGGTGCACGAGATGGTCGTAGAAGCCGAGCTCGAAGTCCGGCAGCTGCCGGACGGCTGGCGGCCCGGCGCTGATCGCCTCGACGCGTTCCGCCAGGCGGTAGCCCAGGTACCCGAACCACCCTCCGCCCACAGCTCCGCCGCCGCCGCCCGAGTCCCCCCGGCAAGCGGTCAGCGGGACGTCCTCGAGCAGCGCGAACGGGTCATGATCGGCCCGGGCAACCCTGACCGGCTGCGATCCGATCAGCGCCCCGCCCCCCGCCCACCGCCCGATCAGCGCGAACGGCCGATCGTCGTCGCGGACGAGCAGGGCCGCCCGCTCGGGCTCCAGGCGCCACGGCAGCGCGAGCCGGACGGCCCGCGCCGATCGGACCCCGGTCGGCAGCTCAGGGATGGATCGTCCTGCGCTCGGCGCACATCGCGACGTACTTCTCGATCCGCCGGGCGCGCGTCTCCGGCTTGCCGGCATCCTGGATCCGGTGGAGGATCGCGTACCGGTTGGCCCCGGTCAGCGTCTCGAAGAACGTCCGCGCGGCCTCGTTGGCCTCCAGCGCCGCCCGCAGATCGTCGGGGACGGTCGCCGTCCGCTGGCCC
>DASZKP010000108.1:0-6564 GCA_035553395.1 Solirubrobacteraceae bacterium | reverse complement strand
GTCCTCGTTGTCGAGCCCGGCCAGGAGTCCGCCGCCCATCGACACGCCCGACCGGGAGATCCCCGGGATCAGGGCGCCGGCCTGGGAGAGACCGACGAGCAGGGCCTGGCGGAACGACAACCCCGCCAGCCGCGCGTCGGCGACCGCCGGCTCGTCGCTCCCGGCCGGGAGCTCGGCGGCGGCCTGGGGGCGCGTCCGGAGGCCGGCGGCCTGGGGGCGGGTCCGGAGTCGCTCGAAGCCGAGCAGGAGGACGCCGTTGAGCACCAGGAAGGCAGCAGCCGCGACCGCTGAGGCGAACAGGCTCTGGAGGGGCTTCTGGAGGGCCAGTCCGATCACGCCGGCCGGGACCGTTCCGACGACCAGTAGCCAGCCGAGCTTGGCGTCGACGTCGGTCGGATCGCTCTGCCCGCGGACCGACCGCCACAGGCCTGTGAGGATCCGCCGCCAGTCGTCGAAGAAGAAGCCGAACAGGACGATCGCCGTCGCGAGGTGGGTGGCGACTAGGAACGTGATGAAGTGGTTGTCGCCCTGGCCGATGTCCCACCCGGCCAGGCGCGGAAGGATCACGCTGTGGCCGAGGCTCGAGATCGGAAACGGCTCGGCGATGCCCTGGACGAGCCCGAGCACGACGGCCTGGAAGTAGGAGATCAGACCGTGCACTCGTCGGGAGCGTAGCCGCTGCGCTCGACGCATCCTCGGCTGGTCCGGCCCGTCCGCTTCCGGCCCCGGGGCCGGCGGGTCCGCCGGAGACGGTTGGCAGGCGGTCGGGCCGACGGTCGGCGAGGCCGGCGGGAGCGGCGACGCCCAGACCAACCGCCCCGGGCACGGGAGCCGGCCCGGGGCGTTGATCGGGAGGGCCCTCGCGCGCGGCCCGCTGGGAGCCGCTGTAGTCGAGAGCTCGCTGGCGAGGTGGTCAGGCTCGCAGTCGGAAGTCCATCATCCGGCGGTCGGTCTGAGGTCAAGATCCTGATAAGCCAGTCGGCCGGCAGCCGACCGAACGCGGCCGGCAGCCGACCGAACGCGGCCGGGACCGTCTCGTGCCCGGGCCGGCCCGTGCGGCGTCGACTCGGCACGGTCAGCCGGGCTTGACCGCCTGGAGCGTGTAGCTGAGCGGCAGGCGCCAAGGGCGGTCGACCAGACGCCATTCACCGCGACCGTCGCGCTCCATCTGCCCGGGCAGCGCGTCCCAGGGAACGGTGTCGTGCTCGACGAGCATCGTGATCTCCATCCCCGCGTCGATCACGGCGCCGAGGATCTCGCCGAGCCCGTGATTCCATGTGTGGGTCGTCGTCTGGGCGAAGGTCGCCGCAGTCTGGACGTACGTGCCGGGATCGTCTTCGACGAACGGCTCCTCGCGCTCGAAGTAGGCGTCCTCGACAGCGAGCAGCCCGTCGGTGCGGTCGGTCGCAAGCGTCCACAGCATCGGGTGCCCCTCGCGGATGAACAGGCGCCCGCCCGGACGGAGCAGCTCGCTGACGACCGCGGCCCACCGATCGACGCGCGGCAGCCAGCAGAGGGCGCCGATCCCCGTGAACACGAGGTCGAAGCCGGCCGGTCCGAGCAGGCCGACCGCGTGATCGAGCTCGCCCTCGACGAAGTCGACCTCGTCCGCGGTGCATGCCGCGAGCCGGCGGGCCTCGGCGAGGGCGGCCGGCGAGAAGTCGAACCCGGTCATCCGGGCGCCGAGCCGCGCCAGCGAGATCGTGTCGGTGCCGATGTGGCACTGGAGGTGGACGCCGCGCAGGCCGGTGACGGCTCCGAGCCGCGGGACGTCGAACCGGACGACCTGGCTGATGAACCGGGGATCCTCGACGAACCGGTCGAACGCGTAGTCGGGCGACGCGGCGTGGGCCGCCGCACGCTCGTCCCACGACGCCCGATTGACCTCCAGCGAGCGGTCGAGGCCAGGCTCGGTCATCGTCGAGCGCCGGGCGAGCGGCGCGAGCTACAGGTACTCGACGACATCGTCGAACGGCCGGCGGTCGGCTGCGTCGATCCACTCCTGCGGAGATCTCGACTCGGGATCCCGTGGCGAGGCGGGATATCCGAAGGCCAGCACGATCGCGGCGTCCTCGTCGGGCCCGTGGCCGACCACCTCGGCGAGCAGCTCGGCGTTGCCGACGCCGTTGGGGCACGACCCGATTCCCTCGTTGGAGGCCGCCAGCATCATGTTCTGAGCCGCCCGCCCGGCGTCGAAAGCGACCGGGCCCTTGCCGCGGACGAGCACGACGACGACGAGCGCAGCCCCGTGGAGGTTGGTCGGGCTGAACAGCGCGTCGGCCAACCGCATCGTCAGCCCCGCGTCCCGCAGGACGACGAAGCGGCGGTTCTGGCGGTTGCGCGAGCTCCCGGCCAGGCGGCCGGCCTCGAGGATCCGGCGAATGGCGTCGTCGGGGATCGGCCGGTCGTCGTAGGCGCGTACCTCGCGCTTGCTGACGAGCGCGAGGTACGTGTCCATACCGGGAGGCTCGATTCTGCTGGCCCGCACCCGGCCGGTCAGCTCGCGCCGTCGGCGGGGAGGCCGGCTTCGGCGGTGCCGTCGGCGGGGAGCGCGGTTTCGGCGGTGCCGCCGTCCGAGTTGACGAAGGTGCGCACGGCGGCCAGCGTCCCCGGATGGTTGGGTCCGATCACGCGGGCGAGGTCGGCGATCAGCTCTCGTTGCAGCTCGCGGGCCTCGGCAGCCCGACCGGCCATCCTGTAGGACGTGGCGAGCGTCGCCCGGGCATTGAGGACCTCGATGTCGTCGGCTCCGTTCTCCTCGACCAGGCCAACGATCACAGCCTCCTCGAGCGCGATCGCCTTGTCGGTCATCCCGGCGGCCCGGTAGGACTCGATCAGCTGGTCGCGGGCGGCGGCGACGCCTTCCTCGTCCTCGCGCGTGGCCGCCCGCTCGTTGGCGGCGACGACCTGCTCCTGGAGAGCGATCGCCTCTTCGCGCCGGTCGAGCGCCCAGTAGGAGACGGCGAGATTCGAGCGGGTCGTGACGGTCGTCTCGTGGTCGAAGCCGAGCACGCGTTCGCTGGCGCCGAGGACCTCCTCCTCCATCGAGACCGCCTCGTCGCGGCGGCCCTCCGACCAGTAGGACGAAGCCAGGTTGGAACGGGCGACGAGCGTCGCCGGGTCTTCGGCTCCGAAGACCCGCTCGCAGTCGGCGAGGACCTGCTCCTCGATCTCGATCGCCTCGGCGATCCGGCCGTTGGCCCAGTAGGTGTAGGCGACGTCGCCTCGCGCGGCCAGCGTCTCCGGGTGGTCGGCGCCGAGCGTCTTCTCCTTGTGCTGGAGGATCTCCTCGTCGATCGTCACGGTCTCGTGGGTGTGCTTCGTCGTGTCCTGCGGCCCGTCCATCTGCCACCCCTCAAATCAAGTCTCGGGTACCCGCGGGCGGCCGGGGCTCGTCGGTTCGCCCACGAGCGGGGGCCGTCCGCCTGACTTCAGGAAACATTACCGGCCGGCGGTTTCACGCTCTCTTCACAACTCGGTTACGTGTTGATAACCCCGTGACCGGCCCGTGGCGGCGACCCTCCCGCCGTGGTCGACGGATTCGCAGAGTGGGGCGGCGTGCTCCAGACCGACGAGCTCGTGATCAAGCTCGACGAGGGGCTCGTGCGCGCCGGCGGCCGCGTCGTGACCCTCTCGGTCAGGGAGTTCCAGCTGCTCGTGACCCTGGTCCGCCGGTCTGGCGGGATCCTCGGACGGGAGGAGCTCTACCGGGCTGTCTGGGGCCGCGAGCTGCGTCCGGGCGACCGGTCGGTCGACGTGTACGTCAGCAAGCTCCGCACGAAACTCGCGACGGCGATCCCCGGGCAGCGGTTCATCCACACGCATCCGGGCTTCGGCTACCGCTTCCAGCCGCAGGCTTCACGAAATCCTGACGGCGAGCCGCCGGCTTCACGAAATCTTGACAACCCGCCGCCGTCCAACGGCCAGACTGCCGGCGGCGACCACCGTAGCCACGTCACGTCAAACAAGGAGCCAACGTGAAGTCACGCAATCTGGTCGCCCTCCCGGCGGCCGCCCTGCTAGCCCTGGGAGTGGGGGCCTGCGGCAGCTCGAAGTCGACCTCGTCGACCACGAGCACGAGCGGGTCGACGGCGCCCGCCACCAGCGCGAGTGGCTCGATCACCGGGGCGGGGTCGACGTTCGCCGCGCCGGTGTACACGCAATGGGGATCCGGCAGCTCGGGTGTCTCCGTCAACTACCAGGCCGTCGGATCGGGCGCGGGGATCACGGCGCTCGAGACGAAGACGGCCGACTTCGGCGCGAGCGACCCGCCGCTGAAGCCGGCCGACGCGACGGCGATCGCCAAGAACGGGAGCCCGGCCGTCCAGATCCCGATGTTCCTCGGGGCGATCACGGTCTCCTACAACCTGCCCGGCGTGAAGACGGGACTGAAGCTCGACGGCAAGACGATCGCCGACATCTACATGGGCACCGTCAAGACGTGGAATGACCCGGAGATCAAGGCGCTCAACCCCGGCGTGACGCTGCCGAGCACGGCGATCACGACGATCCACCGGTCGGACTCCTCGGGTACGACGGCCGGCTTCACCGGCTTCCTGGCAGCGGTCGACCCGACCTTCGCGACGAAGGTCGGCTCGGGCAAGGACGTCAACTGGCCGGGCGGCACCGGGGCCAAGGGCAACGCCGGCGTGGCCGGCGCCGTCCAGCAGACCGTCGGCGCCGTCGGCTACGTCGAGCAGGCCTACGCGCTGCAGCACAGCTTCACGTACGCGTCGGTCAAGAACAAGGCCGGAGTCTTCGTCGCGCCGACGCTCGCGTCGACGACGGCCGCGGCGACCGGCGTGAAGATCCCCGCTAACCTCGGCTTCGCGATCACCAACCCGAGCGGGGCGGCCGCGTACCCGATCACGTCGCAGACGTTCATCATCGTCAACCAGGACCTCTGCAAGGCCGGCGAGTCGTCGGCGACGGCGGCCGGCGTGGTCAAGTTCATCGACTACGGGCTCGGAGCCGGCCAGTCGATTCTCTCGGCCGCCGACTACGCAGGTCTGCCGGCGCCGATCCTCACGAAGGCGAAGGCCGCCGTGGCGGGCTTGCAGTGCAACGGCGCGGCGATCCCCGCCTCCTAGTAGGCGCGCGGCAACCCGCCCGGAGCGTCGATTGATGGAAGCAGCCTCCCTACCCACCGGTGACCAACGCTCGTTCCTGCGGCGGTCACCGGTGGCGCGGTTGCCGGATCGGCTGCTCAAGTACGGCCTGACGTCGCTGGCCGCACTGATCCTGATCCTGATCGTCTACTTCTTCATCCGCCTCACCGGGCAGGCCTCCCCGGCGTTGTCGAAGTTCGGGGTCTTCGGCTTCGCGTTCGACAACAACTGGAACGTCAACCTCGATCACTACGGGGCGCTCCCGCTGGTCGTCGGGACGCTCGTCACATCGGTCCTCGCCCTGATCATCGGCGTCCCGATCGCCGTGGCGACGGCCCTGTACATCACCGAGCTGTGCCCACGGAGGATCCGTACGCCGGTCACCGTGCTGATCGAGCTGCTCGCCGCGGTGCCGTCCGTCGTCTACGGCCTGTGGGGCCTCTTCTTCCTCGCGCCGAAGCTCCAACCGACCGAGAAGTGGGTCGCCGCCAAGCTGTCGTTCATCCCGTTCTTCGGCGGCGGGTCGGTGACGATCCCCAACGACTTCATCACCGGCCTCGTGCTCGCGATCATGATCCTCCCGATCGTCAGCGCGATCGCCCGGGAGGTGATGGCGACGGTGCCGGCCGATCACAAGGAGGCCGCGCTCGGCCTCGGGGCCACCCGCTGGGAGATGATCCGCCTCGCGGTGATCCCGTACTGCCGGTCGGGAATCGTCGGCGGCGCGATGCTCGGCCTCGGACGGGCGATCGGCGAGACGATCGCCGTGACGATCCTGATCGGAGGATCGACGCAGATGGTCCAGAACCTGTTCGGGCAGAGCAACAGCCTCGCGGCGGTGATCGCCAACGAGTTCGGCGAGGCGACCGGTACGCACCGCTCGGCGCTGTTCGCAGCCGGGCTCGTGCTGTTCGTGCTGACGCTGCTCGTCAACGGAGTCGCGCGCATCTTCGTCGTCCGGGCGAGCCGCTCGACGGGACCGCCGCGCGCCGAGGACCACAGCTCACGCGGGGCGATGCCGGCCGCCGACGTGGTGGCGGGCGCATGAGCGCACCGGCGTCCGCTCCGGGCCTGCTCGCGCGCCTCGCCGTCAGCCCGGCGCGGCGGCGGCGCGACCGGCTCGCGCGCGGCGCGATCGCCACCGGCACCGCGATCGCGCTCGTGCCGCTCGTTCTGATCGTCTACTACCTGCTGAAGAAGGGGCTCGGCTCGTGGAGCGGGGACTTCTTCACGACCGATCCGACCGGCAACACATTCTTCAAGTCGTCGAGCATCGGCGGCGTCAAGAGCGCGATCCTCGGCACCGTAGAGATCGTCGCGCTCGCCTCGGCGATCGCGATCCCGCTCGGCGTCGGCGTCGCCGTGTGGCTCGTCGAGTACGGCCGCAGCAGCCGCTTCGCACAGGTCGTGCGGTTCTTCGTAGACGTGCTCACGGGCGTCCCGTCGATCGTCTTCG
>DASZKP010000107.1:0-12978 GCA_035553395.1 Solirubrobacteraceae bacterium | reverse complement strand
TCGGCGAGGTCGAGGACGACGGCTGACCAGAACTCGACGTTGGTCGCGAGAACGCGGTCGGGCTTGCGGGCGTGCAGCTCGGCCAGGGCGGCCTGCTCGAGCGCGAGGGCGACTTCGAAGCGGGGCGACCCGAGCTCGCTGGCCGTCCGGCGGAGCACGCGGGCGCGGGGGTCCTCGGCGCGGTAGACGCGGTGGCCGAACCCCATCAGGCGGTCGCCGCGATCGAGGGCGGCCTTCACCCAGCGCTCAGCGTCACCAGTCTGCTCGACCTCGTCCAGCATCTTCAGGACGCGCGACGGCGCACCGCCGTGAAGCGGACCGGAGAGAGCACCGACCGCGGCCGAGAGGGCGGCGGCGCAGTCGGCTCCGGTCGAGGCGACGACGCGGGCGGTGAAGGTCGACGCGTTCATGCCGTGCTCGGCCGCCGTGATCCAGTACGCGTCGATCGCCTTCGCGTGGGTCGGGTCGACCTCGCCGCGCCAGCGGATCAGGAATCGCTCGGGGATCGACAGGCCTTCGTCGACGACGGCCTGGGGAACCGGCGGGCGTCCGGTGCCGCGGGCGGACTGGGCGACGAACGAGAGGGCCATCACCGACGCCCGGGCGAGGTCGTCGCGGGCCTGGTCGTCGGAGATGTCGATCAGCTGGCCGAAGCCCCATTCGGGCGCGAGCATCGCGAGGGCCGACTGGACGTCGACGCGGGGGTCGCCGGAGCGGACCGACAGGGGGTGGGGCTCGGCGGCCGGCAGGCCGGGGTCGAATGCTCCGTCGACGAGGAGGCCCCAGACCTTCTCGAACGGGACGAGGCCGACGAGGTCCTCGATGTCGATGCCGCGGTAGCGGAGGGACCCGCCGGCCTTGTCTGGCTCGGCGATCTCGGTTGCAAAGGCGACGACCCCTTCGAGGCCGGACTGGACCTGGCTCATTCAGCTCACTTTCGCGCTCGGTGTCTGTCTGCTGCCCCACAGGCCAGGATAGGACGCTCGGCGGGCGACGGCCTAGTGCGGCGGACGCGCGCGGATCCTGTCGTAGTTGAGTCGCATCAGGGCGATCACGTCCTCGATGTCGGCCTGCGTCTCGATCCGCCGGGCGGCCGGGCCGACCTTGCCGGGGAAGACTGGGTGATCAACGATCCGCCCGTGTTCGATGAGGTCGTGCCAGACGTGCTTGGGGAAGGCGAAGTGGGCGGCGTGGTCGCCATGGAGGTGGCCGAGCTCCCGGCGGCCGACCTTGAACGCGAACTCGCCCCTCCGGCCGTAGCCGGTCTCGACGCCTGGCCAGCCGGCGACCTCGTCGGTGATCTGGCCGCTGGGTGTCTGGGTGGTGATCATCGTGCCTCCGTTTCGTGTCGCTTGCGTCTCGGTCGACGTTACAAGTTCAAGTGTGGTTGAAGTCAAGCGTGTCCTAAGCTCTCGGGCGTGGAGATCTCCAACCTCGAGCGCCTCGAGTCGTTCGTCACGCTCGACGGCTCGACGATCCGCGAGCTGGCGGGCCCGGCCTGGACGGCGGCCCGCAACCAGAGCCTGGCCGAGGCGACGGTGCCGGCCGGCCGGGCGACGATCGAGCACTTCCACCGCCGGTCGGAGGAGATCTACCACTTCACGTCGGGCCGCGGGCGGATGCGCCTGGCCGACGAGGAGCGGGACGTCGTCGCCGGGGATTGTGTCGTCATCCCGCCGGGGACGCCGCACAAGCTGTGGGCGACCGACGATGTCGATCTGGTCCTGCTGTGCGCGTGCGCGCCGGCCTACACCGACGCGGACACCGAGATGACCGAGCCGCCGCCGGCCGCATAGGCCGCGGACGTCGGGCGGTAGGGCCGGACGTCGTCGGGGTAGGTTGACCGGCAGATGGATTGGGGCCGTGGTCGATACGAGCGCATCGCGGGCGAGCTGCTGCCTGTGGCCGCGAGCGTGATCGAGGCCGCGGGCGTGCAACCCGGCGAGCGGGTGCTCGACGTGGGCTGCGGAACCGGAAACGCGGCGCTGCTGGCAGCCGAGCGGGGCGCGCGGGTCGTGGGCGTCGATCCCGCGGCGTCGCTGCTCGAGCTGGCAGCCGCCGACGCCGAGGACCGGGGTGTCGAGGCGAGCTTCATCGAGGGCACGGCTGGGGCACTGCCGGTGGCCGACGGCGGGTTCGACGCGGTCCTGTCGGTCTTCGGGGTGATCTTCGCGCCCGACGCGGACGCGGCGGCGGCCGAGCTCGCGCGGGTCACGTCGCCGGCCGGACGGATCGTCGTATCGGCGTGGCTGCCCGGCGGGGTGTTCACCGAGGCGATGAAGGTCCGGCGGGAGGCGATCGGCAGGGTCACCGGGCCGAACACGGGACGGCCGGCGGCGGCCTGGCACGATCGGGAGGCGGTCGCCGGCCTGCTCGGCCGGTTCGGCTTCGAGGTCGAGGTCGCCGTCCAGAGCCTCGAGTTCACCGGGGCGTCGGCGGGAGAGTACGCGGAGGCCGAGCTCGCCGACCATCCGATGTGGGTCGGCGCCCGCGATCTCCTCGAGCCGGCCGGCGCGTGGCCGGCGGTCCGCGACCGGGTGGTCGAGCTGTTCGCGGCCGCCAACGAGGACCGGGATGCGTTTCGCGTGACCAGTCGGTATGTCCTAGTGACGGCGCGTCGGGCGTAGTCTGCTTCTGGCCACGTGCGGAGCCACTCGGGCGGCACTCGGGACGAGAGAGGGGCCGGCGGCGTGAGGACGGGCCTGGCGGGATCGGCGGGACTGGTGGCCGGCTGCGGGCGGCTGCGATGCCCGCACTGCGGGGCGGACCTGACCGTGCGCGGGGGATCGGTCGGTTGCCGCGCCGGCCACACGTACGACATCGCCCGCCAGGGCCACGTCTCGCTGCTCGGGCCGGGTCGCCGGCCGCCGGCCGGGGACTCGGAGGAGATGGTCGCCGCGCGAGCGGCGTTCCTCGGGGCAGGGCACTACGCGCCGATCGCGCGGGCGGTGGCCGCGGCCGCGTCTGAGGCGGTCGAGCCGACCCGACGGCGGATCGGGTGTGTGGTCGAGATCGGGGCGGGGACCGGCTACTACCTGGCCTGGGCGATCGGCGAGCTGGGTGGGTGGAGCGGCCTGGCGCTGGACTCGTCGCGGCCGGCACTGCGTCGGGCGATGCGGGCTGATCCGGCGATTGCCGGGGTCGTCTGCGACGCGTGGGGGGTGTTGCCGGTCAAGGACGGGGCGGCGGATGTCGTGCTCAGCGTGTTCGCCCCGCGCAATCCGGCCGAGATCGCCCGGATCCTCGGCAAGCGGGGGACGCTCGTCGTGGTCACGCCGGGTCCCGGGCACCTGCGGGAGATCGTCGGGGCGCTCGGGATGATCGGCGTCGACCCGGACAAGCCGGCTCGCCTGGAGGCGAAGCTTGCGTCGGATCTGCGGTCGGTCACGGCCGGGGCCGTCAGCTTCGAGATGACGCTCGACCATGCGGGGGTCGGCGCCCTGGCCGGGATGGGACCGAGCGCGCACCACATCGAGCCGGCCGTGCTCGCCGAGCGGGTCGCCGGCCTCCCGGAGTCGGTCCGGGTGACGGCGGCGGTCGTCGTCCAGACCTTCCGCCGGCGTCCGGCCGGCCGAGCGTGACCCAAACGGGCAGGGAGCTCCTCGAGGCGGCGGACCCATACAGGCGGGCAGGTCGAGCTGGCCGACCGTCAGACGGGCAGGCGGACCCGGGCAGGCCCGGCGGCGGCCGAGAGGCCGAGCACGTCGACGATCGCCCGTGGGCGCACGCCCAACCGCTCGGCGTCGGCCGTGCCGGTCGCTGAGACCATCGAGACCTCCATCAGCTCGGCCTCGTCCCACGTCGCGAAGGCCCGGCTTCTGACCAGGAGCTCGAGGGCGCGAAGACCGGGCGAGACGATCGCCAACGGGAGATGGACGAGCAGCCGGCGCTTGCCGATCGATCGGAGCGCGAGTCTGACGATCGCCTCGTGCGAGAGCGTATGCGGGCCGGCCAGCTCGTAACGGCAGGTCGGGGAGGTCGTCGGGGAGTCGAGCTCGGCGCAGACGCACCGGGCGACGTCGTCGGCCCAGATCGGCTGGAACAGGGCGCGCCCGCGCCCGGAGAACGGCATCACGGGGAGGAGGGCGAGGCGGGAGAGGAGCGTGAGCCAGGGGTCGCCGGGCGCGTAGATCAGCGACGGCGCGAAGATCACCGAGGCGACGGGTCCGTCACGGACGGCCTGCTCGGCGAGGGCCTTCGCCCGGAGCAGGCGGGTGCGGTCGTGGGTCGAGGCGGCGAGCGCGCTGAAGAAGACGAAGCGGTCGACGCCGGCTCGCCCGGCGGCCTCGACCATCCGCCAGGTCGCGATCCCGTTGAGCTCCTCGATCGAGCCGCGTGGCTGGTCGCGGATCGTCGCCGCGAGGTGGACGACGGTCTCGACGCCGCGGAGGGCGTTTCGGAAGGATTGGGGATCGGCGAGGTCGCCGAGGGCGATCTGGACACGGACGCGATCGGGTCCGAGCCGGCGGGGATCGCGGACCAGGCAGCGGACGGGAACGCCGGCGGCGGCGAGCCGGCGCAGGACCGCGCGCCCGACGAGCCCGGTGGCGCCGGTCAGGAGGAGCACGGGGTCAGCCTATCCACACGAGACGGACACCCGTAATACTTAGCCGTGAACGACCCCGAGGGACAGGAACCTAGAAACCCATGGCCTACGTGATCGCCGAACCGTGCATCGGCACCAAGGACAACTCCTGCGTCGAGGTGTGCCCGGTCGACTGCATCCACCCGACGCCGGACGAGCCGGGATACGACGAGGTGGAGATGCTGTACATCGACCCGGAGGAGTGCATCGACTGCGACGCTTGTGTCGAGGCGTGCCCGGTCGACGCGTGCTTCGCGGAAGACCAGCTTCCGGACGAGTGGACCAACTACATCCAGATCAACCTGGCGTACTTCACCGACCCCAAGGGCAAGTAGCGCTTCTACGAAGTAGCGGGCGCCCGGCGGTGGGATGCCGGTCGGAGCGACCGGGCCGGTGTCGATTTCGAGCGCCGGGTCGGGACGGTCCGGGCGGGCGGGACGGAAGCGGCCGGAACGGTCGCCTCGACCCACTGGGGCCGATCGGCGCAGAGTGAGCCGGAGTTCGCGGGTGCGACGTTGACCAGGCGCTCGCGGGCGCCGGCGCCGGGGCGGGTCAGGGAGGCTGAGTACAGGTAGGCCGAGCCGCCGGCGCCGGGCGGGAGGATCGGATCCTCGTGCGTGAAGCCGATCCGGTGGGTTCCGGCGGCCAGTTGCAGGCGGATCGGGACCATCGTGTCCGGGTTGAAGGCGTTGCCGCTGACCTGTTCGGAGATCGTGGCAATCGTGCGGCCGTCGAGCGTGACGCGGACGGCGGCCATCATCTCGCCGCGGACCCACAGGTCCCACGTCCCGGTCCGGGGGATCTCGAAGGTCGACGTGAAGCCGCCGTCGGGCTGGCGTAGGTTGACCGACCCGGTCGTGTCGATGCTGACCCGGTCGACCGGCATCGCCGCGACGAGACCGAGACCGGCCGAGGCGGCGATCCGGGCGACGTCGCCGATCTGAGCGCACGTGGCCGGTAGCCGGGGGGTGCGTCCGACGTGGGCGAGCGCGGCCGGGGCGCCGGGCAGGCGCCCCCAGACCTCGTAGTAGTTCCCCTGCCAGAGCAGGCCGTAGGCCGACGGGGGTCGGCTGGCGGTCGGGTCGCGGCGGGTGACGATCAGGGGGTAGGCGAGGAGGGCGGCGGGCGGGATGCGGTCGAGGTTGACGGGGTCGCCGTGGTAGCGGACGATCGTCTCGAGGGCGAGCGGCCGGTAGACGAAGTCGGGCCCGCCGACGTCCATGCTGCGGAGCTCGTAGAGCGACCATTCGTCGAAGTCGGTGAACAGTGTCGGGCCGCGTCCGGCGAACAGGGAGTTCAGCGAGGCGAGCTCGTCGTAGCGGGCGGTCGGCGCGAGGGCGGTGTCGTGGTACTGGACGGCGTCGGAGACGAGGACGCCGCCGGCGAGGACGGCGGCGAGCACGGGGGCGAGGATCAGTCGGGCGAGCCGGCTGCGGGACGAGCGGGTCGCGGCGACCGCGCCCCAGGCGAGGAGGACGACGACCGGCGAGGTCAACATCAGGATCTTGGCGTCGGTCCAGGTTGCGCCGTAGGCGGTCAGGGCGAGCCAGGTCGCGAGCATCAGGCCGCACCAGGCGGCGAGGGCGTGGGCGCGGATGCGAACGACGTGAATCGCGCCGACCACGGCGGCGGCGATCGTCACGGCGATCAGGATGCTCGTCAGATCGAGGTTGCCGCCGTCGGGCCGGCTCGTGTAGTTGCGCGAAAGCCACGACCCGGCGATCTGGGCGACGCGCAGCGGCCGGACGAGGTTCCCGGGGTTCGTCGTGCCGGCGATGCTCTCGGCGACCTTGAGCGACCCGGACAGGCCGTACCAGGTCGGCCAGGCGCAGACGACGGTTACGGCGGTGGCGAGAGCGGCGAGCCCGAGCAGGCGCACGGGCTCGACGCGACCTTCGAGCGCCGCGCGGACGAGGCCGACGACGGGAACGGCGACGGCGACGAGCACCCAGGCGCCGAATGCGACGCCGAGCGCGGAGACGCCGGCGGCGACGACGACGGCGAACCCGATCACGCCGCGGATCGAGAAGTCCGGCCGGCGGCGGCCGACGACGAGGGCGGCCATCGTGAGGATCATCGGGAGTGCGGTGATCTCCTTGACCGAGGCGACGAGGACGTAGCCGTAGACGAGGGCCGGGAGGGTCGCGCTGAGGGCTGCGAGCGCGGCCAGGGCGCCGCGGAGGCCGAGCTCCCTGGCCAGGAGGAGGGCGGGTCCGGCGGCCGTGGCGAGGACGAACGCGTTGAACGGCTGGAAGGCCCAGATCAGGGGCAGCCTCAGGAGGGGGGCGCTACCGCCGAAGAGGGTGTCGGCTCCAGAGGGGTAGCTGGTCGCGAAGTAAGCCCTGATGTACTGGCCGTAGGAGTTCGCCGGATCGAGGCCGGCGTAGTCGCGGCCGTGGTGGATCAGGAAGTCCGCGCCGATCATGTGGACGGCGGAGTCGGGGAGGAGCCCGTAGGACGAGAAGGTCGTCCGGCCGGCGAACACGACCGGCGCGAGGGCGAGCACGTAGACGGCGACCGGCAGGCCGATCTGCCAGGCCCAGCCGGGAGCCCCACCGCCGACGAACGACCGCAGGCGTGGTATGCCGAGGCTGAACCCGGCGAGCGCGAAGCCGACGATCGCGTAGGGGGTGGCCGGAGCGGTGGCCTTGAGGTCGGTGGTCAACTGGGATACGGCGATCAACCCGGCGACGCCGACCGCGGGGAGGACGGCGGGCGGCAGCGATCCGCCGGCGCAGCGATCGACGAGGAGGCCGGCTCCGAGACAGAGGACGGCGAGGAGCACGGGGTAGACGAAGGTGGTCAGGAGGAACATGGCTGGCGGGCGGCGATCCGGATGACGGCTCCGTTAGGCGAGCTTGAGCATGATCGGGTAAAACCTGGCGGATGCAATCAGGTATGAGTGGCGGCCTGCGCAAAGCGATGATCGGCCTTGGGGTGATCGGTCTCGGGGTCGCGATCTACCTGACCTATATCCACTATGCCGGGATCAAGCCGGTCTGCACGGCGGGAACGTCCTGCCTGAAGGTCCAGTCGTCGGTCTGGTCGAAGCTCGCCGGTGTGCCGGTCGCGCTGATGGGGCTGATCGGATACGTCGCGATTCTCGGCAGCCTGGTCCTGCCCGACCGTGAGCAGACCCGGCAGGCGACACTCGTCCTCAGTCTGATCGGATTCGGCTTCAGCGGGTACCTGACCTACCGGGAGCTGTTCTCGATCCACGCGATCTGCGAGTGGTGCGCGTCGAGCGCGGTGATCCTCACGCTGCTGACGATCTGCGCGTCGATCCGCTACGTGATCGGGTATGTCCACACGGAGGTGAGCCTGCCTGTGCAGGTGCCGACATCGAATACACTCGGCGTCGGTGGCCAGTAGAGCAGAGCAGAAGGCGGCCGCGAAAGCCGAGCGGGAGGCCCTCGAGCTGGCACACGCGGCCGCTGCACGCCGGGCCCGCCTGGTGCGTCTCGGCGGGGGTCTGGCAGTCGCCGTGGTCGTCGTCGTCGCGCTGATCGTGATCAGCTCGAGTGGCGGCGGGAAGAAGCCGTCGGCCGCGGCGTCGAGCGTCACGGCCGCGGCGGTGACCGCGACGCTGGTCGGGATCCCGCAGTCGGGGACGACGCTCGGCAGCCCGAGCGCACCGGTGACGGTCACCGAGTACGGCGACCTCGAGTGCCCGATCTGCGCGGACTTCGCCCAGAACGCCGAGAACAACCTGATCTCGAGCGATGTCCGGTCGGGCCGGGTCAAGCTGATCTACCGGTCGTTGCAGACGGCGACCCAGGATCCGGGCATCTTCTCGACCCAGCAGTCGGCCGCGTACGCGGCGGGTGCGCAGGATCGGGCGTGGAACTTCATCGAGCTGTTCTACAACGAGCAGGGGGCCGAGGACTCCGGCTATGTGACCGCCGCGTACCTGGACGGCCTGGCGAAGCAGGTTCCGGGCCTCGACTATGCGAAGTGGCAGACGGCGGCGGCGAACTCGACGTATTCGAGCGCGGTGACCGCGGACGAGCAGGCGGCCGCGAAAGCCGGCTTCGACTCGACGCCGACGCTCGTCGTGAGCGGGCCGAAGGGCACGGCGCAGCCGATGACGGGGGCCGTCGACTACGCGACGCTCGAGCAGGCCATCCAGTCGGTCTCGGCTGCTGGCGCGGCGAAGAGCTAGCCGGGGACCGGATGGCCAGCAGGAAGGATCAGAAGGAGGCGGCGAAGGCCCAGCGCCTCGCCCTCGAGCAGGCGACCGCGGACGCTGCCCGCCGGGCGCGGGTGATGCGCCTGGGGATGGTCTTGATCGGTGCGGTGGCCGTCGTCGCGGCGCTCGTGATCATCAGCTCGAGCGGCGGCGGGAAGGCCCCGTCGTCGAAGGCGTCGACGGCGGCCGCGGCGGCGGTCAACACCCTGCTCGTCGGGATCCCGCAGTCGGGGACGACGCTGGGCAGCCCGAGCGCGCCGGTGACGGTGACCGAGTTCGGCGACCTGGAGTGCCCGTTCTGCGCGGACTTCGCGAAGGGGGCGGAGAACAACCTGATCTCGAGCGACGTCCGGTCGGGCAAGGTCAAGCTGGTCTACCGGTCGCTGGAGACGGCGACGCAGGACCCGACGATCTTCTCGACCCAGCAGTCGGCGGCGTATGCGGCGGGAGCCCAGGGTCGGGCGCTGAACTTCATCGAGCTGTTCTACAACGAGCAGGGCGTCGAGGACTCGGGCTACGTGACGCAGAGCTACCTCAACGGCCTGGCCAAGCAGATTCCGGGTCTCAACTACGCGAAGTGGCAGGCGGCGAGCACGTCGGCGACGTACTCGGATGCGGTCCTCGCCGACGAGCAGGCGGCCGCGAAGGACGGCTTCAACTCGACGCCGACGATTGTCGTCAGCGGCCCGAAGGGAAGCAACCCGATCACGTCGGCGACGATCACGTACGCGTCGCTCGAGTCGGCGATCACAGCAGTCGCCTGACCTGGTCCGCGGCGGAGGTCGGGCGTCATCTGCGATGATGGCCGACGTGATCGGCTGCATCCTGCACTGGTACACGTCGGCCCTCTACGCGGTGCCGGTGGTCGGCATCATGGGCTGGCTGAAGTACGTCGGCTGGCGCGACCGACGGCGGGCGCAGGGTCCGCGGGACGGCGGCGGCTCGGCCGGGACGGCGGGCGCCGTCCCCGGGGCCTGAGCGCGGGCGAACCGGCCGGCGGTCAGCCGCCGAGGGCGTCGCGGAGCTCGGCGACCTCACGCTCGAGCCGGCCGACCCGAGCCGCGAGTTCGAGCAGGTCGGGCGCGTCATGGCCGGGTCCGTCGGGTGGGATCGCAACCGGCTCGGACGTCGGGTGCTCGGGTTGGCCGGCAGCGTGTCCGACGGCGATCGGCCGGGTTTGGTCGAGAGCGGTGGCGCCCCGGACGACCAGATCGGTCTCCGGTGGGAGGACGGTCGGTTGGGCGGCGTCGGGATCACCGAGCAGCTGGAGGTAGCGCTCCTCCTTGTGTCCGGGCCGGCGGTCGAGCCGGCGGACGAGACGTCGGTCGATCAGTCGTTCGAGGGTCGCCCTGAGGGCGGCGAGGTCGGCGAACGGGTGCATTCGCTCGCTGCGCTGCTTGAGCTCGCCGGGGGTCTGGGGGCCGCGGAGCATCAGCACGCACATCACGGCGTGCTCACCCGGGTCGAGGGGAAGTGCGTCGTCGAGCAGGTGGCGGTACTTCGCCGCCCGGCTGCCGGCGCCGCTCGCCAGGCGGGTCCACCTGCGGCGGCCGAGGCGGTGGAGCGCGGCGCGGACTGTGGCGTCGTCGTATTCGACGACGGGATCCCGGTTGGTCGCCTGATTGCAGGCCAGGCGGAGGGCGTTGAGGCTGAGCGGGTAGGCGTCGGGCGTCGTTCGCTGCTTCTCGAGCAGGCAGCCGAGCACGCGGATCTCGGCGGGGTCGAGGTCCATCGGGTGCAGAATATCCCGAGCTCGGACAAGCACGACCGGGTCGGCGCCCAGAGCGGCCGGCTGGGGCCCACAGCAGCCAGGCGGGCCTGAGAGAGCGGGTCCGCGCCGAAAGCGGCCGGGCGGGGGCCCAGAGCGGGCGGGTCCGTGCCGAGAGCGGCCGGGCGGGGCCCAGAGCGGGCGGGTCTGTGCCGAAAACGGCCGGGCGGGGGCCCAGAGCGGGCGGGTCCGCGCCGAGAGCGGTCGGGCAGGGCCTGGGTCAGCGGGGTCGCGGGTGCTGGCGCGGGCGAGGCGACCGGCCGGCGCGTCGGGCGGCGAGCGATCTGATCACGACGGCGATCGCCAGAGCGCCCGCAAGGAGGGCGATGCCGGCGACGTCCGCGCCGCGGGCGAGCGACCGGATCCCGAGGACGACGCCGACGACGACCAACAGGGCGAGGAGGCCGATCAGCCTGAGCAGGAGGAACCCCTTGAAGATCTCGGACATGCTCGTCCGAGCTTACGCCGGCGCCGAACGAGGCGTTCGTGCGGGTGGGCGGGCCGGCGTCCGAGACCGCGAGCGTGTGGCATCCTGCGGGCATGAATCGGAGCGTGGGACCGTCGAGACCGGCACTCGGCCGGGCTCTCCGTGTTCCGGAGATCACCGTGTACTTCTGGATCGTCAAGGGCTTGTCGACGGCCGTCGGCGAGTCGACGTCGGACTATCTCGTCCACGCGATGGCCCCGGTCGTTGCGGTACTGCTCGGGTTCGTGGTCTTCGTCGGCGCGCTGGGACTGCAGTTCTCGATGCGCAGGTATCTCGCGACGACATATTGGTTCGCGGTCGTCATGGTCGGTGTCTTCGGGACGATGGCGGCGGACGTTCTCCACGTCGGGTTCGGCGTCCCGTACGCCGCGTCGACCACGCTGTACGCGGTCGTTCTCGCGGGAGTCTTCGTGACCTGGCAGAAGACGGAGGGGACGCTGTCGATCCACAGCGTCGATACGTTTCGCCGGGAGGCGTTCTACTGGGCGACCGTCGTCGCGACCTTTGCGCTGGGAACGGCCGCCGGAGACCTGACGGCGTCGACCGTCGGCTTGGGCTACCTGTACTCGGGGTTGCTCTTTGTCGGGGTGATCGTGATCCCCGCGCTTGGGTACTGGCGATTCGGGTGGAACCCGATCCTCGCGTTCTGGTTTGCCTACGTCGTCACGCGGCCGATCGGCGCGTCGTTCGCCGACTGGCTTGGAAAGCCGGTCCTGGGTGGCCTGGGACTCGGAGACGGACGGGTCAGCCTGGTCCTGGCAGCGGTGATCGCGTGCTTGGTCGCGTATCTCGCGGTCACGCTCAAGGACGTCCAGGGCCGACATTTCGCCGACGAGGGCTGGGCGTCAGACCATCGGCAGTGACATTCCGACCGGCTCGGGCCCGGTGGGGACACTTCGGGCGGGGGCGAGCGCGATCAATCCGCGGGCGGCGTGGCGGATCGCCTGGGCGGCGGGGTCGTCGGGGTTCTCGAGTACCAGGGGGACGCCGGCGTCGGCCTGCTCGCGGAGGGCGATCGTCAGGGGGACCTTGCCGAGCAGGGGAACGTCGAGCTCGTCGGCCAGGAGCTGGCCGCCGCCCTCCCCGAAGATCGCGAACCGCTCGCCCGACGGAGTGACGAAGCCGGCCATGTTCTCGATCACGCCGGAGATCTCGAGCGACACCTTGTTGGCCATCTCCGCCGCCCTCCTCGCCACCCGCTGGGCGGCCGGCTGGGGGGTCGTGACGATCACGAAGGTTGCCTGCGGCAAGAGCTGGGCCAGGGTCATCGAGACGTCCCCGGTCCCCGGGGGCAGGTCGATCAGGAGGAAATCGAGCTCACCCCACGTGACGTCCTCGAGGAACTGGGTCAGCGCCTTGTGGAGCATCGGCCCCCGCCAGACGACGGCGGCGTCCTCCTCGACGAAGAAGCCGATCGACATCACGCTGATCCCGTGGGCCTCGAGCGGAACGATCTTCCGCTCGGCCGACACCGCCGGCCGGTCGGCGGCGAGGCCGAGCATCCGGGGAATCGAATAGCCCCAGACGTCGGCGTCGAGCACGCCCACCGTCCGTCCCTCGGCCCGCAAGGCCGCCGCCAGGTTCGCGGTCAGGGTCGACTTGCCGACGCCGCCCTTGCCCGAGCCGATGCAGACGACGTTGGCGACCTGGGCGAGTGCGCCCTTCGGCAGGGACGCCCGTCCGAGCTTGCGCTGGAGCTCTGACTTCTGGGTGTCGTTGAGGACGTCGAAGGACACGTTGACCCCTGCGAATCCGCCGAGCCCCATGACGGCGTCGGTCACCGCCGTCTGGAAGTGCCCGCGGATCGGGCAGCCGGGCGTCGTCAGCGAGACGGTCACGTCTACGATCCCGGTCTCCCGCACGTCGATCGTCCGGACCATGTCCAGCTCGACGATCGACTTGCGCAGCTCCGGGTCGATCACGACCTCGAGTGCGGTGCGGACGTCTTC
>DASZKP010000106.1:0-198014 GCA_035553395.1 Solirubrobacteraceae bacterium | reverse complement strand
GTCCCGTGCCCATCCGGGTGGTTGCCCGGCTCGAGAGGCGGATTGAGTTTGGACAGCTCGTCGCTCGTGTCGGTCCCCGGCTGCATCGCATACGACCCCGCGAGGATCGGCGTCGTATCTGGGTTCGCGTCGACGCCCGAGTCGATCAGGCAGACGACCCCCGGAGCCGCCGGCGCGGGCGCGTACTCGAGGAACTGGGCATCCGCCGCGATCGCCTGAACCGTCGCCCCCGGAGCGCCGACCTCTGCCTGCGCCGCTGCCACGGGCAGGCAGATCCCCGCCGCCACAGCGGCCGCGGCACCGAGTCCACGGGCTCTCCGTCGGATCACTGTCTCGCCCTCCGGCCTACGGGTCCACCCGGACCGATCGCTCCCGGCTGGCCGCCGCCTCGAACGGGTAGCCGGCAACTCCAGCCCCCGGGATCGCCACCCGGAACCGGTAGATGATCGGAATCGTCGTTCGCTTGAACGTGTACCGGTAGACGAAGCTCCCCAGCTTGCCCCGAGCCAGCGTCTGGTCGAACTCCCGCCACCGGCTTCCGTCCCGGTACTCGACGTTCAGCGTCAGCCCCTTGGCCGGGATGTATCCCCCATAGACCCGTCCCCGGTAGGTGATCGTGTGGCCGTTTCGGGTCCGCGTCGGCAGCACCGTCAGTGAGATCGACGGGATGACGAGGAGGTCGGCGCTCGCGCTCGCCGACGGTCCCGCGTCGTCGGAGAAGGCCTGGTAGCTCAGCTTGATCAGCCGTGACGGACCGGGTCCGAAGGCATACGAGAACGACCCGTCTGCCGCCGTCCGGACCGAACTCGATGTCGAGCCGAACGCCCCGCCGATCGGCGTCGTCGTGAGGCCGAGCGAGGCGTTCCCGACGCCCTGGCCGGCGCACGTCAGCTTCCCCGTGAGGGTCGCGCCCCGGTGGAGCCCGACATGGATCGCCGTCGACCCGCCGAACTGCGCCACGAGCGTCGCGTTCTCGCACGCTCCGCTTCCGTTCGCCACGTGTGCGCCGGTCGGGCCGGTCGCACCGGTCGGTCCCGTGGCCCCCGCGGCCGGCGGCTTCGCCCCGGTCAGGCCGCCGCCCTGCGCCGAGATCGGGGCGACGGCGTTGTGCGTTGTGATCGTGCCGCTGTACACCGTCGTCGTGTTCCCAGCCGCGTCGTCGACCACGACCCGCAGCGAATGGCTCCCGTCCGTCAGCTTCGTCGTGTCCAGGTCGACGTCTCCAGTGAGGGCCGTCTTGCACGGCACCTGGTACAGGAAGTCCCGCAGTCCGTCGGTCGCCTGGCCGACCGTCTGGCAGTGGCCGCCGTTCGGATCGAGCACACCGCTCGAGACCGTCGTCCCGTCGAGGATCATCGACGCCGAGTAGACCCCGCTGCCCGTATCCGCCGCATCGAAGACGATGTCCTGAACGCCGCTCAGCGTCCCGCCGGCCACCAGCGGTCCGCTCACGTTCGAAACGGTCGGATCCGAGTCGTCCTCGAGGGTCATGTCGGCCGCGTAGAGGTCGGCCTCGGCCGCATAGCCCGGGTATGTCGGGCAGGTCGCTCCCGGTGCCCCGCCGCAGTCGGCCGACATGTAGAGGTGGGACGCCCCGCTGATGTGCCCGGCCGGCACGTTCTCGTGGTTGCTCGCGCTGAACCCGCCGTTGTTCGTCCCGACCTGGCTGCACCCGAGCAGCGCCTGGCAGTCGTCGAACACGTCGCCCGCGTCGTAGAGGAACTGCGGCGCGTAGAGCGCCGTCACGTAGCCCGAGTTCGTCCCCACGCCGCCCGGCGTCCCCTCATGCCGGTAGAGCGACGCCGCCTCGATCACGAGGCCCGGGGCCACGCCGAACGACCAGAGCGCGTAGTCGACGTCCGCGGCGTGCGGAATCTGCCCGTCGAGCCCGGCCGTCAGCGCGTAGGTCGTCGTTCCGGCGCAGTCGTTGATCGCGTCGGCGTCCGGACCGCTCGCCGATCCCGTCCACCCGTCGGTCGGCGCGACGCCTCCGTTCGGCGTGTGGCACGAGTACGCGTGGAAGCTTCCGGCCACCGCCTGGCCTGGCGAGACGCCGACCAAGAGCCCCAACCCGATGCCAACCACGACGGCCACCCTCCTGCCTCGCTGCCTCCACATCCGGGTTCCTCCTTCGTCCGGCTCACGCCGCTGAGTCTCCGACGGACGCCTCGGGCCGCCGCTGGATACATCTCCGACCCCGTCCGGCGGTCGGGACACGCCAACTCAAATTCTCTTGAGCATATCCCGAATCCTCGGCGGCAAGACCGCGACGACCGGCCCCGATCACGCGTATCCCCGGGCGATCTGCTCCACCGAGGACGCGTACCCGCCACCGAACAGAACCGCGTGCACCAGCAGCGGAAAGAGCTGCCAGAGCCCGGCCCGCTCCTCCCAGCCGTCAGCCAGCGGCCAGACCTCGGCGTACGCGTCGAAGAACCGCCGGCTCGGCCCGCCGAACAGCCCGAGCATCGCGAGATCGACCTCCCGGTGGCCACCGTAGGCGGCCGGATCGATCAGCCACGGCCGCCCATCTCGACCGGCGAGGACGTTCCCCGACCACAGGTCCCCGTGCAGCCGGGCAACCGGCTCTCGCGGGCCGGCCAGCTGGTCGATCCGCTCGCAGATCCGCTCGACCGCGCTCGCACCCGTGCCCGACATCCCGGCCCGACCGATCAACGGGCGCAGGCGCCGGTCGGCGTAGAAGCTCCCCCACCCGTCCGACGGCTCGTTCGACAGGCTGATCGAGCCGATCCGCAGTGGTTGCGGCCCGCCGAACCCCTCCGCTCCCGCGCGGTGGACGCCCGCCAGACCACGACCGAGCTCCTCCTCGCCACCCCCGTCCAGACGGCCGGCGTCGATCCACTCGAGCGCGAGGAAGTCCTCCCCCACCCCGAGCACCTCGGGAACCCGCAGCGCCCCGGGCTCCCCGAGCCACCGCAGGCCCGCGGCCTCCGTCGCGTACTCGCCCGGCCCCGGGTTGCGCCGCGTCTTCACGAAGACCTCCCGGCCTCCCGCCAACTCCACCCGCCAGGCCTCGTTGATGTTCCCCCCGCCGACCCGCCCGGCCGACTCGACCGCGGCTCCGGCCCCGGCCCCGGCCGCGATGGCGTCGAGGATCTCAGCCGACAGGCTCACGCCGGCGCAGATCCTCGATCAGCCCCCGGCACGCCGCCTCGATCAGCTCGAGCGCGTGGCGGAAACCCTTCTCGCCACCCTCGTACGGATCCGGCACGTCGAGGTTCCATTCGCTCGAGCTCGCCGGGTCGAACTCCCGCAGCAGGCGAACCTTCTCGGCTCCCGCCCCGCCCGGCGCCATCCCGAGCAGCTCCGAGGCGTTGAAGCGGTCCATCGCGAGGATCATGTCGAACCGCTCGAAATCCTCTGCCGTCACCTGGCGGGCCCTGCCTCCGAGCTCGAAGCCGACCTTCAGCGCCGCCGCCGCCGCCCGCGGGTCGGGCTTGGCACCGACGTGCCACGAACCGGTCCCGGCCGAGTCGATCTCGATCCGGTCGTCGAGCCCGGCGTCGCTGACGAGCTTGCGCATCACGCCCTCGGCCGTCGGCGACCGGCAGATGTTCCCGAGGCATACGAACAGCACGCGCACCGGGCCGACCCTACAGCCCGGCGCGCGCTCACATCTCTCAGACCGGGCTCTTGACCGCCTCCAGGTGGCCCGGCTGCACGATCACCTGGCGGTTGCCCCCGGCATCTGTCACCTGGACGTCGATGTCGACGGCCACGCTCTTGCGCTGCGTGATCAGCGCCAGCTTCTCGGGCGACAGCTGGCCGATCGCCACGCCCAGCTTGCCCTTGGCCAGCTGGTAGGCGAACGTGATGAACGTCACCCGAGTCGGCGTCAGGTGCCTGCCCAGCGACGACGGGTTGATCTTGTCGATCGTCCGCAGCTTGACCGTGCCCGCGCAGTCCTGGCCGGTGATCGACTTGCAGAAGATCGTCAGCCGCACCTGGCCCTTGCGCCGACCCTGCGTCCCAGCCTGGACGTTGCTCGTCGAGATCCGCAGCAACGCCTTGTTGCTGCCGTTGTTGACGATCACCGTCGTCGCCACGTGGCTCGCGGCCGTCACGGGACCGGGAGGCCCGATCGGACCGGCCGGGCCGGCCGCACCAGCCGCACCGGGCGCCCCAGCCGCACCGGCTGGGCCCACCGCTCCGGCGGCACCTGCCGCACCCACCGCGCCGGTGGCACCCGTCAGGCCGACGGGCCCGATCGGACCGGTTGCCCCCGCAGGCCCGGTCGGGCCGGGTCCGCTCTGGGGTGGTGTCGTGAAGCTGACGACGCCGCCCGCCGTCGTCCCGAGCGAGTTGCTCGCCAAGATCTGGACGAAGTACGTCGTCGATGGCACCAGACCCGAGATCGGCTCGGTCAGCGGCTGGATCGCCATGTCGCCGTCACCGGCCGACCGGACCGGTGTCGTCGTGGTGAGTGTCGACGCGCTCGTCCCGTACTCGTAGAGATATGTCGTCGCCGGTCCGTTCGGCGTGACCGAGCCGTTGAGATCGGCTGTCGTCGCGCTGATCGGCCCGACCGGGAGCGTCGTCGCCGACGGCGCGCAGTTGGTCTCGAAGCTCGCATCGTCGCCGTGGGCCCCGCCCGCGGAGTTCGACGCGAAGATCCGGTAGTGGTAGACCGTGCAGGCGGTCAAGCCGGTCACCGGCAGGAACACCTGGATCGGCAGCACGCCGGACCCGGCCGGCGCGTCCGGCACCGGGAGGATCGTCCCGTAGGAGGTCGACGTGCCGAAGTCGAAGTGGTAGGTGCTCGGCAGCCCCTCAGGATTGATCGACGCGTTCAGCTCGGCCTTAGTGTCGGTGATCCCGACCGGCTCGAGCGTCTCGACGAGCGGCGGCCCGCCGGTCGCCGTGCCGTCGTCGGCGATCAGGCCGACGGTGTCGTAGTTGACCGTGACCGCGCCGAGCGCCGCCTGGATCAGGGTCGACGTGAACTGGGTCGTCAGATCGATGTGGTAGGAGTCGCCGGAGATCAGATCGCTCGGCGGAACCGCCACGGCGTGAGTCGTGAAGTTCGTGCTGCAGGTCGGTGTGAGAAGAACCAGCGGGCCGCAGCTCAACGTCTCGCTGTAGAGCGGGATCGTCGTCGACGTCGAGTCGTTGATCAGGTTGGCCGACGTCACGGCTTGGCCGCCGACATCGAGCAGAGCCGCGATCTGGGCTTCGTCGTCGAGCGTGAACGTCGCGCCCTTGATCGCCCCCGGGGGAGTTGCGATCGTGAACGAGGGCGAGGAGAACGTGCTCGTGCCCTGCGCGAGGGTCAGCAGGTTGACGGCAGTCTCGTAGCTCGTCTGGAGCGAGCCGGCCGGGTTCCCGGTCGTCGCGTCGACGCCGTCGGTGATCGTGCAGGCCGCGTTCGGCAGGAGGCCGAGCAACAAGGTGCACGAGTGGTTCGTATCCGTCCAGCCTTCGGACCCAGCGCTGAACTGGCTCGGTAGGGCACCGCCACCGGGGTACGTCGTCTCAGCGGACGCGACCGCCGGCAACATCAGCAAGGCCCCCGCGACTACGCCTAGGACAAGTCTCAACGATCCCTGTTTCGACACGCTCTCTCCACCCTCTCGTAACCGCTTCCCATGATCCGTCCGGTTTCCCAACCCGTAGTTCCCGGACGGTCGCAACATTGAAACACAACTCGTCAGCTCCGTAAAGTAGCGAACCGCGCGACCGCAGAGGATCCCGCGGGCCCGCGGGCCCGCGCGCAGCGCCCGATCCGGCTGGTCTGCGACCCATCGCGGCGGCGATCTCGTCCTGATACTGCCTCGCGAGCCGCCGTCCGCTCGCCCGTGTGACGGCGCCGTCCGGCTCGCCCGTGTGACGGTGCCGTGCACGCTCGCCGGCGCTCGAGCGTCCTCACTCGGTGCGGCAGAGAGCCTCCGGCCGACCGGTCCGCCCCGACCGGGCGTGGAAGGCCGTGAAGGTCTGCTCCAGCCCGGGCCCCAGCCGATCGAGCAGGTCGCGCGCGGCCGGCAGGTCACCCGCCCTCGCGCTCGCCTCCAGTTCGAGCGCCAGCCGCGACACGTATTCCGCGCCGAGCGTCAGGCTCCCGCCCTTGAGCTTGTGCGCCGCCTCCGCCGCGGCGAGCGTCTCACCCCGCCTGATCGAGTCCGCGAGCTCGGCCAGGATCCCCGCGGTCTGCTCGAAGTACAGCGAGACGAGCTGCGTCAGGAGGTCGCCGTCGACGTTCTCGATCTCACCGATCACGGCCTCGTCGAGGAACCGCTCGACCCCGCTCCCGTCCACCGCGCCGTTCCCGTCCACCGCGCCGCGCCCCCCCGCCGCGCCGCTCCCGGCTACCGCACCGGTCGCCGACGTCGCCGCGCCGGTGCCCTGCGGGCCGGCCGGCGGCTCGAGCACCAACCGGGCGAGGGCGTCCTTCAGGTCGCGGGTGCGCAGCGGCTTGCACAGGTAGTCATCCATCCCGGCGACCAGGCAGCGTTCACGCTCGCCGTGCATCGAGTTCGCGGTCATCGCGATGATCGGGAGCCGCCGGCCGGCCCGCTCGCCGCGCCGGATCTCCCGGGTCGTCTCGTAGCCGTCGAGCTCGGGCATCTGACAGTCCATCAGCACCGCGGCATACGGGCGCCGCGCGAGGACCGAGAGGGCCTCGCGGCCGTTCTCCGCGACGTCGGCGCGGTAGCCGCACCGCTCGAGCATGTGCACGGCGACCGCCTGGTTGACGGGCGTGTCCTCGACCACGAGGATCACTGGACTCGACGCGGACGGGCGGGCACCGACGATCGGCGAGGCCGCCGTGCGAATGCGCCGCGCGGGACGCCGGTCGCCGGCGATCACCGCCGCGATCTCGTGGTGGAGCCGGGACTCGCGGACCGGCTTTGCCACCAGGCCGTCGAACGTCTCGTCCTCGGGCGGGTCGGCGCGACTGCCGGAGGACGTCAGCCCGACCAGCCGCATGCCGCCGAGGCCGGGCGTCGCCCGGATCGTGCGGGCCAGCCGGTCGCCGTCGCCGCCGGGCATGTCGAGGTCGAGCACCGCCACCGCGAACCCCGTGCCGGCGCTCGCGGCGCGGTCCAGCAGCTCGAGCGCGCGCGCGGCGCTCGCCGCCAGCTCGCAGGTGATCCGCTGCCGGCCGAGCTGCCGGGCGAGAAGCCCGCGGCTGGTGGCGTTGTCGTCGACGACGAGGACCCTCACACCGGGGAGTGTGAGCTCCTCGACGTGCCGATCTTCGGGAGGCTCGACGATCTCCAGCGACAGCTCGAACCAGAACCGGCTTCCCGTCCCCGACTCGCTGTCACCGCCGAGCACGCCGCCCATCAGCTCGATCAGCTGTCTCGAGATCGCCAGGCCGAGCCCCGTGCCGCCGTACTTCCGTGTGGTCGACGTGTCGGCCTGCGAGAACGGCTTGAAGAGCTGATCGAGCGCGTCGCGCTCGATGCCGATGCCGGTGTCGGAGACCTCGACGCGCACGAGCGCCGCGTTTGCGTCCGCGCTCGAGCTGGCCCGCACGACGACCTCGCCGGCCGCTGTGAACTTGATCGCGTTGGAGACGAAGTTGGCGATCACCTGGCGCAGCCGCGCCGCGTCGCCGCGCATCATCGCGGGGACTTCGGGGTCGACGTCGACGATGAGCTCGAGGCCCTTGGCGTGCGCGCGGGCCGCGAGCATTCCGCACGTCCGCTCGAGCACCTCGTGGAGGTCGAAGTCGGTCGGGTCGAGCTCGAGCTTGCCGGCCTCGATCTTCGAATAGTCGAGGATGTCGTCGATGATCTCCAGCAGCGCCTGTCCCGACGAGGAGATCGTCTCGGCGTACCCGCGCTGCTGGTCGTCGAGGCTTGTGTCGATCAGCAGCTCGGTCATGCCGATCACGCCGTTCATCGGCGTGCGGATCTCGTGGCTCACGTTGGCCACGAACATCGACTTCATCCTCGACGCCTCGAGCGCCTGATCGCGCGCGAGCGCGAGCTCCGCCTCGGCGCGCTTGCGATCGGTGATGTCCTGGAGGAAGAGGTTGAACGAGTAGCCGTCGACCGTCTCGACCGAGGACATCGTCAGCTCAACCGGCAGCTCGGTCCCGTCGCGCCGCACGAAGATCCGCTCGAGCCGCCTGCCGAGCACGTCCCCCTGTCCGGTCGCGAGGAGCTGCTCGATGCCGCGCCGGTGACGATCCCGGCGGCCTTCGGGGATGACGATCGCCGCCAGCTCGCGTCCGAGCGTCTCCTCACGCGACCACCCGAAGACCACCTCCGCCTGGTGGTTCCAGCCGGTCGTCAGACCTTGCTGGTCGAACGAGACGAAGACATCGTGCGCCGTCTCGAGGATCTCCCGTGTCTGGCGCTCGCTCGCCTCCACCGCCGCCTCGGCCGTCCTGCGACCCGTCACGTCTCGCCCGGCCGCGTAGATCAGCCCCTCGCCGGCCGGCGCGATCGCGTTCCAGTCCAGCCAGCGGAAGCTCCCGTCCTTGGCCTCGTAGCGGTTCACGAAGTTGAGCGTCACCTCGCCGTCCGCAAGCTTCTTGACCTCGCGCAGCGTCGCCGCGCGGTCGTCCGGGTGGACCAGATCGATGAATGGCCGGCCGAGGAACTCCTCCGGGCTCCAGCCGAGGACGTGCTCGAGAGCCGGGTTGACGGTCTTGAAGTACCCGTCGAAGCTCAACGCCACCATCAGGTCGCGGGACAGGTCGAAATACCGGGCCGCTTCGGCGAGCTGCTCTCGCTCGAGCGTTCGCTGGGTCGTCTCGAGCGAGACGCCGCACGTCGCGTACGCCGACCCGTCGTCGTCGAGGAGGGGGAACTTGATCGAATCGAAGCTGAGGCGGCCGCGGGACGGGTGGTGGGAGAACTCCTCCGCCTGATGGGGACCTTCGCGGGCGCGCAGGTCGTTGACTCGCCAGGCCGCCGACCGTGCCGGATCCAGCCAGGAGTCGTTGCGGCCGAGCAGCACTCGGTCCGCCGGGATTCCCTCCGCGGCGGCGCGCTCGTCGAGCGCGAGGGCCTCGGCGAAGCGGCGGTTGTACAGCAGGTAGCGGCCATCGAGATCCTTGACGTAGATCAGCGCCATGTTGTTGTCGACGACGCTCCGCAGCAGCCGCTCCCGCGCTCGCCCGGTCTGCTCGGCCTCCTCGCGCAGGCGGTCGGATTCCCGGCGGGCGGTCACGTCGATCGACGTCCCCCGCAGCCGCACCGCTCTCGCCTCACCGTCGCGCTCGATCCGGTTGCGCGTCTCCAACCAGCGAACGTCGCCGTCGGGGCGCACGATCCGGTAGGTGAGGTCGACCACGGCCGCCTCACCGGCGAGCGCCTCGTCGAGCGACTGCCGGACCCGGTCGCGGTCGCGCGGATCGACACCGTCGGCCTGCTCGAGTGTTCGCTCGCCGCCGATCTCGACTCCCCGGATCCGATACATCCCCGACGACCAGATCACGCGGCCGGTCATGATCTCCCACTCGAAGCTGCCGGCGCCGGCGAACTCCTCGAGATCGGCGAGCATCCCCCGCTCGTGATCACCCGGCTCGGCGGCGGTCGGGCTCACGGCCTCGCGCGGCGGCCCGGATGTCGGCTCGGCGCTCATCGGCCGCTCACCCCCGCCGCCGGTCGACCGCGAACGCCGAGCCCGGCGCGCGCTTGGCGACACCCTTCACCTGGGCCGCCGCGTCGGCCATCGCCGCGGCCGACGCGAAGGTCCGCCCGACGGTTGTCGCGATCCCGATCGACACCGACAGCAGCGCTTCGGCCGGGTCCGCGCCGGTGGCCGCCACGGTGCCGGCGAGGCTCGCCGTCGCGTCCGCCGTGACGACGCTCCCCCGCTCGACGGCGCGGGCACCGTGGAGCTCGGCCGAGAGGCGGTCGAAGCCCAGCAGCACGGCGACGGCGGTCGGCCGCGCCCGGTTGGCATCGGTGAGGATCGCGAAGTCATCGCCGCCGATGTGCGCGAGCAGGCGGTTGCGCGCGCCGACCGACGCGAGCGCCCCGTCCAGGAGGCTGCCGAGCGCCGCGATCACCTCGTCGCCGCGGACGAATCCGTAGTGGTCGTTGTAGGCCTTGAAGTTGTCGACGTCGACGTGCAGCAGAGCGAAAGGCGGCCCGCTGCGCAGGCGCTGCTCGATCGCCGCGGTCAGCACGACGTTGCCCGGGAGACCGGTGAGCGGGTTCACGCTGACGAGCATGGCGCGGCGGCGGACGGCGACGAGCATGCGGGCCTCCAGCTCGTCGGCCCGGAACGGCTTGCAGATGTAGTCGTCGGCGCCCGCGCCGAGCAGCGCGACCAGCGTGGCGGGGTCGCAGTCGCTGGTCACGCAGATCACCGGGGTCAGCGCGGTCCGGTAGTCGCTGCGCAGGGCCTCGAGCACCGCCGCCCCGGAGATCGGCGCCATGTGGACGTCCAGCAGCACGATGTCGGCGGCGAAGCCGATCGCCACGTCCACGGCGTGCCGGCCGTCCTGGATCGTCTGGCAGCGAAAGCCGGACGCGGCGAGGATGCGCGACGTTAGGCTCAGGACGAGCGGATCGTCGTCGACAACGAGCACGCGCGGGCGTCGGCGACCCGGTCCGAGGGGCACCCCGGCCGCAGTCGGGCAACCGTCGTCGCGCTGCGCGACGTCCGCCGCGACCGGACCGTCGCCGATGGGGACCCGATCGAGGATCGCGCCGGAGGCCGGGGTGGATGGGGCCGGGGTCACGACGCCTGACCGCTTGCGTCGGTCTCTTCCGGAACGCTCGACGGCTCGCGACGCACCGGGTGACCGACACCGGGCCGTTCTGCGTCGCCGGGGACTCCAAGCATCCTGGCGATGACCGCATCGAGCACAGCCGCCCTGATCGGCTTGCCGACGTATTCGTCCATCCCGGCCGCGAGGCAGCGCTCGCGGTCGCCCTTCATCGTGTTGGCGGTCATCGCGGCGATCGGGATGTGGCGCTCGGCACCCTCGTCGCGGCGGATCTCCCCGGTCGCTGCGTACCCGTCCAGCTCGGGCATCTGGCAGTCCATGAAGATCGCCGCGTAGCGGCGGGCGTCCAGCTCGGGCATCTGGCAGTCCATGAAGATCGCCGCGTAGCGGCGGGCCCGGTACATCGCGAGGGCTTCGCGCCCGTTGGCGGCCACCTCCACGGAGAAGCCGCGCTGCTCCAACATGCGGACCGCGACCAGCTGGTTGACGGGGTTGTCCTCGGCGACGAGAATCGGCCGCCCGATCGCGGGCGCATCGCGGCGAGCCGGCGACTGACCGTGCGTCCGTGCAGCCGGTCCCGGCCGGCGATCGGTGCTCAGTACGCGGGCGACCTCGTCGTGCAGGCGTGACTCGCGAACCGGCTTGGTCAGGTAGCCGCTGAACCCGGCGTGCACCGCCGGGTCTCGGCCGTTCTCGGCCCCGCTGAGCATCAGCATCCGCACAGAGCGCAGAGCCGGCTCGGCGCGGATCGCCGCGGCCAGCTCGAGGCCGCTCATCCCGGGCATCTTCCAGTCGATCAGCGCCAGGGCGTAGGGGCGCCCGGATCGGGCGGCGGCCCGCAGCATGCTGAGGGCCGTCTGGCCGTCGGCGACCGTCTCACACGTCATCCCCCACGCGGTCAGGTGCCGGCGCAGGATCGTCCGGCTGGTCGCGTTGTCATCGACGACGATCGCGCGGAGATCGTCGCGCGCGTCCAGGCCGACCACCGACGGATTGGGTCCGCGCGGGGCGACGGGAACCGTGAACCAGAACGTGCTGCCCTCGCCGGGCGTGCTCAGAACTCCGATCTCGCCGGCCATCAGCTCCACGAGGTGCTTGGAGATCGCGAGGCCGAGGCCGGTCCCGCCGTAGCGACGCGTGGTTGAGCCGTCGGCCTGGGAGAACGCGTCGAAGATCCGTGTCAGCGCGGGGTGCTCGATGCCGATCCCGGTGTCTGAGACCTCGAAGCGCAGCTCACACGTGCCCCCGTCGGCCGGCCGCCCGGTGACCAGGACGGCGACCTCGCCGGCCGCGGTGAACTTGACCGCGTTGGTGATCAGGTTCGTCAGGACCTGGCGGACGTGGTTGCCGTCGCCGACGACGACCTCGGGAAGGGCGGCGTCGATCCACGAGATCAGCTCGACGTCCCTCGGTTGGACGGCGGCGGCGGCGATCGAGACCGCGTCCTCGACCATCGCGCGGACCCTGAACGGCTCGCTGCCGAGCTCGAGCCTGCCGGCCTCGATCTTCGAGAAGTCGAGGATGTCGTCGACCACGGCCATCAGGGCGTCGCCGGAGACACGCCCGGCGTCGGCGTACTCGCGCTGCCGATCGGTCAGGTTCGTGGCCAGCAGGAGCTGACTCATCCCGATCACGCCGTTGAGCGGCGTGCGGATCTCGTGGCTCATGTTGGCGACGAACTCCGACTTCACCCGAGACGCCTCGATCGCCTTCTCGTGGGCCAGGGCGAGTGCCGCCTCGGTCAGCTTGCGCTCGGTGATGTCGCGGATCGCGCTCGAGACGAGCGTCCCGTCCTCGGTCTTCAGCGGGCTGAGCGAGATCTCGACCGGGAACTCGGTGCCGTCCTTGCGCCGACCGAACAGCTCGAGCTCGGCGCCCATCGGCCGGGCGTGGGGATCGTCGGAGTAGCCGGCCCGATGAGCCGGGTGGCGAGCGCGGAACCGCTCGGGCACGAGGATCTCGGCCGGCTGGCCGAGCAGGTCCTCACGCCCGTAGCCGAAGAGCTTCTCGACCTGTGCGTTGACGAGCACGATCCTGCCGTCGGCGTCGACGATCACCATTGCGTCGGGAGCCGACTCGAGCAGGCCGCGGAACTTGTTCTCGGACTGTATGCGCTGCGCGATCCGTGCGTCCTCGTGGCGCTTCTGCTCGGTCATGTCGTGCCCGGTCCCCCGCATCGCGATCGCCGCCCCCGAGCCGTCGGCGAGCACCTCGCCGTGAGCCTGGAGCGTTCTGATCTCACCGTCCGGCCGCACGATGCGGTGCACGAACTCGAACGGGGCGAGATCTGTCAGGGCCGTCCCGATCGCCCCCGTGACGCGTTCACGGTCCTCAGGGTGTACGAGATCGAGGAACGCCTCGTAGCTGGCACTGAACCCGGCCGTCGGGACGCCGTAGATCCGGCACAGCTCGGCTGACCAGGTGACCTCGTTCGACGCGATCAGCCATTCCCAGCTGCCGAGGTGCGCCAGCTGCTGGGCCTCCGCGAGGCGGCGTTCGGTGTCCGACGCGGCCTGGCCCTCGGCGCGGACCGCGGCGACGAGGAGGGCCGTGACCGTCGCGACGGCGACGAACGTCTGCGCCTTGAGGAGATCCGCATCCGGCGAACCCGTGTAGAACGGTCCGTGACCGCGGGCCGTGTACCAGACGGCGAAGCCGGAGACGAGTAGCCCGCCGACGACGGCACCGGGCTGGCGAAAGCGCAGGGCGGTCCAGAAGAGCAGGGGGAACACCGCGTACGCGAGCGGGGTGTCGTGGCGAAAGACGACGACGGCGACCGCGGTCAGGGCGATCGCGAGGAACGCGGCCTCGGCGACCCACGCCGCCCTCCGGGGGATCCGCGGCCGGCTGGCGAGGACGAGGATCGCCGGGGCGATCAGCAGGTCGCCACCCATGTCGCCGAGCCACCAGACGCGCCACGTCGAGGCGATCGCCGCGCTGGGGAGATGCCCCGCGGCCCAGAGGCTGAAGACGCCGATCGTGGCGCTGGCGAGCGTGCTGAGAGTGGCCGCGAGGATCACCAGCGCGACGATGTCGCGGATCCTGTCGAGAGTCCTGCGAAAGTCGACCCGGACCAGCAGGTACGCGCCGATCAGGGCTTCGAGCGTGTTGCCGGTGGTGATCCCGAGCACCTCGACGACGCCGCCGGAGGTCGTGATGTTCGCGAGGAACGCCCCGAGCGCGACAGCCGGCCACATGCCGGGCCCCCAGATCAGCAGGGCCGCGAGCGCGACGCCGGTGGGCGGCCAGATCGCGGTGACGCTGCTGTCGTGGGAGGCCAGCGTCAGACCGAGCTTGCCCGCGCCGAAGTAGGCGAGCGCCACGATGGCGAGGCGGGTCGCGGCATTGAGCGAGGATCGCGACGGCGGACCCATGCTCGTGGCATCGACCGACCGTCAACCCGACTTGAGCCGACCGATCCCGCGAGCCGCATGCGGCGCGCGGCTCCCCGTCGAGGCTCAGCGGTCGCCGAGCTCCAGGACGGCGAGGAAGGCCTCCTGGGGAACCTCGACCCGGCCGATCTGCTTCATCCGCTTCTTGCCCTCCTTCTGCTTGGAGAGCAGCTTCTTCTTGCGGCTGATGTCGCCGCCGTAGCACTTGGCGATGACGTCCTTGCGGTAGGCCTTGACCGTCTCACGCGCGATCACGTGGGCGCCGATCGCCGCCTGGATCGGGACGTCGTACTGCTGGCGGGGGATCTTCTTGCGCAGCCGCTCGGTCAGCATCCGGCCGAGGTCGTAGGCCTTGTCCTTGTGGGTGATCATCGACAGGGCGTCGACCTGGTCGCCGGCCAGCAGGACGTCTAGGCGGACGAGGTTCGACGGGTGCATCCCGGTCAGCTCGTAGTCGAGCGACGCGTAGCCCCGCGTCCGCGACTTCAGCTGGTCGAAGAAGTCGAGCACGATCTCGGCGAGCGGGAGGTCGTAGGTCAGCTGGACGCGGTCGGAGGAGAGGAAGTGCATGCCGACGTGGTTGCCCCGCCGGTCGAGGCAGAGCTCCATGATCACGCCGATGTACTCCTTGGGCGTGATGATCGTCGCCCGGATGTACGGCTCGCGGATCTCTGCGATCCGCATCGGGTCGGGCATGTCTGAGGGGTTGTGGACGTCCATCTCGTCGCCATTGGTCAGCGTGACCTCGAAGCCGACCGAGGGCATCGTCGTCAGCAGCTCGAGGTCGTACTCGCGCTCGAGCCGCTCGCGGACGATGTCCATGTGCAGGAGGCCGAGAAAACCCGCCCGAAAACCGAAACCCAGCGCGTCCGAGGTCTCCGGCTCCCAGGACAGCGCGGCATCATTCAAAGTCAGTTTCTCCAGGGCGTCGCGCAACTCCGGAAAGCGTTCGGAGTCGATCGGGAAGAGGCCGCAGAAGACCATCGGCTTGACCTCGCGATACCCCGGCAGGGCGTCGGTCGCACCGCCAGCCTTCGTCGTCAGGGTGTCACCGACGCGCAGCTGGGTTACGTCCTTGATTCCCGTGATCACATACCCGACCTCACCGGCGGCGAGCTGGCCGGTGGAGACCATCTGGGGTGAGAAGAAGCCGATGTCGTCGATCTCGGCCTGCGTGCCGCCGGCCATCGCGCGGATCGCCGCGCCCTTCTTGAAGACGCCGTCGAAGACGCGGATGTAGGCGACGACGCCGCGGTACTGGTCGAACTCAGAGTCGAAGATCAGGGCCCGCGCGGGCGCGCCGGGGTCACCCGCGGGCGGAGGGATCCGCTCGACGACGCGCTCGAGGATCTCGGTCACGCCGGCGCCGGTCTTGCCTGAGATCCGCAGGATCTCCTCGCCCGGATCGCCGAGCAGGTCGTGGATCTCCTCGGCCACCCGCTCGGGCTCGGCGCCGGGGAGGTCGATCTTGTTGAGGCAGGGGATCAGCTCGAGGCCGGCCTCGACGGCCATGTACGTGTTCGCGAGCGTCTGGGCCTCGACGCCCTGGGACGCGTCGACGACGAGCACTGCGCCCTCGCAGGCGGCCAGCGACCGGGAGACCTCGTAGGTGAAGTCGACGTGGCCGGGCGTGTCGATCAGCTGGAGCTGGTACTCCTCACCATCCCTCGCCGTGTAGTTGACCCTTACGGCCTGGGCCTTGATCGTGATCCCCCGCTCCCGCTCGAGATCCATCGAGTCGAGCACCTGGGCGCGCATCGCCCGGGCTTCAACCGTGTGGGTCAACTCGAGGATCCGGTCGGCCAGCGTCGACTTCCCGTGGTCGATGTGGGCGATGATCGAGAAGTTGCGGATGTGTGCTTGGTCGGCCATATTTCTGAGCAGTTTCGGGGAGTTCGGCCATGCAAGCGGTCCACGCGGGCTCGAGCCGGAGTCGAGCCGGCTCGACACAGGGTATGGGGTCCGGTCGCGGGATCCGCGTCTGCGACCAGCCGGGGCGGTCCGCCCGGGTCGACGGTCTTCGCTAGGAGAGCTGGCGCACCCGCCGCGCGCCGAGCGATGCGCGGGCGGCCGACGCGAGCCCGGCGTCTGCGGTCATCAGGAGCGGGTCGTCGAGCGCCTCGGCAAGCGCGAGGTAGGCGGCGTCGTAGGCCGTGAGGTTGTGGCGCAGTTGCCACACCCGAGCGCGGAGGGGCGCGTGCGGATAGCGGATCAGGCGGGCGTCGGCGAGGTCGCTGGCCGCCTCCGTCGAGCGTTGATCGGTGACCACGCCGGCACGCGCGAGCCGCCGCAGCGCGTTCAGGGTCTCGAGATCGATCAGCTCTGGAGCGTGAAGCGGCGCCTGGTCGGAGCTGGCGAGCTCCGACTCCAGCGCGGCAACGGTCGGCCCCCGGCCAAGCAGGAAGTCGGTCAGGACGCTCGCGTCGAGCACGATCATCGGGCGTCGCGCGCGGCGCGGATCACGGCGGCGCTGGATGGTCCGTCGTAGGGCGCACGGGCGCGAATGCGAGCGGCGAGCTCCGGCACGGTCGGGAGACTGGCAAGCTCGCGCAGGCGGGCGAGCAGGAACTCGTTCAACGACTGGCCGGCAAGCGCGGCCTGCGCCTTGAGGCGTCGATGGACGTCTTCGGGGACTCCGCGAACCTGAACGTTGGACACCGGCATGACGATAGTGAATTGCATGTCAGCGCACCATTTTCCATGCATCCGACGAGGAGCGCCGGTGGTGCGGATGCGCGACGGGGACGGATCCCGGCCGGGCTCGCGAGTCTGCCGGCCTGCGCCGGTCCGGTCGACCACGACCTGGTCGTCCCCCAGCGGCGCGATCTTCCCGCTCCAGTTCGCGCCCGGAGATACCGGAGCCGCGTGACGGTCGTGATCGGCGCCTACGTGCCGGCCGCGTACGCCGTGGCGACCCAGCCCGAGCTTGAGTACCTCCGCCCGCGTCGACGCGGACGATCCGATCGAGCTGGCCCTGCTCGCGGTCGACGAGCTCCGCGGCTTCCTCGTCGCCTGCGCGTCGTCCGACCGACCGAGATCCACGGGCTCGAGCCGAAGTGGCGCTCGGGTCGACGGAGCGAAGCGGCTGCTGGCGCATCGCCCGGCCTGACGGCTCGGCGGAGCGCGACCGCGGCCAACCGGGCCGGCGGGCAGCTGAAACCGCGACAGGGGCGTCCTGGCTCCCGACACCACCTCGCGTCATGAGCGTCGGCGAGGGGCCCGGCGCCCGACGACGGGCGTCTCAGATTGAAGCCATCGGAGCCGCGGCGCAAGCAATGTTCGTGGTCACGTCGAGCTGCACACCCGGACTCGCCGGAGACCTTCGATCCGACCGCGCCGGGCACGCCGACGGCCAGTCCGATCGACGCCGGGTCTCACCCCTCGGCGGTTGCCTGTCCGACCACGGGCCAGTGCACCGCGCTCGGAACCGCGGACGGCACGACCGAAACCGGCTCCCGCGCCTGGACCTTCGATCCGACCCCGCCGGGCGTTCGCGCCGATGTCTCGATCGATCCCGGAAGTGCCAGCGCCCCTGGCGTGCCCGTCAACCGGCCAGTGCGCTGCCGTCGGTGACGCTGGGTACGAGACGACCTTCGATCCCAACAGGCCGGGCAGCCCAAGCGCCGTGCCGATCGATCCACGAACCCGATCGTCGTGAACGACCGAGGCCGCAAGGGCTGCGTGGTCATGCGCCTTCCGCGACGCTGACAATCGCCATCTGGGAAACCGCGCGGCGGTCCGGGTACCCGTGGTCATCAGGACATCAGCCTTGTTATGATCTGATGTGTGCGCACGACGCTGACGCTTGATCCGGATGTCGCCGCCGACCTCGAGCGTCGTCGGCGGGAGGGGCGGGGGCTGAAGGCGGAGGTCAATCGGCTGCTTCGGCTGGGCGCGCTACACGATGTCGCGCCGCCCGAGGCCGGGCCGCCGGCGAGCTGGACCGACGCCACGTCGCTCGGGCAGTCGCGGATCGGCTCGCTCGATGACGTCTCGGCGGCCCTGGCCCGCGCCGAGGGCGACGGCCACCGGTGATCCTGGTCGACGCGAACCTCCTGCTCTACGCGCAGAACACCGACAGCCCGGCCCACGCGGCTGCCGGCGAATGGCTGGACGGCCAGCTCAGCGGTACGGCCCGGGTAGGTCTCCCCTGGCCGACGTTGCTGGCGTTCCTGCGGATCGTGTCCAACCCGCGGGTGTTCGCGCGGCCGGCCCCGATCGCCGCGGCCTGGGCCCAGGTGGAACGCTGGCTCTCGGCGCCCGTCGCATGGGTTCCCCTGCCGACCGCGCGCCACGCCGACGTCCTGGCGCCGATGCTCGCGGCGACGGCGGGCGCAGACGACGTCCCGGACGCGCATCTCGCGGCCCTCGCCGTCGAGCACGGCCTCGAGCTCTGCACGTGCGACCGCGGCTTCGCCCGCTTTCCGGGACTGCGGTGGCGCGATCCGTTGGCGTGAGGGCGACGACACGCACGGATAGGGTGCGTTCGTGATCACCCGAGCCGACGCCTGGACACTGCTGACCGAATGGGTCTCGTCAGAGTCCCTGCGCCGCCACTGCCTGGCGGTCGAGGCTGCGATGCGTGCATACGCCAACCGCGACGGAGCCGACGAGGAGCTGTGGGGCGTCACGGGCCTGCTCCACGACGCGGACTACGAGCGGTACCCAGACCTCGAGACGGGCCACCCGCGGATCATCATCGCCGAGCTCGAGCGACGGGACGCGCCACCGGAGATGGTCCGGGCGATCGCCTGCCACGCGGAGTACCTCGGCGTCGAGGCGCACGACCCGATCGAGCGGACGCTGCTCGCCGTCGACGAGCTGTGTGGCTTCCTGATCGCGTGCGCCGTCGTCCGGCCGACCGGCATCCACGGCCTGACGCCGAAGTCGGTCCGCAAGAAGCTCAAGCAGCCGTCGTTCGCCGCCGCCGTCAATCGGGCCGACGTCCAGCGGGGAGCGGACCTGCTGGGAGTCGACTTCAACGAGCATCTCGCGTTCGTGATCGCCGCGCTCGAGCCGCACGCCGTGGAGCTCGGCGTCGACGGGGCGGCGTAGTAGGCGACCGGACCGGCCGGCAGCCGAACGGCTCAGTGCTCGTCGAGACGCACGGTCAGGCCGGACGGGAACGCCCCGGTCCACTTCAACTCGCCGGCGTGGTCGGGGGCGCGCGTGATCCGCGGACCCTCGAGCAGCGCGGTGATCATCGCCGGCAGCTGACAGCGCACGATCTGCTGGCCGTAACAGGTGTGCAGGCCGTGCCCGAAGAGCATGTAGTCGCTCCACGGCCGGTCGACGCGGAACTCGCCCGGCCGCGAGACGACGCGATCGTCGTGCATCGCCGAGAGCGTCGCGGCGACGATCGTCGACCCCGCCTTGAGCACCGTCTCACGGTCGGTACCGGCGGCGATCGTCGTCTCCTCGGCCACGAGGCGGAGCACGGCGAAGTTCTGCGGGCTGAAGCGCAGCGCCTCCCAGACGTAGCGGCCGACGAGCTCACGGTCGCCCGCCCGCGCGGCGGCTTGGGCGAGGGCCAGCTGGTCCTCGCGATCGAGCAGGACGTTGACGGCGCGCGCGAGCGAGTTGGAGACGGTCGGAATCCAGCCGGTGACGAGGCCGAGGATGTTGTGGCGGATCGAGATGTCGTGGAGGCTGGGCTGGCTCTCGCCGTCGTCCTGGCAGCCCAGCAGACGGGTCAGGACGTCGTCGGGGACGGCCTCGCCGGCGACGACCGCGGCCTTGCGAGTGGCAATCAGACGGTCGAGATGCGGGCGCCAGAGCGCGGCGTCGGCGAGCGCGACGTCGCGCGTCTCGACGAGGTTGGTGACGTTGAGGAAGAGCTCGGCGAAGATCTCGCGCGCCCAGCGCAGCTGCGTGGCGGCGTCGGGCCCAGGCGCGCCAACGTACGTGTCGATCGCCAGGATCAGCGCCGGGTCGGCGAGCTCGGCGACGACGTCGATCGCGCCGCCGGATCCGGTGACGAGCTCGCGGGCGAAGCCGAGCATGGCATCGCCGATCACCGGCAGGTCGGCGTGGCGGACGGCGCGATCGAGCGCCGCGTGATCGTGGCGGTACAGCGGCGTGTCGTCGACGCCGAGGATGAAGGGACCGGTGACGGCGACCATCTTGGGCCCGTAGAGACCGACCGTGAAGCGGGCGGGGTCGCTCAGAACCTCTTTGACGTCCGCGGCCAGCGCGACGATCGCCAGGTCGTCGGTCGCGATGATCGGCTTGTGGTCGCGCATCACCGCGAACAGCCGGCCGGCGCTGTCGTCGGCGACGCGGCCGAAGAGGTTCGCGACCTCCTCGGCGAGCTTGTCCTTGGCGTCGATGAACCGCTTGGCCAGCGCGTCGTCGAGCGTCACAGGCCGGCCTCGGTGGCGTCGGCGAGGGCGGCGAGCGCCGTCATTCCGGGCGCGAACAGGTACTCGCCGCCCTTCGTCGTGACGAGGGACGGCTGCGCGGCGACGAAGTACGGCGGCTGGCCCTGAATCGTCATCTTGCCGCTGGCGCTCGCACCTCCGAGCAGGAAGTCGCGGTCGTCGCCGATGTGGAAGGCGTTGCCGTCGTTGACCCACTGGAGCGCGATCCCCTCGAACTGCCGCGAGATGCTGGCGTTGAAGCAGACGAACACGAGGCCGCGATCAACGCCGTCGTCGACCGTCAGATCGGGCTCGAGCGGCGGGCCGTAGGGCATGCCGCGACGGATGATGCGGTGGCGGAAGGCGAGCAGGCCGGCGTCGTCGAGACCCTTCCAGCCGAGCGCGTCGCGCGGGCTGGTGCGCCGGATGTGCGCGCCGAGCGGGCAGCGGGCGCCGTCTGCGTCGTGGTCGAGGTAGCGGAAGTCATTGCTGCCTGGCAGGCTCGGATCGAAATCCGCGTCCGGCTCGTCAGGCGACGTGACGAGCGGCGCGCCGTTGGGCCAGCGTCCGACGATCTTCGCGGCGAGCCGCCGCGGGCCGCCGGGGTAGCCATGTGCGGCGTCGCGCAACGTGCGGCGCCACAGGGCCACGTCCTGGTGGAGCTTGCGGTAGACCATGTAGGTCCCGCTGCGGCCGAGCGGGGCGGCGGGCGCGATCGGCAGCCGTCGCTCGGGGTCGTAGCGCGAGTCCTCGTCCTCATACCCGAGGATGAACTCGCCGGCCGCCAGCGCGCGCCACCGCCCGCCCGGCTCGGGGACGCCGCCGCCCGCGGACTTGTGCTGCGTGACGCCTTCGATCGCCGGCTGACCGAAGCCGTCGGAGAAGCCGAAATGCTCACGCTGGCCGCTGAGCAGCTCGGCGTGCTGCTCGTTGACGACCGTCACCCCCCAGTCTTCGGCGTGCTTGCGGAAGGCCGCGAGATCTCGCTGGAGGAGGTCGCGGCGTTTGGCGTTGATCGTCGCGAGGACGTGCGCCGTGCCGCTGCCGAGCCCGGACTCCCAGCTCGCCGGCGCGCTCGCGCCGACGTCGCCGAGGTCGGCCGCGCGCGACGCCATGCCGGCGCGGAACTCGGCCGAGAACGTCGCCAGCAGCTCGTTGGAGACGCCGAGCGCGGCCAAGCCGGACGCGGTGAACGCGAGGTTGAGCGTGGTGTCCTGCTTGATCGTCGCCCCGGCGGAATCCTTCGGCCATGGCAGGGCGGTCGTCACGCGATCGACGAGCCCACCCAGCCAGCCGCGGCCGTCGGCACCGCCGACGTTGACGAAGAGGTACGACGTGAAGGGGTAGTCGTTGCCGTAGGCCAGCAGGATGTCGCCCTGGATGTCACCGAGATCGAGCCGGTTCGAGAGGGTCGTGCTGACCATCAGAACTCCTTTCGGTAGGCAGCGCGGAGGGCGCCGGGGGCGAGAACCTGGGTGCGGATCGCGAACTCGGCGATCTGCCGGCGGCGGTCGAGCCCCGCCCTGACCTGCTCGACCGTCGCGTGCGGGTAGGCGGCGACGAAGAAGCCGATGTCGATCTGGTTGTGCAGGAGGTAGCGCTTGAGCGGCGCGCCGCGGGCGGTCTCCGGGCAGCCGACGCAGCGACCCCAGATCTGCTTGGCCTCGGGCGCGAGCTCCTGACACAACGCGTCGAGATACGTGTCGCGGGGGCCGTCGAACGTGGTCGAGAAGATCAGGTAGCGCGACTTGAGGTGGTCCTGCTTGGGTTGCGACGGATCGTTGACCCAATCGTCGAGGATCACCAGGCGAGCGAAATGCGTCCGCGGGAGCCGCGCGAACGGGCGGGTCCGGGCGAACGTGTCGATCTTCTCGCGCAGCCCGCGCTCCTCGCCGGGGACGATCGGCGTGATCGCGAGGAACGCGTAGGCCTGGCCCGAGACGTTGCTCATATCAGGCCCTGGACGTCGGCCAGGAAGTCACGCCAGCACGCGGCGAAGTCGTCGTCGTCGAGCGCGGCGCTCTGCGCGTCGAAGCGCGCGAGCTTCTGCTCCAGCTCGAGTCCGCTGAGGACCATCGTCGTCGTCCCATCCGGGTAGGCGCTGTAGAAGTGGCTCGCGGTGATCTCGTTGCGCTGGATGTAGACCTTGAACGGGCCGGTCGGCAGGGGCTGTGGAAAGCCGAAGGACGTTCCCCAGAAGATCTTCATCCCGGTCGTGAGGATGTGCGAGAACGCATCGATGTACTCGGCCCAGCCGCCGTTGAAGTTGCTCTCGAAGTAGAGGTGCGGGTAATGCAGCGACTCGTCGGGTTGTCCGTTGTCGGGCATCTCGCGGACGAGCGTCCAGCGCGCGAAATGGATGAACGACAGTTTCCCGAGCGCGCCGCTGATCGGCGTCGGGACGTGCGAGCCGACGAAGAACACGAGCGGCAGCCAGATCCTGCCGGGCCACTTGACCGTGCTGAAGACGGTGATCGCGATCGCCTTGCCGTCGACGTTGCGCAGCGCGGTGCCCTGCGTCGTCGCGGCGCCGTCCAGCACGGCCGCCGCGATCGCTGGTGGTGTGCCACCCCCACGCGCGGGCGTGCTCGAATTAGCCCTGCTGCTCGTCGTCCCCGCCATGTCGGCCCATTTCGGTCGGCCTGCATCAACACCCGCATCCACTCTCACTGGATGCAGTTGCCCCGCAGTCGACCTTATCAACGCGATTCCGCTCGTTGTGTGACCGGGATCACACAACTGGCACGCACCGGCGGCTACTGTCGCGATCCGTTGGTCACCGCTGACCGCGATCACGCGAGGGGGCACACGGCGGCGATCATCTCCGTCGGCGGGACCGCGTCGGCCGGGTTGTCGCTGTATTGCCGCGCGGCCCGAGGACGTCCACGGCACCGCTGTACGTCCCGTCCCGGCCATGTACGGGCTGCTGCCGCTCACACACGCGGTCACGATGACGTTCTGCCGGTGGCGGCGGGATCTCCGACACGGAGATGTCGCCCGACAGATCGCGGCTGGCGTTCTGCGGAGCCTGGATGATCTCCGCTGTCGCGAGCACTGCTTGCAACCCGCGCGCCGCCCCTGACTGGCAGGACGACCGACGCGATCCCTTGCGGTCAGCATCCAGTGGGATCGTCAGCGAAGGCCGAAGAACCTTCGTCCAGGCAGCTCGAGGCTGGGGCCGAGGCTGTCGAGGGGCCTACTGATAGGTCCTCGCACCGAACGCAGGGAGCCCGCTCATGGCCGTTGTCGGCCTCGCCCTCATCGCCCTCTACTTCCTCCCGACGATCATTGCCGCCGCGAACGATCATCGGAAGCGTGACTCGATCATCGTGATCAACCTGTTCCTCGGATGGACGCTGATCGGCTGGGTGGTATCGCTGGCGATGAGCGTCGACCAGAGCAACTGGCAGAAGACCCCGCGCCTCCCGAGCGAGTCGTCGCGCCGGCATCCACCCCACCACCCCGACGATCCGTCGACGTTCTGGCCCCCGGCGCCGCCAACGGGCCTTCCGCCGGCCTAGAAGGACGAGTGGGTCGATCCTGATCTCGAAGGGCGCCCGCGGATGATCATGGCCGAGCTCGACCGGCGGGAAGCGCCGCCGGCATGGCCCGTCGTCAACCAGTTCGGCGTAGCGCCGGGCGGAACCGCCGTCGCCTGCTCAGAAGGCGACGATGTCAGCGGTCCCGTGCATCGGCGTCACCGCGTAGGCATCGAGCTGGCCGTGGTCGAAGGCCGGGACGACGGAGAAGCGGTGGGTCGCGGTGATGCCGTCGGTGCTGATCGCGATGTGCTCGCCGGGTGACATGTTGACGCGCGGGATCAACAGGCTGAAGCTCGTCGACCCCGAGTCGATCGTCACGAAGATCGGGACGCTCACGACGGTCCCGAGATCGGTTTCGACCGCCTGGATCTGATCCGACCCGACGAACGCCTTCGAGACCGCGCCGTGGTGGTACTGGAGGTGCGGCTGACCGTCGATCCCCGTCGTCGTGTACGTGACCGTGAGCCCGCCGCCGGTGAGCTCGTAGCGGTTCGGTGTTGACATCTGGCTGTCTCCTCTTTCGTCAGTGAGTTCCCCAACGCACTGATGATCGCGGCCGCCAGCCGGCAGTTGTGTGAGACGCGTCACACAACGCCGGACCCGCGCCAGCCGACGATCAGGCCCGCCCGAGCCTCGCGAGGACGAGCCGCTGGACCTGATGGGCCTCGGGCACCCGCATCCGCAGGACCGCGCGGACATAGAGCCACAGGCCGGCGGACGCCGCGCCGCCGACAGAGATGATCTGGGCGGGGACCGACCGCCCGAGGATGTCGTCGAGCAGCTTCCAGACGACCCACGACCCGAGGCCGAGGATGATCGACGCGACCGTGATCCGGGCTGTGATCATCGTCGTCTGATGCCCGTCGAGGTCGCCGTCGAGCTCGCGGCGCAGATAGCTCGCCTGGAGCCAGGTCATCACAGCCGATGCGGCCGCGGTTCCGATCACCAGGCCGGCGATCCCGAACGGCTTGTAGAGGGCGACCGAGACGATCACGTCGACGACCATGTTCATCGCCGCGAGCTTGGTCGGCAGCCACGGCTTCTGGAGCGAGAAGAAGGTCCGCGTGAGCAGGAGGTTGAGCCCGGAGAACGGCAGGCTGAAGGCGAACCAGAACAGCGCGAGCGAGACCTCGTTGGTCGACGTCGGGCCGAAGGACCCGTGCTGGAAGACGAGCCTGACGATCGGCGTCGCGAGGACGAGCGTGAAGGCGGTCGCCGGGATCAGGAGGAGGTTGATCTGGCGCAGCCCGGTGCTCAGGGTCGCCCGCAGGCCGTCGATCTCACCGCGGGCGGCGTACGCGCTGAGGGCGGGGAAGAGGACCGTCGCAACGGCGACGCTGAACATCCCCTGGGGGAGCATGTAGATCCTGAACGCCTGATTGATCGCGACCGGCGCGGCCTGGGAGACGAGCGTGCCGAGCGAGGAGTTGATCAACAGGTCGAAGTTGATGATCCCCAGGGCGAGCGTGACCGGGACCATCAGCAGCATGACCTGCTTGACGCGGGGATCGCGCCAGTCGAAGCGAAGAGCCAGGCGAAAGTCGATCCGCCGCAGGGCCGCGACCGCCATCCCGAGCTGGACTGCGGTCCCGACGAGGACGCCGATCGCGTACGCGTAGAGCTGGTCCCCCCCGCGGAAGTGACTCTTCAGACCGATCAGGACGACGAGGATCACGATGTTCCAGACGACCGGCGAGATCGAAGCGACGCCGAAGCGGTCGTAGACCTGCAGGATGCCGACGAGCAGGCCGTTGATCCCGAGCAGGATCACGATCGGGAAGAGGACCTGGGAGAGGCCGATCGTGAGCGTCGTGTCCGCGCTTGTGAACGCCTGCCCGGGCGTGAAGATCGGCATGATCACGCCGGCGGCGAGGATGAAGAACGCCGTGATCGCGGTGAGGGCGATCAGCATCACGAAGAACAGGGTCGACGCCAGCTCGAACGCCTCGCGCTTGCGCCTGGCCTCGAGCAGCTCGGTGAAGACCGGGACGAAGGCCGCCGAGAGGGCCGCGTCGGCGAACAGCGACCGAATCAGGTTGGGGACCTGGAAGGCGATCGTGAAGGCCGAGAACGACCCGCTCGTCCCGAAGAAGCTCGCCGCGACGATCTCCCTGACCAGGCCGACGACGCGGGAGAGGCCCGTGAAGACCGAGAAGATCGCCGTGTTCCGGGCGATCCGCCTGCCGCCGCGCTGCGGCTCGATCTCCGTGTCGCGGGCAGGCCGTCGCCCCCCGCGCTGCGGCGGATGTTCTCGGGGGGCCACAGGCCGCTATAGTACGGGGCGTTGCCGGGCTCCGGGCTGGGCGAATTCCTTATGGCGAACATCCACTCACAGAAGAAGCGCATCCTCCGAGCAGAGCGCGAGCGGCTCGAGAATCGACGCTACACGTCGGCGATCAAGACCTACTTCCGTCGCCTCGAGGCCGCCGTCGCCGCAGGTGACACGGAGCTCGTCGCCAGCGAGCATCGGACCCTCGTCTCGAAGATCGACAAGGCAGTCAAGACGGGCGCGCTCCACACGAACACCGGCGCCCGCCGCAAGTCCCGCGCAGCGCGCGTCGCCGCCGGCAGCTAGCCACAGCCGACCCACTCCGGCTCCCCGCAGCCGACCGGCGCCGGCTGCCCTCGCAGCCGACCAGGCTCTGGATCCCCTCCGAGCTCCGGCTCACCCGAGCCCACGGTCGATCCGCACCGCGACGTCGCCGGCGCTCAGGTCGACCTCGGCCGCGACGCCGCCGACGGCGATCGGGACCAGCGTGACCGACAGCTCGCGGCCGTCGGCCGCCCGCGAGGCGACGGCCTCCGAGACGATGATCGAGCGCGGGATGACGAGCCGCGCCTCGCCTCCGTCGTCTCCGTGGGCCTGCGGCCGGCCCTGGCCGTAGACGTGGATCGACCCGGCATAGCCCTCGCCATCGGTCGCGGGTGTCCAGGCGTCGGCAGCCGGGTTGTCGAGAAAGACCCGCACCTCGTACGACAGACCCGAGTGGTCGAGGCCGTCGACCGTGATGTCGACCCGCTCGGGAGCGCCCGGATCGCCGGCCGGACCGGCAGCGACGGTGTCGGGAGCCCCCTGGTCGCTGTCAAGACCGGCGGGGAACGTGACGGGTGCGAAGACCCGCGGGCGGAGCGTCACGGGTCGGGCCGGAGCCGGAGCGTCACTGGTAGGCGATCACCGAGACCAGCTGAAACTTGGGGATCGTCTCGTCCGCGGGGACCTTGTCGGTGGTGCTGAGGATGACCGGGACGACCGTGATCGTCATCGTCGGCCCCGCGTGGGCCGCCCGGCGGATCGCGTCGGTCGCGATCACGACCTTGCGAATCGGCCAGAGGGCGTGCGGCGGGCGGGGATCGTAGGGCGAGCGTGGGGCGACGTCGCAGTGCCCCTCGTCGCCGAAGCACCCGCCGTGGCCGAAGATGTAATACGACCCGGCATACCCGGTCTCCGCCGTCGTCGGCGTGTCGGCGTCGGCCGCGGCGTTGTTGAGAAAGAGCCGGCCCTCGTAGGACGAGCCGAAGTGATCGAGCCCCTCGAACTCGATGTCGGCCCGGGAGAAGTCGGCGCCCAGGCTCTCGAGGTCGATCTCGGGCGAGGTCGCCTTGACGGAAATTGACATCTCAACCTCCTTAGCTTGTCGCCTGGGCGGCCGGCAGGGCCTGCGCGGCGAAGTTCTCGACCGGCAGGCGGACGGCCGCGGTCCCATAGGTGTAGCCGAGCTTGCGCACGTCGAGGACGTCGGCCACGGTCATCGCCCACGGCGCCAGCGTCCGCGTGAGGTAGGCCGGCGGGATGTTCTCGACCCCGTGGCGCACCTGCCAGAGATACCAGAGCCGATCGATCATGCAGTGGTGGGACCAGAAGATCGGGTCGAACGCGGACGACGAGATCACGCCCATGTCGCCGCCGCACCACCCGTGGACGGCGTCGTGCTGGTTCTGGACCTGGCTGGTGAAGTCGTCGAACGAGGACAGCGCGAGGATCGCGTTGATCCCGGCCGCGGTCGGCAGCTGAGACGGGCTGCCGGGGGCCCTCGTCGTGTGCGGCGGGTTCGCATGGACGCCCGCCGGCACCGGCCCGCTGGCCAGCGGGTTCGGTTGGCCGCCGGTCTGGGCGGCGGCGAACGACGCGGGGATGCCGCTGTGATGCGAGACGGCCGACGTCCAGTCCCACCACGGGAGGACGGCGCCCGAGTTCGCGGTCAGGGCGACCTGCTCGAAGTAGTGCAGATAGGCCCGATGCCACGGGAGGAAGAGGTCGTAGGAGAACTGGTGGTTGCCCTGGCTGCTGTGGTGCCAGCAGTCGAAGCGGTTGAAGCCGTGGTACTCGGCCCAGTAGATCCAGCTCCGGTTGTCGGTCGGAGTCCGGCCCTGCATCGTCTTGTAGGCGGCCGAGAGGGCCGGGATGTTCGCCTGGGCGACGCTCGGCCTGACCCTCACGAGGTTCGCGAGGACGGCCTGGCTGACCGCGGTCGGCGCCGTGCTCGCCAGCGATACCTCAGATGGGAGTTCTGGTGCGTCTGCCATGGGGTGCTCCTCTCGCGCAGCGATCGAATGCGCGTCGGTTCGGATCCGACGCAGACGAGCTCGCGGGAGGGCCGAACCACAGCGGATCCCTCCCGGGCCGCATTGGCAACCTAACCCAGTTCGACCGCGCCGGTGTGTGACATTCGTCACACACCGGCGGGATCCGGCCGACCGACTGTCCTGCTCAAGGCGGCGACCCACGTCGTCTCCGGCTCGCTACAGGGCGACTACCCACGTCGTCCCGGATCGCTACAGGGCGACGACCCACGTCGTCTCCGGCTCGCTACAGGGCGACGACCACCGACTTCGTCTCCTGGTAGGCGTTCAGGACCTCCTCGCCCATCTCCCGGCCCCATCCACTCTGCTTGTAGCCGCCGAACGGGAGCGCGGCATCGTAGATGTGGTAGGTGTTGATGTGGATCGTGCCCGCCTTGATCCGCTTCGCCAGCTTGTGGGCCTTGGAGATGTCGCGCGTCCAGACGCCGGCCGCGAGGCCGTAGACCGAATCGTTGGCCTGGGCGGCGAGGTCGTCGACGTCGGCGAACGGCATCGCCGCGACGACCGGTCCGAAGATCTCCTCCTGGATGATCCGGTGGTCAGAGGTCGCATCGACGAGCACGGTCGGCTGGACGAAGTAGCCCGGCCCCTCGATCGCGTGGCCGCCGGTCGTCGCCCGGGCGCCCTGGTCGAGACCGATCTTCAGGTAGCCGGTCACCCGATCGAACTGCTCGGAGCTGACCAGCGGGCCCATCTCGGTGTCCGGGCTCATCCCGTGGCCGACCTTGATCGCCTCGGCCGCCCGGCTGACACCTTCGACGACCTCGTCGAAGAGGTCGTTGTGGATGTAGAGCCGGCTGCCGGCGGTGCAGACCTCTCCCTGGTTGAAGAAGATCCCCATCGCCGCGCCGGCGATCGCCGCGCCGACGTCGGCGTCGTCGAGCACGATGTTCGGGCTCTTGCCGCCGAGCTCGAGCGACACGCGCTTGAGGTTGGTCCGTCCGGCCGCCTGGGCGATCAGCTTGCCGACCTCGGTGCTCCCGGTGAAGGCGACCTTGTCGACGTCGCCGTGCTCGGCCAGGGCTGCGCCGGCATCTCCATAGCCGGTCACGACGTTCAGCACGCCGGGCGGGATCCCCGCCTCGAGGGCGAGCTCACCGAGGCGCAGCGCGCTGAGCGGGGTCTGCTCGGCCGGCTTGAGGACGATCGTGCAACCGGTCGCCAGGGCCGGCCCGACCTTCCAGGCGGCCATCAGCAGGGGGAAGTTCCACGGGATGATCTGCGCGACGACGCCGACCGGCTCCTTGACTGTGTAGGCGTGGAACTCGGCCCCCGGCATGTACGGGAGCGACGGTGTCACGGTCGAGCCCCGGAGCTTGGTCGCCCAGCCCGACATGTACCAGAAGAGGTCCGCGGCGAGCGGGACGTCAGCCGCGGCGGCGACCGCCTTGGCCTTGCCGTTGTCGAGCGAGTCGAGCTCCGCCAGCTCCTCGAGGTTCTCGGCGATCAGATCGCCGAGGCGGTGGATCGCGCGGCCGCGCTCGGACGGCGTCATCTTCGACCACGGGCCCTCGAACGCCTTGCGGGCGGCCCGCACGGCCCGGTCGACGTCCTCGGCCTTGCCGTGCGCGACCGTGGTCAGGACCTCGCCGGTCCCCGGGTCGGTCGTCTCGAACGTCGCGCCGTCGGCGGCGTCGACCCACTCACCGCCGATCAGCAGTTGGCGTGGTTGGGAGATGAAGCGACGCGTCGCCTCGGCGATCGGGACGGGGGTGGCGATGGCCATGGAAGCCCTCCTTCGAAATCTTTGACCGGACCGACCGAGCATAGGACCGCGGGGGTTGCATCGACGTTGCCTCGACGCAATGTTGCAGGCATGTTGCAAGCCGGCCCGAAGCTCCGCAGATCGGCGCTACGATCGGATCAGGCAGATGCGCGTCGAGCAGATGAACCCGTGGCTCGCGGTCAAGCCGGTCGGCGACCGGCTCGAGCAGGCGCGCGCCCTGCGACGCCTCCACGAGGCCTTTCAGTCGGGCACCGATGTCCGTGGTCGGGTCCGCGCGGTCGTCACCCGGTCGTGGGCGCGGTCGGCCGACGCCGGGATCGACCCGTCGGGCCACCTCGCGCGGATCGTGATGGACGACCGGGAGATCGAGGAGCGCTGGTCGCGCCACCCGTTGTACCCGGTCCTGCCGATGCTCCGGGACCTTCTCAGCGGGGCGACGAGCGAGTCGTCGCACATGCTGGTGATCTCCGATGCGAAAGGCGTCCTGATGTGGATCGAGGGTCACCACAGGGTGATCGAGGCGACCCACGACATGCACTTCGTCTGCGGGGCCGACTGGAGCGAGGCCGGGGCCGGGACGAACGCCCTGGGGACTGCGATCGCCGTCGACCACCCGGTCCAGATCTTCAGTGCCGAGCACTTCAACCGGATCGTCCACCCCTGGCAGTGCTCGGGAGCGCCGATCCACGACCCGGCGACCGGGGAGATCCTCGGCGTCGTCGATCTGACCGGCCACCTCCGCACGGCGCACCCCCACACCCTGGCCCTGGTCACGGCGGCCGCCGGGATGGCCGAGGCGTATCTGCGCCACGACCAGCTCCGCCGGGACGAGGCCCTCCGGGAGGCCTACCTCGAGCGGGTCGCCGGCGTGACCCAGCCGACCGCGCTGGTCCGGCCGTCGGGCCACGTCGTGATGGCGGTACCGCACGGCTGGCTGGACGCCGGAGTCGGGGCAGTCGAGCGCGGCGGCGAGCTGACGCTCAGCGACGGGACGCTCGCCGACACCGAGCCGCTCGACGGGCTCGACGGCTACGTTCTCTGGCGCCGGAGCGCCGGCGAGCGTCAGGCCAAGCCGCCGGCCGGCGTGCGCCTGGAGCTGCTCGGAGACCGGCCGCGGATCCTCCTGCCCGGCTCACGGCTCGAGCTCTCGGCCCGGCACGCCGAGATCCTCGCCGTCCTGATGCTCGCCGGCCGCGGCCTGACCGCCGACGAGCTGACACTCGAGGTCTACGGGGAGGCCGGCAAGCCGGTCACCCTGCGTGCCGAGCTGAGCCGGCTGCGACGGGACCTCGGCGGCCTGCTCCGGGCGAGGCCGTACGCCCTGGCGGCCCCCGTCGCCAGCGACCTCTTCGACGCAGAGCGTCTGTTGGCCGACGGCCGTCTCGCCGAGGCGCTGGCCGCGACCGGCCGGGGCCTCCTCCCCCGGTCCGACGCCCCGCGGATCGTCGAGGCGCGTGAGGGCCTCGCGTCCGGCCTGCGCGACGCGATCGTCCGCTCCGGTGATCCCGATCTGCTGGCCGCCTGGTGCCGCAGCTCGCTCGGGGCCGACGACGCGCCTGCGGCGAGGACGCTGGTCGCGAACCTCTCACCCGATGACGGCCGGGCCGCAGCCGCCCGGGCCCACGTCGGCAGGCTCGATCGCCAGCTGGGCAGCTGAGCCCAGACCTCGGGTGGACACCGGCCGCCCCGCCCCGCGGACGAGCCGGCGGCGACCGGAAGCTTTGAAATCCGGCGTCGACCGATGAGTTCAGGCGCCTTCCGCGGTCAGTGTTGGCGACTCGGCGAAAGGAGATGCGATGAGCGAGTCCGTCAACACGGTCGCGCGCGAGCGCCTTGAGGCACTCGTCGGCGAATGGACGTTTCAGGCCGGACCACCCGGCGGACCGCCGTGGCCCGCCCAGGGACGGGTCACCTTCGAGTGGCTCGACGGAGCGCCCCTGCTGATCGAGCGGTCCCACGTCGACGTACCCGACGCGCCCGACAGCGTCGCGGTGATCGGCTGCGACGGGATGAGCGACGCCTGCTACCAGCTCTACACCGACGAGCGGGACGTCCAGCGGGTCTACGAGATGAGCATCAGCGGCGGCGTCTGGAAGCTATGGCGAGACGGCCAGCCCTTCTCGCAACGATTCACGGGCACATTCTCCGCCGACCGCACGGTGATCGCCGGCCGATGGGAGACAGAGGAGGACGGAGGGTGGAAGACGGACTTCGAACTTACCTACACGAAGGTTGATTGAGGCGGCGCGGGCGGCCCGCCCTCGCCGCCGAATGACCGATCTGAGGACGCCAAACAAGGGAGCGACGATGCACACCCAGGAAGACACCTGCCGGGACCCCGAGCCCGCGATCACACATGCAGGCATCCCCGCCGTCGTCGACCGGGCGACGTTTCAGGCCGAGCTGGATGCACTCCGCGTCCGGGAGAAGGCGCACACCCGCGGAGGCGACGCGATCGCCGCGGCCCGGCGCCGACTCCCAATGGTCGAGGTCGACTCCACGATCGGACTGATCGGCCCGCACGGGCCGGTCACGCTGCTGGACGCGTTCGAGGGCCGCCGACAGCTCATCGCCTACTACTTCATGTGGCACACCGGCCGACCCGCCGCCGAGCAGTGCGAGGGCTGCACGCTCTACACCGCGGAGGTTCGCGAGCTGTCCTTTCTGCATTCCCGTGACGTCACCTACGCGACGCTCTGTCAGGGCCCGTTCGACGAGAGCCTGCGCTACCGCGACTTCATGGGCTGGGACATGCCGTGGTATTCGGCCCAGCAGTCGCTCGATGCGCTCCTGACCGGGCGCCAGATCGGCAGGTTCCACCTGGTCTGCTACGTCCGGCACGCAGACCGCGTGTTCGAGACCTACTGGACGAGCGGTCGTGGCGTCGAGGCGATGGACAGCAACTCGCTGCTGGACCTGAGCGTGTACGGGCGCCAGGAGGCCTGGGAGGACTCGCCCGCGGGATGGCCGAGAAGATCGCAGCGCACCGGCGAGCAGCACCCCTACCGCACCGCCGGGCGCCCGATCGCCCAGTGGTCCCGGATCCAGGCCGGACGCTCCGACAAGCTCGGAAACGCGTCGGATGACGACGGCCGTTGAGGCCGATCCGGCCCCGGGGCGGCCTCAGCGGCGCCTGGCCCGAGCCTCGGCCGCCAGCCCCACGACCCCGATCAGCGCGCCGGCTCGCAGATCCCCGTCCGCCCACAGCGGGCCGACGTGGTCGACGCGGGGCCTGCGGAACCGGTGGAGTGTCCTGATGTCGCCCTCCGCCCACCAGAAGCGCAGCCCCGCCCGGTAGGCGCCGGGCTGCGGGCGAGGCCGGTCGCAGGCCGCCGCGTGCCAGGCGGCCGGCAGGTTGATCCCGCAGGCCGTGGCAAGCGCCATCGAACCGTAGAAGCGCGTGTTGATGTCGAGCACGACCGGTCCGTCCCGGCCGGCGACCAGGTCGAGCTGGGCCAGTCCCCAGAAGCCCGCGCGCCGCAGCACGCCGGCGACCGCGTCGACGAGCGCCGGGTCGGGTGCCTCGCTGCGGGCGAGGGTCGTCGTGCCTCCGGCCGTCGGCCACGTCCGCTCCACCGCGTGCTGGAAGCACGCGACCAGGCCGCCGTCACGCGCGAGTACGACCGCGAGGCTGAGCTGCGGCCCGGCGACCCGCTCCTGGACGATCACCTCGAGCCCGGCCGGCAGCACGCGCGAGAGCCCGAGCAGCGCGGCAGCGTCTGCGGCGAGCCGGATCCCCCGTAGGGCTCCGGCCGGGTCGACTCCCTTGATCACGACCTCGTCGTCGACATCCGGACCGGCCAGATCTGCCAGCCCAGCGGCCGTTGTCTGCGCCAGCAGCCGCGGAGCCCGCAGCCCGCTGCCCCGGACGAGCCCGTCCAGGCCGGCCTTGGCCCGCAGCGACCCGAGCACGGCCGCCGGGGAGAACGCCCGGCCGAGGCCGGCTGCGAGCAGGGCATCGATCGCCGTCTCGGTCGCCGCGAAGATCGGCGGGTCGCCGTGCCGGCGGGCCAGCTCGCCGACCCGGGCTGAGAAGGCCTGCGGATCGATGCCGGGGTCGGGCGCGAGCGCCCGACCGACCGCTGCCCGCGACCAGCGACCACCCGCCAGGCGCGAGCTGTCGATCGCGACGAGTCCGACGCCGGCGGCCCCCAGCCCGCGGATGCCGGCCAGGGCGGCGGGAAAGCGCGCGTCGGTGACGAGTGCTTCCACTGGAGTCGAGGAGGCGGCGACGACCGGGAGTCTAGAGTCACGGGCATGGGATGGAGCAAGGGACAGGTGCTCGCCCGCGGACTCGAGTGGACCGGCATCGGCCCGGGACTGCGGAGGATGGGGAGCTGGCGGGGCGCGCTCGTGCTCAACTACCACCGGATCGGCGATTCCGCGGATTCGAACCTCGACCGGGCCCTGTGGAGCGCGACCGCCGACCAGCTCGATCGCCAGCTGGCCTTCGTCGCGCGCAACTTCGACGTGATCGGTCCGGCCGAGCTCGCCGCGGCGGCCGCGGCACCGCGGGGACGGCGGGTCCTCGTGACGTTCGACGACGGCTACCGCGACGTCTACACCGTGGCCTTCCGGCTGCTCGAGGCCAACGGCATCCGGGCGACGCTGTTCCTGTGCACCGGGTTCATCGACGGCCGGGCGAGCCCCTGGTGGGACGAGATCGCCTGGATGCTCCGCTCGAGCGCCGACGCGGCCCTCGCCCCAGGCCCGTGGGCAGCCGACCACCTGCCGCTGTCGGGGCCCTGCCTGGAGACGTCGATCGCCCGGGTCAACCAGTCGTACCGGACGCTCGAGCCGGAGCCCGCAGCCCGCTTCCTAGAGGCTCTCGCGACGGCTACCGGCGCCGGCCGGCGACCGCGAGACCCGACCGACTGGATCACCTGGGAGATGGCCCGCGAGATGCGGGCCGCAGGGCACGAGATCGGCGCCCACACGGTCACCCACCCCCTGCTCGCCCGGCTCCCCGTCGAGCGCCAACGCGAGGAGATCGTCGGCGCGCTCGACCGGATCGAAGCCGAGCTCGGCGAGCGCTCGCGGTGGTTCAGCTACCCGGTCGGGCTGCGCGACACGTTCACCGACGAGACGTCGACGTGCCTGCGGGAGGCCGGGGTCGAGCACGCGTTCAGCAACTACGGCGGCTACGTCCACCACGCCGGCCTGTGCCCGCTCGACGTGCCCCGCAGCAACGTCGGCCCCGCGCTCACGGGGCCGAGCTTCCACGCGGTCCTCACGCTGCCGCAGTTCTGCGCCCGCGTCTAGCCGCCGGAGCCGGTCGACTCAGCCTTCGGGCGGCTTGACGTACCGGCGGTTCTCGAGGACCGTCGGCTCGGCGACGACGACCGTGCTGAACGACGGGACCGACTGCCTGACGACGACGTTCGCCCCGATCGCGACGTGGTCGCCGATCGAGATCGGCCCGAAGACCTTCGCACCGGCCGCGAGGTAGACGGCGTCGCCGATCACCGGGCAGCCGTGATGCCCGCCGACGGTCACCCCGTGGCTCAGGTTGCAGTTCTCCCCGATCCGGACTCCCCGACCGACGACGATGCCCGAGAAGTGGCCGATGTACAGACCCGGGCCGATCACGGCGCCCGAGCTGATCGAGATCCCGGTGACGACCTCGATCACCTTCCGCGACACGCCGGCCACGACCATCGCCGGTTTGTCGAACGGCGCCGGCGCCGTCCTGATCGCGCAGCGCAGGCGGTACTCGACGACCGCCCAGGTCCCCAGCTCGCAGATCAGGGCGCGGGCAACGGTCCGCGTGCGCCACGTCGTCGTCTGGTGCGCGCCGCCCGGCGAGCACCAGCGGACGAGATCGGCTCGCATCAGCGAGAGCACCTCGCCAATGATAGGCACGCCCTACCGCCCTACCGCCCTACCGCCCAGCCCGGCCGCCGGACCCACGCTGGACCGCCGGCCCTCCCGCCGGCCCTCGGCTCGGCTCGGCTCAGGCGGCGATCCCGCGGATCGCGGCGAGCGCGAGGGTGTCGGCGGCGAGCTCGGATCCCCCGCGCGTCTCGAGCTCGAGGTCGGCCAGGGCGACCAGGGCCAGGCGCAGGCGGGCCGAGTCCGTCCGGCGGACGTCGGCGATGAACCGGTCGGCCGCCTTCGGCGGCATCCGCAGGCTCCGTCTGACGAGCGCCGGGGCGTCGCCGGCCTCGAGGCTCAGGGCGACGGTGAGGGCCTCGCGGACGCGCTTGGTCACCCAGTAGGCGATCGACTCGACCCGCTCGCCCTGGGAGCGCAGCCGCAGGAAGAGCCGGGCGGCGGCCGGACCGTCGCCGGCGACGACGGCGTCGCCCAGGACCCAGAGCTTGCGCTCGGCTCCGCCGGCGGCGAGCTCTCCGACGAGCTCGGCGTCGAGCGTCGCGCCCGGACCCAGGCAGACGGCGAGCTTCTCGAGCTCGCGGGCGAGGCGCTGCTGGCGCTCGCCGACCTGGAGGACCAGAGTCCGCGCGGCGGCGGCGTCCAGCTCGAGCCCGAGGCTCCGGGCGTGGGCCTGGGCCCACTTGGGGAGGTCCCAGGCCTTCAGGGTCGCCTGCTCGGAGATGTCGCCGCCGGCCCGCTTGACGGCTGCGTGGAGGGCGGCCGGGGCCTTGGCGCGGCCGTCCTCGCGGGCGAAGAAGGCGACCGTCGTCTCGTCCGGCATGTCGGCCAGGACGCCGGCCAGGTGCCTGGTGACGTCGGCCTCCCGCCAGCGCTCGACCCCGTCGACGATCAGGAAGCGCCGGCCGACGGCGAAGGTCATCGTGCAGAGCGCGGCGGCGACCGACTCCGGCGTCGCGGCGTCGCCCTCGATCACCTCGACCCCCCCGGCATCGCTCTGCGCGTCGGCCAGTCCCCGCAGTCGAGCCCGCCGCTCGCCGACCCGCGGATGGTCGTTGCCGTAGATCAGATACGCAGGCTTGAAGGACGGCAACGGTCAGCGGACGACGACGTTGACGAGCTTGCCGGGGACGACGACGACCTTGGCGATCTCCCGGCCGTCGATGTGGTGGCGGACGTTGGGGGCCGCCAGCGCGAGTGCCTCGAGCTCGTCCGGGGTGGCCGAGCTCGGAGCCTGGACGCGGTCGCGGAGCTTGCCCATCACCTGGCAGACGAGCTCGAAGGTGTCGGTCTCGAGCATGCGCTCGTCAGCGACCGGCCACGGCTCCTCCCAGACGCGGCGGCCGGTCAGCAGGTGGAAGGCGTCGGTGGCGGTGTGCGGGGCGAACGGGAAGACCAGCGACGCCGCGGTCTCGAGCGCGAAGCGCATCGCCCCGCCGGACACGGAATCCCGCAGGCGCGAGCAGTCGTTGGTCAGCTCCATCACCGCGGCGATCGCCGTGTTGAACGCGAACCGGCCGTCCATGTCGTGCGTCACCTTGTCGATCGCCCAGTGGGCCTTGCGGACCAGCTCGAGGTCCGCGCCGGCGAGCTCGGCCGGCAGGCCGTCGCGCGCACCGGTATCGCCTCCCGGCGCCCCGCCGCCCGAGTCCTCGTCCCGCGACGGATCCGCCGCCTCCGCCGACAACCGCCACAACCGGCCCAGAAATCGGTGGACTCCCTCCAGTCCCTCGTCGCTCCAGTCGGCGTCCTGGTCGGGCGGCCCGATGAAGAGGATGTACGCGCGGGCGGTGTCGACTCCGTAGCGCTCGACGAGCGGCCCCGGGGAGACGACGTTGCCGCGGGACTTGGACATCTTCGCCCCGTCGCGGGTGATCATCCCCTGCGTGAAGAGAGCCGAGAACGGCTCCTGGAAGTCGAGGTGGCCGAGGTCGGCCAGCGCCTTGGTGAAGAACCGCGCGTACATCAGGTGGAGGATCGCGTGCTCGATCCCACCGATGTACTGATCGACCGGCATCCACCGGCGCAGGGCCTCGGGGTCCCACGCGGCCTCGTCGTTGTGGGGGTCGCAGTAGCGCAGGAAGTACCACGACGAGTCGACGAACGTGTCCATCGTGTCGGTCTCCCTGCGCGCCGGACCACCGCATGCCGGGCAGGTCGTCGCGACCCAGTCCTCGGCCGCCGCCAGCGGCGAGCGACCGTGCGGGGCGTAGTCCTCGATGTCCGGCAGGACGACCGGGAGCTGGTCGACCGGGACGGGGACGAGACCGCAGTCCTCGCAGTAGACGACCGGGATCGGACAGCCCCAGTAGCGCTGGCGGGAGACCAGCCAGTCGCGCAGGCGGTAGTTGATCGACCGCTCGCCCCGGCCGTCCCGCGCCAGCCAGGCGATGATCCTGGTCAGGGCCTCACGGTTGGGAAGGCCGTCGAAGTCCGGGTGCGAGTTGACCAGCGGGCCGTCGCCTGAATACGGGAGCCCGCCCGGGCCGTCGATCACGCGGCGGATCGGCAGGCCATAGACCTCCGCGAACGCGTGGTCGCGCTCGTCGTGTCCGGGGACGGCCATGATCGCGCCGGTCCCGTAGGAGATCAGCACGTAGTCGGCGACCCAGATCGGGATCGCCTCGCCGTTGACCGGGTTGATCACGTTGCGCCCGAGCGGGACGCCCGTCTTCGGCCGCTCGGCGGCCGAGCGCTCGGAGTTGGGCGCGTGGTGGGCCCGCTCGACGTACTCGCGAACCTCGGCCTCGTGCGGGCCGCCGGCCGCCAGCCGCAGGACGTCGGGATGCTCCGGGGCCATCACGAAGAACGTCGCCCCGAACAGCGTGTCCGGACGGGTCGTGAAGACCTCGTAGCCGACGTCGGGGTCATCCTCCGAGCGAAACGTGACCAGGGCACCCTCGGAGCGGCCGATCCAGTTGCGCTGCATCGTCTTGACGTGCTCGGGCCAGTCGATCGTGTCGAGGTCGTCGAGCAGACGCTGGGCGTAGGCCGTCGTCCGGAACAGCCACTGGTCGAGCTGGCGGGTCTCGACCTCGGCGCCGCACCGCTCGCACCGACCGTTGACGACCTGCTCGTTGGCGAGCACGGTCGCGTCGACCGGGCACCAGTTGACCGCGGCCTCCTTCTTGTAGGCCAGGCCGGCCCGCAGCAGCTCGAGGAAGATCCACTGGGTCCACCGGTAGTAGGCCGGGTCGTTGGTCGCGAGCTCGCGCGACCAGTCGATCGACACGCCCCACCGGCGGAACTGCCTGCGGAAGGCGGCGATCGACGCGGCGGTCGAGTCGCGGGGATGGACGCCCGTGGCGATCGCGTGGTTCTCGGCCGGCAGGCCGAACGCGTCGTAGCCCATCGGGTTGAGGACCCGCTCGCCCCGGCGGCGGTGGAAGTGGGCGATCGCGTCCCCAACCGTGTAGACCTTGAGGTGGCCGATGTGGGGCTCGCCGCTCGGGTAGGGGAGCATCACGAGGATGTAGGACGACTTCCCGTCGAACGGGTCGTTCGTGACCTCCCAGGTCTTCTCCTTGGCCCAGACGGCCTGCCAGCGCGGCTCGATCTCCTGGGGGTCGTAGCGGTGGGGGTCCTGGCCGGGAAGGTTCTGGCGGTGGGGGTCTTGGCGGTGGTCGGCCATCGGCCGATCAGGTTAGTCGACCGAGTCGGCGGATCCGGACCGCGCGAAGGGGTCCCAGGCAGGGGCTAGGGTGACCGGGAGATGGCCTCGACATGCTGCGTCTGGCTTCGCCGGGATCTCCGCGTCGCCGACCATCCGGCGCTGTCGGCGGCGGTCGACCGGGCGGATCGGGTGGTCTGCGTGTTCTGCGTGGACGACCGCCTGCTGACCGGGCGGTCGCCGTCGGGCCCGCGGACGCAGTTCATGCTCGAGTGCCTGGCCGACGTCGACCGGTCCCTGCGCGAGCGGGGCTCCCGGCTCGTCGTCCGGCGGGGGCTCCCCGAGGTCGAGATCCCAAGGCTGGCGGCGGCGGTCGGGGCCGGGGAGATCCACTTCACGCGGGACGCGACGCCGTACGCCCGGGCGCGCGGCCGGCGGGTCACCGACGCGTGCGCGGCGGCCGGGATCCGCCTGGTCGGCCACCCCGGCCTGTTGGCGGTCGACGATCCGGCCGCCGTGGTGACCGGGTCGGGGACGGCCTACCAGGTCTTCACGCCGTTTCACCGCCGCTGGCTGGCCGAGCCGCGGCGGGCCGTGCTGGACGCTCCGGGGGACCTCGGCGGACCGGTCGAGATCGACGCCGGTCGGATCCCCGGCCTGTCGGAGCTGGGCCTCTCCCAGCAGGTCAGCCGGCCGCAGGTCGGCGGCGAGCGGGCGGCGCGGGCACGGCTGGACGAGTTCCGGTCGGGCGGGCTCGGGCAGTACGCGGACGGCGGGCACGACCGGCTGGCCGACGACGGGACGTCGCGGCTGTCGGCGTACCTGCGCTTCGGGTGCATCTCGCCGCGGCAGGTCGAGGACGGGGTCGACGGCAGCCCGGCCGGCGGGGCGGTCCGGCGGCAGGTGTGCTGGCGGGACTTCTATCTGGACCTGCTCCGCAGGCATCCGGCGAACGCGCGGCTCGAGCAGCAGGAGGCCCGCCGGGGGATCGCCTGGCGGGACGCGCCCGAGGATCTCCGGCGATGGCAGGACGGCCTGACCGGGTACCCGCTGGTCGACGCGGGGATGCGCCAGCTGCAGGCGGAGGGGTTCATGCACAACCGCACGCGGATGGTCGTCGGATCGTTCCTCACCAAGCACCTGGGAATCGACTGGCGGGAGGGCGAGCGGTGGTTCATGAGCCTGCTGCTGGACGGCGACCCGGCGGTCAACAACGGCAACTGGCAGTGGATCGCGTCGGTCGGATCGGACCCCCAGCCGGTCGGCCGGCGGCTGCTCAGCCCGACCCGCCAGCAGGAGCGCTTCGACCCGGACGGGGTGTACGTGCGGCGGTGGGTGCCGGAGCTGCGCGGCCTGCCGAACGCGTACCTGGCCGAGCCGTGGCGGATGCCGGTGGACCTGGGGCTCGACTGCGGGTGCGTCGTCGGGCGGGACTACCCGCAGCCGATCGTCGACCACGCACGCGCACGGGCCGACGCCCTGGCCCGGTACGCGGCGGCCGGCCGCTGACGCCGGGGCCGGCGGGCGGACGCGGGAGGGGATGGGTCGCGCTGCGGGTCGGCGGCGGCCCGCGGGCGGGGCTGACGCGGATCGACCGGGCGAGGGCGCGGGGGGAAGCTGGTGTTAACATGGCCGGGCCGCAGACTGCGGGGCTATAGCTCAGCTGGGAGAGCGCCGGTATGGCATACCGGAGGTCGAGGGTTCGAGCCCCTCTAGCTCCATTTCGGGGTCACCGATCGGCGGCGCTGCAGATCAGTGGCCGAACCAGCGCGATCGCCGGGTCGCGCCGAACTGCTCCTTCTCGGCGGCGAACTCGCGAGACGGCTCGTGCGGGTCGGCCGCGGCCGATGGGCCGCTGAGGAAGTTGACCTCGACCTTGTTGACGAGTCCGCCGCCGAAGTCGGCGTAGCAGACACCCGCTGCCTCGTACGGTAACGGTGGGTCGGTGCCGGCGAGCGCTGCGGCGATGTCGTCGGCGACGACGCGCGCCGCGGCCTCCGCAAAGAGCCCCGCCTTCGGGACGGTTCGCGGGCCCGAGCAGACGTCGCCGATCGCGTAGACGTTCGGGAACTCCGTCCGCAGGTTGGTCTGGTCGACCTGCACCCAGTTGTTGACCGCGAGCCCGGCGGCCGCGAGCGGATCGGGCGCTCGGTGAACGGGGACGCCGATGAAGAGGTCGTAGGGCAGCTGCTCGCCGCTCGCCAGCTCGGCCGTGCGGGTCGCCGGATCGATGCTCGTGACCAGGTGCCGCGGCAGCTCCTGGATGCCACGGGTCGCGAGCCCGTCGCGGAACATCTGGGAGACCTCGGCGGTGACCGGGACGGGGCGCGCCATTGGGAACGTCGAGCACATCTGCACCGACTCGCGGATGCCCCGCTGGGTGAAGTACTCGTGCAGCAGGAACGCGCCTTCGAACGGGGCCGGCGGACACTTGAAGGGCTGCCCGAGTACGGAGATGACGACTCGGCCGCCGTCGAAGTCGGCCAGCCCGTCGCGCAACCGCTCGGCGCCGGCGACCGTGTAGTACTCGAAGCCGCCCGCCGCGAAGCCGGGCGTGGCGTCCAAGTCGTAGTCGGCGCCCATCGCGACGACGAGGAAGTCCGCGTCGTAGGAGTGCGCGTCGGTGGTCACCCGACGAGTCACCGGGTCGATGCCGGTCACGAGCTCCCGGCGGAACTCGACGCCGGGCTTTTCGAAGTCACCGTAGGGCAGCCGCACGTCGTCGGCCGATTGGCGACCGAGCATCACGTCGAGCTTGGAGAACCCGAACACGAACGAGTCGTTGCGATCGAGCAACGTGACGCGGACGGCGTCCTCGAGCGTCTCGGAGAGCCGCGTCGCCAGCTCGAGACCGCCGAAGCCAGCGCCGAGAACTACGACGTGCTTCCTCACGCGAGCGATCCTACCTCCGGCCTGCGCAGCGGTGCAGCGTTATTCGACCGCCGGTCGCCGGTCGACGTGCGCGTGTGCAGTTGCTCGGGCCGCGTGGTTGGCGGATAATCCGCCCGACGGCATCGGTGGAGCGAACGAGAGGAGCAGCGATGGCACGCACCCTGGCCGAGATGGTCGCCGCGGCTCGATCGCAGGCACGCCAGGTTTCGCCTGACGAGGCCGCGAAGGCGCTCGACGGCGGCGCACCGGGTCTGATCATCGACGTCCGCGAAGCCGGCGAATTCCAGCAGCGGCACCTCCCGGGGTCGACGAACATCCCGCGCGGCATGATCGAGCTCCGCGCCGACCCTGCGTCACCGGTCGCCAACGCCGAGCTCGTCGCGGACACGTCGGCGCGGATCCTCGTCTACTGCACGAAGAACCCGAGCGCGCGGTCCCTGCTCGCCGCGCAGACGCTGCGCAGCATGGGGTACGACAACGTCGAGGTCCTCGACGGCGGACTCGTCGCCTGGACCGAAGCCGGGCTTCCCGTCGAGTCGGCGACCGCCTGATCCACGCGGCGAGGAGAGGGTTCAGCCACCCGTGCCGCTTGGCAGCGCCTCGACCCGGACGGCGTCGCCGGTCGGGATCTTCAGCTCGGGGACCTCGCCCCAGAGGCGCTCGAGGCTGTAGAAGTCGCGGTGCTCGGGCGTGAAGACGTGGACGACGACGTCGAGGTAGTCGAGCAGGACCCAGCCGGCCTCGCGGAGGCCCTCGACCCGGCGGGGGAGCACGCCGTGGTCGTTCTTCATGCCGATCTGGATTCCGTCGTGGATCGACTTGACCTGCCGCTCGGTGTTGCCCGAGCAGATCACGAAGAAGTCGGTGTAGTCGAGCACGCCGCGCAGGTCCAGGGCGACGATGTCGATCGCCTTCTTGTCGTCGGCGTAGGCCGCGATCGTGCGGGCGAGTTCCTCAGATGTCATGCGTAGAGCCTCCGCTCCTTGATGTAGTCGGCAACTGCGTCGGGGACGAGATCTGCAATCCGCTCGCCGCCGGCCACCCGCCGGCGGACCTGCGAGGACGAGACGTCGAGTCGGGGCATGTCGAGGAAGTGGACCCGCCGGGCGCCGTCGAGCGGTCGCAGCGCCGCGAGCACGTCGGCGCGCCGCTGGCCCTTGCGCTCGGCGACGGCCAGCGACGCGAGGCCGAGGATGGCCTGCGGCTCGTGCCAGGTCGGCAGGGCGGCGGCCATGTCGCCACCGACGATCAGGGTCAGGTCATCACCCGGGGCTCTTTCATGGATCTCCCGCAGCGTAGTGATCGTGTACGACGGTCCCGGCCGGCCGACCTCCAGCTCGGAGACCTCCATCCACGGCTCGGCGGCGGCGAGCAGACGGGCCATCGCCAGGCGGTCGCCGACGCCCGGGTCATCGGGGACGGCCTTGTGCGGCGGGACGGCCGCGACAACGACCAGCACACGGTCGAGCCCGAGCTCGGCGCGGGCTTGACGGGCACAACGGAGATGACCGAGGTGCGGCGGGTTGAAGGTCCCGCCGAGGATGCCGACTCGACTCACTCAAGCGGTCGAGTCTTCGCGGCGGCTACGCACGGACGTGGCCGTCGCCCTCGATCAGGTACTTGGTCGTGCACAGCTCACGCATGCCGATCGGCCCGCGGGCGTGGAGTTTCTGCGTCGAGTTGCCGATCTCCGCGCCCATCCCGAACTCGCCGCCGTCGGTGAAGCGGGTCGACGCGTTGACGTAGACGCACGCGGCGTCGACGTCGCGCTGGAAGCGACGGGCGGCCGTCGTGTCGGAGGTCACGATCGCCTCCGAGTGGCCGCTGCCGTACGTGCCGATGTGGTCGATCGCCGCGTCGATCGACTCGACCACGCGGACGGCGAGCACCGGGGCGAGGAACTCGGTCGCCCAGTCGGACTCGTCAGCCGGGGCGACTTCGACGGGACCGGCGAGCTCGCGGGTGCGCTGATCCCCGCGCAGCTCGACGCCCGACCCCGCGAGCACGCGGAGCGCGCCGGGCAGGAAGTCGTCGGCGATCGCCTCGTGGACGAGCAGCGTCTCCGCCGCGTTGCAGACGCTCGGCTTCTGGACCTTCGCGTTGACGATGATCGCCGTGGCCGCGTCGATGCCGGCTGACCGGTCGACGTAGACGTGGCAGTTGCCGGACGCCGCGTAGATCACCGGCACCCGGGCGACCGCCTGGAGCGCCTTCTTGAGGCCCTCGCCGCCGCGCGGGATGATCAGGTCGACGACACCCTCCTGGCCGGCCAGCTCGGCAAGCTCGGAGCGTCCGCCGCCGGCCAGCAGGCCGATCGCCCCGTCGGGCACGCCGGCCGACGTCGCGGCCTCGATCGCCAGGCCGGCGAGCACGGCGTTCGACTCGGCGGCCGTGCTCGATCCCCGCAGGACGATCGCGTTGCCCGACTTCAGGCAGAGGGCGGCCGCGTCGATCGTGACGTTCGGCCGCGCCTCGTAGACGACAGCGATCACGCCGAGGGGCACGCGGACGTGCCTGATGTCAAGGCCGTTGGCCGCCCGGAAGCCGGAGATCACCTCGCCGACGGGATCCGCCAGGCCGGCGATCTGCCGGGCGCCGGCGGCGATCTGGGCGATCCGCGCGGGGGTCAGCCTGAGGCGGTCGATCAGGGTCGGGCTGACGCCGGCGGCGAGCGCCGCGTCGACGTCGAGGGCGTTGGCTTCGAGGATCTCGTCCGTGCGGTCGACCAGGGTCTGGGCGATCGCCTCGAGCGCGGCGTTCTTGACGGCGGTGTCGAGGCCCGCGAGCACCCGGGAGGCGCGTTTGGCCGCCAGGCAGAGGTCGGTGGCCGATGCCGTGGTGGTTGCCATCACCCGCAAATGGTACTCGCGGCCTCAGGCGAGCACGAAGTAATCCCGGTGGACCGCCTCCTCGGCCGCTCGCGGCAGGACGCCGTGGACGGCGGCCGACTTCAGTCCCATGACCTGGCGCAGCTCGCCGGCCGAGTAGTTGCTGATGCCCTTGCCGATCACCCGCTCGCCGGCCGCGACCTCGACCGCGTCGCCGGCCCCGAAGGCCCCGCTGACGCCGGTCACACCCACCGGCAGCAGGCTCGTCCCGGCGTCGGTCAGCGCACGGGCGGCCCCGGCGTCGACGAAGACGGTGCCGCGGCTCGGCTTGGCGTACTTGAGCCACAGCTTGAAGCTCGAGTAGCGGATCTCCCGCGCGGCGAAGCGGGTCCCCTCGGCCTCGCCGGCGAGCACCCGCTCGAGTGCGCCGGGCCGCCGGCCGCTGCAGATCGTCGTGACGATCCCGGCCGCCGTGGCCATGTCCGCGGCGACGACCTTCGAGCGCATCCCGCCCGACCCGAGCGTCGTCTTCGTCTGGCTGATCTCGAATCCCTCGAGCAGCTCGAAGTCGTCAACGGTCTCGACCAGCGGCGCCCCCGGGACGACCTTGGGGTCGGCCGTGTGGAGGCCGTCGGCGTCGGTCAGGATGATCAGCTCGTCGGCGGCGATCAGGATCGCGATCTGCGCGGAGAGGAAGTCGTTGTCGCCGAAGGAGATCTCGTCGGTCGTCGTCGTGTCGTTCTCGTTGACGACGGGGACGACGTTCCAGTCGAGCAGCTGGCGCAGCGTCCGGCGGACGTTGAGGTAGTGGGTGCGGGCGCTGACGTCGAAGAACGTGAGCAGGACCTGGGCGGAGACGACCCCCCGCTGGAGCAGGAGCTCGTCGTAGACGCGGTAGAGCTTGCCCTGGCCGATCGCGCTGGCCGCCTGGAGCTCCTCGATCGCCGCCGGCCGGGCGGTCAGGCCCATCTCGCGCATGCCGCGGGCGATCGCCCCGCTCGTGACGAGGACGACCTCGTCCCCCGCGGTGCGCAGACCGGCGGTCGCGTCGCAGACTCGCGCGAGGACGTCGGCCCGGGGCTCACCCCGCTCGTCGGCGACGATCGCCGTGCCCAGCTTGATCACGACCCGTCGCATCAGCGGCCTGCCCGGGTGGTTGCGCTCGGAACCATGCGGTCCGCCTATTCGGGGTCGAGCTCGAAGACGATGCCGGCGATCTCGACCTCGTCGCCGGCGGTGAAGCCCTGGTCCTCGAGCGCCCGGATCACGCCGATCCGCCGCAGGCGGGACTCGACGTGGAGCATCGCCTCCTCGTTGTCGAGGTCATGCCGGGCGATCAGCCGGTCGACGCCCTCGCCGACGACGCGGAAGCTTTCGGGCGACGTCCGCTCGACGTGAAACCCGCGACGGGCCGCCGGCCTGAACGTCAGGTGCTCGGCCAACTCGGGCTCGGGCGCACCGATCGGATCGAACGGCACGCTGCGCAGGAGCTCGGCCGCGAGCGCGTCGAGCCCGGCGCGTGTCACGCTCGACGTGACGATCACCGGGACGTCCGGGCCGAGGCGCGCTCGCCATGCGGCGGCCGCTTCGGCCGACGTCTGCGGCGAGACGAGGTCGCTCTTGGACAGCGCGAGGATCCGTGGGAGGTCGGCCAGGCGGAGGTCGTGGCTGGCGAGCTCGTGTTCGATCGTCCTGTGGTTCTCGACCGGGACCGACCCGTCGAGCGGGGCGAGGTCGAGGACGTGGACGAGCAGGCGGGTCCGCTCGACGTGGGCGAGGAAATCGTGGCCGAGGCCGGCACCGTCGCTCGCGCCCTCGATCAGTCCGGGGATGTCCGCAAGGATCAGCTGACGGGTCTCGCCGTCGAGCGTGCCGAGTACCGGCTCGAGCGTCGTGAACGGATACGCGGCGATCTTCGGCGTCGCCCGCGTGATCCGCGAGAGCAGCGACGACTTGCCGGCATTGGGCAGGCCGATCAGGCCGACGTCGGCGAGCAGCTTGAGGCGCAGCTCGATCCATCCCTCGGCGCCCGGCAGGCCCCGCTCGGCGAACTGGGGAGCCTGGCGGGTCGGCGTCGCGTACCGCTTGTTGCCACGGCCGCCGGAGCCTCCGCCCATGATCACGACCCGCTGCCCCGGTCGGACGAGGTCGTGGACGTCGCCGTCCTCCGTCGCGACCTGGGTGCCCGGCGGCACGCCGACGACGAGCGACTCGCCGTTGGCTCCGTGGCTCAGCGATCCGCCGCCGTTGCCGCCTGCCGGCGCCCGGTAGTGGGCGCGCCGGCGGAAGGTCGAGAGATCGCGGAGCGACTGGTCGCATTCGATCACGACATCCCCACCCCGCCCGCCGTCGCCGCCGTCCGGACCTCCCCGGGGAACGTGGGCCTCCCGGCGAAAGGACATCGACCCGTGGCCGCCGGCGCCGGCCGCTGCGAAGATTCGTGCCTTGTCGTTGAGCATCAGTCAGTCATCCTCGCAGCAAGAAAGGCCGACATGAACGCAACCTCCAAGGTCATGCTGATCACCGGCGCATCGACAGGGATCGGCGCGGCCACAGCCCGCCTGCTGTCCGAGCACGGCTGGCGGCTCGCCCTGGCCGCCCGTTCGACCGACCGACTCGAGGCCCTGGCGGCCGAGCTCGGCGGCCGGGAGCGGGCCGTGGCGGTGGGCTGCGACGTGACGCAATGGTCCCAGCAGGAGACGATGGTGGCGACGACGCTCGACCACTTCGGCCGGATCGACGCGGTCATGGCGAACGCCGGCTTCGGCGCGAAGCGCGGCTTCCTGGAGGAGACACCCGAGCTCTGGCGGGACATGGTCCTGACGAACGTCCTGGGCGCCGCGTACACGATCCGGGCGTCGATCCCGGCGCTCACCGCGAGCCGCGGCCACCTCGTGCTGACCAGCTCGGTCGCCGGCCGACGGGCCCTCAAGGGCTCGCTCTACTCGGCGACGAAGTTCGCGGTCACGGCAATGGGCGAGGCCGCGCGCCAGGATCTCCACGGGACCGGGGTCCGGGTCACGGTGATCGAGCCGGGAATGACCGATACGCCATTCTTCGACGACCGGCCGACCGACGCGCTCGAGTCGGCGGACATCGCCCGAGCAGTCGACTTCGCGATCAGCCAGCCGGCCCACGTCGACGTCAACGAGATCCTGATCCGGCCGACCGCCCAGCGAGGCTGAACAAACGCGACTCGAGAGGCCCGACGGGGCGGACCGATTTTGGTCGAAGGTCGCCCGGACGGCGAGAGCGTGATCGGCTGCTCCCCAAAGACCCGGAACGACTCCCGGTCGGTCTGCTCCCCCGCCAGCCCGACCGGCCGTCTCGGGACCACACTGCAGCTACGTCTCGCAGCGCGCGCCTCCGGGGCCGGCGTTCACGGCGGCCGGCAGATCGGTGTGGACGAAGTCCGATCCCTCGAACAGAAGCGATTCGGCGCTCACCTTCGCGAGCGCGTACGCGAAGCAGTCGCCGAACTTCAGACGGCTCGAGCTTGATCTCTGCGAGCGCGAGCACCTCGTCGAGGCGCCGGCTCGCGAGGGCCCCGATTCGCCCGGCCGGCCCTCAGCTGGCCTACGCCAACGGTACGCGGCGGCCGTCAGCCGGCCTCCGGCACCCCTACGCGGCGGGCGAGGCAGCCGCCGCTGCGGCAAGACCACCGGCGAACGTGAAACCGGCCGCCGCGGAACCGCCGGCGAGCGCGGTCACCCAGACGACGCCGTACAGCGGGATATCGCCGATCGCGAGCAGCGTGACGACGGCGTCGACGGCGTCGATCGCAGCGCACGTCCGCTGCCACCGCGGGCCGACCTGGGGGTTGTCGAGCGTGTGGAGGGCGATCATCCCGATCACGACGTCACGCGCGCCCATCGACCGCAGCAGGGCCTGCGTGCCGCGTTGCCTGGCGGCCTTCCGCCCGATCCACGGGGTACCCGTCCTGCGCGGACGCAGGAGGAGGGCCGCACCGATCCCGACGCGGCCGATCGCCAGGGCCTTCGCGCCGGCGGCCGGGCTGACCGGGAGTCCGGCGAGCTTGCCCGATACATTCGGCAGGCCGGCCGGGAGGCCCGGCAGCTTGGCCGTGATGTCCTTGAGGTTCACGACGCGACCTCGGCGACAGGCTCGACCGACACGACCCGGCCGCGCCAGCCGACGTTGAACTGGACGATGCCGGCCGACCGGGCGTAGAGCGTGTCGTCCTTGCCCATGCCGACGCCCTCGCCGGCCTTGAAGCGACTGCCCCGCTGGCGGACGATGATCTCGCCGCCGGTCACCGTCTGTCCGGCGAACGTCTTCACGCCGAGGCGCTGGGCATTCGAGTCGCGTCCGTTGCGGCTGGACCCGAGACCTTTCTTATGAGCCATCTGCTTCCTCCTTGGCCACGGCCGGCGTCGCCTGCGAAGCCCCGACGGCCGCGGCGAGCGCGATGTCGGTCACCTCGATCCGGGTCAGCTCCTGGCGATGGCCATTGCGCCGCTTGTAGCCGCGCTTGGGCTTGAACTTGAAGACGCGGAGCTTCTCGCCCCGCTCGTGGCCGAGGATCCTCGCCTCCACCTTGACCCGGTCGAGCGAGTCGGCGTCGAACACCGTCTCCTCCGAGCGGAGCAGGAGCGCCTTCAGCGCCACCGTAGCCCCCTCGGCTTCGGGCAGGCGCTCGACGAGCAGGGTCTGACCCTTCTCGACGCGGTACTGCTTGCCCCCGGTCTTGACGATCGCATACATGTGGCTAGACCTCTTCTGGCGCCGCCGGCGCCGTTGCCGTTGCGGCGGTCCGACGCCGGCCGCCTCTGCGGCCGCGGCGCCTGGGAGGCGATTGTATGTCATCGGGGTCGGGGTCGTCCGGCCCGTCGGGCCCGTCCGCGCGGTCCGGACGGTCGCCGCCGATCAGCGAGGCGACGGCGGCCGTCCGCCCGACCTCCTCGATGCGGACCATCAGCTTCTGGCCGACGTGGCCACCCCCGTCGGTGACCGAGATGATGTAGCCGTCGATCTTGGCGACCGCGTCGTCGACGTTGTACATGTGGGGCTCGACGATCTCGACGAGGACCTCCTCGCCCGGGCGGAACGGCACGGCCCGCTCCTCGACCTCCTCGCGGGTTCCCTCGAGGGTGACCGCCAGGTGGTTGAGGGCGAGGCCCTCCGACCCCTCGAAGTGGAAGAACTTGCCGGTCTGGGCCTCGAGGGCTCGCAGCACCCGAGCGCCGTGGCCGGTGAACTGGACCGTCACCCGGGGGTTCATCTGCACGAGGAACGCCTCGACGTCCGGCTTCGACGCGGCGATCTCTCGCAGACGCCGCTCGAACTCGATCGAGATCGTCTCCTCCGAGCGGATCACGCCCTCCCCGGCGCACGTCGGGCACGGCCGGCTCATGATCTCCCGGACTCCCTCGGTGACATTCTGGCGGGTCATCTCGACCAGGCCGAGCTTCGAGATCTCGGCCGTGAAGGTCTTCGTCCGATCCTCGTCGAGCGCCGCCCGCAACGTCTTCATCACGGCGTCTCGGTTCCGCGCCCGCGACATGTCGATGAAGTCGATCACGATGATCCCGCCGATGTCCCGCAGGCGGAGCTGGTTGACGACCTCCTCGGCGGCCTCGAGGTTCGTCTTTGTGATCGTGTCCTCGAGCCGGGCTCCCTTCCCCCGGCCGATGAACGACCCCGAGTTGACGTCGATCACGGTCAGGGCCTCGGCCATGTCGATCATCAGGTACCCGCCGCTCGGCAGGTCGACCCGACGGTTCATCACGCCGTCGAGGACCTCGTCGACGCCGTATGCGTCGAACAGCGGCTTGCCGCCGTCCCACAGCTCGACACGGTCGACCAGCTCGGGAGCCGTCCGCGAGAAGAACGACACGAGGCGATGGTGCTGCTGCTCGTCGTCGACGACGGCCCGCTCGAAGTGGGCCGAGAAGATGTCGCGCACGACGCGGACCGAGAGGTCGGCCTCCTGGAAGACGAGCGCCGGGGATGCCGTCTCGGCGACCCGCTTGTCGAGGACCTCGTGCAGCTTGAAGAGGTACTGGAGCTCGCGCTCGAAGTCCGCGCGGGTCGCCCCATGGGCCGCCGTCCGGACGATCGCGCCGCCGCCGCGGAGATCGAGCTTGGCCGTCTCCTTGCGCAGCCGCTCCCGCTCCTTGTCCTCCAGCCGGCGGGACACCCCGACGCCTTCGCCGCTCGGCGCGTAGACCATGTACCGGCCGGCGATCGTCAGCTCCATCGACAGGCGGGCGCCCTTCGTCTTCAGCGGGTCCTTGACGACCTGGACGACGACCTCCTGGCCCGGCTTGAGCAGGTCGGAGATGTTCAGGCCGTCGCGGGCCGCCCCCCGGCCCCGCCGGGGGGCCTCGACACCGGGGAGGATGATCTCGTCGACGTGGAGGAAGCCGTTCTTCTCAAGGCCGATGTCGACGAACGCGGCCTCCAGGCCGCCGAGCACGTTGTCGACGACGCCCTTGTAGATGTTGCCGACGATCGACCGGGCGCCGCGTCGCTCGAGGTAGAGCTCGGCGACCCGGTAGCCCTTGGCCGCGTCGGCCGGACGCGCGCGTCTGGTGCCGGTCTGCTTGCGCGTCGCGGCGGGAGTTCCGCTCGCCTCGAGCAGCGCGACCCGCGTCTCACCGCGGTCGACGCTGACAAGTACTTGTTTCTTCACTGGACATATCCGTTCTGGTTAGAAGCGCAGCACGCGGCCCTTGAGCGCAGCCGACGTGCGTGCCTGCACGTAGATCGACTGCAGGAGACCGAGTGCCAGGAATGTGGTGAGCACCGACGAGCCGCCATAGCTCAGCAGGGGCAGCGTCACGCCGGTGATGGGCATGATGCCCACCGTCATGCCGACGTTGACGAACACCTGAAACATGAACATCGCGACGATTCCGCCGGCGATCAGCGCGCCAAAGAGGTTCTTGGCGATCGTCAATATTCGAAGCGTGCGCCAGATCAACAGCGCGTACAGCGAGAGTACGAGGGCCGCGCCGACGAATCCGTACTGCTCGCCGATCACGGCGAAGATGAAGTCGGTCTGGTCCTCGGGGACAAATTTGAGCTTCGTCTGCGTGGCCGCGTTTCCCCGGCCGGTCTTCTGGCCGGAGCCGATCGCGATCTTCGACTGGATCTGCTGGTATCCCTGCTGGGCAGGGTTGTCGGTCGGGTGCAGGAAGGCGGTCAGCCGATCCAGCTGATACGGCTTGAGCACGTGGACGCCGGCGGCCGGTGCGGCGACGAGGACGAACGCGATCGAGACGATCCCGAGCGTGATCAGCGCCGTGAGGTGCTTCCACGACGTCCCGGCGACGAACAGGATCGCCAGCGCCACCACGACGTAGACCATCCCCGACCCGAGGTCCGGCTGGGCGATCACGAGCATCGCCGGGCCGATCGCGAGAAGCATCACCCGGGCCGTCGTGTCCCGCTGGGAGAGCCGCCGCGAGCGATCGACGACGGTCGACGCGAGAAAGACGATCAGCAGGATCTTGCCGAGCTCGGACGCCTGGAAGGAGAAGAACGGCAGCGAGATCTCCCGCGTCGCGCCGAGCGTCGACCGACCGAGTCCGAGGACGAGCAGGATCGATCCGAGCAGGATCGCGTAGAGGCCGTACTTCAGCTCCCGCAGGCGTGAGTAGTCGATCCGCGAGAGGACGGTCATCAGGACGATCCCGACCGCGAAGTAGATCCCCTGGCGCTCGGTGTAGTAGTGGCCGGCCGTCGCCCCGCCGAGCGCGACCAGCGAGCAGACGGCCAGGCCGAACGCCGCGAGCATCAGCAGCGGGTCGAACGGCAGGGCGATCGACCGCGGGTTGGCGATCGTCGGCATCTCGCCGGACTGGATTGGCGTTGTGTTCATCAGAGCGTCTGCGAGCTTCCCTTGACGACCTTCTTGGCGATCCCGAACCACTGTGACAGCATCAGCCGCACGGCCGGCGCCGCCGACTGGTCGCCGAAGCCGCCCTTCTCGATCGTCAGGGCGATCACGATCGGCCGGTTCGGATCCGGCGCGTAGGCCACGTACCAGGCCTGGTCGTCGGACCCAACCGCGTGCTGCGCGGTGCCGGTCTTTCCGTAGACGGGCCTCGGAAAGCTCCCGAACACATCGTAGGAGGTACCTCCCGGCGACTGCGCCGCCGCGTGGAGGCCCTGCTCGATGACCTGCTGGTTTGCCCGGGAGAACTTGATCGTCCGCGCCGGCGGCGGATCGATCTTCTGGATCAGTCGTCCGTCGTTGTCGTCGATCGCGAGGCCAAGATGCGGCGTCGGCACCTTACCGTCCTCGAACAGCGTCGAGTACGCCACGGCCAGCTGGAGCGGCGTCGCGAGGAAGTCGCCCTGGCCGATCGCGAAGTGCATGTTGTCGCCGGTCACCCAGGTCCGCGTCGGATCCGAGATGTACCCGCACGTCGCCGGCCCTGCCTTGCCGTACTTCTTCAGGCAACGGTACTGCTGCGCCTCGACGTTCTTCAGCCACGCCGCGTCCGGGACGACGCCGGCGAACTCGCCCGGCAGGTCGATCCCCGTCGAGCGGCCGAAGCCGAACTTCCGCGCCCACGACTGGATGATCGGACCCTGCGGGTTTGCGTCCTCACCGAGTGTGAAGAAGTACAGGTCAGACGACTCCTGGATCGCCGTCGGCATCGTCAGCAGACCGAGCACCTCGGGCGGGTTGCCGGCGTTGCAGAACTTCTCGTGGTCGCGGCCGACCGTGATGCACCCGGTGTCGTCGAACGGCGTCGACGCCGTCGTCAGGCCGTCCTGGAGCGCCGCCATCGCGGTCACCAGCTTGAACGTCGAGCCGGTCGGATACGCGCCGTCGGTCGCGCGGTCGAGCAGCGGCGCCGTCGGCGAGCTGAGCAGGGCCTGCTCGGCCGGCGTGACCGGGTGCGTGTAGATCGTCGGGTTGTAGCTCGGCAGCGAGCCGATCGCGAGCACCTGTCCGTTGCGCGGGTCGAGCGCGACGAACGCCCCGGCGTCGCCGGCGTTGCCGTTGCCCTGCGCGAGGCTCTCGCCCGTCTGCAGCGCCCTGTAGCCCTCCTGCTCGAGCCCGAGATCCACCGACAGCTTCAGCTCGTGCCCCTGCGTCGGCGCCGTCTCGTGGAGCGGCGCGCCCGTCGGCAGGCCCTCCGAGTCGACCTGAACGCGCTGGACGCCGTCGGTCCCGCGCAGGAACTGATCGTATTGCAGCTCGAGGCCCCCCTGGCCGACCACGCCGGTCTCGGGTACGCCCTTGAAGCGCGGATCCTTCAGCTCGCTCGGGCTGATCGACCCGACGTTCCCCAGCACCTGCGCGGCGAGATCCCCGTACTTGTAGGCCCGTACGTAGACCGGCGAGATCGCCACGCCGGGAAACAGGTTCTGGTTCTCCTTGAGCTCGACCAGCGCTCGCTCGCCGGCGTCGACCTTGATCGTCACGTTGGCGTACGGGACGTTCGTCTTGCTGTGCATGATCGTCCGGATCGCCGCCGGCTTCATCCCGATCACCCGGCCGAGCCGCGTGTAGAGCGCCAGGCGCGCCGCCGCGCCGGCCGGCAGCTCGCTCTGGTCGATCTGCACGGCGACCGCCTGCCGGCTGCCGACGATCTGGTTGCCGCTGCGGTCGACGATGTCTCCCCGCGGTGCCTGGATCGGAACGTCGCGGACGCGGTTGATGTTCGCGAGCTGGACGTACTGCGGACCCGAGAGAACCTGGAGGTACCACAGGCGGAAGAGGATGATCGCGAAGAGGACGAGCGCGATCCCGCCGATCGTCGCGACGCGGAGCGCGAGCTGTGGCGACATCGGCGTGTGGCGGTCGAGCGGGTCCATCACTGGCGCGAGAGCGGGCTCAGCCCGCCGGTCGTGTAGGCCCGCCGCCGGCGGCGTCGCGGGTCCTCGGGCAGGGCGGGGCGCAGCCAACGGCGGACGCCTGCGTAGACGGGCAACGAGATCAGCGTGTTGAGGATGATCGTCGCGAGGATCTCGCGCACCAGCAGGAAGCTGATCGGGGCGTCGACGCCGAGCAGGAACTCGAGCATCGAGAAGCCGATCGTCGCGACCGCGGTCGCAGCCGCGCCGAGGCCGAGCGGCGTGAACGTCGCCTGGGGCGCCCGCAGCTCGCGCAGGCGCCCGGCCCCGAAGCCGATCAGCGTGTAGACGAGCGCCGACACGCCGAGCGTCTGGAACAGCAGGAGATCGATCAGCAGGCCCATCGAGAAGCCGACGATCGACCCGGCGACCGGCCCGGTCAGCAGACCGGCCGCGCCGACGACCAGCGGCGTGATGTCCGCGTTGACGCCGAAGATCTGGAACTGCGAGACGACGGCGATCTGGAGGATCACCGCCCCGAGCGCCAGGCCCGCGAGGCGGAGGCCGAGATGGGCCTCGTCGCTCACGCGGTCGGCACCCTGGTCAGGATCTGGACGATGTTGATGTCGTGCAACTTTGCCATCGGCGCCAGATGGACGCCGGCGCCCGGATCGTTCGTGTCGACGCTCGTCACGTGCCCGATCGGGATGTTCGGCGGGAAATGCGAGACGGCGAGGCCGCCCGCCGTCTGAACGGTACCCGCAGTAACGATCACGTCGCCCTGCTTGACGATGTCGCCGGCCCCGAGGTAGCCCATCGTCAGGGTGTCGGGATCGCCGTCGGTCGGCCCGACGATGCCGACCGCGCTCGTCGTGTTGTCGGTCGCCGACACGCCGCTCGTGCTGTCGTTGATCAGCGTGATGAACGACTCGTTCGACGTCGCGGTGGCCACCTTGCCGACCAGCCCGTCGCCGTCGACGACCGCGTCGCCGGGCTCAACCCCCGAGCTCGTCCCGACGCCGACGCCGACGACCTCGTTGAAGAGGTCGGCCGGGCGGACGTTGACGGTCGCCGTGACCGGCCCGTCGCCGGCGAGGTTGTAGCGCTGGTCGACGCCAAGCGTCGCCGCCGCCTGGGCGTTGACGCGGGCCGCCGCCTGGGCCTGGATGATCTCGCCGTTGGCGACCTGCAGCTCCTTGCGGTACTTGTCGCGCTGGGACTTCGCGTTGAGCGTGTTTCCGAACCAGCCGAACAGGTCGTGGACCGGCTTGAGCGCCTTGCTCGCGCCGTCCTCGATCGGTGACAGGACCGTCAGGAAGCCGCGCTGCACCGAATGCAGCCCGCCGCCGGTCCTGCTGCCGAACGACTCGGTGAGCAGGATCAGGGAGAGGGCGACGAGCAGGCCGAGGACTGCGCGACGCCTGCGAACGGTCTTGTCGTACACGTGGAAGGGGGGGTCGCGGGGTAGCTTACGCAGAGCCGGCGACGTCTCGTCGCACCCCGGATCAGGGGCTGGAAGGCTCGGCGGCAGCCGAAGGTGATCGTCTTGAGGTGGTGCCGGGAGCCCATCGTCGAGCTCATCGGCGGCGCCGGCTGCGCGAGTTGCGGTTCGACCGGCTGGACCGGTGGATGACGTCGAACTCCTCGAGCGAACGTCCCGAGCCGACCGCGACGCACGTCAGTGGCGACTCGGCGAGATGGGCCGGCATCTGGGTCTCCTCGCGCAGCCTCTCGTCGAGGCCCTGGAGCAGGGCGCCGCCGCCGGCGAGCATGATGCCTCGGTCCATGATGTCCGAGGCCAGTTCCGGCGGAGTCCGGTCGAGCGTCTCCTTGACCGCGTCGATGATCGCGGCGAGCGGCTCCTCGAGCGCGGCGCGGATCTCCTCGCTGGTCAGGACGACCGTCTTCGGCAGGCCGGACACCATGTCCCGGCCGCGGATCTCCGCCTGCATCTCCTCGGCCATCGGATATGCCGACCCGATCTCGAGCTTGAGCTCCTCGGCCGTCTGCTGGCCGATCAGGAGCTTGTACTCCCGCTTGGCGTAGTTGATGATCGCCTCGTCGAGCTCGTCCCCGCCGATCCGGATCGACTGGGACACGACGATCCCGCCGAGCGAGATCACCGCGACCTCGGAGGTCCCGCCGCCGATGTCGACGACCATCGACCCGGTCGGCTCACCGACCGGCAGGCCGGCGCCGATCGCCGCTGCCATCGGCTCCTCGATCAGGTACGCGGTCCGCGCGCCGGCCGACAGGCAGGCCTCCTCGACCGCCCGCTTCTCGACCCCGGTCACGCCCGACGGTACGCAGACGACGACCCGCGGATGCGCCCAGCGGTTCTGGTGGACCTTCTGGATGAAGTGCCGGAGCATCTGCTCGGTCACGTCGAAGTCCGCGATCACCCCGTCCTTGAGCGGCCGGATCGCCGAGATCGTGCCGGGTGTCCGGCCGAGCATCCGCTTGGCCTCGATGCCGACCGCGTGGACCTCGCCGGTCCGCGAGTCGATCGCGACGACGCTCGGCTCAGAGAGGACGATGCCCCGACCGCGGACGTAGACGAGCGTGTTGGCGGTGCCCAAGTCGACAGCCATGTCACGGCCGCCGAAACCTGTTAGGTAGGTGAACAAGCCCATCGTATGTCCGTTCGGAGAAAAGGCGGCCGGTCGCCGCCGCGGAGCGCACTTCCAGGCATGGCGCTCCGTCGAAAGATGGACGTCAGCCCTGCCGTGAGCGCCACAGTGTAGCGGACTCGGCTTCACCCCCGGCCCGCCGCCGGCCCCCCACGACGGCCGAAAAGCGCTGCAAAAACCGGCCTTGGAGATGCAATTTCCCTGTCAGTGACCGAGCAGCTCCGGCCACAGGTCGAGCAGGCCCTGCACCGGCAGGCCGACGACGTTCGAATAGTCGCCCTCGATCCCCGCGACCAGGACGATCCCCCGTCCCTGTATCGCGTAGCCGCCGGCCCGTCCGGCCCACTCGCCACACGCGACATACCAGTCGATCGTCGCCGCCTCCAGACGTCTCATCCTGACCCGAGTGACGACCGTCGCGCTCCGCGTCGGAGCCCCGGCGGCGACCAGGGCGAGCCCGCTGACGACGATGTGGGTCCTCCCGCTGAGCGCCTCGAGCGTGGCTCGGGCGGCGCGCTCGTCCGCCGGCTTGCCGTAGATCGTCGAGCTCTCCGCGTCAGGCGACTCGACGGCGACCAGCGTGTCGACGCCGAGCACCGGCGGCGAGTCGGCCGGGCCCGTCGTCTCCGGGCGCGAACCCGCGGCCAGGCGATCGGCCACGGCGCGGGCCTTGCGCAGTGCGTTCTCCAGGGCGACCGCCGACGGCGCGCCGACGGCAAGTTCGTCGACGCCCGAGACCGACGTGACGAACTCCACGCCGAGCGTCTCGAGAATCGCCCGTCGCTGGGGCGATCCGCTCGCCAGGATCAGCCGCGGTCGGCCGGTCATCGCTCGCCGCCTCCGGCGACGCCCGGTCGGGCTATGCCAGGTCGGGGAAGAAGATCGCGGTCTCGCGGACCGCCGCCTCGGGCCCGTCGGACCCGTGGACCAGATTGGCCGACGTCGCGGTCGCCAGATCGCCGCGGATCGACCCCGGAGCCGCCTCGAGCGGGTTGGTCGCGCCGATCAACTGGCGTGCCGCGGCGATCGCCGACGGACCCTCGAGCACGAGCGCGACGAGCGGGCCGGACGTGATGAACGCGACCAGGCCGTCGAAGAACGGCGCTCCGATGTGCTCGACGTAGTGATCGTCGGCCATCTCCGGCGTCATCGTCAGGACCCGCGCCGCGACCGGCACCAGACCCTTGCGCTCGAACCGGGAGACGATCTCCCCCGTCAGTCGGCGGGCGTACGCGTCGGGCTTGATCAGGATCAGCGTCCGCTGCAGGGTCTTGTCCTGCTTCACGGGCGGCGTCGCGTGCTGCGTGGTGGCGGGCATGGTGAATCCATCCTTGACAGAAGTTGGCGGTCAGTCGAAGGTCAGTGAGCCGTCGGCGGCAGATCGCCGCCGACCGGCTCTCCCGGCACGGTGCGCCTGCGGCGCGTCCGGCGGGGGGGTTCGAGCGCTTCGGGTACCGGAGTCTCGCAGTATGGGCACAGGCCCCACGTCTGCTCGAGCGGTTTGCCGCAGTTTCGACACGGAGTCTTCAGACGGTGGTAGCAGTGCGGACAGACGAGGAAGTCCGCCTGGACCTCCTGGTCGCAGTGGCGGCACAGCAGCTGGACCGCGGCCAGTCGCGCCTCCGAGGCCGCCATCTCGAGCTCTCGCTCGCGGACGTCATCGAGGTACTCCGGCGGCCGGACGACCATGTAGATCACCGTGCCGAGGAACGGGAACAGCGACGCGACGACCGCGCACGTCACCAGCCACGGGTCGGCGATCCGCCGTCGCGCGTCGGCGAAGGTCCAGTAGACGAGCGCCGCGTAGATCACGACGATGAACAGGACGACCAGGTTGATCGCCAGGTTGATCCCGTCGTTGTTGATCCCGAAGTACCCGACTACCGGCATTTCGGCGAGTCTAACGCTCGGACCGGCCCGGGGCGTACGAACGTCTGCTCGGGCGGAAACTTGCGCGGCCGCTCAAAGGAAGAGCCGGCCGAAAAGGTAGCCGATCCCGAAGAAGACGAGAATCACGAGCGCGACGATCGCCGCGACCGCCCCGATCATCGCGCCGACCGACGGACCGTTGCGATCCCTCACAGCGTCGATCCCGGCCGAGATCCCCGGACGACGTCGGAGATCAGGTAGATCGAGCCGGTCACGACGACGACGCCGCCCGGTACGAGCTCGCGGCCGAGTCCCACCGCGCGTCGCGGATCCACCTCGACCTCGACGGCTGCCGCCCGCGGCCCGAGCACGTCACGCGCGACCGCCGCCAGCGCGTCGGCCGGGACCGCCCGGGGATTTGACGCCGTCGTGCAGATCACTCGCTCACAGAGTGGCAGGAGCGCTCCGAGCATGCTCCGGGCGTCCTTGTCGTCGAGGATCGAGACCACCGCGCAGAGCCGGCGGCCGTCGAGGAAGGCCGGCAGCGACTCGACCAGCGCATCGATCCCGGCCGGGTTGTGGGCCCCGTCGAGCAGCGTCACCGCCCGCCCCCCGCCCGCGGCCGGACTCCTCGCGGAGCCCGGGCGAGCCCCGACGGTCCGACCTCCGGCGCGAGACGGCAGGTCGACGAGCACCTCGAAGCGTCCTGCGACGACCAGCTCGGCCCCGGCCCGGGAGACGCCCTGCGCGTCGAGCGGCGCCCCCAGGTACGCCTCGGCGGCGGCGATCGCCAGGGCGAAGTTCCGTCGCTGGTAGTCGCCCCGAGCCCCGAGGCGGATGCCTGCGACGAGTGTCGCCGGGGCCTCGACGACGCGAGCACCCCGCTCGGCCGCGATGCTGCGGGCCACGGCCAGGGCGTCGGCGTGGAGGCCGGCACCCACGACTAGGACCCCACCCGGCGAGACGACGGCCAGCTTCTCGCCGGCGATCGCGGCGATCGTCTCCCCCAGCCAGGCGGTGTGCTCCAACCCGATGTTCGTCAGCACGGTGACCCGCGGGTCGATCACGCTGGTTGCGTCGTAGCGCGCGCCCAGGCCGGCCTCGATCACGCCGACATCGACCCCGGCCGCCGCGAGCTCGGCATACGCCGCGGCGGTCAGCGCCTCGAACTGGGTCACCGGATCGCCGTCGGCTCCGGTCGCCGCGTCGACCCCGGCCGCCGCGTCGGCGACCCGCTGCACGGCCAAGCCGAAGCGCTCGTCGGCCAGGTCGCGCTCGCCGACCTGGATCCGCTCGGTGAAGGAGACCAGGTGCGGCGACGTGTAGGACCCGCTGTGGACCCCGTGGCGCTCGAGGATCGCCGCGATCATCCGGGTGGTCGACGACTTCCCGTTCGTGCCGACGACGTGGATCGACGCGAACCTCTCGTGCGGCGAGCCGAGTGCACCCATCAGGCGGCGCATCTTCTCCAGGCCGAAGTGCATCCCGAATCGCTCGAGGCCGAGCAGATACCGCTCGGCCTGCTCGGCGCTCCACGGCGCCCCCCCGGCCGACGCTTTCTCCGGCTGCGATCCGAGCACCGCCTCCCCGGCTCCGCTCACAGGGCCTCGAGCTCGGCTTCGAGCGCCGCCAGCTTCTCCCGCACGGCCGCGACGACCGCCGCCGGCGCCTTCGCGACGAATGCCGCGTTGTCGAGCTTGCGTCGCACTCCGGCGATCTCGGCCTCCAGGGCGGCCCTCCGCTTCGCCAGCCGCTCCGCGTGTGCACCCAGGTCGACGCCCTCGCCTGCGAGCACCTCGACCGTGCCCCCGGGCACCGCGACGCTCGCCACTCCAGGTGCGGCCGGACCGGTCTGGGCGCTCTCGCCGACCAGGCTCAGGCGCGCCATCCGGGCGAGGAGACCAATGACCTCGGCGTGCCCGTCGACGGCGATCCGGACCGGCATCACGACCTTCGGCTTGATCCCGACCTCGTCGCGCCATCCACGCACCGCCTGGGTCGCCGAGATCGCCCACTCGAGCTCGGCCTCGGCGACCGGGTCCAGGCGGGACTCGTCGGCGACGGGGAAGCGCTCTCCGGCGAGCAGGCCCTCGCCCGGACGCCGGACATACGACCAGACCTCCTCGGTCACGAACGGGATCATCGGGTGGGCGAGCGCCAGGGTCTCCCGGAGCACGAAGAGCAGCGTCGACGACACGGCGACGCGGTCCTCGACGTCCCCGTCGCCCGCGAGCCGCGCCTTGACGAGCTCGAGGTACCAGTCACAGAGCTCCCCGTAGACGAAGTCGTAGAGCCCGAGCGCCGCGTGAGCGAAGTCGAACTCCTCGAGCCGGCGGGTCACGTCGGCCTGGATCCGCGCGAGGCGCGAGAGGATCCAGCGGTCCTCGATCGCGGCCGGTCGCGCGTGCGGAGTCGCGTCGGGATCGATGCTCAGGAGGACGAAGCGCGACGCGTTGAAGAGCTTGTTGGCCAGCCCCTGGCCCTGGGCGACCTTCTCGGCGCTGTAGCGGACGTCCTGCGTCGAGGACATCGCCAGCATCCCGAACCGCACGGCGTCCGCCCCGTGGCGGTCGATCTCCTCCACGGGGTCGATGCCCGTGCCCAACGACTTCGACATCCGCCGGCCGTCGGGCGCCTGGATGATCGACGTGATGTAGACGTCTGAGAACGGCTGCGTCCCGCAGAACTCGATCCCCATCATGATCATCCGCGCGACCCAGAGGAAGATGATGTCGCGACCGGTGACGAGCACGTCCGTCGGGTAGAAGGCCCGCAGCTCCGGGGTCTGATCCGGCCACCCGATCGTCGCAAACGGCCACAGCGCGCTCGAGAACCACGTGTCGAGCACGTCCTCGTCCTGGCGCAGCGGCCCGTCGCACACGCCGCACCGCTCGGGCGCCGTCGCCGAGACGTAGGTCTCCTCACACGCGTCGCAGTAGTACACCGGCAGTCGGTGGCCCCACCACAGCTGGCGGGAGATGCACCATGGGCGGATGTTGTCCATCCAGTCCCGGTAGACCCGACCCCACCGCTCCGGATGGAAGCGGACCCGGCCGTCGATCACGACATCGGTCGCCGGCCGGGCGAGCTCGTCCATCCGCATGAACCACTGCAATGAGATCAGCGGCTCGATCCGCTCGCCCGAGCGGTGCGAGAACGGCACGACGTGGGTGTAGGGGTCGCTCGCGCGCAGCACACCCTCCTCGTCCAGTGCCGCGACAACCGCCGCCCGCGCGTCGGGGACCGACAGGCCGGCGAACCGCGGACCGGCGGCCTCGGTCATCCGGCCGTCCTCGCCGATCACCGACAGCTCGTCGAGTCCGTGGCGCCGGCCGATCTCGAAGTCATTGGGGTCGTGTCCGGGGGTGATCTTCAGCGCCCCGGTGCCGAACTCCGGCTTGACGTACTCATCGGCGATCACGACCAGGCGCCGGCCGACCAGCGGCAGGATGACCTCTCGCCCGACCAGGCGTGCGTAGCGCTCGTCGTCGGGGTGGACGGCGAGCGCCGTGTCGGCCAGCATCGTCTCCGGACGCACGGTCGCGACGACCAGCTCGCCGTCGCCGTCGGCCAGCGGATAGGCGATCGAGAACAGCGTGTCGGTGACCTCGCGCTCCTCGACCTCGAGATCGGAGATCGCCGACCGGCTGCCCGGATCCCAGTTGACCATGTAGTTGTCCCGATAGATCAGGCCACGGTCGAACAGCGCGACGAAGACCGCGACGACCGCCGCCGCGTAGCCCTCGTCGAGTGTGAAGCGCTCCTCGGCGTAGTCGAATGACGCCCCCAGGCGCTTGAGCTGGTCGACGATGTTCGACCCGTGGAGCTCCTTCCACGCCCAGATCCGCTCGAGGAAGGCTTCCCGGCCGATCTCCTGCCGCGACGTCCCCTCGCGGGCCAGCTGCTTCTCGACCTGCATCTGCGTGCCGATCCCCGCGTGGTCGGTCCCGAGGATGAACTTCGTCCGCTGCCCGAGCATCCGGTGGTAGCGGATCAGCGTGTCCTGGGTCGACGCCTGCAGGGCGTGGCCCATGTGCAGGTCGCCCGTCACGTTCGGCGGCGGGAAGGCGATCGAGTAGTTCTCGGCCGGGTCGCCGTCCGCCTCGGGGTGGAACAGGCCGCTCTGCAGCCAAGCGTCGCTGATCCGCGGCTCGACCTCCGCAGGGTCGAAGCGGGTCCGCTCCTTCAGTGATCGCTCGTCCGGCTCAGACATCGGGCGGGGAAGGCTACCGCCCGCGCCCAACCACCTTCGGGACGATCTCCCGGGCGACCCGATGCAGATCGAGCTTCCCGACGATCCGCTTGACCTCGGCCCGCTCCCGCCGCGAGAGGTTGGCCGGCCAGCCCCGCGACTTGGCGACCAGCCGGGTCAGCTTCTCCCGCTCGGACGAGCTCAGGCCGCGCCACTCGGCACCGGCGACGCTCGCCAGCTCGTAGAGCAGGACCCACGGCAGGACGCGCGACCGGAGCCCTCCCATCTCAGCTCCCGTGACCCGGCGCGCCGGTCACTCAGCCGGCTTCCTTCTCGCGGAGCTCGCGCGCCGGCACCTCGCGGGCCGCCTCGGTCACGAGCGTCGGAGTCAGGCCCTTCTCGATCGTCTCCTTGGTCACGACGCACTTCTTCACGTCCCGTCGCGACGGCAGCTCGAACTGGACGTCGAGCAGGACCTCCTCGATGATCGACCGCAGCCCCCGGGCCCCCGTCTCGCGCTTGAGCGCCCGGTCGGCGATCGAGACGAGCGCCTCCTCGGAGAAGACGAGCTCGATCCCGTCGAAGGAGAAGAACCGCTGGAACTGCTTGACCAGCGCGTTGCGCGGCTCGGTGAGGATCGAGACGAGATCCGGGTGGGTCAGCTGGTGGACGGCCGACATCACCGGGAGACGGCCGATGAACTCCGGGATCAGCCCGTACTGGATCAGGTCCTCGGGCAGGCAGCGCTCGAAGACGGCGCCCGTGTCCTTGTCCGCGGCGCTCTCGATCGCCGCGCCGAAGCCGATCCCGTTGTTGCCGATCCGCCGCTCGATCACCTTGTCGAGGTTGGCGAACGCCCCGCCGCAGATGAAGAGGATGTTCGTCGTGTCGATCGACAGGAACTCCTGGTGGGGGTGCTTGCGCCCACCCTGCGGCGGGACCGACGCCGACGTCCCCTCGAGGATCTTCAGGAGCGCCTGCTGGACGCCCTCGCCCGAGACGTCCCGCGTGATCGACGGGTTGTCGGCCTTGCGGGCGATCTTGTCGACCTCGTCGATGTAGATGATTCCCGTCTCGGCCTTCTTGACGTCGTAGTCGGCCGCCTGGATCAGCTTGAGGAGGATGTTCTCGACGTCCTCACCGACGTATCCGGCCTCAGTCAGCGCCGTCGCGTCGGCGATCGCGAACGGGACGTTGAGGATCCGGGCGAGCGTCTGGGCCAGCAGCGTCTTGCCGCACCCGGTCGGCCCGAGCAGCAGGATGTTCGACTTCTGGAGCTCGATCTCCGCGTCCTCGACCGCCATCATCTGGACGCGCTTGTAGTGGTTGTAGACGGCGACCGACAGCGTCCGCTTGGCGTTGTCCTGGCCGACGACGTACTCGTCGAGGACGTCGTAGATCTCCCGCGGCTTCGGCAGGTTCTCGATGTCGAAGCTCGGCGGGGCCGTCAGCTCCTCGTCGATGATCTCGTTGCAGAGATCGATGCACTCGTCACAGATGTAGACGCCCGGCCCGGCGATCAGCTTCTTGACCTGCCGCTGGGACTTGCCGCAGAAGCTGCATAGGAGCTGCTCGTTTGAATCCGTCGGCCGGGCCATCCGCTAGAACGCTGTCCCACGCATCCCGGAGCTAGTGCTCCGAGATCACGCGATCGACGATGCCGTACGCCTTCGCTTCCTCAGAGCTCATGAAGTAGTCCCGGTCGGTGTCCTTCTTGACGTCATCGACGTCCTTCCCGGTATGGAAGGCGATGATCTCGTCGAGGCGACGGCGGACGTCGATGATCTCCTTGGCGTGGATCTCGATGTCCGTGGCCTGGCCCTGGAAGCTCGAGCTGACCTGATGGATCAGGACCTTCGCGTTCGGCAGGGCCATCCGCTTGCCGTGAGCGCCGGCGCTCAACAGCAGCGCGCCCATCGACATCGCGATCCCGACGCAGATCGTCGACACATCCGGCTTGATGAACTGCATCGTGTCGTAGATCGCCAGGCCCGCGTAGACCGACCCGCCCGGCGAGTTGATGTACAGCGAGATGTCCTTGTCGGGATCCTCGCTCTCCAGGTGCAGCAGCTGCGCGACGATCAGGTTGGCGATCTGGTCGTCGACCGGAGTGCCGAGAAAGACGATCCGCTCGTTGAGCAGTCGGCTGTAGATGTCGAACGCACGTTCGCCTCGCGACGTCTGCTCGACCACCATCGGGATCAGTGGGCTCATGGTCCTCGCTTTGTTTCGCTTGCCCGGCTCGATTCCTCCCGGCAAGTGCTGGAGAGTTTCGCCACACCGGCCTCTCGGATCGAGTCTACCAATCCGGCCACGGCCGCCCTGCGGGCCCGGGACTACTCGGCCGGCGGTGCCTCGCCGGCCGACTCCGCAGACGCCTGGTCGTCCCCGGCAGCGGCTGCGTCCGCCGTTACGGGCTCCGACGGATCACCCGGCTGATCGCCGCTCGCCGGCGCGCCCGCAGCCGCGGTCGGTGGCTTGGCCGGGATCGTGATCGCCGCATCGACGAGCACGTCGACCGCCTTGCGGGCCGCCACGTTCTCGATCAGGTCGGTGATCCGGCCGCTCTTGCGGAGCTTCTCGAGGAGCTCCTCGGGCTCCGGGATCTTCCCGCTCTCGTCCGGTGCGACGTGCTCCTGGAGGGCCTCGATCAGCTCGAACTCGGTCGGCTCGATGCCCTCGGACTCGATCAGCGCGACGATCGTCGCCTCCCGGCGAAGTGCGTCCAGCGCGTCGGGCTTGGCCTCGTCGCGGACCTGCTCCTCCGGCTTCTGGGCCAGCTGGAGGTACGCCTCCTTGGAGATGCCCTGGTCGGCGAGAGACCTCAGCATCCGCTCCCACGCCTCGTCGGCTCGCGCCTGGACGAGCGGTTCGGGAACGTCGAGCACGATCGTCGCGGCGGCCGCCGCGACGACCGCCTCGCGGTACTCGCGCTCGGCCCGACGCTCGTCCTGTTCGAGCAACTCCTTGGAAATCTCGTCGCGCAGCTCGTCGAGCGTCTCGTAGCCGCCCGCCTCGTTCGCGAAGTCATCGTCCAAGTCGGGGAGGATCTTCGCGCGGACGTCCTTGACGTCGACCGTGAACTCGGCGACCTCGCCCCGGAGATCCGGGTTCCCGTAGTTGTCGGGGAAGGTCAACTCCAGCACCCGCTGCTCGCCGGCCCGGGCGCCGAGGAGCCCCGACTCGAAGCCGGGGATCAGCTTGCCCGAGCCCAGCTCGAGCGGGTAGGCCCGGGCGACGCCGCCGTCGACCGCCTTGCCGTCGATCCGACCCTCGAAGTCGATCACCACGAAGTCGCCGGTCTCGGCCTCCCGGTCCGGGAGGTTCTCGAGGCGGCCGTGGCGCTCGCGGAGCGTCTGGAGACGGTGCTCGAGCTCCTTCGGGTTGACCGACGGCTGCCGCCGCTCGACCTCGAGCCCTCGCCACTCGCCGAGCGTGGCCTTCGGGCGAACGCCGATCTCGATCGTGAAGTGGAGGGACTCGCCTGCCGCCGGGAGGTCCCCGCGGTTGATCTCGGGGTCACCGATGATCGCCAGGCGAGCCGCGTCGATCGCGTCCGAGTACCAGAAGGGAAGCTGCTCGCGGACCGCCTCGTCGAGCAGCGAAGCCCGCCCGACCCGGCGGATCACGACCGGCGCTGGGATCTTCCCCTTGCGGAAGCCCGGGACCTTCAGCTCGCGGCCGACCTTCCTCGCGAGGTCGGCCAGTGACCGCTCGATCTCCTCGGGGACCACCTCGACCTCGACGCGGACTCGCGACTCTGGAAGCTCGGTGACGTTCGTCTTGATGGTTTGAGTGCTCATCGCGAGACGGAACGATACCGTCAGCCCGTGCCGACCCTCCGTCTCCGTCCCACCCAGCGGATCCTCGCCTGGCTCGTGACCGGGCCGATGGGCCATCTCCTGGCCGGCCTGACCGACTGCGCCGTGCTGCTCTGCCGGCTCGCCCGGGCCCGCATCGCCGACCGTCTCCGCTGACCCGGCCGGCCGGACTCGGTCTCGCCCGAGCGGCGATCGGCTTGCCCAGCGGGCCAGCCGACCGGTGGTAGATTGGCCGCGTGACCCTGGCGGTGTCGTGGCCGTAACGCTCTCCCTCCTGCGGACCTTCGTAACCGTCGTGCGGACCGGCTCGGTGACCCGGGCCAGCGAAGAGCTCGTCGTGACCCAGTCGTCGGTCTCCGGTGCCCTGGCCGCCCTGTCCAAGGAGATGGGCGAGCGGCTCGTCGAGCGCGACGGCCGCGGCCTGCGTCCGACGCCGGCCGGCGCGGCCTTCCTCCCCCACGCCGAGCGCGTCCTCGCGACCCTCGAGGACGCCGCCGCCGCTGTTCGCGAGGCAGCCGACCCGACTCGACTGCGCCTGCGGCTCGCGGCGACGACGACGGCCGCCGAGCACCTCGTGCCGACCCTTTGGAAGGCCTTTCGCCACCGCCACCCCGATGTCGAGGTCTCGCTCGAGGTCGGCAACCGGGCCGCCGTCAACCGCCTCCTCGATCAGTACCAGGCCGACGTCGGGATCGGCGGCCGCCCGGTCGAGAAGCGGCTCCGTGGGCTGCCGTTCCTCGAGAACGAGTTCGTCGTCGTCACCGCCCCCGAGGATCCCCGCGTCCGCCGGGGACCCGTCGCGATCGAGGATCTCGCCAGCACCACCTGGCTCGTCCGCGAGCCTGGCAGCGGGTCCCGTGAGGTCAGCGCAGAGCTGTTCGCCGGCAGCGGTCTCGCCCGTCCCAGGCTCGCGACGATCGGATCCGATGGAGCGATCAAGCGCTCAGCCGCGCTCGGCCTTGGACTCGCCCTGATCTCCCGGCGAGCCGTCGAAGCCGAACTGGACGACGGGTCGCTCGCTCTGCTCACGCTCGCCGGCGGAACCCCGACCCGCGCCTGGCATGCCCTGTTCGCCGCCGACGCACCCCGCCGTGCCGCTGCGGAGTCCTTTCTGGCCTTCGTCCGCCGGGGCGACGCTGCCCATGCACTCGACGACCAGCATCCCTCCGGCCGAGATCCGCCCCCTCCGGGCGCCACCGAGGCCCTCGGCTGAGCCGTCCGCCCGCCCTGCTCGCGGGCGCCGCCGACCGCCCGGGCTCGCCCGCCGGCTAGCTCGCGTGGAAGGTGTCGGTGACCTGGTCGAACAGCGGCGCCAGCCTGACCAGCATCGCCGCGGCCGCGGTCTGATAGACCAGCGTGTACATCCGCTTGCCAGAGAAGAGCGTGATCTGCGAGTGGGCCGACGTCGTGTGGGTCGTCGGATCGATGAAGCTGTAGATGTAGAGGAAGCCCGGGAGGTTGTTGATGCTGAGGAGCTTCGGGCCGGCGACGATCGTCAACCCCTTCTCCGCCCGCAGCTTCTGGCCGGTCAGGGCCTCGACCTCGTCGAGCGCCCGTCCGTCGACCGTCACACCGAGCGTCGCCCGGCGCACCAGGAGCGAAGCGCCGTTCGGACCGCTCGCCAGCAGGCGGACTCCGGCGTCCTTTGACGTCAGACGAGTCCAGCCGGTCGGGTACGACATGTAGAAGCCGCCCGCCCGGTCGGTGAACGCGGTCAGCGGGGCGTGCGAATCCGGTGCCCCGTTGGCAGACGCCGATGCAGCCTGCCCCCCGCCCGCGGTCGTGGCCCCCGTCCCCGTCCCAGCCGGCGCGATCGCGCCTGCTCCGGCGGTTGCTCCGTTGCCGGATGCCCCCGCCGGCGTCGCTCCCTGCGACGCGGTCGTGATCGTCGTCGGACCGCTGTGGCCAGGGATCAGAACCTTGCCGGCGAGGTAGCCGATCAACAAAGCAGCAACGGCGGCGGTCGCACCTATTGCGATCCGCCGCCGGCTGAGGTTCACTCCTGGAACTGAATCGGACGTCACTACGTCCTTACTTCTTGCAACCCGACGTCTGCCCGACCGTGTTGAACAGAGCCGCACAGTCGATCGAATTTGCGTGAGCATTGATCGTCTGCTCGCCCATCACGCCGCCATCGTTCCCGACCAACCCATTGATGCTGTTGAAGTCGTTGAAGATGTTGTCCGCGTTGGACGTGACGTCGACTGCCGCATTCACGGAGTCGACATCGCCATTGATCGTGATGATCAGGCTATGGATGCTGTTCGCGCTGCTCAGGATCGACGATGCCCGGCTGTGGATTGCAACCACGGTCGAGTGGATCGTCGCGACGTCCTGTCCTACGGTGGTCAGATCCGGCGTGATCGATCCGGACACGTCGTTGTTGATCGACAGCACGGTCTGATGGATCGGAGCCACGGTGGCGCCGATTCCCTTGACCTTGACGTTGATCGCCTGCGCCGTCGAGAGGATGTGCGTGACGGTGTTGTTGATGTCGATCACTGAATTGTTGATCTTCGTGAACCCGCCAGCCAGAGACGCCGCGGCGTCCAGGATGTTGTGCGAGATCCCGACGGTCTTGCCGGCCAGCGCGATGTCGGCCGTGTCGGCGTTGATCGGAGACAGCTGGCTGTTGATGTAGAGGACCCGGCGATCGATCTCCCGAGCGTTGATCAGCGTCCCCGTCAACAGGAGGACTGCGGTCAACGCCCAGGCGATCAGAATCGCCAGAACGACCTGGGGCAATCCCTTGCTAGTGCTCTTGAATATTCCCATGGTCCTGCGTCCCTATGGTCCGCAGGGAGTGGTCGTCTGGAGGAGCTTGACCAGGCTGGTCAGCGTCCCGACGAGCGGCTGCACCAGCAGCGGTGCGTTACAGATGCTCGACAGGTGCTTCTGAGCCGACTGCAGCCCGAGGTTGATCTGGAACGCGTTGTTCTGGATCGAGTCGAGTGCGTTGTTGGCCGCGGTCACCCGCGGGACAACACCAGCGGTACCTGGGGTGCTCGCGCTGCGGACTGCCCTGAGGACTCCGAGGATCGTGACCAGCTGACCCCTGACGGTGCCGAGCAGACCCTCGGTCGAGGTCAGCGACGTCGCGATGCCGGTCGCGGTTCCGGACGTCGAAACCAGCGAGTCGGACGTCGTGACGAGCTTGTTCGACGTGTCGACCAGCGCGTTGGACGTCGGCGACAGCGACGCCAAGGTGCTCTTGAGCGACGAGTCGACGGTGGTCAGATTGCCCTTCACCGAGACCAGCCCGGCGATGATCGATGAGGCACCCGCGGGAATCGGCTTGAGGGCCGTGTCGATCGCGGTCAGGTTGCCGTTGATCTCCTGGATGTACCCGGACAGCGGTACGGCGTGGCCACCGATGCTCACGACGGCCGACGTCGCGGTCCCGAGGTGCCCGTCGATGGAGTCCAGCGAGTGCACGATCCCGAGGAGGAAGCCGATGACGACGACGACCACCAGTGCCAGAATCACTACCCAGGTGTACAACCAGCGTGCGATTGTTGCTTCTTGTTGAGTCATCTAGCTTGCCTCCCGCTCGCTCGTTGCCCTGGAGTCGAAAGCCGCTCCGTTGCTAGTTGTGGCAGTCACCGTTGCTCCCATCTGCGCCGAACACCTTGTTGTCGATGCACGCGGCGTTTGTCCTGATCTGGCCAGCATCACCGAGGATGTTGGTCGAGTCCGTATCAATCGCCTGAGCCACGGAGATCGTGTGGTTGATCGTTGCGTTGATCGAGATCGCGTCGCCCCTGATCGTCTTGGCGATGCTGTCGATGCCGACTGCCGGGGTCAGAATTCCCTTGGCCGTCGAGTTGATCGCCCCGGCCGTGCCGAGGATGCTGTTGGCTGAGCCGTTGATGCTCTGTGCACTGCTGAGAATCTTCGTAGCCGTGCCGTTGATCGTGGTCGCGCTGCCCTGCACCGTAATGGCCGCCGAGTTGATTCCGGTCGCCGTGCCGTTGATCGAGTGGGCAAGCCCATCGATCGATTGTGCGAGCCCGACCAGCGTGTTCACGTCGGGGGCAAGCGGCTTGGCGGTGTGAAGAATCGAGGTAGCGGTCTTGTTGGTGCGCGCAAGCTGCACGATCGAATCCGTGTTGCCGTTGATCCCGCGGCCTGTCGTGGCGATCTGAGCGGCCTTCACGTCAATGCTCTGCGCAGCGCGCACCACCATCGACAGCTGCACGACGGCGGTTACGAGGATTGCGACGACGACCACGAGGACAACAGTGCTCGTCCGGTTGAATCCGCGCACATCACCCTCCCAGGGTAAGTAACAAGTCAATTATCCGCCGAGCAGCAAATCGGCCGGATCGGCATTTTCGATGCCCTCCGACCCGCTTCTGCCAGCTCGACTCGGGGATGATTATCCGCTGGTAGGGGTGATTGCAAGATTATTGGCGAATGTCGACGGGTATTGGGGTTTGCCGATGTATCGTCTGAGGGGCGTCACATAACCCGGGTCGAACCCGGGTCGGCGCCCTCCCCGGACGCGATCCGCGGCGCCCGTGCGAGGGCCGGCGGGCCCCCGGCCGCGGCCGCGCTTGCGGCCTTGCGCGGTCAGACCGGGCCGACCCGGGGGGCGCCTGCCGGGCCCGTGACGCCCTGTCGCCGGGGCGCCCATGGCGCGCGTCCGGCCCGGGCCGCCGGCGACATCGCAGCCGGCGGCGGTCCGCGGTCGGCGCCGGCGGTCAGGACACAGCCGCGGGCGGTTTCGCGGCGACGGCCGGCGGCGACAGCGCGCGCCGGCGATTCCGCGACGAGGGCCGAAGGCCGGCCCTCGCGTGCGTCAATGGATACGGCCGCCCTTGGCCTCCGACAGGCGGCCGCCACTGCGGCCGTAACGGACGGCGACGAGCTCGGCCATGATCGAGAGGGCGACCTCCTCGTTCGACTTGGCGCCGAGGTCGAGACCGACCGGAGCGCTGATCCGCGTCAACTCCGACTCGTCCACCCCAGCGCTCAGCAGGCGCTCGCGCCGCTCGGCCTGGGCCCGCTTGGAGCCCATCGCGCCGATGTAGGCGGGCTCGTTGCTGAGTGCGAGGACGAGAACCTCGTCATCGATCTTCGGGTCGTGCGTCAGGACGGCCAGGTAGGTCGCCTTGTCGATCGCACCGAGCTGTTCGACTGCGGCCTTCGGCCATTTCGCGACGACCTCCACGGCCTCGGGGAACCGCTGCGGGGTCGCGAACTGGGCGCGCGGATCGATCACGTATGGACGCCAATGGGTCTGCCGGGCGAAGCGGCTCAGATGGTTGGCGTACTCGACCGCACCGAAGATCAGCAGGCGCGGGTCGGGAGCGGTCACGTCGATGAACAGATCGCCCCGCTGCTCGGACCGCTCGGCCCACATCAGCTCCTCGGCGTGCCCGATCGCCTCCGCGTCGAGCGCGGCGTCGCCGAGCGTCCCCTCGCGCGAGCCGTCCGCCATGACCAGCAGCCGGCCGCCGGCATGCGGGCCGGAGATCGCCGTGACCTGCGCCGCCCGTCCGTCCCGGCGCGCGACCTCCGCGAAGGAGCCTTGGACGCTCATCGCTCGAACCGCTCGACCCACACGTCGATCTCCCCACCGCACGGCAGGCCCACGTCCCAGGCCTCGTTGTCGGAGATGCCGAAGTGGTGCAGCTGCGGCGGCGCCCCATCGAGGACCTCACCGGCGATCTCGACGACCGCGCCCTCGACGCATCCGCCGGAGATCGCTCCGTGGACCTCGCCGAGCGAGTTGACCGCCATCTTCGCGCCGATCGGTCGCGGCGCCGACCGGCGGATCCCGACGATCGTCGCCAGGGCGACCTGGTCGCCGCGCTCGAGCCACTCGTCGACCTGCTCGATTACATCCTTCATCGCGTCACTCCTTGGAGAGGAAATCTGGTGAGAATCCGGGCCGTCCGGGCGGCCCACCGCACGAACCAACAAGGCTATACGGCCCACTGGGACCACCCGGATCACCAGGATGTCGGGGTGGACCCGGGTCCGGCCGCGGCCCCGGGGGCCGCGATCTGCCGGGCGCCCAGCCATAATGCCTTGCCGCGTCGGGCAGCACCCGACGCATCCGGGAGCCCGCGCGTCCCTCCAGCGGCTCCGGGACGAGATCTCTGTCAAGCCCTACCACAAGGGGATTCGCTCATGGCCATTCCGGCAGGCACCCACAAGCTCGGACCCGACAACGCCACGCTCACCGTCAAGACCGGAAAGACCGGACCGGCGGCGCCAGCCGGCCACAACCTCGTGATCCACGTGACGGCGTGGGAGGCGACCCTCGATGTCGGCGCCGACCCGGCCGACTCGACGCTCGCCCTGTCGGCGGACGGCGGCTCCCTGAAGGTCCAGTCCGGGGACGGCGGAGCGAAGCCGCTCAGCGACAAGGACAAGAAGAACATCGAGGGATCGATCGACAAGGACATCCTCAAGAAGGGCTCTGTCCAGTTCACATCCACCTCGGTCACGCCGACCGACGGCGGCCTGTCGGTCGCCGGCGACCTGACGATGAACAAGACGACCAAGCCGGTCAGCTTCGATCTCGTGATCGGCGACGACGGCGCGATCACCGGGAGCACGAAGGTCGCGCAGACCGACCACGACGTGAAGGTCTTCTCGGCGATGTTCGGCGCCCTCAAGGTCACCGACGAGGTCGAGGTCGTGATCGTCGGCAGCATCGCCTAGCCGGCGCTCGCTCGGCGGCGGGCTGGGCCACAGCCGCTCTCTCGGTCTGCCCGCCGGTTTGGCGCTCAGCGCCCCCGAGGCCGGCGGTGCGCCCGTCAGGCACGACACCGGCGACTCACTCGCCGCGAGCCGGCCCGGGACGCACGTCCGCTCGTCTGGGAAGACGGCGGACCGGATGCGGTCGGCGGGGACGTCTTTCGGAGGCGGGAACCGCCGACTGTCCGGGACGCGCGATCCGCGCGCCCCGGACGGGCGCGATCTCTAGATCGAGCGGACGTTCGACGCGAACTCGGTGATCAGCCCGTCAAGCACCCCGCGGACCGTACCCTCGCCCATCGACGCCGCCTTGCCGGTGACCTGCGCGCTCGTGTGGATCGAGCTGGGGCTGAACGTGACCGTCGCGTTCGCGTTCCCCTGGCCGCCGGCCTCACGCGCCTTGACCTGCATCTTCGCGCTGGACCCCGTCTTCTCGATGATCTTGACGGTGCCGGTGAAGGTCATCCCCATCGCGCCCATGTTGACCTTGATCTCAGCCTTGGCCTCGTCCGGGCTGACCATCGAGATGACGCGGCCGCCGGGGACGCACGGGACCAGCTTCTCCAGGTTCAGGATCGACGAGAAGGTTCCGACGCTGTACGGGGTATCGAACTCCATAGGTAATGCTCTCCCTTAGCTTGTGATGAGGACGTGGATCTGTCGGCGATCGCCTCGGCGCCTTCTCGAGGGCTTTCCGGCCATGCCGCTCTCCAGCGCCGGGTAGTCTGCCAGAGCCGTCGACCTGCCGGGCGGCCACGTTTCCGGCGGGCGCCCCCCGAGCGGCCGTCCGGCGGATTCGAAGCCGCCCGCGCAGACGTGCCCAGCGGAGTCCGCGGAGGCCCGCGGGCGCATGCGTCTGCGATGATCCCGGCGATGGCTGACGTCCGCATAGACGAGATCGACGGCCTCGACGTGGCCGCCGTGACCCATGCCAAGCTGAGCACGATCCCGGCCGGCGCGACCCTCGCGCAGGCGCGCGCCTACTTCGCGGCCAGCACGAGTCGACGGCTTGCGTTCGTCGTCGACGACGGCCGCTACGTCGGGTCGCTGACCCCCGGCGACCTCCCGGTCGACGGGAGCCCCGACGACCCGGTGACGCCGCTCGCGTGGGTCGGACCGACGGTCCGCTCGAGAGAACCCGCCGCGGTCGGCCGCGACCTCGCGCTCGCGTCCGACTCCCTCCGCGTCCCCGTGATCGACGACGACGACACGCTGCTCGGGGTCGTCGCGGTCAACCGAACCCGCGAGTGGTTCTGCGGGACAGGCTGACTGACGACCCGCCGCCGGCCCGGCCGGCCGTGCGGCCCCACGTGCGGCTGACCGGCCCTACGGAGCTGCCTCGGTCAGACGGCGCCCGGCGGCTCGGGACGCTCCCGAGCCGCCTCGCGCTTCCAACGGGTCCTAGCGGTACACGGCCTGCGCGTCCAACCCGCCCTCGATGCCCGGCGGAAGGTCCCCGCTGCCGTACGCGTAGAGCGAGAGATCCTCGATCGTCCGGCCCTGCTTGGGGTCGCGCGAGACGTACCAGCGTCCGTCGCCCCACTTCAGGTTCGACGGAGCCGTCCCGAGCGCCATCCCGGCGAGCAGCTGGCACCGCTCGCGGATCCTGCCTGCCGCGGTCGCCACGGCCTGGGCCGTGGTCGGCGACGGCGATGTGTTGAACGTGTGGCCGACGCCGAAGCGGTCGGTGTCCATCCCGACGACCTTTACGTCGAGGGTTGGAATCCCGAGCTCCCGGGACACGATCCCCGCGAACTCCGCCTCCTGACCGTTGGCCGACGTGGTCAGGCTGAGCACGCCCTTACCCGTGGGGTGCATGCGCAGGAAAACGGCTCGATAAGCCTCATTAGCCAAGGCGTGATCTCCTTCCGAAGTTATCTACGCGGTCGCTGTAAGCACCGCTCGGCAGCGCGCGCAGTATGACAGTTGTTCCGCCTCCCGCCCGAAAATCGAGCTGGTCGTACGGGGCACTACTCCTCCTACATCCCGGGGTCACCGTCGACTCCGGGAAGCCTGCTCCGATTCTCAGCCGGCCTGGGAGCCGGTCGACGCCTTCTCCTTCTCGAGAGCCTGGCGCGCGAGGTGCGTGCTCGACGCGTTGTGCTCCTCCAGGTCGCAGAAATGTGGCCGCGGCCCGCCAAGCTCGTGTCGCGCAACCCGCGGCCGGTCGCATCCCGGAAAGATGCAGGTCTCCTCGTCCGTGGTCTCAGTCATCCTCTCGCTCTCCTCTTTCGCTCATCAGGTCAAATCTTGCGACCGGGGGTCGTCTTGCCCTTCTTGGGGAATGCCCCGCTCGGCATCGCCACCGAGCTGCCGAGCACGGGCGTCGAGCTGCCCCACGCCTCGTCCTCGTCGAAGTCGGCGTCGATCTCGACCACCGGCGGGCGCCAGCTCGCCTTTCCACCGATCTCGCTCGCCCGGTCGGCGCCGATCGCGTCGATGACCTCCTCGAGGGCCTTCAGGCTGTGCCCGCTGACCAGCGCATCGCAGTACGGGAGCGCGGCGACCAGGCCGGCTGCCTGCGGCGAGAAGCCCTCGGCGCTGACGCGTGGGTTGACCCAGACGATCCGGTAGGACAGACGAGCCAGCCGCTGCATCTCCTGCCCGAGCAGTTCCGGGTCCGCCCGCTCCCATCCGTCGGACAGGATCACGATCACGGCCCCGCGGGCCATACCGCGGCGTCCGTGGCGGTCGTTGAAGGTCTTCAGGGCATCGCCGATCCGCGTTCCGCTCGACCAGTCCGGCGCCGCAGCCGCAGCCCGCTGGATGGCCCGTTCCGGGTTGCGGCCGGCCAGCGCCCGCGTCAGCCTGGTCAGCCGCGTCGCGAAGACGAAGGCCTCGCTGTTGGGTCCGCTGCCCGCAGCCGAGGTCACGAACTGGAGATACGCACGCGCGTAGGCCTCCATCGACCCCGAGATGTCGCACAGAAGGACCAGGCGCCGCGGCTCGATCCGCCGCTGCCGCCTGGCCAGCTTGATCGGGTCGCCCCCGGTTCGAAGGCTGGCCCGCAGCGTCCGGCGCATGTCCATGTGCTCGCCGTGGCGTCCCTTCTTGGTTCGCCGCATCTTCCGCTTCGGCGTCGCCAGCTTGAGCCTGTTCATCATCTTGTACAGCGCCGACAGCTCGTGCGGCTCCAACGAGTCAAAGCGCTTCTGGGCCAGCAACTCCTCTTCGCTGGCCTGCGCGATCGGGATCTCGAGCTCGTCGCCGTCGTCGTCATCGTCGTCGTCCTCGCCGGGCGGCGCGTTCGATGTCTCCATGCCGCTCGGATCGGACTCCGCGTTGGAGGACTCGTTCGTCTTCGTCTCGGGCGTCGGCGCCTCGTCCGCCTGCTTCTCGATCGTGATCACGTCGTCCGGATCGAAGTCGTTCGGCAGGTCGCTGGAGCCGAAGATCTCGAAGAAGACCTTGTCGAAGATCGGCACCTGGAGCGGACCGGTGACGAACACCGCCCGCGCCAACCAGTAGAGGTCGCGCCGGCCCTCCGGCTTCATCAACGACAGCGCGGCGGCCAGGTGGGCCGCCCGCTCCGGCGTTACCGGGAGTCCGGCCGCGTGGCACCGTTGACTGAACGCGCCGACCAGCGCCGGGAGGTCGAGCTCGATCGTCTCGACCCTGAACACCCCATCATCCACCGTCGCCGTCGCCGTCGGCGCCTGCCCACCGTTGCTCTCCTGCTCACTCACTGCGATCCCCCACGAGCGCCTCGAGACCACCCGCGCGGATCACCTCCTGATCCTCGCTGTACTTCAACACCGACCCCAGCGTCTGGTTGATCGCGTCGGCGTCGAGTGCCTCGATGCCGAGCAGGTCGAGCGCCGACAGCCAGTCGATCGCCTCGGCCACGCCGGGCGGCTTCTGGATGTCGCTCTTGCGCATCCGCGACACCGCGTCCGCAACCTGAACGGCCAAAGACGCCGATGCGCCCTTGACTCGACGGCGGACGATGTCGACCTCGCGGGCCGGACTCGGATAGTCGATCCACTGATAGAGGCAGCGCCGCTTGACGGCGTCGTGCAGATCGCGGGTCCGGTTCGATGTGAGGATGATCACCGGCGGATGGGTCGCCCGGATCGTTCCGATCTCCGGAATCGTCACGGTCGCCTCGGCGAGGAGCTCGAGCAGAAACGCCTCGAAGTCGTCGTCGGCCCGGTCGATCTCGTCGATCAGCAGCACGGCCGGCCGCGGTCCCGGATGCTCGAGCGCGCGCAGCAGCGGTCGGCGGATCAGGTAGTCCGGGCCGAACAGCTCCTCCTCGCCTAGCTTCTCGCCCGACGAGTCGGCCAGACGGATGCTCAGCAGCTGCTTGGGGTAGTTCCACTCGTACAGCGCCTCGGCCGCGTCGATGCCCTCGTAGCACTGGAGACGGATCAGCGGCGTGTCGAGCACAGCCGCGATCGCCTTGGCCGCCTCGGTCTTGCCAACGCCGGCCTCGCCCTCGAGCAGCAGCGGCTGCGGCAGCCGGAGCGCCAGGAAGATCGACGTCGCGAGCGACTTGTCAGCCAGGTAATCGATGTCCGCCAGACGCTCCGAGAGGAACTCGACGCTCGGGATGAGCTGGGCGATCTCCTCGGCGGCCTCGCCGGTCACGCGAACCGGGCTCATGCGTTCACCGTGTCGAAGCCCGCTTCGGCCAGCACGGCCTCGTAGTCCTCCATCGTGTCGACATCGAGCGGGACTCGACCCGCAATCGGCACCTCGACGACCTCGTCGGCGCGCTCGTCGAGCAGGCGCCAGACGCCCTTGTCCCCGTGCAGGACGGCCAGCTCGGGAAACACGCTGCGGGCAAACGCGATCGGGTGGCCGCGGCCGTCGTCGTAGTGGCAGACCGCGAGCGGCGCGTCGCCGCGCGCCTTCAGGAGCGTCTCGATGATCGCCGGCGTCACGCCCGGCTGGTCGCCGAGCATCAGGACGAGAACCTCGCACTTCGGGTCCACCGCCCCGAGGGCGGCCGCGATCGATGACGAGCAGCCGTTGCCGAACGCGTAGTTCACGACGACCTCGGCTCCGCTGAAGTCCACCGTCTCCTGGACCGCGTCGGCGGCCCCGCCGATCGGGCAGATCAGCTGGTCGAACCCACACGCGCGGGCGGTGCCAAGCGTGTGGTCGAGCAGCGTCCCGTCACCGTAGGGAAGGAGCTGCTTCGGGCGCCCGAGGCGCTTGGACCCGCCGGCACCGAGCACGAGCCCGGTGACGAAGCCCTCAGTGTGCGGCAACCGCATGTACATGCTCCTTCTCGAATTTGTTCCGGCAGCCGGTGCAGCAGAAGTAGACCGTCTCTCCGTCGTGCTCGACTCGCGGCGTGTCCGCGTCGACCACGACGGTCATCCCGCAGATCGGATCGATCGCCGTGATCGGCCCGGCCGCGACCGGCGACGCGGCGGGAACGGCATCCGGCGCGCTGCGCGAGCGCTCGTACTCGTCCTTGCAGCCCACCCGGCAGAAGTAGACGGTCTCCCCGTCGTGCTCCACGCTCGGAGTGTCGGGTCCCGGGATCACCGTCATCCCACAGATCGGGTCCACAGCCGTGGCCGGAGCCGCGGACGCCGCGTCGAAGGCCGGCTTGTAGGTCCCGCCCCGCCGGACCTGGACGACTCGGGCGAGCAGCGAGACCGCGATCTCGGCCGGGGTGAGCGCCCCGATCTCGACGCCGGCCGGAAAGTCGATGCGGCTGAGCAGCTCGTCAGAGACACCGTCAGCCCGCAGCTCCTCGACGAGGCCCTTGCCGCGCTTGGGACTCGCGACCAGCCCGACGTATGGCAGCTCGGCCTCAAGGCCACGCCGGATCGTCGGCAGCTCGTCACGCCCGTGAGCCGCGACGACGAGGCCGAGGTCGCCGGCGAGCGGCTCGAGGCGGTCTCCTTCGACGCGCTCGAGCTTCAACCCGAGTTCCGGCGCCAGCCTCGCGACCGCCTCGGCGATCGGCGTGTGACCGACCAGAAGCACGCGAGGCTGCGGCAGCACCGGTTCGAGGAACACCTCGATCGCGCCGCCCGACAGACACGAGTTCTTGACCGTGATCGAGCCGTCCTCCCGATCGGTCTCGTAGCCGGCCCCCTCCTCGATGTCCTCCGACGCGTCCGGAAGAATCTTGAGCAGCAGCGGCTCACCCGATTCGAGCACCTTCAGCGAGTACAGGCGAACGCTGTGCTCTGCGCAGACGCCGCCTACGAAGCCCTGGATCGAGCCATCTGTTGTTACGAGCGCGACGTTCCCGGCCTGCGCGCTGGTCGGGCGCTGGGCGCGCACGACAGTGGCGGTCACGAACGGCGCGCCCTGCGCTGCGAGCTCTTCAGCTCGCAGCGCAAGGGCGTCCGTGATCACTGCGGTGGCTCTGCGCGGCCCTGCATGGCAGCCCATACCCGAGCCGGGAAGCACGGGATGTCCATGTGCTTCACGCCCAGCGGGAGCAGCGCGTCGATGACGGCGTTCGCCATCGCCGGCACCGAGCCGACGTTCGGCGACTCGCCGACGCCCTTCGCCCCGATCGGGTGGTGCGGGCACGGCGTGACCGTCTCGCCGAGCTCCCAGTCCGGGCACTCGAGGGCGGTCGGGATGAGGTAGTCCATGAAATTGCCGTTGAGGCAGTTCCCCTCCTCATCGAACGTGATGACCTCCATCAACGCGATGCCCAGGCCCTCGGCGAGACCGCCGTGGATCTGACCGTCAACCACCATCGGGTTGATCCGGACGCCGCAGTCATCGACCGCGATGAACCGGCGCGTGTGGACGTAGCCCGTCTCCGGGTCGACGTCGACGACCGCGATGTAGGCGCCGTACGGGTACGTCAGGTTCGGCGGGTCGTACATCGACTGTGCGTCGAGTCCGCCCTCGAGACCCTGTGGCATCGGAGCGCCGCTGTACGCGCGCTGAGCGATGTCCTCGATCATGGCGCCCCGCTCCGGGTCACCACGCATGTACCAGCGACCCTTCTCCCACGCCAGGTCCTCAGGCCTGGCCTCGAGCATCGTCGCTGCGATCAGACGCGCCTTGTCGCGCACCCGACGGGCGACGATCGCGACCGCACCGCCGGAGACCGGAGTCGACCGGCTCCCGTAGGTGCCGAGGCCGTACGGGCTCTTGTCCGTATCGCCGTGGCGGACCGTGATGTTCTCCGGCGGGATCCCGAGCTCCTCGGCGACGATCTGCGCGAACGTCGTCTCGTGGCCCTGGCCCTGCGTCTGCGCACTGATCGAGACGACGGCCTTGCCGTCACCGTGGACCCGCAGGTCCGCGCCGTCGTTCATGGCCAGTCCGAGGATGTCCATGTGCTTGCGCGGGCCGGCTCCGACGCCCTCCGTGAAGAACGCGACGCCGATACCCATCAGCTCGCCCTTCGCCCGCCGCTCGACCTGCTCCTTGCGGAGGTCTTCGTAACCGGCGATGTCCATCGCGACCTGCATCGTCTTCGCGTAGTTGCCGGAGTCGTACGTCCAACCCGTCGTCGTCTCGTACGGGAACTGCTCCGGGCGGATGAAGCTCCGCATCCGCAGCTCGATCGGGTCGACCCGCATCTCGATGGCCAGCGCGTCGACCATCCGCTCGACGAGGTAGACGGCCTCGGTGATCCGGAAGGAGCACCGATACGCGACCCCGCCCGCCGCCTTGTTCGTGTAGACGGCCTTGACCGTGACGTGCGACGCCTCCAGCGTGTACGAGCCGCAGACGATGTGGAAGAACCCGGCCGGGAACTTCGTCGCCTGCGCGGTCGAGTCGAACGCCCCGTGGTCGGCGATCACGTCGACCCGAAGGCCGGTGATCTTCCCGTTCTTCGAGCAGATCTCGCTCCGCATGATGTAGTCGCGGGCGAAGCTGTCGCAGATCAGGTTCTCCGAGCGGTCCTCCATCCACTTCACCGGGACGCCGGCGACGATCGAACCCGCGATCGCGCAGACGTAGCCCGGGTAGACCGGCACCTTGCCGCCGAAGCCTCCACCGATGTCCGCGCAGATGATCCGGATCATGTGCTCGGCGAGACCCGCCACCTGCGCGTACACCGTGCGGTGCGCGTGCGGCGCCTGGTTGCCGTTGTAGATGTTCAGCTGACCGGTCGCCGGGTTCATGTCGGCGACCATGCCGCACGTCTCCAGCGGAGCCGGGTGGCACCGCGGGTAGATGATGTCGCGAACGGCAACGGTGTCCGCCTGCGCGAAGACGCGGTCGGTCGCGGCCTTGTCGCCGGCCTCCCACGTCGGGCTCGCCAGGTTGTCGCGCTGACCGACCTTGTCGTCACGGATCAGCACGGTGCCCGGATCGAGCGCCTTGCGGGCGTTGACGACGACCGGAAGCGGCTCGTAATCGACGTCGATCAGCGTGATCGCGTCACGAGCCGCGTACGCGTCGGTCGCGATCACGAACGCGACCTCCTGGTGCTGGAAGCGGACCTTGTCGCCCGCGAGCACGGCCTGCGTGTCGTAGGAGATCGTCGGCATCCACGCCAGGCCCAGCGTCTCGAGGTCCTTGGCCGTGATGACCGCTGCGACCTTCGGGTGCGCGAGCGCCGCCGACGTGTCGATCGAGAGGATCTTCGCGTGGGCGTAGGGGCTGTGCAGGAAGGCGCCGAAGACCATGCCCGGAAGGCGCAGATCGTCGAGATAGTTGCCCTGCCCCCGGATGAACCGCGCGTCCTCCTTGCGCTTCAGCCGCCCGTAGCCGATCGGCCGCTCCTCTGTTGCGCTCGGAAGGTTCGGCGCGTGGTCCTCAACTGTTGCCATGCTCAGCTCCCTTGGGTTGCGGCGGCCTCGAAGTCGGCCGCCCAACGAACAGCGTTGACGATGTTCTTGTAGCCGGTGCACCGACAGATTGCACCTGAAATAGCCGTACGGATTTCGAGCTCGGTTGGATCAGGATTCTCGTCGAGCAGCGCCCGCGTGGTCATCAGCATGCCCGGCGTGCAGAACCCGCAGTGCAGCGCGTGCTGCTCGTGGAAGCCGGCCTGGAGCGGATCCAGCTGGCCGTCGACCTCGAGACATTCGACCGTCCGGATCTCATGGCCCTCGCACATCGCGGCCAGGATCGTGCACGACTTGACGGGCATCCCGTCGTACTGGATGACGCAGGCGCCGCAGTTGGAGGTATCGCAACCCCAGTGCGTGCCGTGGAGCTCCGCGACCTCGCGGATGAAGTGGAGCAGCAGGAGCCGCGGCTCCACGTTGCCGCTGTAGTTCCTGCCGTTGATGTTGATCGTGACTTGCATGTCTCTCAGGCCTCCTGACCCATGGCGCGTGCCGCGGCCCGCCGCAGGGCGCGCTTGCTGAGCGCCGACGCGAGATGGCGCTTGTAATCGACCGGGCCCCGGCTGTCGGCGCTCGGATTGCAATCCGACGAGGCCATCTGGCCGGCGCGGGCGAAGAGCGCCTCCGACGGCGCCTGGCCGCGCATCATGTTCTCGGCCGACGTGACGTGCACGGTCGTCGGACCGACCGCGCTGCACGCCAGACCGGCGTCGGTGATCACGCCATTTTCGACCCACAGCGCGGCCGAAACCGCGCAGATCGCCCAGTCTCCGGCTCGCCGCTCGCACTTCTCGTGCGCGCTGCCGTGGTTCGGCTTGACCGGGATGCGGATCTCGGTGACCATCTCGTCGGAACCCACCGCCGTGGTGTACGGCCCGACGTGGAACTCGTGCATATCGACGAGACGCTCGCCGCTGCCGCCGCGAACGACGGCCACAGCCTTGATCGCCGAGCAGACTGCCGAGAGGTCCTCGGCCGGGTCAGCCTGGCACAGCGACCCGCCGATCGTGCCGCGGTTGCGGACGACCGGGTCGGCGATCACCATCTCGGCGTCGTGGAAGAGCGGGAAGTACTCGGCGAGGAGCGGAGACTTGAGCATGTCCACATGCCGCGTCAGAGCTCCGATCCTGATCTCGTCGCCCTCCTGGCGGATGTACTCGAGCTCGGTCAGATCGTTGATGTCGATCAAGCGGCCCGGGTTCGCCAGGCGAAGCTTCATCATCGGCAGCAGGCTGTGCCCACCGGCGACGATTCGAGCGCTTCCGCCGCCTCTGGCGAGAGACGCGATGGCCCCCTCGACGCTCGTCGCGCGCTCGTAGTCAAATGAAGCCGGGGTCTGCAAGTGCTACTCCTTCCGTCGGGGAGCCTTCCATTTTCATAGTCGCACGTCCCGCTTCGCAGAGTCAAGCCGGCCGGTTCTGGGAGTCGAGCCAGCCGCCTCGCGCGGCCGCGGGGCCCGATCTCCGGGGTTTCTAGACCGTCGGAAGCGTCCCGGCGACCCACTCCGGCGGGCCGTCCTCGGGGTGCTCGCGCTTCCAGATCGGCGCCTGCGCCTTGACCGCGTCCAGCAGCTGGCGCGCGCCGGCGAACGCCTGGCCCCGGTGCGCGGCGGACGCCGCGACGACGATGCTCGGCTCACCGAGCGCGACGGTGCCGGTCCGATGCGAGACCGCGACCGCCGCCAGGTCGTGGTCGGCGGCCGCCGCCGCGGCCAGCAGTCCGATCTGCTCGCGCGCCATGTCGGCGTAGGCCTCGTACTCGAGACTCGGCACGTCCCGCGTCGTGCCGATGAAGACGACGGTTCCACCCGCGCTCGGGTCCCCGACCAGTCGCCTGACGGCGTCGACATCGAGATCCTCGGCGGTCACCTCCGCAAGACGGACGCGGTCGGGCCCCCCGCCGCTGACCGGCGGCACGAGGGCGAGCTCGTCGCCGTCCTCGAGGACCCGGTCGCGCTTGGAGTACTCCCGGCCGACGGCCGCCACGAACGGCGCGGCCTCCGGCAGCCCGCGCAGCGCTCCGGTGCGCAGGTCGGCGATCGCGTCGTCGACCGTCGCCCCCTCCGGGAGGTCGAGCCGGACCGTGCCGGCACCGGCGTGCTCGCGCAGGCTGGCGAAGAGTCGAACCGAAATATCCACGTCAATATGCTACGACCATGGACACGGAACTGCTCACCCACCTCGACGACCAGGGCCGCGCACGGATGGTCGACGTCGGCGCCAAGCCGGCGACCGAGCGGGTCGCCGTGGCCCGCGCGGTCGTCCGCATGACGCCGCAGACGGCCGCTGCCGTCGCCGCCGGCAACGCTCCCAAGGGCGACGTGATCTGCATCGCCCGGCTCGCGGCGATCCAGGCCGCCAAGCGAACCGACGAATGGATTCCGCTCGCGCATACCCTTCCGCTCGACGCCGTCGACGTCGACGTCGACGTCGACGTCGACGCCGGGACGATCACCCTCACGACGACCGCCCGCGTCTTCGCCCGCACCGGCGTCGAGATGGAGGCGATGGTCGGCTGCGCGGCCGGTGCCCTCTGCGTCTACGACATGGTCAAGGGCATCGAGCGGGGCGTCGTGCTCGAGCGCGTCGAGCTGCTCGAGAAGCGCGGCGGCCGCTCCGGCCACTGGCGCCGCGACGCCGCCGGCTGAGTCGTCCGCGCCGCCCGCAGGGCGCCGCGGTCCCGAGCGCCGACCCTCAGCCGTAGCGATCCACGCGCCCGGCCGGTCCGCCCCTGTCTCGAACCCGTCCCGGGAGCCCGTCCCGGGAGCCCGTCCCGGCAGACTCCAGCCCAACGACAGAAGGCCGGCCGTCGAAAGCTGCTCGACGAACCGGCCTCCCGGGCATTTCTGTGATCCCTACGCGTCGTGCCTGGTGCTCAGCGCTCCCACGGCCGCAGGCCCATCGCCGACGAGCGCCCGCTCGTGTCCTCCGGCGCTTCGGGCTCGGCCGCCGGCGGCGGAGTCGGGTCGGCCTTGGCGCCGAAGATCCCGGGTCCACGCGTAGGCGCCCGCACCGGCGGCGGTCCGGGTGCCACGGCGTCGGCCGACATCCGCTTGCGCGGCTTGTAGGCCTCTTCCTTGACCTCGTACTGGTGCGGCGAGTCACGCCCGATGACAGGGGTCCGCGGCAGGTTGTCACGGCTCGAGCCGGTCTCACGCCGGGGATCCGGGTAGAGCAGCCGAGATGACGCGCTGGCGTAGCGGACGTCGCGGATCGCCACACCGGCCGGGTTGCCGGCCGCGATCGGAGCCTCGCGTCCGAGCCTGGCCAGGATCAGCGTGCCCCGTGTGTAGACCTCGCCGATCCGCGGCACGGAGCCCTTCGGGCGCCCCTGCTTGCGGAAGCTCTTCGGGGCCGCGGCCGGGTACAGGCCCTCGACGAGTCCGATCGCATCCGTCATTCCGGCCTTCTTCACGAGCAGGCCTTCGAGCAGGTCGACGCCGGCGTCGAGTTGCCGGTTGATCGTCGTGACGACGTCATTGACCGGCACCGTCTGCCTGACGAGCGTGACAACCGCGGCGTTGACCACATTCAGGTCGGCCGTGATCGTCCGCAGCTCGACGATGATCGCGAGCAGGTAGACGACGAGGGCGAGGACGATCACCAGGACGATGAGAATCGTTACTACAGCAGCTGGATTCATGGTTCCCTTTCCCTCCTTTACGCGTCGTCGAGGATGACGTCGAGGGAGCCGCCGTAGTTCGCGACCGTTTCGACCGTCTTGATGATGTAGCTCTGCGTCGTCAACAGCAGCGGGATCGGCTCAAGATCCTTCACCGCCGCAGACGCGACCGTGATGATCGCCTGAATGTTCGGCACGATCTGCTTGCTCGCAGTCAGAACGCCCTTCAGCAGAACGACGACCACCGGCAGAACGACGACCAGCAGCACGATGTTCCCAATCCACCAAAAAATCATCGAACCCTCCTCTGCGCGACGATCGCAGCCTTCGCCGCAATCCCCGGAAGCGCGCCCAGAATGACCTCGAGCTTCGCGTTGATGTCCCGAACACACTGGCCAAGCGGACGCAGATGCCCGGTCTCGACGCCCGCAAGCGCCGAACCCAACGTCCCCAGCCCCTCACCGATCCGCGTCAACCGGATCTGGATCCTCTTCAGCGCGATCCCGAGCACCGCAACCAGCAAGGCGGCCTCGGCCACGCTCAGCACGACCAACAGAGTTCTACTCATGACGGCGCCGTCGTGTAGCCGTCGGTAAGCGCGTTCATATACCCGTCCTGAATGATCGCCTCGTCAATGACCTCAGCAAGCACCGGAGGCGTCAAGGCGAGCTGCGGAATGTAGACCGTCTGCGAAGCGACCTGGCCAGCCGTCGCCAGCAACTTCTCGACGCTCAGATCGATGTCCTTCACATAACTCAACAGCAGGATCAGCAGAAGGGTCACGACAAGAGCAACCGTCGCGCCCAAACCGATCGCGACATACCAGAACTCATGCCCGTCAACGTTCGTCGTTGCAGCAATCATTTACCGACCGCCACCTTTCGCAAGCTCCGCGCCGTGTGCAGAATCCGGACCGCCGAATCATTGATCCGCGCAATCCCCGGCAACGTCGTCGTCTGGTCACGCACCGCGTCGACGCCCTGCCGCGCCGAATCCGCCTGCACCGCGATACCACCAGCCAAATTCAGAATCACCGCGACGATCGTCGCGGCAATGCTCACAACCAAAAACCCAAGCGCAAGCCCTACATACCAAACCGTAAACAAGCCGATCACGATCTCACCGGTCCCATTAGTCGATGGACTGGAGTCGTGCCCCACGTCGGGGCACAGGCAGAGCGGTCGAAGCCGACCCGCGACTGCGGGCCCGCGGGCAACGCCTGCTCCGAGCCGGCTACCGCCGACCCAGCTGCATTGATCGACGCCGACTGGCGTCGCCGACGCGTCACCGTGGACACCTGCCGGTAAGCCGGCGCGGCTCCGATGCTACAGACCGTCTCAGCACTCTCGCCTCCCCTGTCGTTTGCCTGGACGCCCCCCATAGCCACCCGGCCACGGACCGACGCCAAGCCTTCTCCCATACTACGAAGCGGGAGAATAGTGCACACGTAGTTGCATGTCCAGCCAGACGCCCCGCCGGCCGTGCTCGCCGCCCCCGGGCCGGCTGCCGTGTCGACGGGCCGCGCGGACGGCTGACCTGGTGCCTCGCGTGCAGCCCTTCGGCCCGACGCGCCAGCAGGCCGCGTCTGCTCGTCGATCAGGCCCCTTCCGCCGTCCCGTGCCGTTCCGGTCCCCGGCTGCGGGTCGCCGTCTGTCTCGTTTGAGGCGCCTGGGACGCGGCAGCGAAGGCGCCGGCGATGCCCCGTCAACCGAACTCGAGCACCCTATCGACGAAGCGACCGGCCGGGTCGGCCCGGACCGGCTCAGGCGGCGAAGCTGCGCGTCTGCGGGACCGGCACCTGCTCGCCCGGCCGCTCGCGCAGGAAGGCCTGCAGGTCCGCGTTGAAGCGCGCCGGCCGCTCGACCATCGGGATGTGGCCGGTGTCCTTGTAGATCACCTTGCGCGAATCGGAGATCAGCCGCTCGAACTCGGCCGCGTCCTTGACCGGAACGAGGATGTCCTTGTCGCCCCAGACGATCAGCGTCGGGCAGGCGATCTCGCCGAGCCGGTCCCGAATCGGATAGCACGTCAGGGCGTCGAGCGCTCCTCCGAAGCCCTCCTTCCCGGCACCGCCGACCTGCTCGACGACGAGCGCGCCGGGCAGGCGCTCGGGATGGGCCGCGACCAGCTTGAGAACCGCCTGCCGCGGGCGCGGGCGGGCCATCAGCCCGGGCGAGCGGGTCGAGAGCCAGGCTACGTAGAAGAACGCGATGTTCTCCGCCCGATGGCGGATCCCGCGAGTCCGCTCCGTCCGCAGGTGCTCGATGCTGAGACCCGCCGCACCCACCAGGCACAGCCGCTCGACCCGTGGCGGGAAGCGAATCGCCATCTCGAGGCCGACGAAGCCCCCCATCGAGTTGCCGACGACAACGGCGCTCTCCAGTTCCAGCGGCTCGAACAGCGCGTCCACCGTGCGGGCGTAGCCGCTGATCGAGATCGGATCGACCGGCATCTCCGACGCGCCGAAGCCGGGTAGGTCGACCGCGATCACGCGGTGGTCGCGGGCAAAGAACGGGATGTTCTCCAGCCAGTTCTGCCAGCAGCCCGACAGGCCGTGGATGAAGAGGATCGCCGGGCCCTCGCCGATGTCGAGGACGTTGATCCAGGAGCCGTCGACGTTCAGCCAACGGAGGTGCTTGCTCCAGTCGATGTCCATCCATTCCGACCTGCCGACCGACCCGTACGCGTCCAGCGGGCTGTCCTCCCGGCCGGCTCCCGAAGACCTGATCCGCATCGCGTTGATCATATCCCGGCCGCCCACGAGGCGCGAAAACCGCGCGCTGCGCCTAGGCACGCCGTCGGGTTCTGAAGGGCACGACCTCGCCCAGGAAGGCGCGGAGGTCCGCGTTGAAGCGGGCGGGCCGCTCGAGCATCGGCAGGTGGCCGGTCTCCTCGTAGACCAGCTTGCGCGAGTTGGGGATCAGCCATTCGAGCTCGGTTGCGTCGCTGACCGGGACAAGGCGATCGTCCTCGCCCCAGACGATCAGCGTCGGACAGACGATCTCGCCGAGCCGGTCGCGAATCGGGTAGCGGGTGATCGCATCGAGCGCCGCGCCAAAGCCCGTCGCGCGGCCGGTCGCCCGGATCACCTCGAGGACGAGGGCGCCCGGGAGACGCTCGGGGTGGGCGACGATCAGCTTGAGCAGCTTCGCGCGCAGACCGGCCCTCCGAACCGGGAGGTCCGAGCGAACCGACAGCCACGCAAGGCCGAAGAAGAGGACGTTCTCGATCCGATTGCCGATCGTCCGGCGCCGCTCCTGGCGGACGTGCTCCATGTTCAGGCCGATCGCCGGCGCCAGGCACAGGCGCTCGACCCGGGCCGGAAAGCGGATCGCGAGCTCGGCGCCGATGAAGCCTCCCATCGAGTTGCCGACGACCGCCGCGCGCTCGACGCCCATCGCGTCGCAGAGGGCGTCGAGCATCCGCGCATACCCGCTGATCGAGATCGGCTCGGCCGGCGGCTCCGACGCGCCGAACCCGGGCAGATCCATCGCGATGACCCGGTGCTCGCGGGCGAAGAAGCAGATGTTCTCGAGCCAGCTCTGCCAGCACGACAGCCCGTGGATCAGGAGCAGGGGCGGGCCCGAGCCGAGCTCGACGACATTGACCCAGCGGCCCTCGATCCGGATCCAACGCTGGTGGGCGCTCCAGTCGACGTCCAGCCAATCAGAATGGCCGACCGGCCCGTAGGCGTCGAGATCGGCGCGGTCTTCAAGACCTGAATACTCAGCGTCCACGGGCGGGAGCTTATACGCGCTCAAGTCGATTTCGCCGCCTTTTGCAGCGGGGCGAACGAGTTGTCCTCGGCGGCCTGGACGAGCACCGCGAGGATGTCCTCGTCGGCCCGGTCGGCGAGCCGCTTGGCGACTCGCTTCTGGCCGGCGAGCGCCAGCTGGGCGATGATCCCGAGCAGCTCGACCTCCAGGCGCTCGTTGTAGACCTCCGCCAGGAGCCCGTCGACCGCGTCGTCCTCGAGCCCACCAAGCGACTCGGCGATCCGCTTCTGGGCGGGTTTCTCGAGCTCGACGGCGAACAGGATCAACGGCGACCAGAGGTCGTGTTCGTGGGCGGCATCGAGGATTCCCTCGAAGACCGACCGGCCGAAGGCCGTCGCCAGAGCGGCGACCCGGCGACGAGCGGCCGGCGGCAGCACCGGCAGGAGGACGAGCAGCTCGGCCCAGAGCGCCTCCTGTGCGGCCGCGTCGACGATCGTCGCGAGCACCGGGCGGGTCTGGACCGACGCGAGCCCGGCGAACCGCTCGCGGCTCTCGTGGCTCATCGCCCGCGTGACCGGGAGGACGCTCGCCCACAGATCATCCGCCTGAGCCGCTCGGACCATGCTGTCGAGGACCTCGTCCTCGAGGCCGGCTGCCAGATCCCCGAGCCAGCCGCGCTGATCGTCGCTGACGTAGCGCAGAACCTCCAGCGCCTCGGGCCAGAGGCCGGCGCTGCTCGCGGTCCGGATGATCTGCTCGAGTCGCTCGGCCGACAGCAGGGCGACGAGGGCTCCGATGCTCGACTTCGACTCCATCACGTAGGCCGTCTTCAGGAGCGCCTCGTCGTCGACGACGTCGAGCGCGGCGGCCAGCGACGCCTTCGACAGGTGGCTGACGAGCCGGCCCATCGCGATGTGCTCCTCGCGCCGGGCGAGCACCCTCGCGATCGCCGCGATCTGGTCGGCCGGCATCTCCGCGATCACCCGACTCGCCCGCCGCGGGTCGAGCTGGACGGCGAGCGACGCGAGGAACTCGGTCGGCAGGTGGCGGGCGATGTCGACGGCCCGCGACGGCTCCAGGAGGCCCGTCACCCGCGCGCAGAGCAACGGCCCGAAGGCCTGCTCGCCGATCACGGCCGCCAGCTTGATCGGAATCAGCCGCGTGGCATTGGCCACCCGCTGAAGCATCTGGCGATCGGCGTCGAACATCACCACCGTGACCTGGTCGCGGAGGTCGCGAATGTCCTGGGCGTCGACCTGCTCGAAGTAGCGAAGATCCTCCGACTCGACGCCGACCAGACGCGCGAGCTTGAGGATCTCGACGTCCGCGTTCTGCCGGGCGTTCATCGACGCTCAGCCGAAGAGGATCCGGCGGATCGCTCCGCGGAGCAGGCGCGGGACGATCTCCAGGGCCTCGTCGACGGCCTCCTCCAGCGCCTGCGACTGCCGCCGCTTGGCATCGTGGAGGATCCCCGCGAAACCGGCCATGTCCGCCTCGGTGAGGCCGTCCATCCCGTGGGGGGCCTTGCCGCCCAGCTCGGACTTGAGGATTCGCTCCGCGTTCTCGTTCATCGGCCGACAACCATATATCGGGCCGGACGGCCCTCCCGGATCACGATCCGCCGTCAGAAGCCCAACCACCGCGCGGTGCACCCCCGCAGGCCGGGTCCCCCGCTCCCCGCCGGATCGCCGGTCCACCACCCGGCCGACCCGCGCCGACCCGAGCGACGCAGTCCGCCACCTGTGCGATATGACACGGATGTGAACCGGCCGCCGACGAGACTCGTAGAACACGACATGCGAGGACTCCTGCCCCGATGACCCGCAACCGTCTGTCGGCGCTCGACGCCGCGTTTCTCTCCCTGGAGTCCGCCGACGCCCCGATGCACGTCGGCTGGGCAGCCGTCTTCGCACCCCGTCCCGACGGGTCCAGGCCTGATTTCGAGGCGGTCCTGACCCACATCGAGAGCCGCCTCGGCCGGGCTCCCCGCTACCGCCAGAGGCTGCTCGAGATCCCCCTCGGCCTCGACGACCCGGTCTGGGTCGACGACCCCGACTTCGACCTGTCGCGCCACGTTCTGAAGGCACCGAACGGCGACTTCGCCAGCCTGGTCGACGAGGTCATGTCGACCCCGCTCGAGCACGGCCGACCGCTCTGGGAGCTGTGGATCGCCGAGCGGCTCGACGACGGCCGGATCGGCGTCGTCGGCAAGGCCCACCACTGCCTGGTCGACGGACTCGCCGCAGTCGAGCTGATGTCCCTCCTGCTCGACGTGACCACCGACCCCGAGCCGGTCGAACCCGACGACTGGACCCCCGAGGAGCAGCCCGGGAGCATCGAGCTGGTCGGCGAGGCGATCGGCCATCAGCTCGGCCAGGCGCTCGACCTCGGCCTCGTGCCGCTCGGCTGGGCCCGCAACCCAGCCCGGCTGCTCGACCTCCCCGGCCAGGCCTGGAGCGCGGCGCGCGCCGTCGTCCACGCGGCGATGCCACTCGCCGCTCCCAGCCGGATGAACGGCGCGATGACCGGACGGCGCCACCTCGCGCTTCTATCCCGACCGCTCGAGGACCTCCGGACGATCAAGAACCACTTCGGGACGACGATCAACGACGTCCTGCTCAGCGCCAGCGCCGGCGGCCTGCGTGATCTGCTCGAGGACCGCGACGATCCTTCCCGCGAGATCAAGGCGATGGTCCCGGTCAGCGTCCAGGACCCCGACGAGCGCTGGGGCAACGGGATCGCCTTCCTCTTCCTCCCCCTTCCGATCGACGAGGCCGACCCCGTCTGGCGCCTGCGCGACATCCACGTCGCGATGCGCGAACGCAAGCGAGAGCACGAACCCGAGGGCTCGGACGCCGTGCTCGGCGCCCTGTCGTTGGCGCCCCGCCGCGTCCGGCGCCTGGCCTCCCGAGTGCTCGCCAGCCCGGCGCTCTCGAACCTGACGATCTCCAACATCCCGGGTCCCCGCGTGCCCCTCTACCTGCTCGGCTGCGAGGCCGTCCGCGCCTACCCCGTCGTCCCCCTGACCGGCGGTCACGGGATCTCGATCGGGATGACGACCGTCCACGACGAGGCCTGCTTCGGCGTCTACGCCCAAGCCGAGCTGGCGCAGGACGCCGACCGGATCGCCGCCGGCATCGACGCGGCGATCGACGAACTGCTGGCGCTCACCGCCAGCTGACCCGCCCCCCGGCCCCGGAGGTCGACGACGGGGTCACACGCACCACCCACCGCCCGCCAACTAGCTCAGAGACGACCCTGGCGGCGGGGCGGGCGGCCGCTGCGTGCGGCGACCGCCGCCCGGCCGAGGGCCGAGGGCCGAGCGGGTCGCGCGTTCGCAGATTTGGTCAGACGGTGACGACCGACGATCTGAAGCCCGCGAGGGCGCCGCCGGCGATCGAGATCACGGACTCGTCGATGTCGAGGTCGCGGCAGGTCTCGACGAAGTAGTCACAGACGAGGTCGTACGACGCGTCGTCGATCTTCAGCGTCGCGTGAGCCTCGGTCAGCGGCCGCCCCGTGTAGAACTCCCCGCCGCCGAGCAGCAGGTTCAGGAACATCCGCTGGTGGCGCTTGAGCTCCTGGCGCTCGATCCCCTTGAAGTACTGGTCGAGCTTCGGCTCGGCCCAGAGCTTCTCGTAGAAGCGGTCGACGATCGCCTCCACGCCGGCTGCGCCGCCGACCTGCTCGTACAGACTGCTGACTGGGGTAATCGGCATTCCGGTTCACCTCGCTGTAGGGGTGCTCTCCACTGGCGAGGAACCTTAGATTTGCACCGTTTCCCGATCGCGTCGCCTGTATGAACAACGTGTGAACGGGCCCAGCCGGCGTCCCGATGCCAGCCGCGTCGCAGGACGCGAGCGACCCCGCGGATCCTGTGGCCCGGGCCTCACCGCGTGTGGCCCGGGCGTCACCGCGACTGCGCCCGGCTGAGCCGCTGGGGCCCCACGGCGCCGGCCGGCGATCCGTGCGGGAATACAGGACGACCCGCCGGCTCTCCGTGAGCCTGCGGGTCGTCTGATCTTGAATGCGCGGTTCTGTCTGGGTCGGCTACACGGCGAAACGGCGAGTTCCGGCCTGTCAGCGAGCGATGGCGCTGGCCGGAGTCGTTCCCCGCGGCGACTTGCTGATGCTCGCCGAGAGCGTCCCGCCGGCCAGCGCGGTCAGGCCCGTGACGAGGTGCAGGTAGTTGTCCGGCGCCCCGGCCGACACCACGGAGATGACGGGGATGTGCGCGTAGATGAAGCCGCAGATCGTCGCGATGATGTAGATCGCGCCGAGACCGATCAGCGCACCCTCGTTGAAGGTCGAGCTCAGCTTGGCGGCCGCGTAGAGCAGCCCGACCCCGACGACGAGGTGGAAGACGTTGTGGAACGGGTTGACGGAAAGGATGCCGAACACCTTCGGGCCGTTCGACGCCGTCACGCCGCTGAAGCCTGTGTAAGCGAAGCCGACGAGTCCGCCGATCAGATATGCGACTCCGATCACGAACGATGTCAACTGCGCAAGCGTCTTACTCTGAACCATCCGCACACCTCCGGTTGCTTTGTTGTGCCGAGCATGCCGAGGCGTCCTGGTCGCGGCGTCGCAAGACGCACGCGCACTTCCGCCCCCCTCGCTGCCCGAGTATATACCGATCAAACCCGCCCATCAGAGGCGTCCCACCGGCGTCCGTCCAGGCACCGGCGCGTCGTGACGATCGCTCGCCACATCGGTCGACAGCTCGTCATCCGCCGCCCAGACCCTCCGCGCTACGGGTCGGTCGGCGGCTTGGCGAACGTTCGGGCTCCGTGTCGCCGGGTCCGTCTCCGGCGTGTCCAGCCCCGGACCAGGCCCACCCTGCTTCTGCTTGCGAGCGACGAGGTAGAAGCGGAGCATGATCCCCCACACGATCACAACCGGCACCGCGTGCGGGATGTGGACGAGCAGGGGACTGAAGGCGATCATCGGGTTCATGACGCGAAGCCAAGGTTATCGGCACCCTTACCTTCGTACCAGTCCGCCGGATGGATCATCTTTGCCGGCCCGATCACCGCCCGCGAGACTCGGGGTCTCGCGGGGCGGGCGCACTCGCTCGCGCGCGTCTTAATCCAGAGAACTGTCCAGAGAACTGAGAAGTCGAGACGAGACGACCGTCGAGCTTCGACCCGCCGTCCCGTCGGGACCCGGCTAGGAGACGGCCTCGGGATCCGGCTGAGTCTGCACGGCCGACGCGTCGGGCGTCCCCTCGACGTACGCCGCCCCGCCGTTGGCCGTCGCGTCGGCGTTGTCGCCACCGCTGAGGTCGACTCCGCCGTCGGTCGCGGTCACGTCGGGATCCGACGCGTATCCACCGAGAACGTCGCTGGTCAGCTCGGGATCCGGCGCCTGGTGAAGCGCGTCCGGAGCATCCGATCCGCCGAGCTCGGCCGGCACGATGCCGTCGACGGCGACCTCCGCCGCTTCGCCCTTCTCGTCGATCTCGGACCCACTCGGCACGGCTCCGCCTCGACCTTCGGTGGGGGCGATCTGCGAATCCGACATGGGGCTTCCTCCTTGGTCGTTGTGGACGTCTACTCCAGCCCTACCCACCCCCGCCCGCCGGCAATCGCGCACGTCCGCTCGCTACGCTCTGCCTCGATGGCGCGACCCACCCCGTCGATCGACCCCGAACCCGTCCTGCTCTGCGGGCCCGGACCCGCCAACGTCCACCCGTCCGTCCTCGCCGCGATGGCCAAGCCGATGCTCGGCCATCTGGATCCCGACTTCCAGGCGATCTTGCTCGACGTCGTCGACCTCCTCCGGGCCTGCTATCGCCGCTCCGACGGCCTCGTGCTGCCGATGTCCGGCACCGGGACCGCCGGCATCGAGGCCGGGATCCTCAACCTCGTCGAACCGGGCGACAAGGTGATCATCGGAGCCGCCGGGTTCTTCGGCTTCCGCCTCCAGGAGATGGCCCGCCGGCGCGGGGCCGACGTGATCGAGGTCAACGACGACTGGGGAGCCGTCGTCTCCAACGACCGCCTCCTGACGACGCTCGCAGACCACCCGGACACCCGCCTGCTGGCCGTCGTCCACGCCGAGACCTCGACCGGCGCCCGCCACCCGCTCGAGGAGCTCGCCCGGGGGATGGCCGGGAGCGAGACGCTGCTCTTCGCCGACTGCGTGACCTCGCTCGGCGCGATCGAGCTCGAGCCCGAGCTCTGGGGAGTCGACTACTGCGCGTCATGCACCCAGAAGGGCCTCGCCGCGCCCCCGGGCATGTCACCGGTCGCCGCCTCCGCGCGAGCCGTCGAGCGGATCGCCGCCCGAGCGACGCCGGTCGACTTCAACGCCGACCTCCTGCTGCTCGCCGACTACTGGACCAAACGACCGACGACCTACCACCACACGGCGCCGATCCTCCACATCTACGCCCTCCACGAGGCGCTCCGGCTCGCCCTCGACGAGGGCTGGGACGCCCGGCTCGCACGCCACGCCGACGCCGGCGGGTATTTTCAGGCCGCGCTGCGCGACCGCGGTCTCCAGACGGTCGCCGATCCCGCCCACCAGCTTCCCCAGCTGACCGCCATCCGGATCCCCGACGGCGTCGACGCCAAGCTCGTCCAGTCGCGGCTGCTGCGCGAGCACCGGATCGAGGTCGGCGGCGGGCTCGGCCCGACCGCGCCCCCGATGTGGCGGGTCGGCCTGATGGGCGAGAACGCCACCCGCGAGACGGCCGACATCCTACTCGACGCGTTCGACGCCGTGCTCGCCTGACCCGGCCTCCTCCGGCGCTCGAGCGGCTACGCCGCCTGCGTGAGCACCTTCCTCACCGCATGCGCGAACTCGTCGACGTCGGCCTCGGTCGTATCCCACGCGCACATCCAACGCACCTCGCCCCGGGCCTGATCCCACATGTAGAAGGCGAAGCTCTCCCGTAGCGCCGCGCTTGCCGCCGTCGGCAGGGTCGCGAACACCACGTTCGTCTCCACCGGCCGCGTGATTCTCAGCCCCGGCACGCCGGCCACCGCCCCCGCGAGGCGTGCAGCCATCGCGTTCGACCGGCTGGCGCACCGCAGCCACAGATCGTCGGTCAGGAAGGCCGTGAACTGAGCCGCGAGGAAGCGCATCTTGGACGCGAGCTGGAGCGACTGCTTGCGCACGTACTCGAAATCCACGGCCAGCTCGCCGCGCAGGAAGACGACCGCCTCCGCCCCCATCAGGCCGTTCTTCGTCCCCCCGAACGACACGATGTCGACGCCGACATCGGCGGTGAGCGCGCCCAGCGACACGCCCAGCGCCGCAGCCGCGTTGCTCAGCCTCGCTCCGTCCATATGCAACGACATGCCGTGAGCGTGAGCATGCTCGGCCAGCGCCCGGATCTCGTCCGGCGTGTACACCGTCCCGACCTCCGTGCACTGCGAGATCGACACAAGGCGCGGCTGCGCCGCGTGAACATCCCCGACTCGCCCAAGCTGCCCCTCGACGAGCCGCGGCGTCAGCTTGCCGTGCTCGGTGCTCGCCGTCAGGACCTTCACGCCGGCGATGACCTCCGGCCCGCCGCCCTCGTCCACGCTCAGGTGCGCGCCTTCAGCGCAGATCACCGCCTGCCCCGGCCGGCACGCCGCGCGAAGCCCGAGAACGTTGGCCGCGGTTCCCCCGAAGACGAGGAACCCTCGGGCTCGCTCACCGAAGTGCGCGGCCAAACGCGCCTCTGCGGCTCGCGTGTGCTCGTCGGCGCCATACCCGAGCACATGACCCGCGTTGGCCGCGACGAGTGCCTCGAGCACCGCCGGATGAACGCCGGCACAGTTGTCTGACGCGAAGCCCCGCGGATGTCGGCTGGTCACGCTCCGGGCCTCGATCCCGGCGATGATACAAGCGCGATTCCGGCACTCGGAGGTCCCCGCCGCCCCCGGGTGGTCAGCCGCGCCCGAGGACCACCCGCGCCAGCTCGGCACCTGCCGCCCGCAGCGCCTCCCGCGTGCCGGCCTCGCGAACCGACGCCAGACCGATCGCGGCCGACGCCCGCCGCCCGAGCCCGTCGCTCCCGACGACCGCGTGGACCGGGATCCCGCGTCGCAGGCCGCGGCCGGCGACCACCGCGACGAGCTTGCCCGCGGCCGTCTGCTCGTCCAGGCGGCCCTCGCCCGTGATCACCACCGCCGCGTCGGCGATCAGCCCGTCGAAGCCCAGGCGGTCGAGGACGAACCCGGCGCCCGGGACGAGCTCGGCCCCGAAGGCCGCCCACAGGCCGCCCGACAGACCACCGGCCGCCCCGGTCATCGGGACGCCCCGCGGGTCCCGCGGTAGTCCGCTCGCCAGCCGGTCGAGCCGGACCGAGAGCCTCGCCACGGCGGCCGGGTCGGCACCCTTCTGCGGACCGAAGACCTCGGCCGCCCGCTCGAAGGGCGTCGCGACATCGCACAGCAGGACGAGCCTGGCCCGCCCGAGCCCACCCGCCCGGCTGATCACATCGACGGCGCCGGCGCCGCCGTCGGTCGTCGCGCTCCCCCCGAGACCGATCAGGATCTCCCGGGCTCCGGCCGCGACTGCTGCCACGATCAGGTCGCCGACCCCCGCGCTCGAAGCCGCCTCCGGATCCCGCTCGCCCTCCCCGAGCAGCCCGAGGCCGGCCGCCCGCGCAACCTCGACGATCGCCGTCCGCCCGCCATCCGACACCCCGAAGACCGCGTCGATCCCCCGGCCGAGTGGATCCTGCACGCGTGCCCGGTGGAGCTCGCCTCCGAGCCGCTCGAGCAGCACGTCGAGCGTCCCCTCCCCGCCGTCGGCCACCGGGCAGAGCGCGACCTGCGCGATTCCCCCGGCCCGCACGCCCGACGCGAGCTCGTCGGCGACCTCCCCCGCCGTGAACGTCCCCTTGAACGAATCGGGCGCGACGACCACCGTGCGTCCGCCGGCGGAGCTCGCGCCCGGCCGGCTCACGCGGACCGTCGGGCTCGCCACTGCTCGGCGCGGATCGCCCACCGCTCGTGGTCGCGCCACCGGCCACCGACCTTCAGGTACCTCGGCGAGAAGCCCTCCAGCTCGAACCCGCACCGCCGGGCCAGGGCAATCGACGCGGCGTTGCCCGGCTGGATGTTCGCCTCGAGGCGGTGGAGTCGCAAGTCGGTGAACGCCCGGCGCACGGCAAGCCCGACCGCCTCCGTCATGTACCCCTGCCGCGTCTGGCCGGCGACCCCTCCGTAGCCGATGAACCCGCCCTGCAGGCTCCCGCGGACGATCTCGCTGATGTTCACGAAGCCGACGATCGCCCCGTCGTCCCTCCTGAAGGCGAGCATCGGCTCGAAGCCGTCCGTCTCCGCCCGGCGCAGCAGCTTGTCGAAGGCCGCAGGCGTCGTCGTCGGCCCGACAAAGCCGCCGTGGAGCGTCCGGCTCGCGCGCATCGCCGCGATGTAGCGATCCTCGTCGGCCGCCGTCGGCGCCCGCAGCACGATGCGCGAGCGCCCACCCGGCTTGCGGCTCGCCCCCACAGGCCGGCTACTCCCGCTCGCGACGGGTCTTCTCGTAGTGGCGGGCGACCCTGACCCGATCCCCGCACGTCCGCGAGCACCACCGCCGCCGCCCGTGGTCCTGGATGAAGATCCGCACGCAACCGTGCGCCTCGCACGCCCGCAGCGACTCCCCGAGAGGCCCACTGACGACCTCGATCGCGTCGGCCGCGATCGTCGCGACCGCCACGTCGAGACCGCTCTCGCCCCGCCGGCCGGCCCACTCGAGCTCCGGCCCGGCGGCCGCCCACGCCAGCTGCGGCGCCCGCGGCCCGCCGGCGGCCGCCGCGTTCAGCGTGCCCAGGCTGCTCTGGTCGAGCGGCGTCTCGGCGATCCGCGCGAGGAACGCCGCGCGGATCGCCGACCGGACCCTGCGCAGCCCGGCGACCTCGTCCCCGCTGATCTCCGACGCCCCGCACCAGGCGAGTCCGTGCCCGTCCAACCACGCCGCCGCGGCCCGCCCGTCGGTGAGCAGGTCGACGGGCTCGCCCCGGTGGGCGAGCTCCGTGTTGACGAGGGCGAGCCCCAGCGATTGCTCCTCACCGGGGGCCGGGGCCGGCGCGACCATGACGTCCATGCTATTTCGCGATCGTCGACCGCGTCCGCGCGTGGTGGTGGTGGGGGTGGTGGTGTTGGTCGGTCGCCGGGAATCGTCCGGTCGTCGGGGTCCGGGAATCCAAAGGGAGGTGGAGAGACCTGTTTTGAGAACTGGCTGCCTGACTCAGGCAGCAGTTCCGCAGACAAGAACAACGTGCACGACCCGATCGGAAAGGCCGCGGCCAGCGCGCCCTCCCCGGCCCGACGGCACCCCCCCGATCCAGATCCAGATCCAGGTCCAGATCCAGCGATCCCCCCAAGGCCCAGATCCAGGTCCCCCCCACCACCGCCCCCAGAATCGAGATCCAGACAGGCCTAGATACGCGTCGACCCGCCGTTGGGCCCGAGCACCTGCCCGACGAAGGCGATCGCCGGAGTCGAGAGCAGGAAGGCGACGGTCGCCGCGACGTCCGCGGGCGACCCGACCCGCCCCAGCGGAATGTCCCGCGCGTAGACGGCGACCATCTCCTCGTGGGTGAGACCCGCGGCACCGGCGTCGACATCGAGCTGTGGGGTGTCGGTGACGCCGGGGCCGACCGCGTTGACGGCAACTCCGGCGCCGGCGTAGCGGCGGGCGACGCTCTTGACCAGGGCGATGATCCCGCCCTTGCTCGCCGCGTACTCGGTCGCCTCGGGCCAGCCGATCTGGCCCCACTCCGAGGCGATCGCGACGATCCTCCCGTAGCCGCGGCCGGCCATCGCCGGCGCGCAGGCCCGGATCAGCCAGGCCGTCCCGAGCAGGTTGACCGTGAGGTGCCGGACCAGCTCGGAGTCGTCCTGCTCGAGGAACGGCGCCATCGTCATGTACGCGTGATTGGCGACGAGCAGGTCGATCGGCCCGAGCTCGGCCTCGCACGCCGCCAGCCCGTCCCGCACGGCCGCCGAGTCGCTGACGTCGAACGGCGCCGCGAGCCCGCCGAGCGCCGCGGCGACCGCCCGCGCCCTGCGGTCGTCGATGTCGTTGACGCAGACGATCGCCCCCTCGGCCGCCAGACGCTCGGCCGTCGCGCGTCCGATCCCCTGGCCGGCTCCCGACACGAAGGCCACGCGCCCGTCGATGCCCTCGAGCACTCAGACCACCGCCCCGCCGTTTGGCGAGATCACCTGGCCGACGAAGTTGGTCTCCTCGAGCAGGCAGAAGCACACGGCCCCGGCGATCTCCGCGGCGCTCAGGACCCGGCCGAGCGGAAGCCCGGCCGGATAGCCGGGGGCGTTCGGGTCGTTGCCCAGGAGCGGCGTGTCGGTCGGTCCGGGAGCCACACAGTTGACGCGAACCCCGGTCGCCGCGAGCTCAGCCGCGAGGCTCTTCGTCATCGCGTGGATCGCTCCCTTGGCCGCGGCGTAGTGCGGGGCGCACGGGTCCCCGCAGAGCCCGAGCTCGCTGCCGATCGCACAGATCCCGCCGCGCCCGCGCGCGAGCATCCCCGGCAGCACGGCCCGCCAGGCGTTCGCCGTACCCCGGACGTGGACGTCGAGCATGTCGCGCCAGGCGTGATCGTCGATCGCCGGCAGCTCGGCCGCCTCGTAGTAGCCGGCCGCGGTCACGAGGAAGTCGATCGGCCCGAGCTCGGCCTCGACGCGCTCGAGCGCGGCGGCGACCCCGTGGCGGTCGCGGACGTCGACGACCAAGCCGAGCGCCGCCGCACCGCCCACGGTCGGCTGGACGTCCAGCACGGCGCTGCGAACCGATCGTCGGGCCAGCGCAGCGACGCACGCCGCGCCGATCCCCGAGCCGCCTCCGGTGACCACGGCGACCGGCATGGTCAGCGAAGGCGGGCCAGCTGGACCAGCGAGAGCATCTCGAAGACGGCATTCGCCGCGAACAGGGCCGTGACCTGGGACGGGTCGTACTGGGGAGCGACCTCGACAACGTCGTAGCCGACGAACTTGAATCCGGTCAGCGCCCGGAGATAGGAGAGCGCCTGGAAGCTCGTCGGCCCACCGACCTCAGGGGTCCCGGTCCCCGGGCAGAACGCCGGGTCGACGAAGTCGACGTCGAAGCTGAGGAAGGTCGGCGCGTCGCCGACCCGGGCCAGCGCCCGTGCGGCGAACTCGGCCGGCGAGAGGTCGACGAGCTCGATCCACGGGATCGTCTCGACACCCAGCTCGCCGGGGATCTCCTCGTCGGCGGCCCCGTACAGCGGACCGCGCATCCCGGCCTGGATGACCCGGCTCGGGTCGATCGTCCCTTCCTCGATCGCTCGCCGGAAGACCGTGCCGTGGGAGTACGGCCGACCGAAGTACGAGTCCCAGAGGTCGGTGTGGGCGTCGAGGTGGACGACCCCCAGCCGACCGTGGACCTTCGCCAGGGCCCGCAGCTCGGCGATCGCGACGCTGTGATCGCCGCCGACGCCGATCCCGATCACGCCGGCCGCGGCCAGCGGCGCGACGAACGCCTCGATCCGCTCGAGCGTGTCCTCGACGTACCCGGGGACGGTCGGCGCGTCGCCGTAGTCGATCGTCGACAGCTCACCGAAGACCTGGACCCCGAGCACCGGGTTGTAGGTCCGGATCATCCCGCTCATCGACCGCACCGCCTCGGGTCCGAAGCGCGCGCCCGAGCGAAACGACGTCGACCCGTCCCAGGGCATCCCGTAGACCGCCGCGTCGACGCCGGCGAGGTCGGTCGTCTGCGGCAGGCGCCCGTACGTCCGCGGGCCGGTGAACCGCGGCGACTCGAGGGCATCCCACGGCTCACGCATTGCCGTCATCGTCGCAGCAGGTGCTCGACCCCCGTCGTGAAGGCCTCCTCGGCGTCGATCGCGGCCGCCGGCGGCGCCAGCTTGTAGCGGTCGGCCACCTCCTCTGCGACCGTTCGCCTCGCGAGCAGGAAGTAGATCAGGCCGCCGACGACGGGGCCGGCCAGCCACGAGAGGTCGGTGTTGCCGAGCGCGGCGGCGACCGGGCCCGTGTACTTGGGCACGGAGATGCACATCATCGCCGCGAACATCCCCAGGATCAGCGCCGGCCAGGCCACCCGGCGCGCGCCGTCGATCCCCCAGAACGGGCTCGCCCGGCCGCCGTGGACCTCCTCGGGGAGGGCCGTCCACTTTCGCCAGGCGAGGTCGGTCAGCCAGATCGCGCCGAACGGACCGAGCCAGGCGAGGCTGAAGACGACGGCCGAGTTCAGCCAGGCGAGGAAGCCGCCGTTGTCGACGAAGAGGATGTAGATGATCCCGACCGTCGCGATGCACGCGTCGATGATCGTCGCCTGGTAGCGCTTCACCGGCAGGCCGAGCGCCTGGGCGGCCAGGCCGGCCGAGTAGAGCGTCAGGGCGTTGTTGGCGATCGACCCGCCGACGGCCGCGAGGATCCAGATCACGAAGATCGCGCTCGACAGCTCGCCCTTCGACCCGCCGACCGGATCCGCGCTGAGGGCGGACAGGTTCCCGCGCGAGGCCATCAGGATCCCGACCAGGCCGAGGAAGGCGGCCGGCGCGCCGGCGCTGAAGAGGACGTTCCAGAAGATCTTCCTGCCCGACGTCTTCGACGGCATGTACCGGGGATAGTCGGCCGCCATCATCACGTAGCCCCACGCCCCCGAGATGACGATCCCGCAGCCGATGCAGAAGCCCGACGCGAACGAGATCCCCGTCCCGTGTACCCGCGCGCTCAGGTCCAGATGCCCGACCAGGCTGATGAAGATCAGGGCCGACGCGACGGCGAGGACGACGGCGAAGGCCTGCTGGACGTAGATCACGGTCGCGTGGCCGAGGTACGGCAGGAGGATCGACACGCCGTAGACGACGACCAGCGCGACGATCGTCTGCCCGTGGCCACCCGACCGCCACCCGAGCTCGTGGAACAGGGCGGCTCCGGCCAGGACGCCCGTGACGACGTTGATCACCTCGTAGGCGATCCCCGTGACCCACGCGAACAGGGCGTTCACGCGGTTGCCGTTGATCCCGAACGTCACCCTCGTGAGGGCCTGCGTCGAGATGCCCGAACGGGCGCCGGGGATCGACGCGAGACCGACGTAGAAGTACGCGACGAAGCCGATTCCCACGACGACGACGATCGTCGCCCACAGCGGCAGGCCCAGGCCGTAGACGAGGATCCCGAGCAGGAGGTTGAACGGATAGAAGCTCGACGCGATCCAGAACGTCGACAGCTGCCGCTGCCCCATCAGACGCTCCTCCTCGCCGATGAAGTTGATCCCGTTCGTCTCGACCCCGAACCGACGGTTGCGGTCATCGACGCTCAGCCGACCGCCGGGTTGCTCAGCAACAGCCATCTCTACCCGCCTTTTGTAGACAGACCGATCCCTCGCGCCACTCTACGGCCGTGGTCTGACCAGGCCTAGGTGGTGGCAGGCCAAGATCCGGCGCGCGCAACTGGACGCCCGGTCCACCCGGTCCGCTCGTCCGGGCAGGTGTGGCGACCACCTGGGCCGGTCGCCGTCGGGCACCCCGAGCTAGACGTCGGGGTAGGTGTCGGGCGGGACGACGACCGGCTCCAGGAGGCGACGCTCCGCGCCGGGGTCGGCGAGGGCCCGCTCGGCGAGCTGGAGGCAGCCGCAGAACTCGACATCCCCGCGCTCGAGCCCGGCCTCGATCACCCGCCGCAGCGCCTCGACCCGGCCGGCGCGGCCGCTGAGGAAGGGATGGCAGGTGAGCATGAACAGCGACCCGTGCCGGCACATCGACTCGAGCTCGTGGATCCACATCTCGGCGACCGTCACCGGCGAGCGGATCAGCGTCCCGATCCGCGGTTGGGGGAGGTAGGCGTACTGCTCCCAGTCGTCAAGGCTCCAATGTGGCGGGAGCTCGACGATCTCGCCTCGGTCGGTCTCGAGGACGTACGGTGTATCGGCATCCATCAGGCTCGAGTCGTACACCAACCCGTGTTCGGCGACCAGCGCGGGCGTCCGCCAACTCGCCTCCCAGAGGGCCGCCCGGTGGCCGCGGGGTGTGACGCCGACGCGTTCGAGCGCGACCAGCGCCCGCTCGAAGTCGGCCCGCTCGCCGTCGGCGCTCAGCGTGACGGCGCTCCGGTGGCCGTAGGAGTGGTGGCCGACCTCGTGCCCGGCCTCGAGGATCGCCGCGACCGTGCCCGGGTAGCGCTCGGCCGTCAGGCCGGGGACGAAGAACGTCGCCGGCAGCCCGTACTCGGCGAGCAGGGCCAGCAGGCGGGGCACGCCGACGCGGGGGCCGAACGCCTGATGGGTCATCACCATCGCGTGGTCGGCGTACCGCCGTCCCTCCGCGAGGATCGGCGATTCGGCATCGACGTCGAAGGTCAGCACCGCAACCGCGGCTGCTGCTCCCCGCCATCCGGCCGGCGCCTCGGACATTCGCCGGATCATAGGCCGGCTCGGGCATCTCTCACACGGTGCGCAGCGCCTGGGTCGGCGATAGGCGGGCGGCGCGGATCGCGGGGAGCAGGCCGGCGACGGCGCCGATCGCGAGTGCGGCCGCGAACCCGCCGCCCCAGGCGAGTGGTGGGATCACGATCGCCCAGTGCTTCGTCGTCGCGTAGACCGCCGTCGCCAGGGCCCCACCGCCGACGCCGGCGATCCCGCCGAGCGTGCCGAGCAGCACCGCCTCGCCGAGGAACTGGGCCCGGATCTGGCCCTTCGTCGCGCCGAGCGCCCGGCGCAGACCGATCTCCGAGCGGCGCTCGAGGACCGAGATGATCATGATGTTCGCGACGCCGACCGCCCCGACCAGCAGGGCGACGGCGCCGAGGCCGAGGAACAGGCCGTTCAGCGCGCCCTGGGCGTCCGCCCGGGCGACAAGCGCCGCAGACGGCTGGCTGACGTCGACCTCGTTCGGCGACTCGGGATTGGCGCTCGCCCCGAGCACGGCCTGGACGGCCGCGACCTGACTGGTCGCGGCCCGCACGTAGATCATCGCCGGGCTTCCGATCCCCGGCTTGCCGGCGACGACGCTCGTGTAGTCGAGGTACGTCGCGGCCGCCGGAAACCCGACCAGGACGCTGCTGTCGATCTCGGGTGCGAGGGCCGCCGAGTCGAGGATCCCGGTCACGTAGAACCACATTCCGCCGAGCCAGACCCGCTCGCCGGCGTAGATCCGGTCGATGCCCAGACGCTGGGCGGCGGCGGCGCCGAGCACCGCGACCGGCTCGGTGGCGGTCGCCGCGTTGAGATAGCTGCCCCGGGCCACGCTCGCGCCGACGGCCGCCGGCAGGTTCAGGCTGGCGGCCTCGACGGTCAGCGCGTTGGTGTCGATCGTCGGGATCAGCGGGCTTCGGAAGACGTTGGCGCCGTCGATCGCGGCCGTGTCGGCGACGGTCGTGACCGGCTCGATGCGGGCGATCATCGCCGGCGCCGCGAGCGGCAGCGGCGCGCTCTGGCCGGTGAAGCTCTGGCCGTTGGTCGCCGTCAGCAGGTTCGTCCCGAGCCGGTCGATCTCCGCCAGCAGACCGGCCTGCGAGGACGCCGACAGCCCGAGCACGGCGACGATCGCGGCGACGCCGATCGCGATCCCGAGCGCCGACAATCCGGCGCGTGTCCGTCTCGTGCGCAGGCCGACGCTCGCGACCCGACCGAGGTCGGCCGCACGCAGCCTGCCGGGCGCGGGCGGCGGCACGCCACCGCTCACGGCGACTGGCCCGGCGGCTCGTTGACGAGCGCGAACGCCGCCGTCGACGTGGCCCGCCTGACCCTTGCCCTGACGATGTACCCACCCGGCCGGGCGTTCGCCCGCAGGGCCGGCGCGATCGCCACACCGGACGAGTTCGTCCGCGCGCTCGCCGTGCGGTGGCCGGCCGGCCGTCCGCCGGACGCGAAGACGCCACTCGGGCCGCGGGCGGGTGCCGAGAACGTGACGAGCGCACCGGGCACCGGGTTGCGCTCGGCGTCGGTCACCGTGACCGCGAGCCGGATCGGGAAGCGGGCCCCGACCGCAGTGGACTCCGAGGCTGCGGCCCCGGCCGTGACGTCGACCGCCGGCCCCGCCAGGTTGCGCAGCCTGAAGCCGGCCGTCGCTGCGATGCCCGGCGTGCTGGCCGTGGCGGTGAAAGCCCCGGCCGTGCTGTTGGCCACGAGTCTTGGCGAGCTCGCGATCCCCGCGGAGTCGGTCACCGCGTCGGCCTGGCTGGCGCCGCCGTCGAAGCTCCCCCCGGCTGTGCCAGACCCGGCCGGGCTCGACCCCGTCGGGCTCGAGTCGCCGGCATTCGAGCCGAGCGTGAACGAGACCGTCACGCCGGCGACCGGGTCGCCGTCGGCGTCGCGGAGCCGCGCGCGGAGCGGGTCGACGTAGCCGTGCGTGACGACGGCCGACTGGTGCGGCGGCGCGAGTGCGGCGATCCCCGCGGCAATCCCGGCCGCCGTGTTCGTCAGCGAGAAGGAGACCGAGCCGTAGGCCGAGCTCGCTGTTACCGCGTAGCCCCCGGCCGTGCCGTTCGCGGTGAACGTCGGCGCCGCCGCCGAGCCCGACGCGTCGCTGCCGATCGTGACCGCGGACGTCGCACTCCCGGAGAACCGCCCGCTCGGGCCGCTCGACGGCGCTGTGAAGGTGACCGGCGTACCGGCGACCGGGCTGTTCACCGGGCAGCCGTCGGTGTTGGCGAGCGCGACCGCGAGTCCCCCGGCGAACGGCGTGTCGAGCTCGGCGGTCTGCGGGCTGCCTGCGACCAGCGTCAGCGCGTTCGGCGGGTTGGATGCCGGACACGTCTGATCGGTCGACGGGGTCGTCGGGGTGTCCCCGGCGGCCGTTGGCAGTCCAGCCAGCGGGCCGCCCGCAGCGACCAGGCCGGCCGCCAGGATCAGTCCGACGAGCGCCGGCAGCGTACGTGCATCTCGGGTCATCGATTCTCGGCGCTCGCTTGGCTGGACTGCGCCCGGAAGCTCGACGACGTCCGCGGCGTGGCGGCGTCCGTCACGATCTGGCCGTCGAGCATCTCGATCCGGCGGGGCAGACGGGCGGCGAGCTCGCGGTCGTGGGTGATCACGACGATCGTCGTCCCGGCCGCGTGGAGCCCTTCGAGCAGGGCGAGGATCGCCGCGCCGCTCGCGCTGTCGAGGTTGCCGGTCGGCTCGTCGGCGAGCACGATCGCCGGGGCACCGACCAGCGCGCGCGCGATCGCCACGCGCTGGCGCTCGCCACCGGAGAGCTGGGTCGGGCGAAACCCGGCGCGGTGGGCCAGCCCGACCTTCGCGAGCGCGTCGGCGGCCCGGGCGCGCCGGACCGGTGCCGGCGGCCCGGCGTAGAGCAGCCCGTCGGCGACGTTCTCCAGGGCGGTGGCGTGCTCGGCCAGAAAGAACTGCTGGAAGACGAAGCCGATCCTCGTCGCCCGCAGACCCGACAGCTCACGATCGGAGAGGCGGGCGACGTCGACACCCGTCACGCGGACGACGCCCGCGCTCGGCAGCTCGAGCGTCCCCATCACGTGGAGCAGCGTCGACTTGCCGGATCCCGACGGCCCGACGATCGCGACCAGCTCGCCGCTGTGCACGCTGAAGCTGACGTCGCCGAGCGCGGTCACCGGCGGCTGCGCCGGATAGACCTTGCTGACCGCGTCGAGCTCGAGCACGGGGACGGGGACGGGGACGGCCGTCGTCATTGGCCTGGGACCACGACGCGCGCGCCGGCCGCGAGGCCGGCGCCGGTGACTTCGACGAGGCCGTCGGCGTCGTCGAAGAGGCCGAGACCGACCCCTACGAGCCGGTGCGGACCGGAGGCCGGGACCTCCTCGAGGGCGTAGCCGCCGCCGGAGAGCGCGAGCAGCGCGTCGACCGGGACGACCAGCGCGCTGGGAACGCTCGCGGTCGTGATCGAGACCTCGACGGGCGCCTGATCGAGGCCGCTGGTCGCGGCCGGATCGGTCGGCACGGCGTCGACCGAGATCGTCGGCGAAGAGCCGCCCGACCCGTTCGAGGTCTCCCTGGCCACGCTGGCGACGTACGTCACCCTGCCCGGCGTGGTCTGGTTGTCGGGGAGCGTGATCGCGACCGCGTCGCCGACCTTGACGAGCGCCTGGTCGGCCGCGTCGAGCCCGATCGTCACCTGGCGCGCGGCCGACGTGATGCCGAGTACCGGCCCGGGCGCGACCGTCGCGCCGAGCGCCGGCGTGACGCTGGTCACGCGGACGGCGGCCGACTCGAAGACGACGGAGCCGAGCAGCAGCTGACCGGTCGGGCGCAGCCCGCGCGCGGACTGGAACGCCCTGATCGCGGCGGCGGTCGCCGAGCCGAAGTCCTCGCCGGCGAGCCCGCGACCCGCGCCGAGCGCGTCGAGGTTCGCGTTGAGCTCGCCGACGTCCGGGCCGGCGGACATCCCGGCTTGGAAGGGCCGCGAGGCGAGCACCGGCCCGTAGAGCAGCAGGACGGGCTGGCCGTCGACCGCGTAGACGCGCTGCCCGCGGCCGATCACCCGGCCGGCCGCCGGCAACCAGGTGAAGGTCGAGCCCTGACCGCTGAGCGTCGCCGTCGAACGCGCCGCCGACAGACTCGACTGCGCCCCCGCCAGCCCGGTCGCGGCCATCGCGACCGACGCCTGGTCGCCGGTCACCTTTGAGGCATCGCCGGAAAGGACCTGCTCGTCGGCGGCGAGCGCCTGCTGATCGCTGGAGCACGGACCCGAGCTCGAGTCGCCGCCGGCCGAGGAGCCGGTCTGTGGGGTTTCGGCCGCGTTGACGCCGGCACAGTCGACCGACTGCTTCTCCCGGGCGGCCGACACGCCGGCCTGGGCGACCGCGAGCACCCGCCGGTCGGCCGACAGCGTCGCCGCGGCGGCTTGCGACGCCGCCTCGCTGGCCGCGTCCGACCCGGCGGCTTTGACCACGCTCGACGGCGAGGCCCCGCCTGGCACGAGGATGCTCGACGCGCCGGTGTAGCCGAGCGTCCCCGAGACCTGCGTCTGCGAGGACAGCGGCCGACGGGTGACGCTCGCCAGCGAGATCGCAGACGCGTTGTCGGCCACCCCGCCACCCGGCCCGCCGCTCCCGCCGACGAGCTCGACGACGAGCACGGCGAGCGCGAGCCCAACGACGCCGAGCAGCGCGAGCACCGGCCAACGGCGCCTGCCCTCGCCGCGTCCGTCGGGCCGGGGGCTCGCCTGCGCCAGCGCAACGTCGGGCCCGTGGTCGGGAGCGGACGACATCACGCTCGCTACCCGCCGGCCTTGGCCGCGGCGATCAGCGACCCGCAGGCCGCGGTTGCCCTCACGACCTGCGGCGAGCTCTGATCGAGCCCTGCCGGCAGCGAGACGTGGACGCCGCCGGCGAAGGTCGGGTCGCGGAGGTTTGGGATGCCGTGCGAGCGCACGCACGCGACAGCCTTCAGGTACTCCGACTGGACCTGGACGCTCGGGGTCGACGGACCGCTGCTCGGGCCGGCGGGGAGCAGCGACCTGCACGCCTGCTGCGCGGACTGGAAGGACGCTGAGTCGTCGGTGCCATGTGGGCCGGGACGCGCCTCCATCGTGATCTTCACCGAGCCCCCGCCGGTGGACAGCTTCGGATCGGGAAATTCGGGGACCCCATGTGCGCGCACGCAGGCCGCGAAGCGCGTCAGCTCTGCGAGCGCGGCCTGCGGATCGGGCGAGGCCGAGCCGGACGGCGGGGGCGAGGCGCTCGCCGTCCTCCCGAGTGCGTCGAGGTGCGCGACGCCACCGCTCGGCGAGCTGCCGCCGCACCCGGCCGCGACCAGCGCCATGCCCAGCAGAGCCGCAACCGCACATCTTCGTGGCCGAACTGCTCTCATCATCGCGTCGATCTCCATGGCTGGGTCGCCCGTGACGATCGTTCTACGACACCGGGGATAACGCGGCCGTAACGCCGTTATGCCGTTGTTATGCGGGATCCGGCATCCTCGAAGGCATGCGGGTGCTGCTGGTCGAGGATCATCCAAGGCTCGCGGCGACCGTCGCCACGGTCCTGCGACGCGAGGGGATGGCCGTCGACGTCGTCTTCGACGGTCGGGAGGCGCTGACCCATCTCGCGCTGACCGCGTATGACGTCGTCGTCCTCGACCGGGACCTGCCCGGCGTGCACGGCGACGACGTCTGCCGCTCGATCGTCGCCGACGGCTGTCCGAGTCGCGTGCTGATGCTGACGGCGTCCGCGGCGATCGAGGACCGGGTCGAGGGCCTCGGCCTCGGTGCCGACGACTACCTGCCAAAGCCGTTTCACCTCGACGAGCTGGTCGCCCGGATCCGCGCGCTCGCGAGGCGATCGCGAGCGGCGCTGCCGCCGACCCTGCTCCACGACGACCTCCGGCTCGACTCGGCGCACCGCCTCGTCACGCGGTCGGGAAAGCCGGTCGCGCTCAGCCCGAAGGAGTTCGCCGTACTCGAGCTCCTGCTCGGGGCCGAGGGCGCCGTGGTCTCGACCGAGCAGATTCTCGAACGGGTGTGGGACGAGGCGGCCGACCCGTTCACGAATGCCGTCCGGATGACGGTCAGCCGGCTGCGGGCCAAGCTCGGCGAGCCGCCACTGATCACGACCGTAACCCCGGTCGGCTACCGGATCTGAAGCCGGCCATGCCACTGCGGGAGAAGGCGACCGCGCTGGCCGGGCGACTGCGGCACCGGCGAACCACCGTGCGCGGGCGGCTCACGCTGCTGTACAGCACGCTCTTCCTCGCCTCGGGGGCCGTCCTGCTGGCGCTGATCTACGCCGCGACCTCCGCGCGTTCGGTGACGCAGAGCGTCCATGCGTCCGGGTCCTTCGTCGGGCCGCCCCTGTTCTCCAACGCGACGGCCGTTCCGAGTCCCGTGGGATCAGCCGGGTCGCCGGCTGCGATCCTCGTCTCCAACCAGCGCGGCTCCGATCTCCATCAGCTGCTCCTCGTCTCGGGCATCGCCCTCGCCCTGATGGCCGTGATCTCGATGGTGCTCGGCTTGATCGTCGCCGGGCGGGTTCTGCGGCCACTCCAGGCGATGACGGCGACCACGAAGCAGATCTCCGCCGAGAACCTGCACCAGCGCCTCGGGCTGGACGGCCCGAGCGATGAGCTCAAGGAGCTCGGCGACACGATCGACGGCCTGCTCGGCCGCCTGGAGGGTGCGTTCGACGCGCAGCGACGCTTCGTGGCCAACGCGTCGCACGAGCTGCGCACGCCACTGACGGTCGCGCGAGCCCTGCTCGAGATGACGCTCGGCGATCCGCAGGCCACGGTCGAGTCGTTCCGGACGACGGCTCGGCAGGCGATCGAGGCAGGCGAGCAGCAGGAGCAGCTGATCGACGCGCTGCTCATGCTCGCCCGCAGCCAGCGCGGCCTCGATAACAGGGAGCCGCTGGATCTGGCCGTGATCGCCGGCGGCGTGGTCGCCGCGCACGAGGCCGATGCGGCTGCCCGCGGGCTGCGTCTCAACGCCTGGCTCGGCCCAGCGCAGGTGTCGGGCGACCCGCGTCTGGTCGAGCGGCTGATCTCGAACCTGGTCGAGAACGCCGTGCGTCACAACGTCGCCGGCGGGCGGGTGCAGGTCCTCGTCGAGACGCGAGACGGCCAGCCGACGCTGAAGGTGGAGAACACCGGCCCGGCCGTGCCGGCCGGGGAGATCGGGCGGCTGCTCCAGCCGTTCCAGCGGGTCGCGCCGGAGCGCGTCGGCGAGCATGACGGCCACGGTCTCGGACTTTCGATCGTCGCCGCGATCGCCAAGGCTCACGACGCGTCGCTCGACGTCCGTCCGGGGCCCGACGGCGGCCTCGCGGTCGAGGTTCGCTTCCCGCCGGCCGCGACCCCGGCGCAAGTCGCATAACAGCCGCATAACGGCGTTACGGCCGTGTTAGCACCGTTCTCGTACAAACCGCCTTCACGCGATGCGGCGATCACCGAACAGAGGACGAGACATGCTGAAGAGAACCTGCGCATCGGTGGCCGGACTTGCGCTGATCCTGGCGGGGTGCGGGTCGACCGGTCCGTCGGTCGCACGGCTCGGCTCGGGAACGACGGCCGGCGGGTCGTCGCCGAGCGCGTCCACGGGCCCGTCGCAGGGCGGGCTGAGCGAGTCGCAGACCGGTGGTCCCGCGAGCGGCGGCTCGGCCGAATCGCACAGCAGCATCGGGATCGCCGGAGCGACGGGTGCGACGGCGCTCAAGTTCGCGGCGTGCGTGCGCTCCCACGGCGTGCCGAGCTTCCCCGACCCGTCGGCTCAGGGTACCTTCAACTTCACCGGCGACCTCAACCGGACACCGCAGTTCCAGAGCGCCACCCGGACCTGCTCGCGCCTCCTGCACGTCGGCGGCGGCACGCCGAGCCCCGCCCAACAGGCAAAGGCGCTGGCTGGCCTGCTGAAGTTCTCGAACTGCATGCGCTCGCACGGCGTCCCGAAATTCCCCGACCCGACGACGAGCCCCGGCGGCGGCGTCGGTCTGAGCGTGAACGCGAGCAACGGGGTCGACCCGAACTCGCCGGTCTTCCAAGACGCCCAGCGGGCCTGCCAGAGCCTGATGCCCGGAGCGCCTGGGGCAGCGAGCTGAGCTCGGCCCGCTGCCAGGCGTGCTTCTCCGACGCCGCCCGCTGCTATAGACCGTCGGGCGATGCTCCACGTCCACCGATCCGAGCGGGCCGACGGCCTCGTCGACGCGCTCGGCGTGCTGCTCGCCGACCCGTTGGCCGATCCCCTCGCCCCGGAGGTCGTCGCCGTCCCGACCCGCGGGATGGAGCGCTGGCTGACCCAGCGCCTCTCGACGTCGCTCGGCGCGAGCCCCGGCCGGCGGGACGGCGTCTGCGCGAACATCGACTTCCCCTTCCCCCGCCGCCTCGCCGGCGAAGCCGTCGCGACGGCGTCGGGGATCGACCCGGCCGCCGATCCGTGGCTGCCCGAGCGGGCGCTCTGGCCGCTGCTCGAGGTGATCGACGCCTGCCTGTCAGAGCCGTGGCTCCAGACGCTCGCCGCGTACCTCGGCGGACCGAACGACCCGGCGACCGACGCGGCCGGGGACCCCGTCCGGCGAGCCCGGCGCCTGCGCAGCGCGAGCCAGATCGCCGGGCTGTATGACCGCTACGCCGTCCACCGGCCCGAGATGCTCCGGGCCTGGCTGGCCGGCGCGGAGACCGACGGGGCCGGCCGCCGGCTGCCCGGCGACGCCGTCTGGCAGGCCGAGCTCTGGCGGGCGCTCCGCCGGCGGATCGGCCAGCCTGGTCCGGCCGAGCGGGTCGACGCCGCGTGCGCGCGGATCCGCGCCGACCCCGCCGTCGTCGGACTCCCTCGGCGCGTCTCCCTGTTCGGCCTGACCCGCCTGCCCGCCGGCCTGCTCGGCGTCCTCCGGGCACTCGCCGGCGCCCGCGACGTCCATCTCTTCCTGCTCCACCCGTCCCCCGCCCTCTGGTCGACCGTCGCCGGCGCACGCGAGAGCTCGTCTGACGCGGCGAACGTCGTTCGGACGAAGGTCGTTCGCCGCGATCAGGGCCCGACGGCCGATCTGCCGACCAACCGCCTGCTCGCGTCGTGGGCCCAGGACGCCCGCGAGATGCAGCTCGTCCTCGACGACGCCGGCCCCGACCGCACGGGCCCGGCCACGGTCGACCACCACCACCCGGTCGACCACGCGACCAGCAGCCTGCTGGCCCTGATCGGAGCCGACGTCCGCGCCGACCGTCGACCACCCGGCGCGCCGCTCCCCGGCCGCGACGACGCACGCCCGGTCCTGCACCCGGCCGACCGCAGCCTCCAGATCCACTCGTGCCACGGCCGGGCCCGCCAGGTCGAGGTGCTCCGCGACGCGATCCTCCACGAGCTGGCCGAGAACCCCCGGCTCGAGCCGCGCGACGTGATCGTGATGTGCCCGGACATCGAGACCTTCGCCCCGCTGATCCAGGCGACGTTCGGCGCGGGCGAGACGCCGGCCGACGACACCGACGACCCCCTCCCGGCCGACGGCCGGCCGGCCGATCTTCGTGTGCGGTTGGCCGACCGAGCACTGCTCCAGACAAACCAGATCCTCAGCCTCGTCAGCCAGCTGATGGCGCTCGTCGGCGCGCGGGTGACGGCGTCCGAAGTCCTCGACCTGGCCGATCGCGAGCCGGTGCGCCGGCGGTTTGCGCTCGACGACGACGACCTCTCGAGGATCCACGACTGGGTCTCGGCGAGCGGGATTCGCTGGGGGCTCGACGCCGCGCATCGGGCCCCGTTCAAGCTCGACGCCCTCCCGACCGGGACCTGGCGGGCCGGGCTCGACCGGGTCCTGACGGGGGTTGCGATGACCGAGGACGGCCAGCGCCTGTTCGCCGGCGTGCTCCCGCTCGACGACGTCGGCAGCGGGTCGATCGACCTCGCCGGGCGGCTCGCCGAGCTCGTCGACCGCCTCGAGACGGCGCTCGACCGGCTCGGCCGGACGCAGACGATCAGCGCCTGGGCCGCGGCGATCGCCCACGCCGCCGACCTCCTGTCGGTGCCCGCCCCGGCGGAGTCGTGGCAGCGCTCAGAGCTCCAGCGGCTGCTCGACGATGTCGTTGGAGAGGCGACGGTCGCTGGTCTCGCGAACCCGACCCCGCTCGCCCCGCTCGAGGTCCGCGCCCTGCTGGCTGACCGCCTCAAGGGCCGACCGACGCGGGCGAACTTCCGGACCGGCCACCTGACGATCTGCACGCTCGTGCCGATGCGATCGGTCCCCCACCGGGTCGTCTGCCTGCTCGGGCTCGACGACGGCATGTTCCCGCGTCAGTCGCCCCGCGACGGGGACGACCTGATGCTCGAGCACCCCCACGTCGGCGACCGCGACCCGCGCAGCGAGGATCGCCAGATGCTGCTCGACGCCGTGCTCGCGGCGACCGACCGCCTGATCATCACGTACACGGGCAACGACGAGCGGACCAACACCCCCCGGCCGCCGGCCGTGCCGGTCGGCGAGCTGCTGGACCTCGTCGACGAGACGGCGCGCACGGCCGCCGGCGCCGCGCGCGACCAGGTCCTCGTCCGTCACCCCCTCCAGCCGTTCGATCCCCGGAACTTCTGCTCGGGTGCCCTCGTGCGCGACCGGACGTGGAGCTTCGATCCCGTGACGCTCGAGGGCGCCCGCGCGCTCGAGCTGCCTCGCGCCGAGCCCGGGCCGTTTCTCGCCCACCCCCTCCCTCGGGCCCCGGCGGCCGGCGTCGAGCTCGAGAACGTCGTCCGCTTCGCCCAGCATCCTGTCCGCGCGTTCCTGCGCCAACGGCTCGGGATCAGCGTGGCCGATTACTCGGAGGAGCTCGTCGACGCGATGGCGACAGAGCTCGACGGGCTCGGCAGGTGGGCCGTCGGCCAGCGCCTGCTCGACGCCCTGCTCGCCGGCGTCGACCCCAGGACGGCATCGCTCGCCGAGATCGCCCGGGGCACGCTCCCGCCGGGGGCCCTCGGCGTCCCCGTGATCAAGCAGGCCTTCCCGATCGCCGAGCGTCTGGCCGCCCGGGCTCGGGCGCTCGTCGACGGAGCCGCGCCGCCGGCGTCGATCGATGTCCGTGTCGGTCTATCCGACGGCCGGTTGCTGACCGGGACGGTCTCCGGCGTGTACGACGATCTCCTGCTGACCCAGACGTTCTCCCGCCTCGCCGCCAAGCACCGGCTGGCCGCGTGGGTCCGCCTGCTCGCGTTGACCGCGGCCGATCCCGACCGGCCGTTCGCGGCGGCGAGCGTCGGGCGGGGAGCGCACGGCGCGCCGGCGGCGATCGCGCGGATCGCGGCGCTCGCCGACGATGCCGCCGGCCGGCGCGAGGCGGCACTCGCGGAGCTCGAGTCGGTGGTCGAGCTCTACGACCGGGGGATGTCCGAGCCGCTGACGCTCTACTGCCAGACGTCCGCCGCGTACGCCGAGGCCGTCGCGATCGACCGCAATCCGATCACCGCCGCCCGGAAGGCGTGGACGTCCGAGTGGAACTTCGATCACGAGGACAGGGAGCTCGAGCACCAGCTTGTGCTCGGCGGGGTCCGCCCGTTCGACGAGCTCCCGGCGGCCGAGCTCGGCCGGAACGCCGGCCAACTCTGGGGCGGCCTGCTCGCGCGGGAGATCGTGAGCGGTCGGTGAGGAGGGCGGCGACTCGGCCCTTCGACGTCTGCGGCCCGTTGCCGACCGGAATCACCGTGCTCGAGGCGAGCGCGGGGACCGGTAAGACGTACACGATCGCCGCGCTCGCGGCCCGCTACGTCGCCCAGGGCACACCGCTGGACCGCCTCCTCCTCGTGACCTTCACGCGGATGGCCACCGGCGAGCTCCGGGAGCGGGTGCGCGACCGGCTGGTGAGTGTGGGTGTTGGTTTGGAGCGCGTCCTGGCGGGTGTGCCGTCCCGGGGAACCGACGACGTCGTCGCTCTACTCGGCCGGGGCACACCCGCCGAGGTTCGGCTCCGGTGCGAGCGGCTGCGGCGGGCGCTGGCGCACTTCGACGGGGCGACGATCGCGACGACCCACGGCTTCTGCCAGGAGGTGCTCAGCGGCCTGGGGATCGCCGGCGACCTCGAGCCGGAGACGGTCCTCGTCGAGGACATCTCCAAGCTGATCGCCGAGGTCGTCGACGACCTCTACGTCAGGCGCTTCCACGGCGGCGGGGCGCCGCCGTTCACGCGGGCCGAGGCGGGCGAGATCGCCCGCGTCGTGATCGCCCATCCCGGCGCGCCGCTCGTCGACGCGGCCGGCCCGATCCCGCAGATGCGCCGGCGGCTGGCGCTGGCGGTCCGGACGGAGCTCGAGCTGCGCAAGCGCCGCTTGGGAGTGATGACCTACGACGACCTCCTGACCCGGCTCGACGACACGCTCGGCGGGGTCGGCGGACCAGGCGCGGCGGCTCGCTTGCGGGCGCGGTATGCGGTCGTCCTGGTCGACGAGTTCCAGGACACCGACCCGATCCAGTGGGACATCGTGCGCCGGGCGTTCGGCCCCGGCGATGCCGGTGACCCGGGGGTCTCGACCGAGCCGCAGGCCGAAGCCGACGGTGGGGCCGCGTTGGTGCTGATCGGCGACCCCAAGCAGGCGATCTACGCGTTCAGGGGAGCCGACGTCTATGCCTACCTGGCTGCCGCGCGGGCCGCCGCGGCAGGCGCGACGCTCGACGTCAACTGGCGCAGCGACCAGGGCCTGATCGACGCGTACGACGCGATGTTCGGCGGCGCGAAGCTCGGCCACGCGGGGATCGTCTACCGGAAGGTCCGAGCGCCACAGGCCAACCAGCGCCCGCGCCTGGTGGGCGCGCCGCGGTCGGCCCCGCTGGGGATCCGGGTGCTGTGGCGCGACGAGCCGGCGATCGAGCTGACTAGGGCCGGGTATCCGAGCAACGCGTCGGCCCGCGAGCACATCGCCAGGGACCTCGCGGCCGACCTCGTCCGCCTGCTGTCATCGGGCGCGGAGATCGAGCGGCGCGACGAGGACGGCGCGACGCTGGGACGGGAGCCGGTCTGCCCGGGCCACGCGGCCGTCCTCGTGCGGACCAACCGCCACGCCGCGCTGATCCGGGAGGCGCTCGACGAGGTCGGGATCCCGGCGGTGATCAACGGCGCCGGGAGTGTCTTCGGGACCGGACCGGCCCGGGAGTGGCTGCGCCTGCTCGAGGCGATCGAGCGGCCGACGCAGACGACCCGGGCGCACGCGGCGGCGCTGACCTGCTTCGTCGGGTGGTCGGCGCAGCGGGTCGCCGGCGCGGACGACGACGCGTGGGAGGCGGTCCACCGGCGGCTCCACGACTGGGCGCGAGTCCTGCGGTACAACGGCGTCGCGTCGTTGACGGAGACGATCACGCTGGCCGAGCGTCTGCCGGAGCGGATCCTCGCGTGCGCGGACGGAGAGCGTCGGCTGACCGACCTGCGCCACGTCGGCCAACTCCTCCACGCCGAGGCATCGGCCGAAGGACTCGGCGTGACGGCGCTGACCGCGTGGCTGCGCCGGCGGATCGCCGAGGCCGACCAGGACACGAGCGACGAGGAGCGCAGCCGGCGTCTCGAATCGGATGCGCAGGCGGTCCAGGTGCTGACGATCCACCGGAGCAAGGGGCTCGAGTTCCCGGTCGTCCACCTCCCGTTCCTCTGGGAGCCGGGCTACATCCCGAGCGATCCGCAGCCGGTCTTCTTCCACGACGCCGAAGCCGACGACGCGCTGACGATCGACGTCAGCCTCGCGGGCGACGGGTTCGCGGCCCACAAGAACCAGAGCCTCGTCGAGCAGCGGGGCGAGGACCTGCGCCTGGCGTACGTGGCCCTCACCCGGGCCCAGCACCAGGCGGTCGTCTGGTGGGCGGGCTCGTGGAACAGCCGTGACTCGCCGCTCGGCCGGCTCCTGTTCGCGCGCGACGCCGACGGCAACGTCGCCGCCCTCGGCGATTCGAATCCGGCCGACGCGGCGGCGGCTGCCCGGTTCGAGGTGCTGGCGGCGGAGGCGCCCGGGTGCATCTCGGTCGAGCGGTCGACCCTCGGGCTGCCGAGCGCGTGGTCGCCGTCCGTCGCCGGGGCGGCGGCGCTGTCGGCGGCGGTCTTCGACCGGACGCTGGACGACCGGTGGCGGCGGACGTCGTACACGGACATCACGGCCGCGGCGTACGACGCCCGGGTGACGAGCGAGCCGGAGGAGGCGGTCGTGACCGACGAACCGGTCGGGCTCGGCTCGGCAGTCGGTGACCCAGGCGACGAGTCGGTCGGAGTCGAGGAGGTGCGAGGCGGGCGGCTGCCGCTCGGGGAGATGCCGTCGGGCGTTCAGGTCGGGACGCTGGTCCACCGGGTCTTCGAGGCGGCGGACTTCGCCGCGCCTGACCTCGACGCGGAGCTCGACACCCAGATCGCCATGGCCCAAGCCAGGCGGCGGGTCGATATCGGCGATCCGGCGGCGGTCGCCGCGGGCCTGCGCGCAGCGATCGAGACGCCGCTCGGCCCGCTCGCGGGCGGGATCCGCCTGCGCGACCTGACACGGGCTGACCGGCTCGACGAGCTCGACTTCGAGCTGCCGTTGGCCGGCGGGGACGAGCCGACCGGTCGGCTGACGCTCGCGGCGATCGCCGGCGTGTTGGCCGAGCACGTCCCGCCGGATGACCCGTTGGCCGGGTACGCGGACCGGCTGGGGGACCCGGCCCTGCGCCAGAACGTCCGTGGCTTCCTGACCGGCAGCGTCGACCTCGTCGCGCGCCTACCGGGTCCAGACGGCGCGGCGCGGTTCGCGATCGTCGACTACAAGACGAACTGGCTTGCGGGTCCCGGCGAGGAGCTGACGCCGGCGCACCATCGGCCGGCGGCGCTGGCGTCGGAGATGCGGCGGGCCCACTACGGGCTCCAGGCGCTCCTCTACACGGCGGCGCTCCACCGATATCTGAGGTGGCGAGTGGCCGACTACGAGGCCGAGCGCAACCTCGCCGGCGTGTTCTACCTCTTCCTGCGGGGCATGACCGGCCGCGAGACTCCGACGGTCGACGGGCAGCCGCATGGCGTATTCGCGTGGCGGCCGTCGGGTGTGCTGGTCGAGGCGTTGAGCGACGTTCTCGACGGGGAGCGGACGGCGATGAGCGACGTTCTTTTCGGCGGGGAGCGGCCGGCAATGAGCGACGTTCTTCTCGACGGGGAGCGGCCGGCGTGAGCCGCGGCCCGACGTGGGACGAGCGTTGGTGTGCGTGTTCTCGACGGGGCCGAACGGTGTTCGGATTCGAACGGTGTTCGGATTCGAACGGTGTTCGGATTCGAACGGTGTTCGCGTGCGAACGGTGTTCGGATTCGAACGGTGTTCGCATTCGAACGGTGTTCGCATTCGTGGTCGACATGGAACGAGCGACGTGACCGACATCCGCAACGCCGGGCGCCCGACATGAGCGTGGTGGTCGGCGAACCCGACCCGTTCGACGTGCGCCGAGCGAGCGACGCGCCGGGCGTCCTGCGTGCTTTCAACGACGCCGGCGTACTGACGTCGGCCGACGTCCAGGTCGCGCTCCGCCTCGCGGGGTTGGGCGGCGAGACGGACGAAGCGGTAGTGCTGGCGGCTGCTCTCGCCGTGCGCGGTCCCCGGCTGGGGCACGTGTTGGTTGACCTGGCGACGATCGGCGGGACGGCGACCGTCGAGACGGACGACCCGGTGGACCTCTCGGCCCTCCCGTGGCCGGCGGCGGCCAACTGGGCCGAGTTGGTCGCGGCAAGCGGCCTGGTCGCAGTCGGCGACGACGAGGTCTGCGGCGACGAAACCCGGGCCGACGAAACCCGGGCCGACGACCCCCAGAGTCGCGAGACGCGAACGGAAGTCGCTTCGAACCGGGCACTGCGCCTCGTCGGAAGCTGGCTCTATCTGGATCGCTACTGGCGGGAGGAGCGCCAGGTGGCCGCGGACCTGCGGGCCCTGGCCGACCTCAAGCCGGAGGGCGTTCGGCTCGATGTTCTCGATCACGGGCTGGAGCGCCTCTTCAAAGGCGAGCTCGACGGCCGCCAGTGCGAAGCTGCCGGATCGGCCGTGCGGCGGGGACTGACGATCGTCGCCGGCGGCCCGGGAACAGGCAAGACGACCACGGTCGCCCGGATCGTCGCGCTTCTCGCCGAGCAGGCCGCCGCCGCCGGAACCGCCCCGCCGCTAGTGGGGCTGGCCGCGCCAACCGGGAAGGCGGCCGCGCGGCTTGAGGAGTCGGTTCACGCGGAGGCCCGAGACCTCCCAGTCGATGAGGAGATCCGGGCTTGGTTGGCCGACCTCCACGCATCGACCGTCCACCGCCTGCTCGGGTGGCGCCCCGACAGTCAGAGCCGCTTTCGCCACAACCGGGGCCAGCGCCTCCCCCACGACGTCGTGATCGTCGACGAGACGTCGATGGTTTCGCTCTCGATGATGGCCCGCCTCGTCGAGGCGGTCCGGCCGGACGCGAGGCTGATCCTCGTCGGCGACCCGGGCCAGCTCGCGTCGATCGAGGCGGGCGCGGTGCTCGGCGACATCGTCGGACAGGCGGGCAACGACGGCACCCACGAGGGAATCGTCGTCCTCGACCGGGTCCACCGGTATGGCGGCGGCATCGCCCGTCTGGCCGAGGCGATCCGCCGGGGCGACGGCGACGGGGTGCTCGAGGTTCTCGCCGACGGCCCCGAAGGCGTCACCTGGATCCCGGTCGACGCGGCCGATCTGGCTGGAGAGGCCGCACTTGCCCCGGTTCGGGAACTTGCGATCGCCGCCGGCAGGACAGTGATCGAGGCGGCCCGGGCGGGCAACGCGAGGGCAGCCATCCAAGCGCTGGGGGCGTTCAGGATCCTCTGCGCTCACCGCCGCGGCCCACAGGGGGTAGCGACGTGGACCGCCCGGATCCAGGCCTGGCTGGCAGCCGAGATCGACGGCTTCGCCCCCGCCGGCCGGTGGTACGCGGGCCGGCCGCTGCTGGTGACGGAGAACGACTACGAGCTGAAGCTCTACAACGGCGACACCGGCGTCGTCGTCGCAAGCCGACCGGACCACCTGAGCGCGGCGTTCGAGCGAGGCGGCGAGATCATCGACCTGAGCCCGACAAGGCTGGGAGCCGTTGACACGGTCTACGCGATGACGATTCACAAGAGCCAGGGCTCGCAATTCGACACCGCAGCCGTCCTGATGCCGGCCCCGACGTCGCGGATCCTGACGCGCGAGCTGCTCTATACCGCCGCGACGAGAGCCCGGCAGGATCTGATCGTCGTCGGGGTCGAGGACGCCATTCGCGGTGCGGTCGACCGACCGGTGGCCAGAGCGTCAGGACTCGGCCGGCGCGTCTGGCGCAGCGTCGCGTCCGAGCCGAACTCAGGCTGAGACGATCGTCTTCTCGAAGTGGTCAACCAAGATCCAGGAGCTCGTCGCATTTCCCAGACCCGGCCCCATTTGCCGTTCGACCAGCGCGTCAGCGCGTGCTCGAGGGACGCGACCGGCCCGCCAAGCGCTCCGCCTCCAGGCGGATCCCATCCAGCGAGCTCTCGACCGCTCGCTCCCAATGCCCGGCCACCGCCCGCCCCCACCAACGGCCGACCGCCCATAGGTCGGTTCCGATCTCCCCGTTGTACTCCAGCTCCGTCCCGGACTCGGTCGGGTGGAGCTCGAACGTCTCGCGGACGTGCGGGACCGGACCCCGCAGAAGCCGGAAGTCGATCCGCTCCGGCCGCGTGAAGCGCACCGTCTCAACCGTGGTCGTCCGCATCCCATAGTTCACCGGTGTGAAGTGGGCCGCCAAGGCCATGTCGCTGCCCCGCTCCCAGACCTCGAGCTTCTCCGCCATCGCACGCGCCGTGCGACCCAGGTAGGGCGCCGCGACGACGTCGAAGACGGTTTCCGGCGGCGCGGCGATCGCCAGCTTGATGGTCCGCAGAGCCCGCACCTCTCGGCCGATCCCCAGGTCGATCGTCACGGCACCGCGCGCCACCAGGAGGTACAGCCCGCAGGCCCCGGCGAAGCCCGCTCCGAGAGATGCCAGCCGCCGCATGCCCGTCAGCTTACGGCGCGACTCGGGCTCGTCGGGGCCCGCCATGCCACGGGCCGACGGGCCGATCTCTCTCGCTCGAGTTGTCCCTTCGGGCAGACCTGCGCGGAGCGTTTGACCCAGCAGGTACAGCCGATTAAATTTTCCGCGTGCGCGCGATGAGCCCCCGTGGGAGCCCCCCGACCAGTGACAGACGTGAAGTCACCCCGCGGTCGCACGCCGCGGTCGCTCCCAATTCCGTCGGCCTGGCCGGCCACCTCCACGCGGCGAAGGCGTCGGCGCTGCAACGGTCGGCCGGCAACACGGCGGTCTTCAGGCTGGCACGAGCGCAGAAGGCGCGACCGCCGCTGCGCGACGCCCTCGAGCAGGCCCGACAGCCGACCCAACCCCAGATCCAAGCCAGGACCGACGTGGTGACCATCCAACGCAACGGCGAATCGGCTGCGCTGCTCGCCGATCTCGCCTCACCGAAGGTCATGCAGGGGCCGACTGTCCAGATCCAGAGCGCGCTCGTCGCGTCGCTGGAACGGCAGATCGCCGCGGTGGGCGGTCGCAGAGAGGCCAGCCGCAAAGACAGGGAACGGTGGCAGTGCTGGGACCAGGACGTGGTCGTGCTCGGATGCATCGAACTCAAAAGCATCCCACCGGACGATGAGAGCCTGATGAAGGAGGCCAAGTTCAGGGACCTCAAGGACAACTCGCTTCGCCACGACAAAACGGCATTCGACCTGGTCAAGGCCGCCGGTGCCGCCCGGCTCGTGGTGACGAACACACTCCAGACGATGATTGCGGCGCGCCAAATCGAGTATCTGCGGAAGAGCGGGGTCGTCGACCGCTCATGGAAGATAGTGATCGAGGTGCATTACTACCGCCGACGAAGCCAGACGTCATCGCAGTTCCACAAGGACACCCTCGGGCAGACACTGTTCGTGAACCTCAACTATCACACCGAGCACCCCATCGCCGGCCCCGAGTATCTGCTCAACCCACCCCTCGTCGACTCCCACGAACAGAGGATCATCGGCACGCTGCCACGACAGTTCCGTGACGACCTCCGTAGCGCCCGCGAGAGACTTCCAAGACCGACGCGCGTCGCGGCTCCCGTCATTCCAGCCGGCGGCTTCGTTGCCTTTGTGGACGAGGCGATCTATCACATGACGCCGCACTACGGGCATCGGCCCATGTCATCTATCCAGTTCCGCTTATACCTGCGGAAGCAGCACCCAACCCTGTTCGACCGGGCAAGCGCTGCGTATGACGAGCATCACCTCAGTGACTTGCCCGCTGATGCTCCCGTGCTCACGAAATGGTTCCGGTGGATCAGGATGACACGGAGCCAGGGGACCTACGTCCGGCCGGACTTCCTAGCGGCGGGGATGGACGGCGACGAGGTTGATCGCATGCTCGCACTGCAACCGGATCACAAGGGCTTTCAGACGGTCGCAATCCCACATCTGACGACGCAAGGCCATGAGCTTCCGATCGATCGCGAGGGACGGCCGCCGCTCAAACGGGAGATGAGCCAGCTCGACGTCGACGACGTGCCGGAGGAGGTCTCCGGCGAGCGTAGCTTCCTCCGCACGTGGGTGCGCGCCGTGCCGCGGCGCTGATCGGGTGATACGGATCCGCCGCGCGCCACTGCGGCAGATCCGCTTCGACGAGGCGCAAGGAGTGCTCAGCGCCACCTCTCACTCAGCCGGGCCGAGCCGTCGCCCCGGCCGCGACCGCCGCGTCGAGGACGGCCGCCGCCGCCCCAGCACCCAGGAGGATGCTCGCCGAGGTCCGGTGCCCGGTGACCCCGAGCGCGACGCCCGCGACCCGCAGCGGCGACAGCGCCCGACCCGCGCCGACCACCGAGCGCTCGGGCGGGCTCAGAGCGCCGAAGTACGACGCCGTCGAGTACGCGGCGCCAAGCCCCAGCCGCACCAACTCCGCCCGGATCGCAACCGGCGCGACGAGGTCGTGTCGCGCGCTCCCCCGCAGGGTGGCAACACCGAAGCACGCGTCGACCAGGCCCTCCAGGTCCCGGCCGGCTCGGGTCGGCTCGCCCCGCCGGGCGACGACGCCGTCGAGCGCGTCCGTGAGTCCTCCGACCACGCAGATCGTCCCAGTCGGTCGCTCCCACGCGAGCGGAACCAGCCACGCCCGAGTCAACGTCAGCGCGTCCGCCCCGCTCAGGCGGCGCGGCCGCCCGTCGGGGGTCTCGAGCATTCCCAGATGCCAGTAGACCATCGCCCCACACGCCGTCCACCACCAAACGCCGGCGGCCGCTGCTCTGCGACCGCGCCGACGCCCGACGATCGCCCACGGCACGAGACCCACGACGAACCACCGGCCGGCCTGCCGCGCGGCGTCCGGACGCTCCCGGGCCACGTCGTCGGCCCGGTGGCGCGACGCGGCCAGGAAGTCGACGATCGCCGCCGGCGAGTACCTCCCGCCGGCGAGTTGACCCAGCGCCTCCCGCGTCCACCGCTCGCCTTCTGTAAGGCTCAAGTCGACGGTTAGATCAGCGAGCCGAAGACATCGTCGACCTGCTGCCAGCCGACCCGCAACAGGAACTGCGAATTGCGCCCGTACGACTTCGCCCCGAGGATGAAGAAACCCGGCTCGGGGTTGCGCAGCGTCTGCGGACCGTGCCTGACCTCGGCCAGGCAGTCGCCGCCCGTCTCCCCGAGCAGGGCCGCCGCCAGGCCGAGTGGGCCGAGCGTCGCATAGCACTCCTGGACCTGGAGCTGCCGATACAGGCCCGCGTCCGGGACCCCGCCGACGAGCGACAGCACACGGTCGACCTCGACCTCCTCGAGCTCGCCGTTGCCCAGTGTCACGCTCACCCTGCCTGCCCGTTCCCGCAGGGCCTCGACGGTTGTCCCGACGTGGACCGTGACACCCGCGCATTCACCCGCGAGCAGGCCCGATGCCGTCGCGTTCAGGGCGGCCCGTTCCGCCAGCGGATCGTCCTCGACAGCCCCCCACGTCGGCTGCGTCGAGCGCACCGCCCAGACCACTCGCGTCTGCGGCTCACGGCCGGACAGCTCCGCCAGGTCTCTCGCGGCCGTCTGAGCCGAGTGGCCGGCGCCCACGAGCAGGGTCGTCCGCCCGGCCCACCCGTCGGCCGCCTCCGCCAGGTCGGGGATCGCCCGGGCGATCCGCGCGCCGAGCGAGCGCTCCCCGACCGCCTCGATCCCCCCGTCGCCCAGCCGGTTCGGGTTGCCCGACGTGCCCGTCGCGTCGATCACGACGTCCGCCCGGTCGACCCGCTCGACCCCGTCCGGACCTTCGACCAACAGGCGAAACGACCGCTGACCGCGGGCCGGATCGCCGATCGCCTCATGCTTGAGGAGGCCCTCACGGCCGACCCCGACGACCCGCGTGTGGCGCTGGATGACGCCCTCGAGCTCCGGCAGCCCCGCCACCGGCTCGAGCAGGTCGCCGGCCAGCTCGGCCCCCGTCGGCAGCCCCGCTCCCCGCGGCGCCCGCTTGCCCAGGGCGGCCGCGGCCCGCGGCGATACGTTCATCGACCACGGTGTGAAAAGCCGGACGTGCCCCCACGAAATGACGTGTCCACCGACCTCCCCCGCTTCGTAGACCACGCATTCGAAGCCCGCCTGCCTTGCTGCGAGCGCCGCCTCCAACCCGATCGGGCCTGCTCCGAGCACCGCTATGAGCCGGGCGCCCACCGCCGCAGTCGTCAGATCGTCGTCGCCGGTGACGTGTCCGCGTAGCCGAGCACCGTCCCCCGCAGGATTCGCGAGCCCGGGATCCGGAAGTAGCTCCGTGTGAGTGCGGCTTCGCGGGCCGCGACGAGTCGCTCGAGCACGACTGCCTGCGCCAGGCCGACCAGCACGCAGCCGCCGGTCACGCGCAGGCCCGCGTCCCACCCACCGACCACGCCGGCGACTCCCGTCAGCCCGCCGACGATCACCGGCAGCTGCCAGAGCGGCGTCGGCTCGCCCGAACCGAGCTGCCCGACCCCGCAAGGCTTGCTGCGCGCGAGTGCCCGGCCGACCGAGCGTGGTCCAAACCACCCGAGCAACAACCCCACGACCACTAGCTGGCCGATCGTGCTCGCCGGACCCCGCCGCGACTGGTCCACGCCCACGAGCAGGATCGCCGTCCCGATCGCCCCGCACGCCGCGAGCGTCCCGCCCTCGACGCGAAGGCGCTGGCGGTAGGTCGGCGGCACCCCGCCAAGTCTACGTCCGCCGATCGGCCGGACGTTCGAGCAAGGTGGCGGTCGGCGTGCCGGAGCCCCGTGCACGGGCCTGATGAAATGGGGTGATGCAGCGGATCGCGGTCTTCGGCGGGGTCTATGCGAACCCGTTCGCCCTGCGCGCCGTGCTCGACGACGCCCTTGCCCAAGGCGCCGCCGAGCTCTTCTGCCTCGGCGACCTCGGCGGGTTCGGTGCCGACTGCGACGCCGTCTGGCCGGTCTTGACCGACGCCGGCGTCCAGTGCATCGCCGGGAACTACGACGTCGCGATCGGCCGCGGCGACACCGACTGCGGGTGCGGCTACGCGTCCGCCCGCGACAACGAGTTCGCCCAATTGATGTACGACCACACGCTCGCCAGCACGTCGGCCGACTTCGCCGCCTGGATGACCACCCTCCCGCCTGAGCTGCGCCTGACTCGCGACGGCGCCGACCTACACCTCGTCCATGGCTCGCCGATCGCGATCAACGACTTCGTCTGGGAGTCGCTCGACGACGACGAGCTCCGCCTGCGGCTCGATCACGGCGGCGGACCCCGGCCCGACGTGCTGCTGTGCACCCACACCGGGCTCCCCTGGCAGCGGGTCGTCGACGACACGCTGGTCGTCAACGTCGGTGCGATCGGCCGACCCGCGAACGACGGCACGCAGGACGTCTGGTACGCGCTCGTCGATCTCGATGACGGCGACGCGTCGGCCGAGCTGCGTGCCGTCGACTACGACTGGCGGGCCCAGGCCGCGTCGATGCGCGCGGCCGGACTCCCCGAGCCGTTCGTCGAGACGATCGAGACCGGCTGGTGGACGACCTGCCTCGAGGTCATGCCTCCCCCCGAGCGATCCCGCGGGCGCTTCCACGTCTACCGTGAATCGATGCCGACGGGCTTCGACCAGGTCGCCGGCGCCGACTTCGGCGGGCCGAGCGCCGCAGTGTTCGACGAGCGGCCCGTGACCGCCCTGTTCGGCACACCGCTGTTTCCCCCGCGGCTGTGGATCTACACGAACTTCCACTGCAACCTCGCCTGCGACTACTGCGTCGTCGCGTCCTCCCCCACCGCGCGGCGGCGTTCGCTGTCGTTGGCGCGGATCGCCGAGCTGGCCGACGAGGCGCTCGCCGAGGGCTTCACCGAGCTGTACCTGACCGGCGGCGAACCGTTCGTCCACGCCGACGCCGTCGCGATCGTCGAGGCCGCGTGCGACCGGCTGCCGACCATCGTGCTGACCAACGCGATGCTCTTCACCGGCCGGCGCCGGGCCGAGCTGGGCCGCCTCGCCGGCCGCGAGAACCTCGTCCTCCAGTCCTCGCTCGACGGGTCGACCCCCGAGCTCCACGACCCATTCCGCGGGCCAGGCTCGTGGCGGCGGGCGCTCGACGGGATCTCCTACGCCCGCGGACTCGGCCTGCCCGTGCGGGTCGCGATGACGCAGACGATCCACAATCGCGACGACGTCCCCCGGCTTCGACGCCTCCTGGACGAGCTCGGGGTGACGGGCGACGACTTCGCCGTAAGGCCGCTCGTCGCCCGCGGGCTCGCCGCCGACGGGGACGGAGTCGCGGTCTCCCCGGCGACGATGGTCCCCGAGCTGACCGTCACCGCCGACGGGGTCCACTGGCACCCCGTCGGGGCTGACCTCGCCAGCAGCCCGGACTTCCTGATCGCCCGCGGCCGCCTCCCCCTCGCCGAGGCCAAGCGCCTCGTCGTCGAGCGGTTCCTCACCCTCCGCCATCTCGACGGCACCCTGCCGGCGGCCTTCGCATGCGCGGTCTGAACCCGCCGGAGGTCTCGGGCGTGGCCGGCGTGGGCGACGCGCCTCCCCTGGTATCCGTCTGCGTCCCGACCCTCCACGAGGAGCAGCAGATCGCGAGCCTGCTCGACCACCTCGCCGGTCTCGACGGCAGCTTCGAGGTGATCGTCGTCGACGGCGGCTCGCGCGACGCGACCGCCCAGCTCGCCCGGGACGACCCGTCCCGGCCGCGGGTCGTCGTCCAGGCCGGGGGTCGCGCCGCCCAGCTCAACCGGGCGGCCGCGTCAGCGACCGGCGAGATCCTCGTCTTCCTCCACGCCGACAGCCGCCTCCCGCCGGACGCCCACGCCACACTCACCACAGCCTGGTCGGACCCCGAGCTGGTCGGCGGGAACTTCACCCTGCGCTTCGACGGAGCCGACCGCTTCAGCCGCCTGCTGGGCGTGATCTACGGCCTCCAGCGCCGGCTCGGCTACTACTACGGCGACTCCACGCTCTGGGTGCGACAGTCGACGTTCGCCGCCCTCGGCGGATTCCGCGAGCTGCCGATCATGGACGACTACGACTTCGTCCGCCGACTCGAGCGGCTGCCCGGCGCCACGGCGGCCCTCCCCGGACCGGCGACGACATCCTCGCGCCGGTGGCAGGCGATCGGAATCGGGCGGACGCTGCTCTCCTGGTGGGTGATCCGCTGGCTCTACGTCGCCGGCGTGCCGGCCCCGCGTCTCGCACGCCTCTACAGGGCTGTGCGGTGATGACGGAACCGCGGAGCACCGCCCGTGCCATCGGCCGCGTGCTCGAAGGCATCCTCGAACGCGCCCGCCGACTCGAGGTGCTGACCCGTCCGGAGCATCCCGACCTGACTGCGGCCCTCCAACGCCGGTGGGACGAGCTCCCGGCCCACGTCCAGACCCGACGCCAGATGCTCGGCCGGCGGACAGCCGGGTGCGAGGGGACCCACGGGGTGTTCCCGCGCTGCGATCTCGCCTGCACACCGTGCTACCACTCACGCGACGCCAACCGCGTCCGCGTCGACGGGGAGCACACGGCCGGGCAGGTCGACGCCCAGATGGCACTGCTGCGCGACCTGCGCGGGCCCGGCCAGAACGCCCAGCTGATCGGCGGCGAGGTGACGCTGCTCTCACCCGATGACCATGCGGCCGCGCTCGAGGTGATGATCGGGCACGGTCGCAAGCCGATGTCGATGACCCACGGAGATTTTGATTACGAGTATCTGGAGGCATTGGCGCTCGACCCTGGCAGCGGGCGCCCCCGCTTCACGCACCTGAGCTTCGCCGGCCACTTCGACTCGATGATGTTCGGCCGGCGGGGACACGCCCGCCCGACCGGAGAGGCGGAGCTCCACGACGCCAGGCGGACATTCTGCGAGATGTTCGCCCGCCTCGAGCGCGAGCACGGGATCACGAGCTACCTGGCTCACAACATGACGGTCACGCCGCGCAACATCGGCGAGGTCGCCGACGTGATCGCGACCTGCCGGCACTACGGCTTTCGGATGTTCTCCTTCCAGCCGGCGGCGTTCATCGGCAACCCGTCGCGCTGGAAGGACGAGTACCGGTCCTTCTCGACCGCGCAGGTCTGGCTCGAGATCGAGCGGGGCGCCGGCGGCCGCCTGCACGCCGATGCCCTCCAGATCGGCGACACCCGCTGCAACCGGACCGCCTACGGCGGCTACGTCGGCGATCGGTACTGGACGCTGCTCGACGAGGACGACGAGCGCGACACCCGCATGCTCGACAGCTTCATCGACGCCTTCGGCGGCATGGACACGGCCGTCCAGCCGGCCGTGCTCGCCGCCCGCCTGGTCCGCGGGAGCGCCCGCCATCCTCGCGTCATCACCCGGGCCGTCGGCTGGGCGGCCCGGGCAGTGCGCCGGATGGGCGGCCCGGCAGCGCTCGTCCGCGACCGGCCGAAGGCGATGACCTTCGTGATGCACAGCTTCATGGACGCCCGCCTCGTCGAGCCGGCCTGGGAGGCGCTCGAGCGCGGCGAGGTCCACGAGGATCCGCAGATCCGCGAGACACAGGAGCGGCTGGAGGCCTGCTCGTACGCGATGGCCCACCCCGAGACGGGACGGCTCGTCCCGGCCTGCGCCCAGCACTCGGTGCTCGACCCCGAGGAGAACCGGCAGCTCGCGATCCTCCTTCCGATGGCCGCGCTCGACACGGCCTGACGTACTGCTGTCACGGCCGCGGGCTGGTGCTATGGTGCCAACGAGTGTCCTCCCGGGCCTCCGCCCGATCCCGGCCCGGCGCGCGCTCCTCCCGATCTCTCGAGCGCGAAGACCGTGCGGTGTCACCCGGGCACGACTTCGAGGACGTGGCGGATTACGCGATCCTGACGCTTGACACCGAGGGCCGCGTCGCGACCTGGAATGCCGGGGCCCAGCGATGCACGGGCTACGCCGCGCAGGAGATCGTCGGACGTCACTTCTCGGTCTTCTACCCTCCCGAGGACATCGTCGCCGGCAGGCCGGCCGTCGAGCTCGCCCGCGCCGAGGTCGTCGGTCGCCTCGAGGACGAGGGCTGGCGCGTGCGGCGCGACGGTTCGCGGTTCTGGGCCAGCGTCGTGATCACCCCGCTGCGCGACCCGGACACCAGCCTGCGCGGCTACGGCGCGATCACACGTGACCTGACCGAGCGGCGTGCCGCCGAACTGAAGCTTGCGGCCAGCGAGGAGCGCTTGCGCTGCTCCTTCGACGAAGCACGGATCGGAATGGTGATCGTCGGCCTTGACGGTCGGTACGAGCGTGTCAACAACGCCTTCTGTGCGATCGTCGGCCACACCCGGGAGCAGCTCACCGGCCATTCGGGGGAGCACATCACCCATCCCGACGACGTCACCGCAGACGCCGCGGCCCGGCGTTCGCTGCTCGCCGGCGAGGTTACGTCACACACGTGCGAGAAACGCTACCTCGCACCGGGCGAGCCGGTCTGGGTCGCCGTCAGCGTCACGCTGACCCGTTCCCCCGACGGTCAGCCCCTGCACTTCCTCGGGCAGATCCAGGACATCACAGAACGCCGCACCCACGAGCGCCGACTCCAGCACATGGCCGACCACGATCCCCTGACAGGCCTGCTCAACCGGCGCAGCTTCGACCGCGAGCTGCGGGGCCACACATCCCGCACCCGTCGCTACGGCCCGACCGGCGCCGTGCTGATGATCGATCTCGACCACTTCAAGTACTTCAACGACACCCAGGGTCACAGCGCCGGCGACCAACTCATCGTCCGCATCGCCCAGGGCCTCTGCTCGCGGCTGCGCGAAAGCGACGTCGTCGCACGTCTCGGCGGCGACGAGTTCGCCGTGCTGCTCCCCGCCCAGGACGAGGCGGCGACCCTCGCCGTCGCGCAGGCGCTGCTGGCGGTCGTCCGTGACGAGGCCATGCCGGCCCTCGTCGGCAGGGACCGGCGGGTCACCGCGAGCATCGGGATCGCCCGCTTCGACGACGGCGAGCTGCTGACCCCCGAGGACGTCATGGTCAACGCCGACCTCGCGATGTACGACGCCAAGGAGAACGGTCGCGACCGGTATGCCCGGTACCGAAGCAGGGACCACCGCCGACCCCGGAGCGAGATCCGCCGCAAGGCGGCCGAGCACATCAACGACGCGATCGCCCGCAACGGGTTCGAGCTGCTCGCCCAGCCGATCGTTCCGCTCGACGGGGCCGCGACCACCCAGTACGAGCTGCTGCTCGTGATGCGAGATCGCCACGGCGACGCCGTCCCGCCGGGTGCCTTCCTCCACGTCGCCGAGCGCCTCGGCCTGATCGGCGAGATCGACCGGTGGGTCACCGGACGTTCGATCGAGATGCTCGCCGAGCAGCGTGAGCTCGGTCGCGACCTGCGCTTCGAGGTCAACCTCTCGGGTCACACGATCGGCGACGACAGGCTCCTCGCGCTGATCGAGCGGCGGCTGCGCGAGACCGGCGTCCCGGCCGACCGACTGATCTTCGAGGTGACCGAGACGGCGGCGATCGCCCACGTCGGACGGGCCGCCTGCTTCGCCGAGCGCCTCTCGGAGCTCGGCTGCGGCTTCGCGCTCGACGACTTCGGAGCCGGCTTCGGCTCCTGCTACCACCTCAAGCATCTGCCGTTCGACTACCTCAAGATCGACGGTGAGTTCGTGCGCCACTGCACCGAGAACGAGACCGATCGCATCCTGATCGCGGCTGTCGTGCAGATCGCACGGGGCATGGGCAAGGCGACGATCGCCGAATACGTGACCAGCCCGGAGACCGTCGACGTTCTGACGATGCTCGGCGTCGACTTCGGTCAGGGCTTCCACCTCGGCCGGCCGGCCCCGCTCTGTGACCACCTCGGCCGGCCGCCCGTTCACGCTGTGAAGGCGCTCGGATCCGGTCCCCCGACGCCGGCGTCGGCCTGAGCTCGTCGCCCGGGTCGGCGGCGTCGACGTCGGCGTCGGCGTCGGCGCGATGGCACGAGCTGACCGCGAGCCTGCCGTCGGTCACGATCCCGGCGACCTGGGCAGCGCGTCGAAGCCGTCGCAGACCTCCCGCCGGCCGAGCCGCTGCGCGAGCGTCACGGACACGCGGCGCGTGTGGGCGGCACATCGCGAAGCCGTGAGCGCTCCCTTGGGAGTGAGCAGTGGCGGGCACGACTCGTGCAGGGTGACGATCACCTGGTCGAGACCGTCGACAACGACGACCCGCTCGAGCTTCCTGTGCGTCGAAGTCCAGACGATCCCCAGGCTGAGCCCGTCAGCCGACGGCTCGTAGTACGACCACGGCACCGGCCGCGGCAGCCGCTCCTTGGCCCGGGGCGCCAGCAGCCACTTCCCCGTCTCCCAGGGCTGCTCGCGGGCCGGAGCCGCGCGGACGACGACCCGCAGACCGCGGTGGCCGGAGACCTCGTGGGGAGCCCGGCTGAGAATCGAGTCGACGAACATCTGTCCCCGCTGGCGGGCTCCGTCGGCCTCGTGGGCGCGGACCCTCACCGCGGCCCAGGCGTGGACGCCGCCGCGGGCGTCGAAATAGTGGTGTGCCGGCCGGCCCTCGACGCCCGCGAAGTCGAGGCCGGCGAGCTCCTCCCAGACGCCGCAGAGGCTCGACTCGGGCGAGAGCACGTCGACCGTGACGGTCCAGAGCGGCTGGTCCGACGCGGCCCGACCGGCTAGCGGCACGACAGCCACCGCGATGACGACACGTACGGACTACGGGCAAGCCGGAGCCTCCAGATCACAAGATCTGACCATAGCTCAGGCCGGGCCCGTGACAGCGGCTTTTTGGCGTGCCTTGCCAATTTGCGCGTAGTCTGCGAGAACCAGGGTGAATCGCAGGACGACTTCAGCGGGAGGCACCGTGCAGGCATCGAAGTGCAGCAGCTCGTTCGGTCGGCAGACCCGGGACCCGGGCGCGTGAGCAGCCCGGAGGACCAGGCCGACGACGCCCTCCGGCGGCGCCCGTCCGCGCCGATGGTCACCGGCGAGGCCGCAGGCGAGATCCGGGCGATCGCGCGGGACGCGAGGACGCTCGGGGTGAAGCTGGCCGAGGTCGCCGGCTACTACGTCGACCAGGGCCTCGGGACAGGGATCTTCCTCGCGCTCCGCCTGGGAATGCCACTCCTGCTCGAGGGTGAGCCGGGCGTCGGCAAGACACAGGCGGCGAAGGCGATCGCCACGGTGCTCGACACACCGCTGATCCGCCTCCAGTGCCACGAGGGCATCGACGCGTCGGAGGCGCTCTACGAATGGAACTACCCCCGCCAGCTGCTCAGCATCCGCCTGGCTGACTCGGCCGATCACAAGGACACCAAGCACGACGTGTTCGGACCCGACTACCTGATCCGGCGCCCCCTGCTCCGCGCCCTCGAGCACCCCGGGCCGCGACCGGCGGTTCTGCTGATCGACGAGATCGATCGTGCCGATCCGGACTTCGAGGCCTTCCTGCTCGAGCTGCTGGCCGAGTCGACGGTCACGATCCCCGAGCTCGGGACGATTCGGGCGACCCACCCGCCGATCATCGTCCTGACGTCCAACCGGACCCGCGAGCTCCACGACGCGATCAAGCGGCGGTGCCTCTACCAATGGCTCGAGTACCCGACCGCTGCCCGCGAGGCCGAGATCCTTCACCGGCGCAGCGGCGGGACCCCGAAGAAGCTCACCGGCCAGGTCGCGATCGCCGTCTCCCGGCTGCGCAAGCTCGACATCCAGAAGCCGCCCGGCATCGCCGAGGCGATCGACTGGCTTGGAGCGCTCAACCTGCTGGGTTACGAGACGCTCGACGTCGACGCGATCGACGTCACGCTGGGCTCGGTCCTCAAGTACACCGAGGATCAGACCGAGCTCCGCAACGAGGGGCTCGACAGCCTGCTCATGAAGGCGACCGCGTGAGCCTCCCGCCGGGCCGACCCTCGGGCGAGACGACCTACCGGTCGGCCGAGCGCCGCCAGTAGCAGTCGGCCCCGGCCGGCAGCGGCGTCGCGACCCGGGCGAGCTCGGTGCGGACCTCGGCCGGGTCAAGTTGCGTGATCGCCGCGACCTCGGCCGTGGCGAGCGGCTCGTCGGCCCACACGAGGAGCTCCTCGACGCTCGCGGGCTCGGCTCGTCGCACGAGCTCAGGGGCGAGGTTCGCGACGGCTGCCTCGTAGACCTCGTAGGGATTGAACCCGGGGATCGAGACCGAACGGCCGCGATCGGGGTCGGTGATCTCGTAGCTCGGGGCCGAATAGCGCCGCTCCTGCTCCGGGCCGCCGAGCTTGTGGTCGAGCGCGCGGGCGGCGGCTGACGGCGCGCGGGCACCGGCGATATCGGCGCGGAGCTCATCCGCGACCTCGTCGGTCGCCGACCACCGGCGCAGCTCCCCCGGGTCGAGACCGGCCTCGCGGGCGGCCGTGTCGATCAGGTCGGGGTCGTCGAGCAGGCCGCCGGCCATCGCGTGGACGCGCAGGCCCCGCAGCAGCCGCTCGGCGGCCGCCGGCGCGTGTCGACGCGCCGCGACGAAGGCCAGGGACGCAGGCTCGGAGGACGCCGGCCGGGGACGTGGGGTCGAGTCGATCGGCATCCCGTAGCGGCGCTGAAGGCCCCGCGCGCCCTGGGCGAGTCGTTCGGCGTGGCCGGGCTCCAGGGTGAGCACGATCATCCTCGTATGCCAGCGGAGCTGGTCGGCGTAGTGCCACCGAAGTCGGAGGCGAACAGGCTCTGCGGAGAACGCGAACGGGCATGCCGGATCCGTGTAGAGGGTGATCTCGAGCGCCATCCCGTCGGGACGGTACCAACGCCCCGAAGGCGGCCTCGAACGCGATCGGACGAGTGCGATACTGGGCGGCCGGCCTGCGACGGTGGTTCGGAGCGAGCTCGATGAGGATCGATGCGGAATGCGAGGACGGCGGTCGGCCGGGCGGGTCGACGGCGACGCCTGTCCAGCTGACCGACGCGGCCGCCGCCCTGCTGGTCGACGCGGGTTCGGTGATGGCGCGATCGCTGGATCTCGGGACGACGATGCGCGAGGTCGCTCGTTTGACGGTTCCGCGGATCGCCAGCCTGTGCGTGATCGATCTGCGCGACGCCGACGGTTCGATCCGGGATGTGGCCGTGGCCGCGGTCGACGAGAGCGTCGCCCGGAGCCTCGAGGATCTCCGGGCACGCCACCCGCTCGACCCGGCCGGCGAGCATCCGGTGGCCCGCGTGATCCGGACCGGCGAGCCGGAGCTCCGGGCGAGCATGACGAGCGCGGCGTTGAGCTCGTTCGCCCAGGGCGACGAGCACGCGCGTTTCATGATCGAGCACGACTACCGCTCGGCGGTGATCGCCCCACTGCTCGCCCGCGGTCGGACGCTCGGGGCGCTCTCGGTGCTCAGGCTCGGTGCCGGTCCGCCGTACGGCGGGGATGATCTGGACCTGGTCTGCGAGTTGGCGCGGCGGGCGGCCCTCGCGCTCGACAACGCGCGGCTGTTCTCCGAGCTCCAGAGCCTCGAGCGGCGCCTCGAGGCGATCCTCGCCAACGTCGCCGAGGCGATCACGGTGATCGACGCCGACGGCCAGACGGTGTTCGCCAACCAGGCGGCGGCCGACCTCCTCGATGCGCAGACGTCGAGCGACCTGATCCAGGCGCCGCAGGGCGAGGTGATGAAACGCTTCCTCGTGCTCGACGAGGACGGCCGCGAGCTCGATCTCGACGAGATGCCGGCCCGCCGCCTGCTGCGGGGGGAGCCGGCCGAGCCCCAGCTCGTGCGCAACGTCATCCGGGCGACCGGGGAGGAGCGCTGGCTGGTCGTCCGGGCGACGCCGATCACCGACCCGGAGACCGGCCGCCTCAACTACGTGATCAACGTCTACGAGAACATCACCGACGTCAAGCGGGCCCAGCTGGCGGAGAGCTTCCTCGCGCAGGCCAGCGATCTGCTGGCGACATCGATGGACTACGCCGAGACACTGGCCGGCGTCGCCCGACTCGCCGTCCCGCAGATCGCCGACTGGTGCGCGGTCGATCTGCTCGACGAGGACGGGCGGGTCGAGCGAGTCGCGATCCACCACACGGATCCAGCCAAGCTCGCCCTCGCCGAGCGGCTGCACCGGCTCTATAGGCCGGCGAGCGACGAGCCGACCGGGGTCGCCGAGGTCATCCGCTCGGGAAGGCCGGTCATCGTCACCGACATCCCGCCGGCGGCGCTCGCCGCGTACGCGCGGGATGCCGGACATCTCGAGATCCTCGAGGCGATCGGCATGACCGCGGTGGTCATCGTGCCGATGCCCGGCGCGGTCGGCACGATCGGCGCGATCACGCTGGTCAGCTCCGAGTCGAGCCGTCGCCTGTCGCCGGCGGATCTCGCCGTCGCGGTGAGGCTCGCCCGGCGGATCGGTACGGCGATCGAGAACGCCCGCGTGTACACCGAGCGGACGCGGATCGCGGACACGCTCCAGCGGGCCCTCCTCCCCGAGTCGCTGCCGGAGATCCCCGGGGTCGACGTGGCCGCCCTGTACTCGGCGGCCGGCGAGCTCAACGAGGTCGGCGGCGACTTCTACGACGTCTTCGAGTACGGCGGCGGCCGGTGGATGCTCGTGATCGGCGACGTCTGCGGCAAGGGCCCGCGGGCGGCAGGAGTGACGGCCCTGGCACGACACACGCTGCGGGCGGCCGCGCAGGCCGACCAGTCGCCGGAGCGGATGCTCGACACGCTCCACCGTGCGCTGCGCCGGCAGCCGGCCGGAGCGGACCTGTGCACCGCGTGCCTCGTGGTGTTCGAGCCCGGCCCGGCCGGCGGATCGCTGACCGTCGCGCTGGCCGGCCACGAACGACCGCTGATCATCAGCCGGGACGGTGAGGCCCGGCCGATCGGGTCGCCGGGGACGCTGCTCGGGGTGATCGACCCGATCGTGATCACGACGACCGAAGCCGACCTCCTACCGGGCGAGACCCTGCTCCTCTTCACCGACGGCGTGCCCGACGCCGGGCGCCCGACGCCGCTCGGTGAGGCCGGCCTGTTCGAGGTGTGCGCCCGGGCCAGCGCGCTGCCCCTCGCGGCGCTGCTCTCGGAGATCGAACGCGCGGCGTCCGATCACGCGCACGGGCGCCTGCGGGACGACATCGCACTCCTCGCGCTGCGCCCTGACCCGGTCGCGGTCACCGAGCTCGAAGCGTCGGCCTGCTGAGGCCTGTGGCGCCCTGATCGGGCCGCGCCGCCGTGACGTTGGCGGCGGCTCAGACCTCGTGGAGGTGGTATACCGTTGGCCAGCCAAACTGTGTCCGGGGCGGACGCAAAGGAGATTTCAGGGGGATGTGTGCATGCTGAGGGGATCGCCTGGCGACGACAGCACACGGTTCGGTCGCGTCCGCGCCACCGGTCGGGCCTGCGCTTCGGGGCTCGTTCGGCTCCGACGATCCTTCGGCGGCCCCCCGTCACGCCTCGCCCTGCCGGGCGCGCTGACGCTTCTGCTGCTCGCGGTCGCCCTGCCGGCGGCCGTCCTCGCCGCGGCGGGCGTCTCGCTCAGTCCGCCGTCGCAGACGGTGACCGCAGGCCAGACCGCGACGCTCACCGCGACGGTCCTCAACTCCGACAATCAGCCAGTCATGAACGAGGACGTCACGTTCACGGTGGCCGGGGCCAATTCCGGTGCCGGGGCCACGCTGCCCACCGGCGCTCAGGGCACCGCGACCTTCCAGTACGCCGCGAGGAACGTCGGGACGGACACGGTGACGGCGACCGAGCTCGTCTCGTCAGCCCAACCGGCGCCCGGCGGAGCCGCTCCAGCGCTGGCGGCCACGGCGACCGTGACGGTCGTGAGCGGCGCGCCGGCGCGCGTGGTACTCAGCCCGGCATCGCAGACCGTGAGCGTCGGCGGCACCGCGACCGTGACGGCGACGGCGGTCACCGCGGCCGGCCAGCCCGTGGCGAATCAGCCGATCTCGTTCATCGTGTCGGGGGCCAACACGGTCGCCAGGCAGGTCGTCAACACGTCCAGCGCGTACACCGCGGCCTTCTCCTACGTCCCGAGCAAGGCCGGGACCGACACGGTGACGGCGTTCGTCGACGCGGCGGGATCCGGGGTGCTCGTGCCGAGCGACCCACAGGCGACGGCGACCACGAGCGTGTCCGGAACATCGTCGGGTCCGCCGGGCCAGGGGACGACCGGTCCCGGCGGGCCGCCGGGTTGCGTCGCGCCGAGCGTGGCGATCACGAGCGATCAGGGGCGGGCCGGGTTCTTCATCGGTGATGTCGCCTCGGTCTCGATCAGGGCGACCGCTCCGAGCGGCCTCTCGCGCAATCCCTCAGCGAGCCATATGCCGCTCGACACGTCCAAGCAGGGCACGTTCTCGCTGTCACGAACCGCGACGGCGACGTGCGGGTCGAGCACGACCGCGTCATTCCGCTACACAGTGATTCCCGAGCCGGTCCTCGGCAAGACGGTGAACCTCGAGGCGATCAGCGGCAAGGTGTACGTCAAGCTCCCCGGCGGCACGAGATCCACCGAGCGCGCGACCGCGGCGGCGTCCACGGCGCCCGGCAAGGGCATCGGCTTCATCCCGATCGAGGATGCTCGCCAGGTCCCGGTCGGCACGATCGTCGACACGCGGGCCGGGACGGCGATGATCGCGAGCGCGACGAGCGTGAAGAACAAGCTGTACACCGGGTCCTTCTTCGCCGGCCTGTTCAAGATCCTTCAGAACCGCCGGCAGAAGGGCCTGACCTCACTCGACATCATGAACACCCGACCCCGGACGGCCGCCTTGTGCACGACGCTCGGCAAGTCGGCGGTCGTCGCGGCCGCCAACCCCAGCGCGCGCGCGGCTGCGCGCCGGCCCAAGCGGACCCTGAGCAAGAAGATTCTCGGCCTGCTGAGCTCCAAGGACACGGGGGTGTTCACGGTGCGGGGGAACTACGCCGCCGCGACCGTCCGCGGCACGCAGTTCACGGTCACCGACCGGTGCGACGGAACGCTCACGCGGGTCACGCGCGGCATCGTCTCGGTCTCCAACCTGCGGACGCGGCGCACGGTGACGCTGCATGCGGGGCAGAGCTACCTGGCCCCGGGGCCGCCGATCTGAGTCTCCGGCCCGGCGCGCAGCGCCTGACGCTCAATCCGGGTCGAGAACCTGCCAGCCGCCGTCGCGAAAGCCCAGATGCAGGGCCGGCATCCCGGGCCCGAGGGTGAGGTGGACGTCGGCGCGTTCGAAGTCGACGGCGAGCGACAGGCTCAGCGGCGGGGGAACGGCACCTCTGTCGATCCGGACGGCAGCCGGAGTCGCCTCGGTGCTCGGCAGCTCCGACGGCAGCGGCGGCTCAGGCGCCGGCGGGGAAGGGGCGGGAGCCGGCGCGAGAGCGGAAGGAACCCGCCGGACGGAGGAATGAGCGGCCGGAAAACCGGCGTGAGGCGTCGGGCCGACGTCGGGCGGTGCGCCGGGTGGCGGGCCGGCGTCCGCGGGCGGTTCGGGCGTCGGGCCGGCGGGGGCGGTGGTGGCGGCGGCGGCGGCGGCGGCGGCGAGCAGCGTGGTTCCGCCGACCTCGAGTGTGTCGCCGACGCGGAGGATGCACGGCGAGCTGATCCGCAGGCCGTTGACGAACGTGCCGTTCGTCGACCCGAGGTCCTCGATCGCGTAGGTGCCGTCGGCCTCGCGAGCGATCCTGGCGTGGAAGCGCGAGATCTCCGGATCGCGCCCGAGCTGGCCGTGACCGTCGGCCGCCCGTCCGATATGGAGCTCGTCGCCGACCTCGATGACGGTCCCGGTGAGATTCCCCGAGATGACCTCGAAGCGAAGCTCGACGGCCTCCGGCGCGTCATCGTGACCCGCCTGCGCCTGACCGAATTCGTCGCCGATCGCCATGCGGGCAGCATGCACAATCGCGAGACATGACGCATAGCGGTCAGCCGGGTCCTTCGCCATCGCCGTGGCCAGCACCTCGTCGAGCGCCGCCGGCAGGTCCGGCCGGAGCGTGCTCAGGAGGGGCGGGGGGGACTTGAGGTGCGCGTAGAGCACCTCGATCTCCCGTGTCGCCGGAAACGGCGGGGCGCCGGTGAGGCACTCGCAGAGCACGCAGCCAAGCGAGTAGACGTCCGCCCGATGGTCACACTCGCCGCCGTTGAACGCCTCCGGTGCAACGTAGTGGAAGCTCCCGACGTAGGAATCGGCGGCGGTGAGGGCGACGCTGTCCTGGGCGATCCGCTTGCTGAGACCGAAATCGGTGACGTAGCACGAGTCGGCCGGATCGGCCGCGACGATCACGTTCGCGGGTTTGACGTCGCGATGGACCACGCCGCTCGCGTGGGCCGCGTCCAAGGCACCGGCGATCTGACCGAGCAGGTCGAGCGCGCGGCGCGGTTCGAGCGGCCCCTCGCGGGCGATCAGGGCGCCGAGGTCGGGGCCGTCGACGTACTGCATCGCGATGTAGAGCAGGCCTTCGGACTCCCCGGCCTGGCGGACCTCGACGATGTGCGGATGGCGCAGCAGGCGCATGTAACCCGACTCGCGCTCGAAACGCCGACGAAACGCGTCGTCGTCGACCAGTTCGGGGGCGAGGACCTTGAGTGCCACTCGCTCACCGCCCGAGTCCGGCACTGCCAGGTACACGACGCCCATTCCGCCTTGGCCGATCGTGCCGATCACCTCGTGCCCGGCAATCCGCGACCCAACTCCGATGCGCTGAAGCGCAGGCTGATCCACGACGGCCGAAGCGTAGCTGCTCGCATCCGCTCAGCGCGCGCCGCCCGTCACTGCCGGATCGCATGGCGCGACGCCGAAGCATCCGGCGCACGACGGCTGCGGATTCACGATCATCGGCCGGCGCGGCGCGGCGTCGGAGCCGAGACGGGTACGCCATCATCGGCGTCGACGACGCGGTATCGTGGTGGCGCCGAGAACGTGTCCCGGTGGCCGATCGGACCGCCGGACGGGGGCGAACAGAATGAGGGGACGACGTTGAGCAGCGGGGACCGGAGCGTGACTGCGCAGTTCGTCGCGACCTTCTTCGATCCGGAGGAAGTCGGGCCCGACGAGGCCGCGGACGAGCACGGGTTCCTCGCCGACCGGTCGCAGGCCGACTGGAAGAAGATCATCGAGCACACCGAGACGCGCCGCTTCGTACGTGACGAGGTCCTCGTGACGGCCGGCGATACCGACCGCTCGCTGATCCTCCTGACCGAGGGAACGATCGGCGTGCGGCTGGCCGGCGACGAGACCCGCACGTTCAAGACGATCGTGGCTCCGTCCGTCGTCGGCGAGGTCGCCTTCCTCGACGGGGGGCCACGTTCGGCAACGCTGTTTGCGATCACGGCCGGCGAGCTGCTGCGGCTACGCATGGAGGCGTTCGAAGTGCTCAGCGCGCACGATCCCGAGCTCGGACGCGCGGTCCTGTTCGACCTCGCACGGATCGTCACCCGCCGGCTGCGGCTGGCGAGCGACGTGATCGCCGGGTCAGGAAGCTGAGCTTGTTGTCCAAGCGGCGACCATCCGTGATCGACCGAACCCGGCGGGCTGGGCGGATCTGGGCACCACGCGCGGTCCACTGCTCGCCAAATCGCCGGACCGAAGCCCGGGGGAGGGCCTGATGCACAAGTTGAACGTGACAACGGGACCGATGGCCGGGCACGTCCTCGAGCTGACCGAGCAGCTGACGATCGGCCGCCGCGACACGGACCTGATCATTCGCGACGACGAGCTCTCAAGGCGCCACGCGACGATCCGCCCGACCGCGGCCGGCTTCGAGATCGAGGACCTCGGGTCGCTGAACGGGACGTTCGTCGACGGCACCCGGATCACCGGCCGGGTGACTGTCGGCGCGAACGCGAAGGTGCGGCTCGGCACCAGCGAGATCGCCCTCGAGCTGATTCCGGCCGCGGCCCCGCCCGTGGATCCCTACGCGACGCGCCTGGCCGCGACGGTTCCCGCGCCACCCGCGGCTGACGATGCGCCGCCGGCCGGCGCGGTGCCGGATCTCCAGTTTCAGCCGCCGGTCGGCGCGCCCGAGGCGCCGATCGCCCGACCCGAGGTCACCCGGGTGCGCAACGTCGTGTCGCCGCCGCCGGATGCGCCGGCCGCGCCCGCGGCGCCGCCTCCACCGTCGCCGGGGGGTCTACCCGACGCAGCTCCTCTGATCGCGGGACTCGAGACGACTCGCGTACGCGACGTCGTCACCCCTCCACCCCCCGCGCCGCCGGCAGCTCCACCGCCCGCGCCGGCGCCGACGGCTGCCGGACCGCCCGCTCCACCGGCCCCGCCCGCGCCGGCGGCCGCCGGACCGCCCGCACCACCGCCGCCGCCACCCGATCGCCAGCGCGCGGACGCGACGCGGCTGCGGGAGACGCCGGCCCCGCGAGCTCCCGCGGCAGCGGCGCCGCCGGCCGCGAAGCCGCCTGCCGACCCGCCGAAACCGCCTCGTGAGAGATCTGCCTCCCGCGCGTCGGCGAGTGCGCCGCCGGCCGCCGCGCAGCCGTCCGCCAAGCGCGCGGCCGTCGCGGTGGACACAGAGCCGGCCGCGACGCCGCGACCAGGGCGCCGCAACGGTCGAGGCAAAGCCCCGAAGTCCGCCGGCGAGCCGGCCGCGAAGGGAGTCGCGAAGCGGGCGGCGGCGCTCGCCAACCCGTTTCCGAACTACACGCAGCTGCCCCGTCACCTGCCGATCTGGGCTTGGCACGTCGGGCGGGTGCTCAGCGTCGCGTCGGCGATCGGCCTGTGCATCCTGCTCGTCGTCAAGCCGAGCACCGGCCTCGAGCTGTGGTGGAAGCTCGCGATCCCGCTACTCCCGGCGCTCTGGCTGACGGCGCCCGGCCTGTGGCGCAACCTCTGCCCGCTGGCCGCGTCCAACCAGACGCCCCGGCTGTTCAAGTTCACGCGCGGCCTGACCGTCCCCGACTGGTATCGCGAGTACGCGCCGCTCGTCGGGATGGCCGCGTTCATGATCCTCGTGGCCTCCCGCCGTCCGCTCTTCAACACGAGCGGCCCGGCGACGGCCGTGCTGATCGGCGCGTCGCTGGTCGGGGCATTCATCGGCGGCCTGACCTTCAAGGGCAAGAGCGGGTGGTGCAGCTCGATCTGCCCGCTGCTGCCGGTCCAGCGGGTCTACGGACAGACGCCCTACGTGACCGTGCCGAACTCCCACTGCCAGCCGTGCGTCGGCTGCACGAAGAACTGCTACGACTTCAACCCGCGCGTCGCCTACCTCGCCGACCTCTACGAGGAGGACGACCACTACAAGGCGTATCGCAAGTTCTTCGTCGGCGCCTTCCCGGGACTCGTGTACTGCTACTTCACGCTGCCGGCGCAGATCTCGACGCTCAACGACTACGGGCGCTTCGCCGTGTACATCGCCGTCAGTGCCGGGAGCTTCTTCCTCGCCGAAGCGGTGCTGAAGGTGACGTCGAACAAGATCACCGCCGTCTACGGCGGCGCCGCGATCAGCACCTACTACTTCTACTCCTCGAAGACACTCGCCGGGACGCTGCTCGGCAACGAGAACACGGCGTGGTTCATCTGGACCGTGCGCGTGATCGTGTGGGTCCTCGCGGCGGTCTGGATCGTGCGCACCTGGCGCAAGGAGGCCGTCTTCGTCGAGCAGGCGGGTGTCGCGAGCGCCCCGGCGCCCGTCGGCGGAGCCGGAATGAAGGCGGCTCGCGCCGAACAGGCCGGAAACCCCGAGATCACGTTCTCGCCGAGTGGACTGACGGTCGTCGCAAAGCCGGGAGCGACGCTGCTCGAGCTCGCCGAGCGCTCCGAGCAGGAGATCGAGGCCGGCTGCCGGATGGGAGTCTGCGGCGCCGACCCGATCTGCGTCCTCGAAGGGATGGAGAACCTCTCGGCTCCGGCGAGCGACGAGCAGGGCACGCTCGACCGGCTCGGTTACGCCGCAAATACGAGGATGGCCTGCTGCGCGCGGATCAACGGGCCGGTGACGATCGCGCTGAAGCCGATGCGCGAGGGCGCCTCGCGGGTCAAGCGGATCCCGGACTTCCTCTACGACCCGGCCGTCAAGCGTGTCGTCGTCGTCGGCAACGGCATCGCCGGCGTGACCGCCGCCGACCACGTCCGCCGCCGCCACCCGGAGTGCGCGATCGACGTCGTCGCAAACGAGCCCTACCCGCTGTACAACCGCATGGGCATCGCCCGACTCGTGCACGGCAGCTCGGCGATGGTCGGCCTTCAGCTGCTGCCGGACTCCTGGTACGAGGACAACCAGATCACCTGCTGGCTGAACACCTGGGCCACGAAGCTCGACACCGAGCTCCGGGAGGTCACGCTGGGTACCGGAGAGACGCTCAGCTACGACCGGCTGATCCTGGCGACCGGCAGCGACGCGTTCGTGCCGCCGGTCGAAGGGTACGGCGCAGCCGGAACGTTCGTGCTGCGCCGCGCGGCCGACGCATTCGCCGTGCGCGACTTCGCCCAGAAGCACGGCGCGAAGACCGCGATCGTCGCCGGCGGCGGCCTGCTCGGACTCGAGGCCGCCTACGCCCTGCGGAAGCTGAACCTCGACGTCACAGTGCTCGAGCGAGGACCAAGCCTGCTCTCGCGCCAGCTCGACGCGCGAGCCGCTGAGCTGCTGCGCGACTACCTCCAGGGGCTCGGACTGGACATCATGGTCGCCAGCCAGACGGCGTCGCTCGGCGTCAGCGGCGGGCGCCTGCACGACGTCAAGCTCGCCGACGGCAGCACGCTCCCAGCGGACGTCTTCCTCGTCGCGGCGGGGATCTCGCCGCTCGTCGACGTCGCGCGGGCCGCCGGACTCGAGATCGGCCGCGGCATCGTCGTCGACGACTCGCTGCGCACGAGCGCTCCCGACGTCTACGCGATCGGCGATGCCGCCGAGCACCGCGGGCGGATCTACGGGCTCTGGCCGGCGGCCGTCGAGCAGGGCGAGATCGCGGCCGAGAACGCGCTCGGCGGCATCCGGCTGTACGCCGGGACCGTGCCGGTGACGATGCTCAAGGTCGTCGGCGTCGACCTGCTGTCGGTCGGCCGCTTCGCCCAGCAGGACGGCGATACGGTGATCGTGCTCGAGGACACCGCCGAGCACGCCTACCGCAAGCTGGTGATCGAAGACGGGCGGATCGTCGGTGCGATTCTGATCGGCAGGCAGGCCGACTCGCCGAACGTCACGGCCGCCGTCCGCAGCAAGCGCGACGTCTCGGCCCTGATCGGATCCCTCGAGCAGGGCGACTGGGACGTCCTCGCCGCCGAAGCGGCGGTCCCGGCATGACCCGCCGAACCTTGATCGGCCTGCTCGTGACGGTCGGCTTCGCGTGCTGGGCATGCGCCGCCGCCCTTGGTCAGGCTCCGGCCAGCCCACCCGCACCGATCAACGACAACTACCTCGAGTCGCTGAACCTCAACCAGCCGGGCAAGCCGCTCGACCGGGTCGACACCCTCAAGGATGACCGGGACACGACGAACGCGACGACGCAGACGGATCTCTTCACGCCCAAGACCGGCGGCGGAGCGGAGGTCACGACCTGCGACGGAACGAGCTACGGCAAGACGATCTGGTACGACTTCTACCCCGACACGAACGGTGTCGTCCGCATTCGAACGTCCGCCGCGTTCAGCACCGCGATCACCGTCCTGCCGTTCAGCCTGACGACCGACCTGCCCCAATGGAGCGCGAGTCACTGCGTCATCAACGCGACGACCAACCAGCAGGACCTCTACGTGACCGTCAAGGCCCACGAGCCGTACACGGTGCAGATCGGTGGCGTGAACGGCGCCGGCGGACCGCTCGAAGTGCTGTTCGACTACGTCGTCAATCCCGTGCGCCTGCGGGCCAGCGCGACGCTGACGGCGCAACCGACCGCGACGGGAGTCCGGCTGGTCAACCTCGCGGTGTCAGCGTCGAAGGGCTCGACCGTGACGGTCAGCTGCACAAGGGGCTGTCCGACGTACACGCGCACGGCGCCCAAGCTCAGCCTGCCGGGGCTCCGCAACCGCACGCTGAACGCCGGTGCAGAGCTCAAGATCTACGCGACCAAACCCGGGGCGATCGGTGCGTACATCGCCTACAAGGTCAAGCGTGGCGGATTCACGAAGATCGAAGACTGCCTCGAGCCCGGATCCCGACTGCCGCGTCAGAGCTGCTGATTCGATGGCGCCTCCCGGCACCTCCCGGCCACAGTCGAGCCCGCGATGAGCTCCCCAGCGGTGAGCGGCTCCGCAACGCCGACAGGCGTTCCGGCGATACGCGTCGTCGCGCTCGGTTTGGTCCTGATCGTCGTCGCGTTCGCGGTCGGCTTCGCCGTGCGGCGGGCGAGCGGCAGCGGCCAGGGCCCGAACTCAGGCCTGGCGATCAAACGGGTCACGCTGCCGTCGGGCGCCCCGGCCGCTCCGTCGTTCGCGCCACCAACCGCGCTGCCCACCCTGCGCCATCCGGTGGTCGTCGCTCCTCCCGCGGCGCCGAGCGCCGCGCCGGTCGTCAGTCCGGTCAGCCCCGCTCCACCCGCGGCGAGCGGGACCGGCGGTGGCGGTGGCGGCGGGGGACACGGCGGGACGATCGTCGTCGGGTGAGCGGTCACGTCCCCGGCGAACCGGGCCGACCCGGCGCCGGAAATGATCACCGCTGAGATTCACCCCGCCGGCGGGGCCGGCGCCGGTGCGTGGTGGATCCGCCGTCGGCGTAGGATCGACCCCGGACATGCTTGAGAACGGAACGATCGTCGCCGGCTACCGGGTCGACGGCGTGCTCGGCGAGGGCGGAATGGGCACCGTCTACCGGGCGACGCAGCTATCCCTGAACCGCACGGTCGCGCTGAAGCTGCTCTCGACCGAACTCAGCCAGGACGCCGGCTTCCGAGAGCGGTTTCGGCGCGAAGGCCAGCTCCAGGCGGCGATCGAGCACCTCCACATCGTGACGGTCTACGAGGCCGGCGATTCGCCGACCGAGGGCCTGTTCATCGCGATGCGGCTGATCGAGGGCGTCACGCTGAAGAGCTTGATCGGCGCCGGCGAGCTGGACGTCCGGCGGGTGCTCCGCCTGCTCACGCAGGTCGCCGGCGCGCTCGACGCGGCCCACGAGCGCGGCCTGATCCACCGCGACATCAAGCCGCAGAACATCCTCATCGGGCAGCGCGATCACGCCTACCTCGCCGACTTCGGCCTGACGAAGGCCTCGGCCGACTCCGGGGATACCGAGGTCGGGAGGTTCATCGGGACGATCGACTACGTCTCTCCCGAGCAGGCTCGGGGAGAGGGCGCGTCATCGAAGAGCGACATCTACGCCCTCACCGGAGTGCTCTGCGAGTGCCTGACCGGCGACGTCCCCTATCCGCGGCCGACCGAGCCGGCAGTCCTCTACGCGCACCTCGCCGATCCGCCTCCGAAGCTCAGCGAGCGCCGCGGCGGGCTGCCGGCGGCGATCGACGACGTCGTCGAACGGGGCCTGGCGAAGGATCCTGCGGATCGGCCGGATTCGGCGACCCGGCTGATGCTCGACGCCCGCAGGGCGTTCGCGCTTCCGGCGGTGATCGACGACGGCGACCCGTTGGCGGGCCTCGACGGATCGGGCGAACGGGGCATCGACCCGATGCGCTCAGCCCGGACGGTCCCGGCGCGGGCCCAATCGTCGACTGCGGGGGAGACGCGACTCGCGCGCGTCATGGATGCACAGGCTCCAGCGGCGGCTGCGGCGGCTGCTCCGGCGGCTGCTCCGGCGGCGGCGGACCTGGGCGACGTCGACGTCGCCGCTGGGAGCGCGACCGCAGGCAGAGGCACGGCCGCGACGGGCGCGCCCGCGGCGCGCCGGCGGTTGATCGTCCCAGGCCTCGCGCTTCTCGCGCTGGTCGCCGCCGCGGCAGGAGTCGTGCTTGGCGCGCCGGCGCAGCGGCCGGTCGCGCCGCTGCTCGGATCGGCGTCGGCAGGCGATCTCGCGGTGTCCTATCCGACGAGCTGGGCCCGGGTCGACGGACCGCCGCAGGTTCCATCGATCAGCTTCAACCAGCCGATCGTGCTCGCCCCGCGGGCGGCCCCGTCTAGCCGGCTCGTCGCGGGTGAAGTCAGCGCGCAGACTCCCCAGTTGCTTCCGGCAAGCCTGCTCGGCAGCCTGACGGCGCCACTCGCTCCGGGCGAGCCGGTCGCACTCGGCGGCCTTGAGGCCGAGCGATATGTGGGTCTCGCGGCACGCGCCAGCACGGCCCGTCTCACGGTCTACGTCGTCCCGACGACCGCCGGCGTCGCGACGATCGCGTGCGCGGCGAGTCCGTCGGCGCCGACGACGTTTGCCGGCGACTGCGAGCGAATCGCGGCGACGCTCCAGCTGAGCGGAACGACCGCGTACCCGCTGGGCCCGAGCGCGACCTATGCGAGCGCACTGCGAGCGGTCTTCGCGAAGCTCGCCACCGCTCGGGCGAGCGCCGAGACGAAGCTGGCCGCAGCGCACACGCCGGGTCAGCAGGCGCAGGCGGCGAGCGCGCTCGCCGCGGCCTACCGCGACGCCGGCAGAGCGGTCGGAGCGTTGACGGTGTCACCGTCGGTGGCCGGCCTCAACGCGGCGCTGGCGGCAGAGCTCGCGGGTCTCGCCGGCGCCTATTCAGCCGCCGCGAGCGCCGCCGGCAGTGGTCAGCGCGGTGGCTACCAGTCCGCGTCATCGGGGGTGACCTCGCAGGGAGCCAAGCTGGCGGCAAGCCTGAGGAGCCTGAGCGCGCTCGGCTACTCGACCTCGGGCTGACCCACGGACGGTGTGACCCTCCGCTACGCCCGCAGAGCCCGCGACGACGTTCGTCTGCAACTCGGGCCGCGCCTGCTGACCGCCGCCCTCCCCGGGCCGTGTCTCCTGACCGCCGCCCTTCACCGGGCCGCGTCTCCTGGCCGCCGCCCCTCCGGACGACCCGCCAGGACCGTCAGGTGCCGGCAAGCAGCGCGAGCGCGAACAGTGTGAGCAGGTGGAAGGTCTGGTCAACCGCGACGGCAACCGCCGCGAACGCCGCGGATTCGGCGGCGACCCCCTTCACCCGCTGCATATACAGAACGATCAGCCGCCCGTCATCCTGTATCGCGTGGGGCACCGAGATCAGGACGAGCACCCACGCGACCTCCGCGCCGGTGTTCGCGCCAAGCCAGACGAGGGCCGGGACGAAGGCCACGGTGTACGAAGCGACGTGACCGAGCAGCGCCCGGCGGGCGACGGTCTCCCCCCTGGCGAGGCCTCTGTGCTTGTGCACCGCCTGCCACTCGGTCTGTAGAAGGTAATCGCCGACGAGGTGGGAGACGACCAGGGCGGCGAAGACCTCGACCCACGGCATGCCGGGCAGCTTACGTTACGGTGAGAGATGCCTGCACTGATCACGTCGACCGTGGAGCGACCCGCATGACCCCGGAGCCCAACGCGATGATTGGTGGCCGCTACAGGGTCATCGCGCCGCTGTCGTCCGGCGCGATGGCGAGCGTCTACCGAGCGCTCGACACGACTACCGGCGTCGAGGTTGCGCTCAAACACCAGACCGACGCGCGTCACGCCGAGCGCTTCGAGGTCGAGGCGCGACTGCTCAGCCTGCTGCGCCACCCACGAGTGGTGCGAGTGGTCGACTACCTCGACGACGACAGTGGCCAGTACCTGGTCATGGACCTCGTGGAGGGTCCCGACCTCGACGCCGTACTCAAGGCGCGCGGTGCGCCCGGCCTGCCGATCGCCGAGGCGATCGGGTACGCACGACAGTGCTGCGAGGCGCTCGACTACGTGCACGCCCAGCAGGTCATCCACCGGGACGTCAAGCCGCGGAACGTGATCCTCAGCCGCGACGGCGTGGTGCTCGTCGACTTCGGCATCGCAACCGTCCTCGACGAGGACGAAGCCGGGACGATCGGAATCGGGACGCCGCGGTTCATGGCGCCGGAGGTTCTCACCGGGGGCTCGGTGTCGCCGCGCAGCGACGTGTTCGGCTTGGCCGCCACCCTGTGGACGCTGATCGCCGGCAAGCCCCCGGTCTACGGACAGGCGATTCCCCTGCGGGACCTCGCCGGCGGCGTGACGCCCGCGCTCGAACGGGCGCTGATCGCCGGGCTCGAGCTGATTCCCGAGCGCCGGGTCGCGTCCGTCGCGGCGCTCGCGAAAGCGCTCGGCCCGCCGATCGAGCGCACGAGCGGCGAATCGCTCGCGATGTCGGTCGACCGCCCGGACGCACCACGCAGGCTGATCGAGGGGATCACACGTGCGGCGGCCGGAGTTTTCGAGGCCGCTGCAGCGTCGATCGCGCTGCTCGACGCGACGACCGACGAGCTCGTGTTCCAGGCGGCCTGGGGCACGGGAGCCCGAGAGATCGTCGGCGTGCGGTTGCCGCCCAACTCGGGCATCGCCGGGAAGGTGGTGCAGAGCGGCGAGCCGGAGATGGTCCCCGACTGCCGAAACAGCCCACTGTTCGCAGCGCGGATCGCGGCCGGGACGGGGTACGTCCCCCACTCGATGCTCGTCGTCCCGCTGCTGCGGGACGGTCGTCCGATCGGCGTGCTGTCACTGCTCGACCGCCGCGACGGCGCACGCTTCGGCCCGGTCGATGTCGAGCGAGCGGCGCTGTTCGCCGAGCTCGCGGTGACGGCGCTCGGGGTCCAGCCGGACGCGTTCACCAGCCTCGGCGTCCCGCTCTGACCTACTTTGAGTGGAGTCACCCGTGGTGATGCGCGCGTGCGAGTCGATTTAGCGTAACGTTCGCGCAATGGCGTTCGCGGGGGAGTTCGACGGTGCATACCGGCCGATCGCCGAGCACGGCCTCGTGGGGGATCTGCACACCGTCGCGCTGGTCGGTACCGACGGCACGATCGACTGGTACTGCTGCCCGTCCTTCGACGCGCCGAGCGTGTTCGGCGCGATCCTCGATCGCGACAAGGGCGGGCACTACGCACTGCGTCCGGACACGACCGACTGGACAAGCAAGCAGCTGTACTTCCCCGACACGAACGTCCTCATCACGCGGTTCTTCACGCCCGACGGCGTCGCCGAGATCGAGGACTTCATGCCCATCGAAGGCAACGACACCGGTCGCCACCGTCACCGGCTGATCCGCCGCGCGGTGGTCGTTCGGGGTGAGATGCCGTTCGCGCTCGATGTGCAGCCGCGCTTCGACTACGGACGCGAGCGCCATGACGTCGAGATCCAGGAGCACGGCGTCGTCTTCCGGTCGCCGTCGCTCACCCTCGCGCTCGAGGGGTCCTCGTGGGGGGACGGGGCGACCCCCGAGCGTCGTGAATCAGGCGCATACGCGCGCTTCGTGCTGCGTGCCGGCCAATCGCGCACGTTCGTACTCGAACGTGTGACCGCGGACCACGTCTGCCGACCCTACCCCGAGCGCGAGACGGCGGCGGCGTTCGACGCGACCGTTGCGTTCTGGCGCTCGTGGCTCGGGCGGTCCCGGTACCGCGGACGGTGGCGCGAGACCGTCGGTCGATCCGCGCTGACCCTGAAGCTGCTGACCTACGCGCCGACCGGGGCGATCGTGGCGGCGCCGACGACATCGCTGCCGGAGCGGATCGGAGGCGACCGCAACTGGGACTACCGGTACACGTGGATCCGCGACGCGGCGTTCTCGCTCTACGCGCTGCTGCGTCTCGGCTTCACCGAGGAGGCAGCGGCGTTCATGGACTGGCTGACCGCGCGCACCCGCGACGCCCAGCTGGGCCCGTCCGCGACCAGCGGGCCACTCCAGATCATGTACGGCATCGACGGTCGCCGCGAGCTCCCGGAGATCGAGCTGCCGCATTGGTCGGGGTATTGCAACTCGGGCCCGGTGCGGATCGGCAACGGCGCGGCAGACCAGCTCCAGCTCGACATCTACGGCGAGCTGATCGACTCGATCTACCTCTACAACAAGCACGGCCAGCCGATTTACCATCAGACCTGGGGCGACGTACGCCGTATCGTCGACTGGCTGTGTGACAACTGGGACCAGGCCGACGAGGGCATCTGGGAGACCCGGGGAGGCCAGAAGAACTTCACGTACTCACGCCTGATGACCTGGGTCGCGTTCGAGCGCGCGATCCGCCTGCATCGACAGCGGGGACTGCCTGGCGACATCGTCCGCTGGCTCACCGAGCGCGACCGCGTCTACCACCAGATCATGGACCAGGGCTACAGCGAGCGACGAGGAGCGTTCGTCCAGCACTACGGGTCCGACGTCCTCGACGCGTCGCTCCTGCTGATGCCGCTCGTGCTCTTCATCGCCGGCAAGGATCCGCGGTGGATCTCGACGCTCAACGCGATCGGCGAGGAACTCGTCTCCGACTCGCTCGTGTACAGGTACGACGTAGAGGCCTCCCCGGACGGCCTCCGGGGTCACGAAGGAACGTTCTCGATGTGCTCGTTCTGGTATGTCGAGGCCCTGACCCGGGCTGGTCGCCTCGACGAAGCGCGGCTCGCGTTCGAGAAGATGCTGACCTACGCCAACCACCTCGGGCTGTACTCCGAGGAGATCGGGCCGACCGGCGAGCTGCTGGGCAACTTCCCGCAGGCCTTCACGCACATCGCGCTGATCAGCGCCGCATACAACCTCGACCGGGCGCTCGGCTGACACGGAGTCCTCCGGCATCCCGAGGCTCGCGTGGGCGCTGAGCTCGCACCGGCCGTGCTGGCGGCCGCCACGCAGCCGGCAGGGGCAGCGGCCGGTCAGTGACCTGAGCTGGGTGGGCGGGCTCGGGGACCGGGGGGAGCCGAGGGCACCGACGGATAGCTCCCGCGCAGGTGGCCTCCCGCCACATGCGCAGGTCGGACGGATCGTTGGATTCGCGCGTCGTCCGCGGGGATCGGGGGTACGGGCGCCTGAAGACCCCGAAGCCGCGGCAGGGAGGTACCGAATGCTCGTCCTGATCATCGTCATCGTCATCGTCGCCGCCGTGATCGCAGCGGCCGCGATCGCAATCCCCCGAGTCGGCGGACCAGGACTCCGCGGCAGGAGCCGGCGTGGCCGAACGCGGCCGGGAACAGCCGGCCGCCGCGAAGGTGCGGACCGATTCGGGCGTCGCCGGGCGCCCAGCGAACGGGTCCTCCTGGCCGAAGGCGAGCAGATCCAGCGGCGGGTGGAGACCCGGCTCACCGCGCAGGGCATCGCGCCCCACCGCCTCTCCGGACCCAATCCGCCGACGGCCGCCGAGCGCATTCCGCCCGGCGCCCTACCCGACCCGGCGCTGGGGCCGCCGCTAGCCGGCCCTGGGGGATCGGCCGCCTACGTCCCGCCCGGCCCCAGGCTACGCCGCGGCCAGCCGCCGGTCGCCCCCGTCGGGCCTGACGCGGACCTCGCGCAGGCGCCGGTCACCGCGCCCCCCGGAGCGGTCGGCTACGTTCCTCCCGGACAAGCCGGCTACGTTCCCCCCGGAGCGGTCGGCTACGTTCCTCCCGGACAAGCCGGCTACGGAGCGCCGGGCGCGGTCGGCTACGGCGGGGCAGGCGCGGGGATGCCAGCGACCGGACTTCCCGATCCCAGTCAGCCCGTCCTCGCCGAGCCCGTCTACGCCGAGCCGGTCTACGCCGACGGGCGCGGCGAGCCGGTGTACCCCGACGAGGTCGCCGAGCCGGTCTACCCCGACGAGAGACTGGTCGATGACCGTCGCCGGCGGCGGGCTGCCTCGCGGTGGTCTCCGCGCAACCTCCGCAACTGACCGAGGCTCGGAGTCGCACGACCTGCTGCTCGTCGCGTGCGCGAGCCCGCGAGACGCCGGGTGAGACGGGAGGCTCCAGGCGATCGGAGCGGGCCTACGGTGCCCCGCGCGCCGTCCGGCCGGACTCGTGCGGCTGTGGAGCGTCCCGTCGGGCTCCGCGCCCGGCCGTGCCGCCGCCCGGGCGGCCCGCGACCTCCGGCGGCGCGTGCGACCTCCCGCGGCCGCGGGGGCCGAGGTCGCGCACGTAGCGCGCCTCGACCGCTGCGAGGCTCCGCCGCAGCCGGCGCGTGTTGGCCGCCGGGCTCATGATCCGCGGTGCACGATCAGCACCGAGCGCCGAGAGTGCGCCGCGACGGCGCTCGTGACGCTCCCGACGAGAACCCCCGCAAGGCCGCTGCGGCCGTGCGAGCCGAGCACGATCAGGCGCGCGTCGTGCTTGTCGGCGAGCTCGGCGATGCCCTTCCAGATCGGCGAGCGTTCTATCTCGGCGCTGTCGGCGCGGAACCCCGCGGCCTCGGCGAGGGTCGCGCCCGCGGCTGCGGTCTGCGCGGCCGCCGCCCGAACATCGGCGATCTGCGCCGCGTCGAACTGCATCCCGCCGGCCGGCAGGAACCCCACGTCGAACGGCTGCCACACCGTGACGACCAGCGCCTCGCCGCCCGCCTCGAGCAGGCGGCCGGCCTCCTCGATCCCCTGCCTGGCCAGGTCAGAGCCGTCGTAGGCGAAGACGACGGGGCCGGATCCGTGGATGGCGCTCATGACTGCACCGAGGCCTCGGCCGGACGCAGGCGCGTCGCGCGTTTGCGACCGGCCAGCAGGGTCGGCGAGTGCCACGCCGGGCCGTCGCCGTGCAGGAACCGCTCGAGTTGCGGTGTCTCGGGCCGTGCTCCTCCGAGCACGTAGATCAGGACCGGCACGACGGCGCCCGCGATCGCGAGGCCTAGGCCGATCCACAGCGCGATGCTGGTGCCCGTCCGAACGTCGCCGCCGACGGTGACGGCGAAGTGCGCAAACACCGGCGCGATCATGAACGCCGCGACGGCGCGGAGCAGCTCGACGATCGCGAACACGCGCTGCAGCGTGGCGGCCGGGAGCGAGAAGCCCGCGGCGAACAGCGCCGGCGCGACCGTGGCGCCGAGGCCGATCCCGGTCAGCCCCGAGCCGATCAGCGTGAGTGCCTGGGTCGGTGGCAGCTGGATGCGGAACACCGCGATGCCGGCGGCGAGGAAGCCCATTCCCGCCAACGGCAGGTATTGCAGCGCCCGCTTGTCGATGACCACGCCAAGCAGGACCGCCGTGAGGACCGCACCGGCCAGCTCCGGCAGGTACAGGAGTCCCACGTGCAGCGGGCCGTAGCGAGCCGCGAGCAGGTGCGCGGTCAGCGCCGTCGCGGAGATCGACGCGGCGGCCGCGCACAGCGCCAGGACGATTCCCGCGACGGGGATCGTGCTCGTGAGCATCGGGCGGACGGTCAGGAGTGGTCGCTCGGCTCGGTACTGGTGCACGATCAGCGCGACGATCAGCGCCAGCCCGCCGGCGAGCAGGCCGAGGGTGCGGACCTCGAGGAACTTGTGGGTCAGGAGCTCGGAAGCTCCATAGAACGCGGCGATCGATCCCGCGGCTGCAAGCCCGATGCTCAGCGGGCTGCGAGGAGCGCTCGAGTCAGCAGGGGGCGTGTCCTCGAACGTCAACACCGCCAGGACGAAGGCTGCCGCCGAGATCGCGGCGACGACCCAGAACAGCGGCCGCCAAGCGTCGGCTTCAGCCTGGATGCCGCCGATCGCGGGACCGACCGTGACGGCGCCGAAGATGCACATGCTCATGATCACCGCGGTCGAGCGGAACTTCTCGACGCCGAAGCCGAGCGCCAGAGGCGGCACGGCGGCGATCAGCAGGAGGCTCGTGCACAGGCCCTGCAGCACGTGGCCGACGATGAACATCGCGGGATTCTGCGCCGCCGCCGCGAGGACCGACCCGATCACCAGCAGCGTGACGTAGACGAGCATGATCCGCCGCTGGCGCAGCAGCTGCGCGAACTGGACCGCGATCACCGTCCCGATCGCGTATGCCGCATTCGCCATGCCGGCACCCAGGCTCATCGCCTGAGCGCTCATGTGCAGATCCCGGCCGATGATCGGCGTGACCGGTCCGATTGCCGCCGACAGCGCCAGATACGGGATCAGGGCGAACATCACCGTCGCGGCAGCGGCCGGATAGCGACCTGCCAGTGGACCTTGTCTCATTGATTTCCCTTTCGCTCACAACTGCGCCTAAAATGGAGGCTGCCTCCCGTCCTGCGATATGGAGCCAGCCTCCGGTTCCATCGAGGAACTATAAGGAGGTACCCTCCGTTTTACAAGGCCCGCGCGATGACCGTTACCGAAACGCAACAATCAGCCCTCTCCCGGCGTCCCAAACGCGCTGACGCGCGCCGCAACTACGACCAGCTGATCGCGGCGGCACGCGAGGCCTTCACCGAGCGGGACCGCTCGGCCTCGCTCGAGGACATCGCGCGGCGGGCCGGCGTCGGCATCGGGACGCTCTACCGGCACTTCCCGACGCGGGGGGACCTGATCGAAGCCGTGTACCTCGAGGAGGTCGAAACGCTGTGCCGCTCGGCAGAGGACCTCCGCGCCGCAGAGCCGTGGGACGCCCTCGTTGGCTGGCTGAGCCGGTTCGTCGCCTACATGACCACCAAGCAGGCGCTCGCCGAGGAGCTCTTCGCCGCCAACCACGACGCCGAGGTCTTCAACAGCTGCCGCGTCGCGCTCTACCGCGCGGGCGAGCCGCTCCTCAAACGCGCGCAGGAAGCGGGCGCCGTGCGACGCGACATCTCGATCGACGAGGTCGTGCCGATGGTCGGCGGGATCGCGAAGATCCAGACAGCCGATCCGGCCGCCGTCGATCGGATCCTCAGCGTCGCGCTCGACGGTCTGCGCTACCGCACCAGCTGACGCCGGCGGACCGTCGCACGAAGCCACTCGTTTGCAGCATCCGGCGAGGGTGAGCGAGGGGACTCGAACCCCCGACCGCCGGGACCACAACCCGGAGCTCTACCAACTGAGCTACGCCCACCAAGCGCGACCTCCCCAATCTACCAACGCCCGATCCCTCCTGGGCCCTCGCCCGATCCCGGCGCCTCCTGGGACTCGCCGGGCCTCGCCGGTCTCCGGCGGCTGGCGCCGGCGGATGGCCCCACGCCGATCGGTCGGGACGGGTCGACCGCCGACCGACCGGCTGCTCGAGTCTCTCGAGCCTAAGCCTTCTTCGCCTTCTTCGAAGCCTTCTTCGCCTTCGCCTTCTTCGCTCCCTTGACCTTCAGCAGGACCTTCTCAGTCTTCCCGCCGACCAGCTTCAGCGTCGACGACTGCGCGATCACCTTGTTCAGCTGGCGGATCCTCACGACCCCGCTGCACGTCTGCGACCCCGTCCCCAGGCACGACACCTTGACCCGGACCTGCGTCTTGTGCGTCACGATCCGCGCCCCCTCGACCACCAGGTGCGGCCCCGACGTCGCCGACCTCGTCTGGCTGACCGCGAACAGCAGCTTCCCAGGCGCGAACGCCCCCGTTCCTCCCAGGACCGGTCCGACCGAGCTGCCCACGGTCCCCGTCGACCCCAGCAGGTCGTAGGTCTCCAGCGACCCCCCGTTGCTTCCGTCGTCCGTCGTCGGCAGGCCCGCCACAGCCGCGCTCACCGCGTAGCCCAGGCCGTTCAGCGCCGCCGTCGGGTCGCCCGCAAGGAGGCCGGCGACCGCGTACTGAACGCCCGCCGTGACCCCTGTCGGCACGATTCCCGTCGCCCCCACAAGCTGCTGGATCAGGTCGCTCAGCGAGCTGACCGCCCCCGACTGGTTGCCCGCGAGGAGCGCCGTCACCGTGCTCTGCACGTCCGCGGTCACCGCGTCCGGGTTCGGGATGTCAGCCGCGTTCCCCACGAGCGAGCTCAGCGTCCCCGCCAGCGCCGTCTCCAGGCCCGCCGGGTTGCCCTGCGCAACCGATGTCACCGCTCCGGTCAGCGTGCCCACCAGCGCCGTCGGCGTCGTCGCCGGCGGAGACGACGTCCCCCCCAGCAGCGAGTTCACCGTCGTCACCACGACCGCCGTCGGGTTGCCCCCCTGCGCCGTCCCCCCCAGCAGGCCGGTCACGACCGGTAGGACCGTAGCGGCCGGCGTCGATCCGGGCGACCCTGTCGACCCCAGGGCTCCCGTGACGCCCGACACCGTCCCCGTGAGGGCCCCCGTCACGCCGCCCAGCAGGCCTCCGCCCGCCGCGTGCGCAACCGGCCCTGCCGCGAGTGCTCCCGCCGGTGCGAGCAGGCTCAGTGCCCCGCCCGTCGTCAGCACCGCCAGCGTCCGTCGTGTGGTCTGACGATTCATCGGCGTTCTCCTTCTAAAGGTGTTTGGCTCCTGACCTGTCAATCGACGGATCCCCCCCGTCCCTCGACCGCCGCGACCCCGCCTGGACGAATGACCGATGCCTGATCCCCCTCGCCCGCTCGTGTCCGCGCCCGCCCCCTGCTCGGTTAGGCTCCGCCCCCCGTGCCGGCCCCAGTCCTCTCGATCCTGATGCCGGTGTTCAACGAGGCCCCCACCGTCGAGCACGCGATCGCCGTCACGCTCGCCACTGAGCTCCCCGGCACCTTCGAGCTGATCATCGTCGACGACGGATCGACCGACGGAACCCGCCAGATCCTCGAGCACGCCGACCTCCCCGACCGCGTCACCTACCTCCGCCACGCCCACAACCAGGGCAAGGGAGCCGCCGTCCGCACCGCCCTCGCCGCCGCCTCCGGCGACTACTCGGCGATCCTCGACGCCGACCTCGAATACGACCCGGCCGACCTCGCCCACCTCCTCAAGCCCCTCCTCTCCGGCCGCGCCAACGTCGTCCTCGGCGTCCGCGCCTTCGACGGCTACACCAGCCACTCGTTCCTCTACGTCCTCGGCAACAAGGGCGTCACCCTGCTCGCCAACATCCTCTTCAACGTCTACATCCGCGACCTCATGACCTGCCACAAGATGATGCGCACCGAACTCTTCCGCGCCCTCCCCCTCCGCGAGCCCGGCTTCGCGATCGAAGCCGAGATCGTCGCCCGCGTCCTCCAACGCGGCGAGCGCATCTACGAGACCCCGGTCAGCTACCACGCCCGCCCCACCCAGGACGGCAAGAAGCTCAACTGGGTTGACGGTCTCCGCGTTGCCCGCACCCTCGTCCGCTGCCGCCTGCGCCGCGACTGACGGCCCGATGGCCCGCCTCCCGGCCCGACGCTGATGGCCTCCCGCCCGAGTCCCGGGTCCATACCGCCCCCCGCCACGACCCGCAACCTCCTCGGCTGGTCAATAGGAACACCATCGATCGCCCTGGTCGGCCGACTCCTCGCCGGTCCCCTCCCGCTCAACTACTACGACGTCGGATACGGCCTGATCTGGGGCCGCGAGATCCTCAACGGCCACCTCCCCGACTACCGCACCCCCGGCGCGTCGACCCCCCACCCCCTCGGCACCCTGCTCGCCACCCTGGCGGCCGCATTCGGCACACGCTGGTCCTGGGACGTCGTCCAGGCGATCGTCTTCCTCTCCCTCGGTGTCGTCGCCGTCGCCCTCTTCCTGCTCACCCGCGCCGCCCTCCGCTCCCTGCCGGCCGCCGTCCTCGCCGTCGCCGCCCTCCTGCTCAGCCCGCCCTTCCTCAGCGACGCCCTCGGCGGCTCCGGACTCTCCGACATCCCCGCCCTCGCCCTCGTCCTCGCCGCCGCAGCCCTCCTCGCCCAGGCCCCCCGCCGCTGGGCCCGACCCCTCGGCCTGCTCGCCCTCGCCGGCCTGATGCGACCCGAGGCCTGGGGACTCGCCGGCGCCTACTGGCTCTACCTGCTCTGGACTCGGACCCCCACGCCCCAGCTCGTCCGCGCCGCCCTGCTCGTCGCCGCCTCCCCCCTCCTCTGGGCGCTCGCCGACGTGATCGTCGTCTCCGATCCCACTTACTCCCTCACCCACACCCAGGCCGCCTCGAAGACCCAGATGTTCCAGACCGGGCTCGCCAACGTTCCCCACGCCGCGGCCACCGACCTCCGCGCCCTCGTCGGCCTGCCGGTCCTCGTCGTCGGCCTCGCCGGTCTCGTCCTCGCCCTCTCGCTCGCCCGCCGACGGCTCGCCCTTCCCCTGATCCTGCTGACCCTCGCATTCGGCGAGTTCGCCCTCCTCGGGCTCGCCGGAGTCCCCCTCCTCGAGCGGTTCCTCTCCGTCGTCGCCGCCTTGATCTGCCTCTTCTTCGCCTACGCCGTCCTCCCCGCGCGTCACGATCTCCTCGCCCGGGTCCACCTCCCCACCGCCCCTACCCGCCTCCTGTGGAGCATCGCCGCCGTGCTCGTCGTCGCCTACGTCGGCCTCTCCGACCTCACCCGGATCCACCACGTCCGCGACGACCAGCGGGCCGTCGTCGCCGCCGAGGCCGACCTCCGCTCGCTCGCCCGCCAGTCCGTACCCGCCGCCGCCGTCCGCGGCTGCGGACCCTTGTACGTCGCCCGCTTCGAGCTCACCTCACTCGCCGCATACGACTTCGATCAGCCGCCCCAGGCGATCCTCCACGCATCCGCGCACGCCCCCCGCAGGAGGTTGATGCTCGTCCCCGCGACGGCCGCCGCCGGCCACTACTTCGGCGTCACGCCGCCCCGGCTTGCCCTGCTCCGCCGTCAGGTCGCCACCCGTGGCTTTCGCCTGCTCGCCTCCGACCCGTCCTGGCGGCTGTACGCCCGGGGCTGCCCGGCGGCCCTCGCCCGCAGCGCTCGGTAGCCGACTTCCCGCCTACTCGTAACCCGGGAGCAGCTCGAGCGCCCGGCCCCCGCGAAGCCGCACGACTCCCAAGTGGCGGTGATCCAGGCTGGCGACTCGGCCCTCGCCGAGTCGCTCCGCAACGACCAGCACGGCCGCATCCACGAACCCGAGGCGGAGGTCGGCGTACGTCTCGAGCAGTTCTCCGACCCGGTCATAATCGCTCGAGTCGAGTGGCTCGACCACAAAGGCCGACCGGCGGACGTCCGCCAGAAAAGCCCTGAACGCGGACGCCGGCACGAAGTGGTCGAGTTCGACCAGGACGGGTGCCGGCACGACCCGGGACCGCCCCACGACCCCAGAAGCTCGGAGCATCGACTGTGGTCCTGGTCGTCGGCGTCCAGGAGCGCCACGAGCGCCCCCGTGTCGACTACGAGCGAAACGGCCGTGGCTCGTACTCGTCGCTCGCCCGACGCCCGAGATCGCCGCGTCCCGATCGGAAGACCCCGCCGCAGTGGATCTCCGGCGTCGGCGCCGCTGGCCCGAGCTCCCGCCCGATCGCGTCCCGGATGAACTGCGCGACCGAGACGCCCCGCTCGGCTGCCCGCTGCCGAGCTCGCTCGAGGAGAGCCTCATCGGCCTGGATCATCATCCTCCGCATCACGCCCATCACGATATCGCTGATGCTCCGCGGCCTCCGGCAAATCACATCCACGACTCACACCGGTCTCAGACAAATCACAGGTTCGCGGACGACAATGACCCCATGAGAGAGAAGGCCCCCGAATCGATTCGCATCCTCGTCGTCGACGACGAGCCGAACATCGTCGACGTGATCTCGATGGCACTCCGCTTCCAGGGCTTCGAGGTCGCGGCCGCCACGACCGGCGCCGAGGCGATCACCGCCGTCGACGAGTTCCGGCCCCACCTGCTCGTGCTCGACATCATGCTCCCCGACATGGAGGGCTTCGACGTCGCCGAGCGGCTCGCCGCCAAGCACATCTCCCCCCCGATCCTCTTCCTCACGGCCCGCGACGCGACCGAGGACAAGGTCCGCGGCCTGACGATCGGCGGCGACGACTACGTGACCAAGCCGTTCAGCCTCGAGGAGCTCGTCGCCCGGATCCGGACGATCCTCCGCCGCAGCGGCCTGTCCGAGCCGAACACCAACCGCCTCGTCTTCGAAGACCTCGAGCTCGACGACGACACCCGCGAGGTGATCCGCGGCGACCGGCAGATCGACCTCACCGCGACTGAGTACCGCCTGCTCCGCTACCTGATGCTCAACGGCCGCCGCGTCCTCACCCGCGCCCAGCTCCTCGACCACGTCTGGGAGTACGACTTCGGCGGCGACGCCCGCGTCCTGGAGACCTACATCAGCTACCTCCGCAAGAAGATCGACGCCGACGGCCCCGCCCTGATCCACACGGTCCGCGGCGTCGGCTACGCCCTCCGCTCGCCAAGGGCCTGACCATGTCCCTCCGCGCCCGGCTCCTCGTCGGGCTGGTCGCCCTCGTCGCCGCCGGGCTGGTCACGGTCGGCGCGATCACGTACGCCGAGCAGCGCTCCTTCCTCCTCCAGCGCGTCGACCAGGAGGTCACCGCGGCGACTCCCCGCGTCTCCCACGACCTCGACGGATCCAACCACGGCGCGCCTCCTGCCGGCTTCGGCCAGGGTGGCGGCTATGCGCCCGGCGGGTTCCCGGCAGGCGAGTCCGGCGGCCCACCCAACCAATCCGGCGTCGTACCCCCGTCCCTCCCACCGAGCACCTACTCCGTCCAGCGCAGCCCGACCGGCCAGGCCGGCACGCCCCAGGTCTTCGACGGGCCTGCTCTCCCCGCGCCCAAGCTGCCCGCCAACGTCCCACTCAGCACGTCCGGCCACACCCGCCCGATCACGGTCGGCTCGGTCGGCAGCTCCGGCCTCAGTTACCGCGTCTACGCCGTCGCGATGCCCAACGGCGCCGGGACGACGATCCTCGCGGTGCCTCTCCGCGAGATCGACCAGACCCTCAACAGCCTGCTCGAGGTCGAGGCGCTCGTCGGCGGCGCCGTCCTCCTCGCCCTCGGCCTCCTCGCCCTCCTCGTGATCCGCGTCGGACTCCGTCCGCTCGAGCGGATCGGTGTCACCGCCGGGGCGATCGCCGACGGCGACCTCTCCCGCCGTGTCGAGCCGGCGACCGCCCGCACCGAAGTCGGCCGGCTCGGGCTCGCCCTGAACGGCATGCTCGCCCAGATCGAGCGGGCCTTCACCGAGCGCGAGGCGAGCGCCGAGCGCCTGCGCCGGTTCCTCGCCGACGCCTCCCACGAGCTGCGGACCCCGCTCGCCTCGATCCGCGGCTACGCCGAGCTGTTCCGGATCGGCGCCGTCTCCAACCCCACCGACCTCAAGAAGGCGATGACCCGGATCGAGGCCGAGGCCGCCCGGATGGGCGTGCTCGTCGACGACCTCCTGACCCTCGCCCGGCTCGACGAGCTCCCCGACGTCACCTACGGCCCGGTCGACATGACCCAGCTCGCCCGCGACGCCGTCGCCGACGCCCGCGCGATCGCCGCCGACCGGCAGATCGAGCTCCACTCCGCCCGTCCCGCCCTCGTCCTCGGCGACCCCCACCACCTCCGCCAGGTAATCGGCAACCTGATGCGCAACGCGATCGTCCACACCCCGGCCGGCTCCCCGATCGAGGTGGAAGTGACCGAGGGCGACAACGGTCAGGTCGCCGTCACGGTCCGCGACCACGGGCCCGGACTCCCGGCTGACGCCGACGATGCGATCTTCGAGCGCTTCTGGCGGGCCGACCCCGGCCGCGGACGCGGCAAGGCCGGCGCCGGCCTCGGCCTGGCGATCGTCGCCTCCGTCGTCGAGGCCCACGGCGGGACAGCGACCGCCGCCAACAGCCCCGACGGCGGCGCGTTGTTCGTCGTGCGAATTCCCGCCCTCGACCCCCCGCGGACGTCCGAAGTCGATCGGGTCGGCGATCCGGGGGGCTCGGGGGATCCGGGGGATTCGGGGGATTCGGGGGATCCGGGGGATCCGGGGGGCTCGGGGGATTCGGGGGATTCGGGGGATTCGGCCGAGACCGTCGGTGATCCGCAGGATGCGGGCGATCCCGGCGAGACGGTCGGTGATCCGGCGCCGAGATCCGGCCACTGAGTGGGCGAGGAGGTTCGCTCGCGGATCCATGGCGAGCCGGCCGCGGGTGGAGGCACCAGGGTTGTGTGGCACTTGAAGAAGTAGCTGCCTGACTCAGGCGGCTATCTGTCACGAAGACCCCTGACGCACGGGCGCCCGACCACCGCCCCCCGCGGCCGTCCCGGGCCCACCAGTCGCGAAGACCCCCGATGCACGCGCCCGCCGACCACCGCCCCCGCGGCCGTCCCGGGCCCAGCAGCTACGATCGATCAGTGCCCGCCAAGGACGACGCCCGCCTCCGATCCGACGATCCGCCCCCGTCCCGCGTGAGCGACCTGCCGATCGCCGGGCCCCCGCGGACCCTGTACGACGCCGTCGGCGGCGAGCCGACCTTTCGCAGGCTGGTCGCCCGCTTCTACGAGGAGGTCGCCGCCGACCTCGAGATCCTCCGGCCTCTCTACCCCGCGGCCGATCTCGGCCCGGCCGAGGACCGCTTCGGGATGTTCCTGATCCAGTACTGGGGCGGCCCCCAGACCTACACCGAGCAGCGCGGCCACCCACGCCTGCGGATGCGCCACTCCCCGTTCGCGATCGGCCCGGCCCAGCGCGATGCCTGGCTGCGGGCGATGCGCGTCGCCCTCGACGACTCGGGGATCCCCGACCCGTACGCCAGGCAGCTGACCAGCTACTTCGAGTCGACCGCCGAGCACATGATCAACGTCCGCGCGTGATCCGTGTAACCAGCCTGGCGACGACACCCGTCAAGGGGCTTCGCCTCCGTCCACGCAACGAGCTGACGCTCGGCCTGTCCGGCGTGCCCGACAACCGGTGCTTCTACCTGATCGACGATCGTGACCGGATGCTCAACGGCAAGCAGGTCGGCGCCCTGTGCACCGTCGTCGCCGACTACGACCTCGCCACCCGCGAGCTGAACATGCGCTTCCCCGACCAGGCCGACGTGACCGGCGTCGTCCGGCTCGGCGACTGGGTCCTCAGCCGGTTCTTCTCGGCCCCGCTCCACGCCCGCCTGGTGATCGGTCCGTGGGCCGACGCCCTCTCGGCCTACGCCGGGCGGCCCCTGCGCCTGGTCGCCGCCGATCCCCGCCGGGGCGCGATCGACAGGGGCGCGGCCGGCGCCGTCTCGCTGATCTCGCAGGCCTCGGTCGTCCGGCTCGAGCAGCTCGCCGGCGAGCGCGAGGTCGACCCCCGGAGGTTCCGGATGCTGATCGAGGTCGACGGGCCCAGCGCCCACGAGGAGGACGACTGGGTCGGCCGGCAGGTGCGGATCGGCGAGGCTCTCGTCGCGATGCGCGGCCATGTCGGCCGGTGCCTGGTCACCACGCAGGACCCCGACACCGGCCAGGTCGACATGCCGGTCCTCGACATGCTCCGCTCCTACCGCAGCGGCGGTCAGACGACCGAACCGTTGGCGTTCGGGATCTACGGCGAGGTCCTCGAGCCCGGCGCGGTCCGCGTCGGCGACACCGTCGAGCCCGGCTGAGGTCGCCGCCGAGCTCGAGGACGAGCGCGCCCGGCTGGATCCGGTCTCAGCCGATTCCCAGCCCCCTCTCACTCGACATTCACTCGGCCCCCGGATCATCCAGTGACCCGAGACGGAGCTGCCCGAAGCCGAGATGTCGATCCTCAGATCCGCCCTCACCGACCGCGCCGCAGGCCTGCGGGCCGGAGCCCTCGCCGCGCCTGCGACGCGCACGCCGGAGGCCTCGACAGGTGATCTGAGCCGCGGACGCAGGCGGGCTCCGGGCCGACCGGTCAGAGCTGCGGCGACCGCGCTGCGCCGCCACCCCGAGCTCGGCGTCGTCCTGCTCGTCGCGGCCGTCCTCAACCTGTGGGCGCTGAGCCGCAACGGCTGGGCCAACGACTACTACAGCGCGGCCGTCCGGTCGATGAGCACGAGCTGGCACGACTTCCTCTACGGGTCGCTCGACCCGTCCGGCGTGATGACGGTCGACAAGCCGCCGCTCGCCCTCTGGGTGGAGGCCGTCTCGGTGAGGGCGTTCGGCTACTCGTCGCTCAGCATCCTCGTCCCCCAGGCCCTGATGGGGGTTGCCGCCGTCGGCCTCGTCTACGACCTCGTCCGCCGGCGGTTCGGCAGGCTCGGCGGCTTCCTCGGCGGCCTGGCCCTCGCGACGACGCCGATCACGGTGGCGATCTCCCGCCACAACAACCCCGACGCCCTGCTCGTCCTGTGCAGCGTCGCCGCCCTCTGGTGCGCCGTCCGCGCCCTCGAGGACGGCCGCACGAAGTGGCTGATCTGGGCCGGCGTACTCGTCGGCCTGGGCTTCGAGACCAAGATGGCCGTCGCGCTCGCCGTGGTCCCCGGGATCGTCGCCGCCGTGCTCTGGGTCGCTCCCCGCGGCCGGCTCGCCGCCGTCAGGTCGCTCGCCGCGGCAGGTGGGGCGATGGTCGTCGTCGGGGGTGCGTGGCCCGCCCTCGTCGCGCTGACCCCGGCGGCCGACCGGCCGTGGGTGTCCGGCACGAGTGACAACAGCATCTGGTCGCTGATCGTCGGCTACAACGGCGTCGGCCGGATCGCCGGCCAGGCCGGCGGACCGAGCAGCGCGGGCGGCGCAGGCGGCGGCGGGACCAGCCTGCTGGGCGGGAACACCGGCCCGCTGCGCCTGCTCAACGCGTCGCTCGGCGGCCAGGACGGCTGGCTGCTCGGCTTCGCGGTCGTCGCCGGCCTCGGCATCCTCCTCGCCAGCCGGGCTCGCCGGGTCGACCCGCGAACCGGGTGGATCCTCGCCGTGGGCGGGTCGTTCCTGACGACGGCGGTCGTCTTCAGCGTGGCCCACGGGATCTTCCACCCCTACTACGTCTCCCTGCTCGCCCCGTTCGCCGCCGCCCTCGCCGGCGGCGGCGCCGCCCACCTGATCGGGTCCGAACACGGTCGCCTGATCGGACCGGCCGCGGTCGTCGCCGGCGTCGCCGGAGAGCTCGCCGTCCTCCACCAGTACCCAGGCCAGCTCACCTGGCTGCCGCCGATCCTGATCGTCGGCGGCGGACTCGCAGCCGCCGGCCTCGTGCTCAGCCGGCCGCGCGTGCGGACGGTCGCCGTCTGCGCCGTCGCCGGCATCCTCCTGATCGCCCCGGCGACGTGGGCGGCCGACACGCTCGGCTACGCGACGAACGGCACCTTCCCCGCCGGCGGGCCCGCGAACGTCGAGCTCGGCGGACCGGCCGGCTTCGGCGGCCGGCGGAGCGGCGGCCCGGGATTCGCACCGCCGGGTGCGCCGGCGGCAGGCTCGACCACCGGGTCGTCGCGAGTGACGGTGCCGCTGACCACCCGCACAGGTGCGCCCCCCGGCGGGACACCTGGCTCCGGGTCCTCGGGCGGGCCGCCCGGCTTCGGCGTCCCGGGGGCGGCAAGCGGTTTCGGCCGTGTCGGCGGGGCGGGTGGCTTCCCGGCCGGGCGGGGCGGCTTCGGCGCCAGCCGGCGCGGCGGCGGACCGGCCGGCCAGGCCGGCGGCGGAGCGGGCGGCCAGTTCGGCGGCGGAGCGGGCGGCCAGTTCGGCGGGAACATCTCCCTGACCGGCGTCCTCGCATACGTCCGGTCCCACGGCGGCGGGACGGTCGCCGTCGCCAGCCAGTCGACGGCTTCGACCGCGATCATCGACCAGAACGCCGACGTCGCCGGGATCGGTGGGTTCTCCGGCGTCGAGAGCGACGTCAGCATCTCGTGGCTGGCCCAGCGGGTCACCGCCGGCGGGATCCGCTGGGTCCTCTCCGACCCGACCGGCACCCGGGCCGGGTTCGGCGGCCTGCCGGGCGATAACCGGACCGGATCGGCCGCGGCGATCGCCGCGGCGGCCAAGGTCTGCACCAGCGTCACGCTCCCGACGAGCGCCGCGGCCGCCGGGACGCTCTACGACTGTCAGGGTCGCGGGCCGGCCCTGGCGGCTCTGGCCGGCACCTGAGATGACGACGTCAGCCGGCCTTCGACGCGCACATCTGGCGGCCGGTCGCGGCGAGCATGACGACCGGGAGCACGGTCGGGACCGGCGGTCCGCGGAGCTCGGCAGCTTCGTCGTCGTCGGACTCGCCTGTACGGCGGCCTACGCCCTTCTGTACACCCTGCTCACGCAGGACGTCTCGGATCTGAGCGCGAACGCGATCGCCCTGCTCCTGACGATGGGCGCGAACTTCGAGGCCAACCGGCGGTTCACGTTCCAGGCCAGCCGGCAGTCCCGGGTCCGGCAGATCGCCGGCTATGTCCCGGCCTACGCGATCGGCCTCGCCGCGTCCAGCCTCGCCCTGCTCGTCCTACTCGACCTGCTCGGCCATCCCGCCGGCCTCGAGAACACGGCGGCCGCACTCGCCGCCGGCCTGGTCGCAACCGCCGTGCGCTTCGTCCTGATGCGCAGGTGGGTGTTCCGGTCCGATCCGACCCGGACGTCCTGAGCCGACGGACGGCAGGTCGAAGTCCTTCGGGCTTGGGAGAATTCGATCGGGTGGGACCGACTCTCCTCTTCGACCTCGACGACACGCTCGTCGTCGAGGAGCCGGCCGCCGTCGCCGCCTTCGAGGCGACTGCCGCGTGTGCGGCACGGCGCTGCGGGCTTGACCCCGCCCGGCTGGCACGAGACGCCCGGCTTCACGCGCGCGAGCTCTGGCGCGCGGCGCCCACCCACCCCTACTGCGCGCGGGTCGGGATCAGCTCATGGGAGGGTCTGTGGTGTCGCTTCGAAGGAGCCGACCCGTCGCTTGCGGCACTCCGCGCGTGGGCGCCGACCTACCGGCACAGGACCTGGCTGGCGGCCCTCGCCGACCAAGCCATCCACGATGACGGGCTCGCCGACAAGCTCGGTGAGACCTTCGGTGTCGAGCGGCGCCGCCGACACGAGACATTTCCCGACGTCGCAGCCGCCCTTGCGAGGAGCCGGGGATCCCATCGACTCGGGCTGATCACCAACGGCGCGTCCTGCCTCCAGCGGGAGAAGCTCGACGCCTCAGGGCTCGCCGTCCACTTCGACGCGATCGTCGTCTCCGGCGACCTCGGTGTCGCCAAGCCCGACCCGGCCGTGTTTCGACGCGCCCTGACCCTGCTCGACGCCGACCCCCGTGACGCGACGATGGTCGGCGACAGCCTCCCCCGCGATGTCGACGGGGCGATCGCCGCCGGTATCCGCGGAGTCTGGCTCAACAGGGCCGGAGCCTCCCGCCCCGCCGGCAGGTCCGACGTGATCGAGATCCGGACGCTCGACCGCCTCCCGGACGCCCTCGGGCCCTCGCCCCGATGACCTCGACCCGGCTCGGCTCCCCGGTCCCTAGCCCGCCTTCGGCGCGACGACCTCGATCCAGTCGACCGACTTCCCGCAGAGCGCCGTCGCCGCCTGCTGCGGGTTGACCGTCGTCAGCTGGCCCACGCCCTGCGTGATCGGCGCGAAGACGACCGAATCGAGCCGCGTCGACAGCGGGTCGCCGTCGCCCGGGCCCAGGCCGGACTTCGGATAGGTCAGCGTGACCCGGTGGACCCTCGCGGTCAGATCGAAGTCGGCGACCGGTGCGTACCCGTCGATCATCGACAGGTCGTTCGAAACACTGCCGACCTCCCGGCCGTCGACCGCGACGACGAATCCCCGGCCGAAGCTTCCGCCCAGCCAGAGGGCGTAGTGCTCGGGCGAGCCGACCTTGATCTGGAGGCTCGCCTGACCCGGGTGCAGCGGCGTGATCGACTGCGACGTCGGCGTCACCCCCCAGTCGGCCGGCCGCTGGATCTGGTCTCCCCGGGCGAAGATGTTCGCCGGCCGCTGCGCCGCGACGAGCTCCGCGTCGTGCGTGCCCGCGTACGACGCGATCGCCCGCACCTGCTTGCAGGTCGGCGTCCCGACCGGCTGGATTCCGCAGACCGGCTTCGGCGCCCCGACCGCCCCACCGGCCTCCTGCCTGTTCCCGCAGTACGGGATCGTCGCCGAGTCGCCGAACGGGATGTGCGCGAGCACCTGCTCGGTCGGCGCGGCCGGTCGCTGCCACAGCTCGTAGTACCGGCCGGCCCAGACGAGGCTGTACAGCGACGACGGCCGGCTCCCCGTCGGCGAGCTCGTCGTCACGATCGACCGGTACGGCTCGAGCGTCGTCAGCGCGAACGAGTCGAGGTCGGCCGCCGCCGACTTCGTCAGGACCGTTCCGTCGCTCAGCGGCAGCACGACCGACCGGAACTCGGCCGGCTCGACCGGGTCCCCCGCGCGCAGGAAGTACCGGTCGGCGTAGACGGCGAAGTCGTTGACGAAGGTCGGCCCCTTCCCGCCGACCAGCGTCCCGATGTGCTGGAGGTCGTCCAGCGGACCGACCGGCGCGATCGTCACGTCGTGGTAGCCGAGCACGTTCGACCAGAGCACGCCACCCGCGACCAGGCCGAGCACGACGATCCCCGCCGGGCGGCTCCGCCCCCAGAGCATCGCCGCGCCGCTGAGGCCGGCCACGAGCACCGCCGGCGACGCGATCGCCAGCGCCTTGCCGACGATCCACGGAACCCCGCCGGCCACGTCGATCGCCATGCACCCGACGACCGCGACCCCCGCGTAGAGCACGAGACCGAACGAACGTTCGAGGATGCCGAAGCCCGCGGCCGCGACCGCCCCGACCAGGACGAGGCCGATCAGGACGATCGGGACGACCCCCGACGGCAGCGGGCTGCGGAAGTCGCCGGCCGGCCAGATCCCCGCGAGCTGGAAGCCGCTCAGCGGGGCTCGCAGGTTGCCCAGGCTCAGCGCCGGCGACCCGGCGCCGGTCTGGTTGGCGAACACCACGTCCGTGCTCAGGGCCCTCGACAGGACCAGCCAGACCGGCAGCGCGAGGACGGCGCTGGCCGCGGCCAGCCCGCCCACCGAGCCCGCCACCCGGCGCAGGCCGCCGTCACCGCTCCCAAGCATCACCCTCACCAGCCAGCCGACGGCGACCGCGCCGAGCGCCGGCACGACCCAGACCGCGGTTCCCGGGCCGAACGTCACGATCAGCGCGGCCGTCGCGATTCCCAGCGGCAGTGTCGCCCGCGGCCCGGCCGCCCGTTCGCGCAGCGCCGCGGCGGCGAGCGCGGCGATCAGGGCGACGAGGAAGGCGGCCGTCAGCTCCTTGATTCCCCCCCACAGGCCATACCCGTAGAGGAGGGCCGGCTGGGCGGCGACGAACGCCACGAACGCCCGCAGGCGCACCGATGGGATGACCGGCTCGGTCAGGGCGTAGAGGCACATCGCGAGCGCCGCTCCCGCGCACGCGAGGTACGGCTGGTAGACCCAGGCCGCGTCGACGCCGACCAGACCCCGGCCGACCCCGAGCAGCATGAACCCGCCGACCGGATACGCCGCCGTCCCCAGGTTCGTGTCGAGCAGCAGCTTGAAGGTCGACGGCTGCAGGCTCCCGGTCGATCGCCCGTCGCTGAAGAGGTGGGACGTGATCCCCAGCCACGTCGACGTGTCGTCGAGCTTGATCCAGCCCGTGAACGTCGCCGTCCCCGTCGCCAGGACCGGCGCTCCGTAAGCGAGCAGGACACCGACCGCGGCGATCACCGACCAGTCGGGGATCGGCCATTCCCGCCGCGAGATCCTTGCTCGCACGAGCCCGCCGACGGCCACCACGGCGTCCGCGCCGACCGCGAACGGAGCGGTCGCGCCGTTCGTCGTCAGCAGCGCCGCGACGACCAGGGCGCCGGCCAGGCCGACCGGGATCAGCAGCGCGCCGCTGGGCAGGCGGGAACCCGAGACGTCCTCGATCAGGATCCCGAAGCCCAGGCCGAGCCCGGCGAGGACGATCGGAAACGCCACCCATGCGAGAACGAACGTCACGAGCAGCTCACCAGGTGGCGATCCTACCGACCCCGGCGGCCGCCGCGTGCGCCTCGCGGCGACGGGTCCCCCGCCGGCCGGCCGGCCGGCGCTCGCCGGTAGCCTGCGCCCGAGTGTTCGCCGCCTACGCCGCCGCCATCGCCCCCGACGACCCGCTCAGCGGGCTCGTGCTCGGCGAGCGCCCCGACCCCGAGCCGGCCGACGGTTGGGTGACCGTCCGGGTCAAGGCCGCCTCGCTCAACCACCACGACCTCTGGTCGCTGCGCGGCGTCGGCCTGACCGCCGATCGTCTCCCGATGGTGCTCGGCTGCGACGCCGCCGGCGTCGACGAGGACGGCAACGACGTGATCGTCCACGCCGTGATCTCAGACCCCGCCTGGCGCGGCGACGAGACGCTCGATCCCCGCCGGTCGATCCTCTCCGAGCGCCATCCCGGCAGCTTCGCCGAGCTCGTCAGCGTGCCCCGCCGCAACACCGTGCCCAAGCCGCCCGAGCTCTCCTTCGCGCAGGCCGCCTGCCTCCCGACGGCCTGGCTGACGGCCTACCGGATGCTGTTCACGCGCGCCGGCCTGCAGCCCGGCGCGACCGTCCTCGTCCAGGGCGCCGGCGGCGGCGTCGCGACCGCCCTGATCGCGCTCGCCAGCGCCGCCGGGATCCGCGTCTGGGCCACGAGCCGCTCGGAGGCCAAGCGGGCCCTGGCCGTCGAGCTCGGCGCCCAGCAGGCCTTCGAGCCCGGCAGCCGCCTGCCCGACCGGGTCGACGCCGTCATGGAGACCGTCGGCGCCGCGACCTGGAGCCACTCGATCCGCGCCGTGCGGCCCGGCGGGACGCTCGTCGTCTCCGGGACGACCAGCGGGTCCGACCCGCCGGCCGAGCTGACCCGCGTCTTCTTCCTCCAGCTCTCGATCGTCGGCTCGACGATGGGGACCCGCGACGAGCTCGTCCGGCTCGTCCAGTTCGCAGTCGACCGCGGCGTCCGTCCGCTGATCGCCCAGGAGCTGCCGCTCGCCGACGCGCGGGACGGGTTCGCCGCGATGCAGCGCGGCGACGTCTTCGGCAAGATCGTCTTCACCGTCTGACCGACCGCCTCACCGCGTGAGCTTGGCAGTCCTGCGGTAGACGCCGGCCGCGATCGACACGCCTCCGGCCGGGACGATCGGCGTTCCGTGGACCGTGATCGCCCCGGTCAGGCCCCGCGCCGCAGGCTTGCCGTGCTTGCGGCTGAGCGCCTTGCGCAGGAGGGCTACCCCGTGGGTGGAGAGCGGCATCGTGATCAGCGTGGCGACGCCCGGGTGCAGTCGCGTTGGCGGGCTCGAGACGTCGGTGTGCACCCCACTCGGCGCCGCCACCCGCGCCGACGCGGCGACCGTGCAGATCCGGTTGCACGTCACGTCGACCGAGATCGCCCGCGACTCGAGGATCCGGCTGGTCGCCACCAACCTGACGGTCAACCCGAGGCGCTGGGGCGGGAGCGCCGCCGGCGGCGGTACGCACGTCGTGGCCGCGGCCGCCCCGTCGAAGACCTCGATCCGGTTGTTGGCCCGGTCGGCGACGATCACCGACCCCTTGCAGTCGATCGCCAGTCCCCCCGGCGAGTCCAGCTGGCCGTCGGCCGCTCCCGGATAGCCCCACGCCGCGACCAGCGTGCCCGTACCCGTGAACTCCTCGATCCGATCGTTGAGCCGGTCGGCGACGAAGACGTTGCCCGCCGCGTCGACGGCGATCCCGTCCGGCTGGTCGAAGCTTCCCGCCCCGGCGCCTTCCTGTCCCCACGCGCGGATCGGCGTCCCGGTCGACGAGAGCTCCTGCACCCGGTTGTTGCCGGTGTCGGCGACGTAGATCTCCCCGCCCGGATCCAGCGCGACGGCCTCGGGCGAGCGGAACTGCCCGGGTCCGGTCCCGGTCTCCCCGAACGTCCCCGCAAGCGCTCCGCCCGGCGTGAACATCTCGAGCCGGTTCTCGGTCGTGTCCGACACGACGATCTGGCCCGCCGGGTCGGTCGCGACGGCCGTCGGCGCGACCAGCTGCCCCGGCTGGTCGAGTCCCGTCGCCTGGCCGCCGAGATTCCCCAGCCAGACGCCGGCTCGGTTGAGCCGCTGGACGCGGTGGTTGTCGCGGTCGGCGACGAGGACGTCCCCCGACGAGTCGAAGGCCACGTCGGTCGGCGTCTTGAAGGCCCCCGGGTCCGACCCCGACTGGCCGAGCACGGCGTCGAAGCCGTGGCCCGAGTCGAACAGCTCGATCCGCTGATTGGCGGTGTCGGCGACCGCCACGTCCCCGCTCGGGTCGGCCGCGACCCCGCGCGGGCCGGCGAAGTTGCCGACTCCCCGACCCGCGCTTCCCCAGCTGCGGATGAACCCCCCGCCCGAGGCGAACTCCTCGATCCGGTTGTTCGCCGTATCCGTCACGTAGACGTCCCCGGCCGGGTCGACCGCCAGCGCCCGCGGGACGCCGAGCTCGGTCGGGCCGGCGACGTCGCCGATCGTCGTGACGAACCCGAGCTGCGCGTTGAGCGCGACGACCCGGTTGTTCGTGTCGTCGGCGACGAAGATCTCGCCGCCCGGGTCGACCGCCACGCCGTATGGGTTGTGAAACTGCCCGGGCGCCCGCCCCAGGCTCCCGGCCTGGGCGACGAAGGCCCCGTCCGGCGTGAACTCCTCGATCCGGTTGTTGTCGTCGTCGGCGACGTAGACGGCGTTCCCGTTCGCCGCGACTCCCCGCGGACTCTCGAACTGCCCGGCCCCCGTCCCCGTCCCGCCGAACGCGGTCACCCCGCTCCCGTCCAGGCCGAAGCGCTCGATCCGGTCGTCGCCGGTGTCGGCGACGTACACATAGGACCCGGCCACCGCGATCCCACCCCCGGCCGTCTGGCTGTTCCCGCCGCCCGAGCCGAACTCGAACTCGCCGAGATCCGATCCCCGCGACCCCCACTGCGTGATGTACCCACCCCCGGCCGTGAACTTCTGGATCCGGCCGTTCCCCGCGTCGACCACGTAGACGTCGCCCGAGGCGTCGGTCGCCAGCCCGCCGATCGCCCCGAACTCGCCCGGGCCCGACCCCGCCTGGCCCCACTCACCCTCGAAGACGCCCTGAGCGGTGAAGATCTGGACCGCCCGCGACTGCTCGTCGGCCACGTAGACGTCGCCCGCCGGCCCGACCGCGATCGCCTGTGGGAAGCGGAACGTCCCCTCGGCCCGCTGGCCGATCGTCTCGACCGAGCTGTACGGGCAGGACGTCGCCCCGGGGCACGGAGCCGCTGCCCCGCTCGCCGCCGGTTGGGCGACGCCGGGAGCCGCCAGGCCGAGACCCGCCAGAAGGCCGGCGAGGACCTGCGATCCAGAAGCTGCCATCTACCGCGACCTCCCTCGCCCCGATTCCCAGCCGACGGTCTCCGCAACCGCCGCCGGCCACGCCAGACCGCGGCTCATCCGACACAGCTTAAACCGCGCCGGCCCGCCCGGACGCCGGTAGCCGTGTCCGCCGGCCGCGTCGGCGCCCCGTCCGGCGGCCGCGCGACCAGCGCTCGGCAGCCGCCCGGAGCGCGGTCGTCGATCGTGATCGCTCCGGGCCGGACCCGTCCATGCCGGGCGCACCAGGCGATCACGAGGGCCATCCGCAGCGCAGATCGCGCGAGATCGTCAGGGACCGCGCCCCCCGCACCGCCGCGCGCCCGCTCGCCGCCGCTGCGCGCCGGGTCGTCCCCGCCGTCCCCGCCGTCCCCGCCGTCCCCGCCGTCCGCGGAGTCCCCGCCGCCGGCCGTCCGGCCGCGAGACGTCGGCAGCGTCGAGACGAGGCCGGCCGCGATGCCCATGATCGCGCCGACGGCCGCGCCCAGCGCGAGCGACCCCTCGCCGGTCAGCCCCGATCCATCGAGGATCCCGGCGGCGGCCGCCAGCTCCGCGTCGAGTGAGATGTCCTCGCACGTCGACGACGCGAGGCCGTGGGCGGCGACGACGAGTTGGCCGACGTCGATCGGCGGGCGTACGGAGGTCAGCAGGGCCTGAAGATGGTCGACCGCCATCGGCGCCCGCCGGTAGCGGCTGGTCAGCTCCTCGAGCGCGAAGTCGATCGTCGCGTTCTGGTCGCAGACGAGATGGCCCGCCAGGATGCAGCGCACCGAAGCCGTCGTCGAGCGCCGCGGCTCGACCGTCACCGCGTAGGCGCCCGGCGCGCAGGCCGGGTCGACGACCGTGACGACGAGCAGGGCCGACTCGACGATCCGCTCGAGGACGTGTGTGAGGTAGACCCGGCTCAGCCTGTGCTCCAGGCCGTAGCGACCTGCCGCGCCGAGCCCAGAGAGGGTCAGCGGGTAGGCGGCCTCGCCGGACTCGCACGCCGCGAACCGGCGGTCGAGCCCGGCCGAGATCGCCGCCAGGCTCACCGTCAGCGATCGCGTCCCGCGGCAGGTGTGGGCCGCCGTCGCCCGTGCCGCCACACCCGTCAGCTCGGGCAGCGTCGGCGCGTGCGCAAGGTCGTCGATCTCGTCGAAGATCTCGGCCAGCTCGTCGGCGTGCTCGCGCGGGCCGAGGACCAGCTCGACCAGCCGGCGGGCGGCGCCCGCGCGCACCGGGCCGGCGAGCAGCGCGTCGCACGCCGCACGCCGTCCCTCGTCGTAGTCGGCCTCCACGCGCTCGGCGCGCAGGCCGGCCCGGCGAGCTTCCATCGGCTTTCTCATGATCTGCTCGGGCCCTTGAATTCTGGTCTGACAATGCCTATGCTAGTCCTATGCAGACTAGCTGAGTCGAAGAGACTCTGTCAAGACACATGGCGAGCGGCCTCGCCGCCGGATAGTCTTCTGCCCAATGGCGGAGCTCCTGCGAATCGGCGAGGTGGCGAAGGCGGTCGGCGTGAGCATCGACACACTCCGCCGGTGGGAGGCTGCCGGCCGGATCCAGTTCGTTCGCCGCGGCAACCAGCGGCTCCTCCCGGCCGGCGAGCTCGGCGCCCTCGTCGCATCCCATGCCGGCGCCAACAAGACGATGAGTGCCCGCAATCACCTCTCGGGGATCGTCGTCACGGTCGAGCGCGACGGCGTGATGGCGAAGGTCGAGATGGCCTGCGGGCCCTACCGTGTCATCTCCCTGATGAGCCGCGAGGCCGCCGACGAGCTCGGGCTCGATCCGGGCGTCGAGGCGACCGCCGTCATCAAGTCGACGAACGTGATGATCGAGCGCTGAGGCCGTCCGCGCGGGCCGCCGGTGCGCCCACGGCAGTTCCCGACGGATCAGTAAGCAGCGCCTAGGCACGAGACCGGTTCTCCGGCTTGGTCCGACGCTCGGCCTCCGAGTCGTCGGCGGCCCGGGTGGAGGCGGCCGCCCGGGAGCCGAGCAAGCCGCGTCGAGCGTCCGGCCCGTCCGCGGTAGCCCCTGAGCCCGGACGGAAGGGGCCCAGGGGATACGCGGGGGAGGTACGCCTGTGCGACTTCGCACAGTGGGATGCGCGTACCAAGCATATAGACTTCCTAAGTGCTAATCAAGGTCAGACTATTACCCGGTGGCGCGATAATCTGCCGGGATGCCCCGCTACGCAGTGCGGCTGAGCTTCGCATCCGCCGGCGACCGTGACCTCCTCGTGCCGCGGCTCAAGGACCTCGTCGGCGAGGGGGATGTACTGGAGGACGGCGACGGAGCGCGTTGTCGTGTTCGACGATGTCGAGAGCCCGGTCGCCGCGCTCGTCCGGTCGCAGATACTGCTGCACGGCGCCTGCGCCGGTACGGCGCTCACCCCGGCCGACGTCCGCCGAGCCCCGGCGAACTGACGTCGCCCAATCGTCGCAGACACGGCGGGGCGCGGGTCGAACGCAGTGAACCGGCGCCGGCCGGATCGGTCGGCCGGTCGGCCCGAGGCGCCCTTCGCGCTTACCCCGGGGTGCCCGCCGACGCCGCGCCGCGCACGGCGCACAGGAGGGTCAGGTCAGCTCCTGGAGAGCAGCTTTTCGGTGAACACGAGGACTGCGTCCATGCACTCCGCGCGCCACAACTCGATCGTCTGGCGCCATCCCGTTGCCTGGGCAAGCCTGGTGCGGTGATTCTCGACGAGCGGACGCAGGAGGTCGCGCTGGCGCTCCAGCAGGGGGCGCGTGTCGCGCCCGCCCCGCTCGGCGTACACGAGCTTCAGGAGCAGGAGCGACCGGGCGTCGCGGACGTGGAGGACCGGCTCCTCGAGCCACCGCTCGAGCTCGTCGATGCCCGCCTGGGTCGCGGTCAGGATCGTCCGGTTGGGACCCTGACCGGCCTCGGTGACGACCGCCCGGACGAGACCGCGGTCCTTGAGCATCCCCAAAGCCCGGTAGACCAGGGGCCGCGGCAGGGCCCAGATCTCGCCGATCTCGCCGCCGCTGGCAAGCGCCTTGGAGATCGCGAAGCCGTGCGCCGGAGCCTCTGCGAGCAGGCCGAGGACAGCCCACTCACCGGGCGCGAGTTCACGCGTCGCGAGCGTCGTCATCGTCGTAGGGTAGCGCGGCCCCCGGCCTGCGCAGTCTCACCCCCGTCCCTCCCGTCCCGGCCGTCCGACCACCCGCTCGGAGGCTCGAAGCACCCCCGGCAGGACTCGAACCTGCAACATCCGGCTTAGAAGGCCGGCGCTCTATCCGGTTGAGCTACGGGGGCCGGGCAACTCGAAAATATTGCACGGCCCGCCGGGGCCGGTCGAGCGACCGGCCTGCGCCCCGTCTACCCGGTCAGCCCGCTGAGCGCGGCCGCGGCGGTCGCGTTCGAGCGGATCGTCACCGCGTTGATCGCCCCGTCGGGCCCCGTCGTCCCCTGGACGGTGACCGTCTCGCCGGGATGGATCTCGTTCGGAGTCGCGTCGACCGTCCGTGTGACCTGGGTCGACTGCGTCGTGTTGACGGCGACCGTGTTGCCGGCCGTGTCCTGGACGTAGAGCGTCGTCCCGGACGTGCTCTGCACCGTCCCGGCCGTCGTCGAGCCGCCGGCCGCGCTCGCCCCGGCCCCGCCGAAGCCGCCGCCGGCGAATGCAGCCGCTGCGCCGGCGCCGGCCGCGCCGGTCGCGCCGGCAGCGGTCGCGGCGCCGCGTCCCGCCCCGCCCCGCCGGGCGCCGGTCGCCGCGCCGGCGGTGGCGCCGCCACCGGTCGAGCTGACCTGACCCTTCTCGACTTGGACGCCGACCAGGAAGCCGACGATCGCGAACAGCACGATCGCGAGGATCACCGTCGGTGGACTGAGGAGGCGGCGGCGGGGACGCGACGATGCGAGCTCGCCGGCCCAGGCGTCGTCGGTCGCGAGCTGCTCGTCTGTCGCATCCATTCCGTGTTCCTCCGGAGGTTCGGTTTTCATTCGTAGCGGAGCGCATCGATCGGGCGCAGCGAGGCCGCCCGGCTGGCGGGATACGTCCCGAAGAAGAGGCCGACGACGACCGCCGCGCCGAACGCCAGTCCGACCGACCCAGCCGACGGGATCGGTTGGACCCCGGCGATCGTGAACTGGGTCGTGACCAGCCCGACGATCACGCCGGCCAGCCCACCGAGCACCGAGACGAGCACGGCCTCGATCAGGAACTGCGAGAGGATGTCGGTCTTGCGGGCGCCGATCGCCTTGCGGATCCCGATCTCCCGGGTCCGCTCGGTCACGGTCACGAGCATGATGTTCATCACGCCGATCCCGCCGACCAGCAGCGAGATCGCGGCGACCTCGCCGAGCAGGGTTGTGAAGACGTCGCTGGTCGCGCTCGACGTCTGGAGGAGGGAGCCCTGGTTGATCACCGTGAAGTTGGACGTCGACGTCGCCGAGACGTGGTGAAGGCCGTCGAGGATGCCGGTGACCTCCGCGCTCGCCGCGTTGAGGGCGCCCTCCGACTTCGCCTGGACGATGATCTCGCTGATCGGGCCGAACCCGGTCAGGGAATCCTCGACGGCCGTGATCGGGGCGATCGCGACGTCGTCCTGGTCCTGCGTCCCGTTCGAGCCCTTCGGCTGGGTCACCCCGACCACCGTGAAGTTGTCGCCGCCGATCTGGACGGTCTGCCCGATCGGGCTCGTGTTGCCGAACAGGTTGGAGACGACCGTCTCGCCGAGCACGACGACGCGGCTGTGGTTCGTCACGTCGGCAGTCGTGAAGAACGCGCCGCCCGCCGGCTTGTAGGTCCGCGCAGTGAAGATCGTCGGCGTCGCCCCGATGAACGAGCTCGGCGAGTACGTCGTCCCGTTGAACGTGATCGTCGGGCTCGCGTTGACTATCGGCGTCGCGCTCTGGATGTCCGGCGCGTCGAACGAGTTCTCGAGGGCCGTCGCGTCGGCCGTCGTCAGCGACAGCGCCTGCGACGCGTTCGACCCCCGGCCGCCGATGCCGCGCGGCGGCATCACGAGGAGGACGTTGGTCCCGAGCGCCTCGATCCGCGACTGGACGGCCGCCTGCGAGCCGTGGCCGACCGCGATCAGGACGATCACCGACGCGACTCCGATCAACATCCCGAGGACGGTCAGGGCCGACCGGAGCCGGTTGGCGAGCAGGCCCTGCAGAGCGATCACGACGCTCTCCATCCCGATCATCGGTCCGCCCTCACGCCGCCCTGGAGAGCTGGGTGTCCTCGATGACCTGGCCGTCGGCCAGCCGGATCACCCGCGACGCCCGCTCGGCCACGTCCGGCTCGTGGGTGATCAGGACGACCGTCCGGCCCTCGGCGTTGAGCCGCTCGAAGATCGAGAGGACCTCGTCGGTCGACACGCTGTCGAGGTTGCCGGTCGGCTCGTCGGCAAGGATCAGCGCCGGATTGGTGACGACCGCCCGGGCGACCGCGACCCGCTGCTGCTGGCCGCCCGAGAGCTCCGACGGGAGGTGGTCGGCGCGGTCTGAGAGCCCGACCATCGCGAGCGCCGCGGCCGCCCGCTCCCGCCGGACGGCCCGGGCGACCCCGGCGTAGGCCAGGGGAAGCTCGACCTGAGCATGCGCTCGGGTTCGCGCGACGAGGTTGAAGCTCTGGAAGACGAAGCCGAGCTTGCGGTTGCGGACGTCGGCCAGCTCGTCCTCGGTGAAGCGCCGGACGTCGACCCCGTCGAGCAGGTAGGACCCGGTCGTCGGCGAGTCGAGGCAGCCGATGATGTTCATCAGCGTGCTCTTGCCGCTCCCCGACGAGCCCATGATCGCGACCATCTCGCCCCGCTCGATCCGCAGCGTGACGCCCCGCAGCGCGCGCACCTCGATCTCGCCGAGCTGGTAGGTCTTGGTCGCCTCGCGCAGCTCGATGACCGGGCGCGGCGGGCTCATCCGCCGCCTCTGCCGCCGCCGCCCGCGAAGCCGCCGCCGCCGAAGCCGCCGGCCGCCCCGCCGAGGCCGCCGGCCGCCGCCGCGCCGAGACCCGTGGCCGCGCCGGTCCGACCGGTCCCCGTCGCGGTCGACGTCGACGTCGAGAAGCTCGGCGCCGCGATCTGGACCTCGTCGCCCGCGCTGACGCCGCTGAGGATCTGGTCGCTCGTGTCGCCCTGGACGCCGACGACGACCGGCACGACCGAGGTCTTGCCGTTCTTGAGCACCGTCAGCGTCTGGCCGCCCCCACCCCGCCCGAGCGCACCCGACGGGACGTTGACGGCGTCGGGGACCGACTGGACGATGACCTTGACCGACGCGCTCATCCCCGGTTTGACGCCGGCCTCGGTCTGGGTGATCTGGAACAGCGCGTTGAAGGTGACGACGCTCGACGCGACCGTGCCGACCGGATCGATCTCGATCAGCCGGGCCGCGAGCTCGCCGTTGGGTACGGCGTTGACCGTGACGGTCGCGAGCTGGCCGACCTTCAGCTTGGTCGCGTCTGTCTCGGCGAAGCTGCCCTTCAGCTGGAGTCCCTCGACGCCGTCGATCGTCACGAACGCGGTCGAGCTCGAGCTCGAGCTCGACCCAGTGCTCGACGAACCCGCCGTCGTGCTTGTGGTCGCGGCCGACCCGGTACCGCTGCCCGTGCCGGTCGCCGAGGCCCCGCTGCCCGTGCCCGCGCCCGTGCCCGACGACGAGGTGGAGGAGCCCGACGAGCTGCTCGACGCACTCCCGCCGCCGGCGACCGTCTGGCCGACGGAGCCGTCGATCGAGGCGATCGTGCCGGTGACCGGTGCCCGGACGTCGGTCTCAGACAGCGTCTGCTCGGCCTCCTCGACGCTGACCTGGGCGGTCTCGACGCTCGTCTGGGCGGCTGCGAGGTCGCCCGGCTGGGGCGGGGCCGCCTTGACGGCGTTGCCGGCCTCCGTGCTCGCCAGCTGCTGGTCGGCCTGCGTGACCTGCGACTCGGCCTGGGTGATCGACTGGTCGTCCTTGAGCTTCGCCGCCGCCTGCGCCGTCTTCGCGTTGGTCAGCTGATTCTCGGCGCTCTGGACCGACTGCTTGTCCTTGAGCGTGCCGGACGCCTGGCTGTTGGTCGCGTTGGTGATCGTGTTTCCGTCCTGCGTGACCTTCGCCCCGTCAGCGGCGATCTTCCCCGGATCGGCGGCCACCTTGCTCTGGTCGGCGGCGAGCGTCGACTTGTCCGAGGACAGCTTGCTCGAGTCGCTCGTCAGGCGCGACTGGGCCTGGTTCACGGCGAGATCGTCGGCCGTGCATGCCGCCGGCGCGGTCGACCCCGACGACGACCCGCCGGACGAGCCGCCGCCGGAGGTCGGGCAGCCGTCGGCGAGCTGGGTGCTCTGGGCGCTGGTCAGCGCGCTCTGGTCGGAGTTGACGGTCGCCTGATCGGCATTCGCCTGGTTGGTGTCGCCGGTGACCGACGCCTGGTCGGCCGCCTGCTGGTTGGTGTCGGCCGTGACCTGGTTCTGATCGGTGGTCAGCTGAGCCTGCGCCTGGCTGATCGCGGTGGCCATCGTCTTGGCGTCGACCTGCTCGGACGCCTGCGCGTTGCTCACGCCGTCCTGCGCCTGCTTGACCGTGTTGGCCTGTGACTTGGCGTCGGACGCCGCGCTCGCCCGGGCCTCGGTGACGCCGTGCTCGGCGGTCGTGATCGACGCCCTGTTCGCGCCGACGGCAACCGCGTTCTGAGCGGCGGCGGTCGGCGTGAGCGGCTGCTCGATCTGCAACAGGTGGGCCTGGGCCGAGGTCAGGTTGGCCTGGGCCGTGGTGAGCGCCGTCTGGGCATCCTTCCTGTCGATCGACCCGAGCAGCTGGCCCTGCGTGACATGCTGGCCGACCTTGACATCGAGGCCGGTGAGGACGCCGCCGGTGACGAAGTTCACGTTGACCGTCTGGGCCGGCTGGAGGTTGCCGGTCGCAGAGACCGTCGACTGGACGACGCCGGTCGCGACCGCGACGTCACGGGCGCGGGTGACGGCCTGGGACGGCGGACCGATGAACGTCAACGAGAGCCCGACCCCGACGATGATGAGGATCGCGATCACGCGATTGGGCCAGCTCTTCCACATGTCTGCCCACCGATCATCCGTTCGGCCTCTAAGAGCCGCGTAAGAAGGCTCTTGTCATGCTGCATATCCTGCTGCCGGTGAGCTCCCCACCAAGGCGAGGCGGTCCGCTCGCGGCGATGCGTCCGATTCGCGAGCGGTGGCCGTTCGCGCTCGCCCCGTTCATCGTGCTCGCCGTCCTCCTGGACGTGGTCGGCGGCCCGGCGATCCTGACGTTCCTCAGCTCGGCCCTGGCGGTGATCCCGCTCGCCGCGCTGATCGGTCGGGCGACCGAGGAGCTCGCAGATCGATCGGGACCGGGCATCGGCGGCCTCGTGAACGTGACGTTCGGCAACGCGCCCGAGCTGATCATCGCCCTGTTCGCGCTCGGGAGCGGCCTCCACGAGGTCGTCAAGGCGTCGCTGGTCGGATCGATCCTCGGCAACGTCCTGCTCGTGATGGGCGGTGCGATGGCCGCCGGCGGCGCCCGCCGAGACCGGCAGGTCTTCAACGGGACGGCGGCCTCGGCCCAGTCGTCGGCGCTGATGCTGGCGGCGAGCGCCGTGATCCTGCCGGCGGTCTACGAGCTGGCCCACGGGGGCCGCCTGCCGGCGGCCGACGCCCAGCTGATCGACTACAACGGCTCGATCATCCACCTGTCGGTCGCGATCGCCGCGATCATGATGCTCGGCTACGCGTCGTTGATGCTGTTCTCGCTGCGCACCCACCGCCAGCTCTTCAACCCGCCGCAGGAGGAGTCCGAGCGGACGCCGTGGCCGCTGCGCCGGTCGGTCGGCCTGCTGGCCGTCGGCGGGCTGGCGACGGCCGGAGTGTCTGAGATCCTCGTCGGGTCGATCACGCAGGCCGCCCGCTCGGCCGGTCTGAGCCAGTTCTTCGTCGGTGCCGTCGCCGTCGCGATCGTCGGCAATGCGGCCGAGCACTGGGTCGCGGTGAGCATGGCCGCCAAGGACAAGGTCGACCTGGCGGTCAACATCGCGATCGGGTCGAGCTCGCAGATCGCCCTCTTCGTGCTCCCGGCGCTCGTCCTCTGCTCGACCTTCATCGGCCCCCACCCGATGGCCCTGCTGCTCAACGGCTACGAGCTTGCCGCGCTCGTCCTGGCGATCCTGATCGCCGTCCAGGTGACCGGCCGGGGCGAGTCGACCTGGCTCGACGGCGTCCAGCTGATGGGCGTCTATACGGTCGTCGTCCTGACGTTCGCGTTCGCGTGAGCGCGGCAGCGGCGCCGACCGGCCGGGTCCGGCGCCGACCTGCGGGTCGGGTGGTGAGCGCAGGTGTGTGACGCCGCGGCGCGCGCGGCGATCAGACTCCGAGCTCCGCGCTCGCCGTCTCGCTCGAGCCGATCGTGCCGGCCGACGGACCGAACAGGCCGATCCCGAAGAGAGCGGGCGGTGCGACGGCGGCAGTCGCTATGTCGCTCGTCGTGGCCGGCACGAAGGAGAAGCCCGCCAGCGTGACCTCGACGCCGGCGGCGCTCGTCGGAGCCTGCCCCCCGTAGAGCCAGAGGTTGATATGGACACGCTCGCTGCCCGGTGTGGGGACGTCGCTCCCGACGTAGTCGGTGTGGGCGATCGGCACGCCCGCGGCCGTCGTGGTTGCGAAGTCGACCTGGCCGGGCAGCCAGGTGAAGCTCTGGACGCTGCGGGCCGGCGTGGCCGGCTGGGTGAAGCGCGTCAGATGACCGGCGGGTCCGGCGGGTTGGACGACGTACTGGGCGTTCGTCGGGTCGGTCGTGCTCCCCCAACGGGAAATCTCGATGTCCATCTCCCGGTCGTTCTGGGCCGGGTCGTCGCTCCACGTGAACATCCCGAGGATCACGTTCGGATCGAGCGATCCGAGCGACGAGTCGACCGAGAACCTGTAGGTCCCATAGCCGAGCTCCTGGCCGAGGGTCACCTCGGCGCAGTACCACTGGCCCCTGCGTTGCGTGATCTTCAGGTGGAGCCGACCAGCCGCGTCGACGCTGACGTTGTTGGCCGACCACCAGTTGGGACCCGGCCCCCAGGTGCTCGTCGGCGCCTTGACGGCCCAGTCGTAGCCTGCGAAGGACACCGCCGCCACGGGCGGCGGACTCGCCGCGGCCGCGGGCGGGATTCGTCCGGGTGCCGCCGCGGCTCCCTGCGCGCCAAGGCCGAGCGACCCCGCGGCGATCGCGCCGAGCGCGAGCGACTGGAGCAGTGATCTGTCGAGCGTCATCGTCTCTCCGTTCGCGTGACTGCGGCGGCGATGCCGCCCTACGGAGCTCATCGGCCATTGCGCCGGGGAGAACCACTGACTTCTCGCGCGCAAACCACGGTCGCGGCCGCGACGGGCCGGTGCCCCCGACCGTCGGGGCACCAGCCGGCCGCGGGTTCAGACCCTGCCGGCGGCCTGGCGCTGCCTGCGGGCGAGGGCGTCGACGATCACGGCGACGAGCAGGACGCCGCCGGTCACCATGTACTTGACCGACGAGTCCAGCGCGAGCAGGTCCATCCCGTTCGAGATCGACCCGATCACGAGGGCGCCGAGCAGGGCGGTCCAGACCGATCCACGTCCGCCGAACAGGCTCGTCCCGGCGATCACCGGGCCGGCGATCGCGAGCAGGAGGAGGTCGGACCCGCCCGAGTTCTGATTCACCGCCAGCAGCCTCGACGCGGCCAGGATCCCTCCGATCGCGGCCATCGAACCGGCGATCGCGAAGACCGCGACCCTCACTGCGTCGATGTGGATCCCCGCGCGCCGGGCGGCCTCGGCGTTCCCGCCGACGGCGAACACGTGCCGGCCGAAGCGGGTCCGCGTGGCGACGTACTCCATCCCGGCGACGAACGCCAGGAGGATCAGGACGGCGAGCGGGAGGCCGCGGTCGGCGGTCACGACGAGGATCGCGGCGATCGTCGCCACGCTGACGAGGACGACCCGGACGAGCGGTCCGCGGAGATCCTGGTCGGCGAGCCCGGCGGCGACCCGCCGGCGCCAGGCGAGCATCGTGCCGCCGCCGTAGATCGCGATCACCCCGATCCCGATGATCCAGCTGACCGTGCTCGAGTAGAACGTGTTCGCAAGGCCTGTGATCTTCGGGTCGGTCAGGTTCACCGTCCCTGTGTCACCGAGCACCTTGAGCAGGGCTCCCTGCCAGGTCAGCAACCCGGCGAGGGTCACCACGAACGACGGGATGCCGAACTTAGTGAACAGCAGCCCCTGGAGCGCACCGATCACCAGGCCGACGACGATCCCGGCGAGGATCGCCGTGTACGGGCTCCAGCCCTGCTCGACGTTCAACACTGCCGTGACAGCCGACGCCAGGCCGCTGACGGCGCCGACCGAGAGGTCGATCTCGCCGAGCAGGAGGACGTATACGACACCTACCGAGATCAGGCCGACCGCGGTGATCTGGAGGAACAGGTTGGTGAGGTTCTGCGCGGTGAGGAAGTGGTTGTTCTCGAACTGGAAGACCGCCCAGATCAGGCCGAGGACGACGAACACCCGCAGCGACGCGAGGTCACCCTCGATGAACCGGCGAACCACGCCGGGCTGGGGACCCTTCGGTGCGCCGGGCGCAGCCTTGACGGGCGTCTCGACTGCCGTGCTCATCGCACACCTCCGACCGGCTCGCCGTTCTTCGCCTGGCGGTGCCTTGCACCTGTGATCGCGGCGACGACCTCCTCGTTGGTCGCCGACGCCGTGTCGAATGTCGCCTCCTGGCGCCCGAGCCGCAGGACGAAGATCCGGTCTGTCACCTCGAAGACGTCCGACAGGTTGTGACTGATCACGACGACCCCCAGGCCCCGCTCGCGCAGCCGCTTGATCAGGGCGAGGACCTGGGCCGTCTGGGCGACACCCAGGGCGGCCGTCGGCTCGTCGAGCAGGACCAGCTTCGGCTCGCCGAGCAGGGACCGGGCGACCGCGACCTGCTGGCGCTGACCGCCCGAGAGCGTGCCGACCTCCGTCCGGAGGCTCGGGATCGAGACGGCGAGGTTCGACAGGAGATCGGCGGAGCTGCGCTCCATCTCGGCCTCGTCGAGTCGACGCGTCGCAGCCCCCAGGCCGCCGGCGAGCTTCTCCCGCCCGAGGAAGAGGTTGGCGACGACGTCGAGGTTGTCGCAGAGGGCGAGATCCTGGTAGACGGTCGCGATCCCCAGCGTCGTCGCGGCGTTCGCCCCGTCGATCGAGACCGGCTTGCCCTCGAAGTGGAACTCCCCGGCGTCGGGCGAGTAGATCCCGGCGATCGTCTTCACGAGCGTCGACTTCCCGGCGCCGTTGTCACCCACCAGACCGACCACCTCGCCGGGGAAGACCTCGAAGTCGACGTCGTCGAGTGCCTGGACGGCCCCGAACCGCTTGCTCACCCCCTTGAGCGCTAGGACCGGCGTGTTCGAGCTCATCTTGTTGTGTCCTTTCACTTGCGGGTGGGCGACGGACGGGCCGCTCGTCGGCGACCCGTCCGAGATGCGCCCCTAGACGATTCCGGCCGCCGTGCACGACGCCTTGTAGGCGCTCGTGCAGATCTCCGCGGTGGTCCAGAAGTTGTCCTTGATGACAGTCGCCTTGATGTTCGCCTTGGTGACGGCGACCGGCGTGAGAATCACCGACGGGACGGTCGACTTGCCGTTCGGCGTCTGCTGGTTGATCAGACCCGCCGGCGGCTGCTTGCCCTGGGCGAGGGCACCGGCCAGCTCGGCGGCGTCCTGGGCCTCCTTGGTGACACCCTTGTAGACCGTCATGTACTGCGTGCCGGCGAGGATCCGCTGGACTCCCGCGAGCGACGCGTCCTGGCCCGTGGTCGGGATTGTCTGCGGCTTGATGCCGGCCCCGATCATCGCGGCGATGCCACCTTCGGCCATGTCGTCGTTGGCTCCGTAGATCGCGTGGAAGCCGCTGTTGCCGAGCGCCGTGATCGCCTGCTGGGCCTCGTTCTGGGCGTTGCTGCCGAGCCAGTTCGGCGTGTCGTACTGCTTGGCGATCTTCACGCCGTCCTTGGCGAACTGTGCGAGCGCGCCCTGCTTGAACAGCGCGGCGTTCGGGTCAGCCGGATCCCCGTTGATCATGATGATCGGACCGGTCGCGTGGCCGGCCGCCTTGAGTGCGGCGTCGAGCGACGACGCCTGGAGCATGCCGACGCGGGCGTTGTCGAACGAGATGTAGTAGTCGACCGCCGCGTTGGTGACAAGCCGGTCATAGCTGATCACCGGTACGTGGCGTGCGTTCGCCTCTGAGACGATCGCTCCGGCCGAGCCGGCGTCGACCGGATCGAGCACGAGGACCTTCGCCCCCTGTGTCAGCGCGGCGTCAGCCTGGCTCTGCTGCTTGGTCGCGTCCTGGGTTGCGTTGCTGTACAGCAGCTTGCAGGTCGGGCAGACCTGCTTGAGCTTGGCCTGGAAGTCAGGCTTGTCGTGTGTCTCGTAGCGGGCCGTCTGATTCTCCGGCAGCAGCAGCGCGACCGTCGGCCCGCCACCCCCGCTCGACCCGCCGCAGGCGGCGACCGTGAGCGCGACGGCGGCGATCACCGTCCCGGCGAGAGCTGCCCGGATCCGTGGGCTCTTCATGACTGTTGACCCTCCTCTGCGTGGTTGTCTCGAGCTTCGCCATGGTCGGCCCGAGGTTCTTTTCCTGACCGGTGAGCGTTGGTCCGGGCGAGTGGCGCGCGGACGAGAAGTTCTGGGTCCTCGGGCGGGCCCGGCCGGCCGGCCTCGGTCTCGTGGAGCACGAGCGCGACCGCGCCGAGCAGCTCGGCGCGGTCGCCGAGCTCGCTGGCGACGATCTCGACGTCGTCGGCGGCGGACGGAATCGCCCGGCGGTGGACGGCCGTGCGCAGCGGGTCGAGCACGAGGTTCCTGGCGGCCGCGAGCGCTCCGCCGACGACGATCAGGCTGGGGTTCAGCGTGTTGCAGACGTTGGCCAGGCAGTCGCCCAGCCGGAAGCCGGCGGCAGTGATCGCGCGACGGCAGGCGGGGTCGCCCTGCTGGGCCCGCTCGAGCACGCCCTCGATCGTCAGATCCCGGCCGAAGCTCGGCTTGAGCAGGTCGACGATCGCCCGGGCGCCGGCCGCCGTCTCGAGGCAGCCGCGGCTTCCACATCGGCAGATCGGCCCGTGCTCGTCGACCATCACGTGGCCGATCTCGCCCGCAGTGCCGCCGACCCCACGGAACAGCCGGCCACCGATCACGAGGCCGGCGCCGATGCCGGTCGAGACCTTGAGATAGACCAGCGTCTCGTGGCCTCGGCCGGCCCCCCAGCGGAGCTCGGCGAGGGCGGCCAGGTTGGCGTCGTTGTCGACGTGGACGGGAACGCCGAGCCGGCTGCTCATCTCGTCGGCGACGGTCAGGCCGACCCAGCCGGGGAGGATCGCCGAGAGGCCGACCTTGCCGCTGGAGACGTGGATCGGACCGGGCAGGCCGAGGCCGACGCCGATCAGCTCGTCGGCGGCGATCCGCTCCCGGCAGAGGACCTCCTCGACGAGGATGGCGGCCTGGTCCATGCCCTCGCGAGCGTCGTAGGCCTCGGGCATCTCCCGCGAGCCCTCGGCCAGGACCTGGTGGGCGCGGTCGCAGGCGACCACGCGGACGCGCTGCTCGCTGAACTCGACGCCGACGGCGACGCCGGCGGCCCGCACGAGGCGGATCGACCGGGCCGGCCGGCCGGCCCGCGACGACGCGGGGCTTGTCGGGGCGTCGTCGACCTGCCGGACGAGGCCGGCGTCCTCGAGCTCGGCGACCAGCGTCGAGACGGTCGTCGCCGACAGGCCGGTTCGCCGGGCGACGTCTGCCCGGCTGGCGATGCCGAGCTGACCGAGCGCATCGACGATGCGCTGACGATTGAGCTCACGCAGGGACGCGAGTGATCCGCCGGTCTTGCCAACCATTTCGACCCGATTCTGCATGTTTCGGGCGTGTTAATCAAGACTTTGTGGAAAGGAACGGTCAAAATTGTTGCTGTTAGTCCATAGCTCGGCAAAAGTCGAATGGCGCGGGCTGCTCGCGGGCCGGTCGGGGAGCCGGGAGACCGTGCCGCGGCATACATCCGAGCAGACTGTGTCGCGTGCATCCGGCCCTGACGATCGGCGAGTTCTCGCGAGTCACGCATCTCAGCGTGAAGACGCTCCGCCACTACCACGAAGTCGATCTCCTGCTCCCGGCCGAGGTCGATCCCCACACCGGCTACCGGTACTACCGGACGACGCAGGTGCCGACGGCGCAGGTGATCCGCAGGTTCCGGGACCTGGGGATGCCGGTGGAGGAGGTCCGGGCCGTCCTGGTCGCGGCCGACCCGGCCGCGCGGACGGTGCTGATCGCCGGTCACCTCAAGCGGCTCGAGGACCAGCTCGAGGCGACCCAGGCGGCGGTCGCGTCGCTGCGGTCGCTGATCGAGCAACCGGTCGCGCCGATCTCGGTGGAGCGCCGGACGGTTGGAGCGACCGCGGCATTGGCGATCACCGAGACGGTCGAGCGCGGCGAACTCGGCGAGTGGTGGGCGGCGGCCTTCGACGAGCTCGCGGCGGCTCTGCGCCGTGGCGGAGTCGAGCCGGGCGGCCTGCCCGGCGGCCTGTTCTCCAACGAGCTCTTCGAGGACGACATCGGCTCGGTCACGGCGTTCATCCCGACGGCACCGTCGGGTTCGGGCGTCGGCCGTGCCCGGTCGATCGTGATCGGGCCGGCCGAACTGGCCGTGACGGTGCATCGCGGGTCGCACGCGGAGATCGATCGGACATACGGAGCGCTCGGGAGCCACGTGGCCGAGCACGCGATCGGCTTCGGCGGGCCGGTCCGCGAGACCTACGTGGTCAGCCGGCTCGACACGGCGGACGCGACCCGCTGGGAGACCGAGATCGGCTGGCCGATCTTCGGAACGGCCGTCGGCCATGCCCGCACAGACGCACCCGTGGGGCCTTGACTCTCCCCAAGGCGAGGGCCGGCTTCCTTGACTCTCCCCCAGGGGGAGGCCCGAGAGTGCGTTCACAGGCACACATCGAGCTAAGGAGCAGGCCCATGGTCGGAAGCCTTCCGCAGGCGGTCAGCGAGTACATCGAGGCGTCGAACGCGTTCGACGGTGAACGACTGATCCGGGCGTTCGCGGCCGACGCGCTCGTCAACGACGCGCGTCGGGAACTGCGCGGGGTCGAGGCGATCAGGCGGTGGTCGGACGAGGAGATCATCGGCGACCGGGTGACGATGGAGATCTGGTCGGTCGACGAGCACTACGGCGACGTCATCGTCAACGGCCTGATGGACGGGGACTACGACAAGACGAACCTGCCGGACGAGGTCGTCCTGACGCACTACTTCACGGTTCGAGACGAGAAGATCGTCCGGCTGATCATCATCCGCAACCGGCCTGTCGAGTGACGCCGACGCGAGCCTTCGATTCCGCGGTTGCCGAGAGGGCTACGGGAGGTTGACGCACGCCTGCCGTGAGACGTTCGAGATCACGACGGTGGGGTGATCGGCCGACGATTCGATGATCGTCGTCGGCAGACGGTCGCCGAGCGGATGGTCGGTGAGCGCGGGGACGCCGTCGCAGCGGACGTGCGTCCAGGACCTGAGCAGGCCGGACAAGCCGTTGCCGCGCGGCACGGTCGAGGAGACCTGGTGTCCGTCGAGAGTCAGGGCGATCAGGTTGCTCGACAGGGTCCGGACCCGACCGGCCGGGTCGTAGCCGACTGACGCGACGATGGGAATCGCCTTGAGGAAGCCGTCGGCCTCCCCCGGTCGGTAGACGGCGCTGCCAGGGGAGCTGCGAGCCGGCGGCCCGAGCAGCGCCTCCACGGCCGACCGGGTCTGGCCAAGGCGCAGCGGTCCGAATCCGCGGTCGGGCAGCACACTGTCGAGAGTCGCGGCACTCGGCAGGAGCGCGAGCCAGCGGCTGATCAGGTCGTCCTGCCCGGCAAGGCAGGCGGAGAATGCGACGTCGACGGGCTTGGCGCCGAGTGTGCCCTTGACGTCGACGCTGGGCGTCGGCGGGCAGGAGTGGTCGCGCCCGGGACCGGAGAGGACGAGCGCGGGCTGGGATGCGATCGCCGCGCAGATCGCCTTCGGGTCGGGAGCGGTCCCGGTCGGCGGGGAGCACCGGAGCCGATAGGTCACCGGGCCGAAGGCAAACGGGTCGGTGTAGGTGATGCGCAGGGAGGCAGCGAGCGTCGCGGACGTGCCGGAGCTCGTCGACACGGCCAACCACCCGGCCAGGCAGAGAATCGCAACCGCGAAGACGATGACCGAAACGCGGCGAGGCGTGCGCATTGCGCCTGCGACCTTACTCCGGGCGCGGTCGGCGCTCGCCGGGCGACGTTCAGACCGATCGCCGTCGGGTCGGCCGGGTCAGGGAGTCTTCAGCAGCTTCTCGAAGGCGCGGACGTCGGTCAGGTGGCGGGCGGTGCGCTGGGCTGTGCACTGCGCGGCGACCACGCCGGCGAGCGTGCCGCCGGCGTACTTGTCGGACACGCTCGCGCAGTCGGCGTTGCGGTAGGTCAGCCAGTCCCGCTGGGCCGTGACGAAGCGTCGGCGGGCAGCGTTGCTGCCGAGCAGCGGGAAGATCTGCTTGGCGAGCGCATCGATCTGGGCGTCGGCCTTCAGCGTCGCCTGCTCGAGACACCCCTCCATGCCGAGCGTCGTCCCGGCCTGGGCCTTCGAGGTCGGGCACGCCAGCGGGGTGAAGGTCTCGTGGATGACCGGGGCGGCCAGGGTCGCGGCCGCGAGGGCGGCCGGCTGAGCAGTCGCGAGCACCGCGAGCACGGCGGTCGCGGCGGCGGTCGCGGCAAGGCGAGGCTTCGTGAACCGTCGTGGCGTCATCGGGCTCCGATCTTTCGCGTGCGAGTCGACGAGGGAGGCCGCAAAGATACCGCCCGCCGGCGCGCCCGTCACCGGAGACGAGGCCGAAACGGCCTGACCTCGCTAGACTCAACTTAGTTTACTGCTCAACTACTTTTGCGGGAGCCTATGACCGATTCAGCCAGCACAACGGAGTCACCGCAGGAGCTGCTCGCTCTGGATGCCGCCGCCCAGGAGTTGCTGTTCACCGAGGCTCGCACGGCGAACACGTTCAGCTCGGAGCCGGTCTCCGACGAGCTGCTGCGCTCGATCACGGACCTCGGCAAGTGGCCGCCGACGATGGCCAACACCAACCCGCTGCGGATCCTGTTCGTGCGCACACCGGAAGGCAAGGAGCGGCTCGGCCCTCTGATGAGCGAGGGGAACCGGGCCAAGACCGTGTCGGCGCCGGCCGTTGCCGTGCTGGCCGTCGACACCGACTTCCACGACAAGATCCCCGAGCTGCTCCCGTTCCGTCCGGAGATGCGCGAGGCGTTCGTCGCCGACGCGGAGAATCGCGAACGACTGGCGACCTTCAACGGGGCGCTTCAGGCCGGCTACTTCATCCTCGCCGTCCGCGCCGCCGGCCTTGCCGCAGGCCCGATGCTCGGGTTCGACGGCCCGGGCATCGACGCGGAGTTCTTCGCCGGCCGATCATGGAAGACGATCCTCGTGGTCAACATCGGTAAGCCGGGAACCGATCCGTGGTTTGACCGGCTGCCGCGCCTCGCGCACGAGGACTACGTCGAGTACGGCTAGGGGGCGTGCCCCCGGGTGAGGAGTCGGCTCTGCCGGCCCCTGGCGACATCCAGCGGAGCGGAGGGAGGCAGTCACTGGCCAGTAGCCGCGACGCCAGCATCGAGTTCGTCCCCCTGTCTCCGGGCAGGGACGATCGACGTGACGTTCGCGGTCAAGGCCGGCGACGGCTACGAAGCGTTCGAGCGTGGCCGGCCACGGCACGCAGACCTACGTCGTCGTCATCGAGCATGGCTGCGAGAGCTGGGGCGCCCACCGCCTGACGTGCCCGGCCTCGGCGTGGTGTCCGGCACGCTCGACGGCGCCGAGCAGCTGATCCGTGAGGCCGTCCCCTTCCACATCGATGGTCCACACGAAGCCGGACGAATCGGTCCCCGGGCCGTCAGCCGTGGCCTGCGAGCTCCTCCGAGTCACCGCCGGGTAGCGACGCCGGACCGGGGCCGTCGAGCGAACCCATCCCCGAACCCACTACAGAACCCATTACCTGGGGTAGTGGGCTCGCACCGAATCCTCCCTGCGAATGCACACGCGGGCCCCGGTGCAGGCCGAGCGACATTCCGCGATCGCTACGTCGCCGTAGCGATCGTGGGTCCGGCGACATCGAGCTGAGCAAAGCGGTCGTCCGCGGCGGCGCTCGCGGGGGGACGGCCGAGGACAGTCGAGGCTCCCGCCGTCGGCTCACTCGTGGCTGCGTGCAGCGCGGGTGCATAGGCACACGGTTGCGACCAGCCAGCCATTCAGCGCTTTCACTGCTCGTCCCAAGCGGCGCGCTTTGCAGAGCGGCAGAGAACCCTGCCCTTGTCGAGCAGCGAGGCGCCAGGCGGCCTTTACCCGGATTGCTGTGCCCCGAGTCGATCATCTGTCGAATTGCTCGCCTCGGTCGGGCGGGTGCCGATACCCCGGTGATGGCTCGCCGGAGGCGGCAGACCCCCACGGAGGTGTTCGTTGAGAGCTCGGCCGGACTCGGCGGAGCGATCGGTGTACTGCGCTACGCCGAACATCCCATCGCGAGCAAGCCGGCCAAGTGCCCAGATACACAGCAGGCGGCCGCGTGCATCGGTCACGTCGAGGGCACAGCGATCAGCCACATCCTCGTCGCGGGCCTCATCGGCACGCTCGTAGGCCTAGCGTGCGCCCTTGCGATCGTCCTCCTGTTGCGCCTGGTCTGGGCTGGCGCCCAGTCAGGCCGGCGCCGCCGGCGCCGCCCCGAACGTGTCTCGTCTGCTGCCCGCGCACTCGCCGCTCAGTTCGCTCTGCCGTCGGCGCCGCCCAGGCCCGCGCGGCGCGCGATACCGGAGCGCACGCGTCACGAGGTTTGGCGACGCGACCAAGGACGCTGCGTTGACTGTGAGAGCCGCGCGAACCTGGAGTTCGACCACATCATCCCGGTGAGTCGCGGCGGGTCGAATACCGCCCGCAACATCGAGCTCCGTTGCGAGACCTGCAACGGGCGGAAGGCCGCCCGCATCTGATGCCAGTCCCCAGCGCCTGCACCAGATCCGATCGACGCAGCCCGCGGCCCCTGGAACGACTGGCCGCGCGTCGCGGCCAAGCCGTCCGACGACAAGTCAATCGGGACCGGGCTCGGGCGACTAGATGACGTACGAGACCGCCGATCGATCGACGCCGCAGCTGCTCCGTGATTGGGGCGCCATCATGCGCGCCCTCCGAGCGCGTGACGTGATCCGTACGAACAACAACCCAGTCGGGGACATTGCGGAGGCGATCGTCGCGCGCCACTACCGCGGACTGCGCGGATCCTCTGCCCAAGCTGGCTGGGACGTGGAGACGGCGGACGGCGAGCGAATTCAGGTCAAGGCGATACGGCAAACGCCGTCGAAGCAACACTGGAACGTGAGCCCGATTCGTGATCGCGACTACGACTATGTCGTCATCGTGATCGTGGACGAGGACTTCGTCGTCACCGAGGGGCTGCGGCTATCGCGCGCGACTGTGGAGGATCTGTTCCCGCACCGCGAATGGGTGAATGGACGAGTCATCACGGTGACGGCCGCGTTGAGGGCCTCGCCGCGGGTCGAGATACTCGACCTGTCGGCAGCCGCCGAGCTTGACAACTGAGCCGAGTCCCGAACCGCCCCGGCTGGCTGTGCTGCTGCTTTTGTGGAGCTGGGGCGACGGTGGGACGTCTACGTGATCACCTCTCGCAGCCGACCACGGGGCGTACGCCCCGAGCCGGCCCGACGAGCCCATACGCGGGCTCAAGAGCTCTTCGACAGCGACTCGCTAGATCTGCGCCAAGTCACCGGTGGGAGGCGCGAGCGGACGATCCCTTTCCCCGCTGAACGAACTCGGAGCGTGCCATCGCTTTGGCGACGAAGCGCTGGCCGGTCAACAGCCGGCGGCTCGCGAGAGTGCCTTGCAGATCGCGTCGAGTCGCTCCGCGTCGAGCCGGGTGATGGATTCGGTCAGGAGCGCTTGGGGCACGGTTCGGAGGTTGTCGAGGCTGACGACGCACTCGACGGGCATCCCGTCGGCTGGTCCGAGTTCGACTTCGGTGTCGAGGCCGCGGATGGTGCGGGTTACGAGCGCGACGACGACGTTGCGCAGTCGCGGCAACGCTTCGTCGCGCGTGAGAACAACGACGGGGCGGCGCCCTTCCTGCTCCAGCTCGAGCCA
>DASZKP010000105.1:0-94139 GCA_035553395.1 Solirubrobacteraceae bacterium | reverse complement strand
TCGGGCGAGACGTTCGGCCTCGCGGCGGCCGAGGCGATGGCCTGCGGCCTGCCGGTCGTCGCCTCGCGGATCGGCGCGCTCCCCGAGCTCGTCGGTGACGAGGGGCTCGTCAGGGTCGGGGATGTCGGCGCGATGGCCGAGGCGATCGGCCGGCTGCGCGGCGACCCGGCGGCCGGCGAGCGGGCGCTCGACCGGGCCCGGCGGCTGGTCTCTCCCGAAACGGTGGCCCCGGCGCTCGCCGCCGTGTATGGAGAGGTGTGACGAGGACAGGCGTCAGCCCAACCTCCAAGCACCAGGTCGGCTTCACCTGTAAGCAAAAGACACGCTGCTGACTGTCACAGTGACCGCGTGTTGATGGTAACGTGCGGACCGCCGTGCTGAGGGGCTTCACGTCTGCCGTGCTCGGAGTTATGGTCTTGGTGGTGGCCATGGTGCTTTTGGGCGTCTCGGTGTCAGTGTCTGCTCATACCGCGTCGGTTGCCCGGGACGCCGGCCGCGGGTGGGGGGATCTCCGGGTACCGGTCGCGACCGTCGTTGGGTTCCTTGCGCTTGTGTGGTTCCTCTCCGGCCTGCGTCGGATCTTGCTGGCGACGCGTCAGCGGCAAGCTGTGGTGCGGATCATGGACCTCGTTTGGGAGGGCGTGAGAACCGAGTCCGATCCGTCTCCCCAGTTTCTCACCGCGGACCTGCGCCGGCGCCTCGGAGAGCTCCAATTCGGGGCGGAGGATGCGCTCCCTGGAAAGGCGGCCGGCGCGGCCTCCGTGCAGATACTCGACGCCCTCGCGAAGACCAACCCTGTCGCACAGGCCATGGCCGGCGTGCTTCCGGTGGTGATGCCGGACGCTGCCTACGAGATCAGGGGGCACTTCGGCCGGTCGCCGTCCGGGGCTCCCGAGGTCAACATCGAGATCGTGCGGATCGGGCCGCGGCGCACCACGCTGCGCGCCGGACACGTAACGGGGGACGACTGGCCGGCAGCAATGCGCAGTGCGTCTCACGTGATCGCAGGCGCCCTGATCCCGTATCTGCGCGGTCGGCGCAGCGATCCCTGGACCCACTGGCGCACACCCCTGCCGGACCGGCTGTTGGCTCGGTACTACCGGGCGGCTGAGTGTCGAGGACAGAGGCGGGCTGAGGAGGCGCTCGACGCGTTTGAAGACGCCCTGCGCGATGATCCGCTCAACCAGGTCATGCGGCTGCATTCCGGGGAGATCGAGGAACAGCTCGAGCTCTTCCTCGATGCCTGGGCGAACTACCACACCGTCGTCGCCAGGACTAAGGAGACCCGGCATCCGTGGTCAGCGCGGCGCACGCGCGAGCACACGTGGTTCATCGGTCGCTACCGGCTCGCGATCCTTCTCGGGTACGGCCGGGCTGCCGCCCAGTGGCTCCATCGGGAGTTGTGGGACGTGGCCGATCCGCCGGAGCATGGGATCGGGACAGCGAGTGAGGAGGACCGCTCGCGGCGCGACGAGGAGCGCCAGCGGCTACGCGCAGAATTGGCTCGTGCGGTGAGCGATGACCCGTGGTTCAGAGCCCGTGGTGGCGTTGGTGCGCCGGGGAGGGTCGCGCGGATCCGGCGCTGCGTCCTCGACTGGCGAGCGTGGGCGGCTTGGCGGACGTTCGAGGCGGAAATGGCGGCGCTGACAGGTGACTGCGAATTCGAGCCTCTGATTCTGCTCTGCGGTGGCCGGAGAGCTCCTGACGCCGACGCGCCATGGAGGGGCGGTGAACTGGCAAGCCTTGGGGACGTTCCCCGCGGCCTGCTCGTCGAGGAGTTCCTCCAGATCATCGCGATGCGTGATCTCCGCCGCCTCTGGCAGGGGCTCGTCTGGAGCGCACCATGGCGGGTCGCCACGCAGCGAACAGGTGTGCCTGTGTCGGCGCGGAACGTACGCGTCGCAAAACGGTGGATTCGCGTGCGCATCGCGCGCACGCGCTATTACCGCAGCGCTGCGATGGCCGACGGAGCTGCCGGTCTGCCGCCCGACGCGAGTCGTGTGTACCGCGAGGAGATCGAAGGGATGCTCCGGCGTTGGAACGGCTGGCGTATGGCGCTCCGAGCGTGGCTGTACCGGCGGTGGGGCATGCGGTCTGCGAGTTGGCACATCTACTACAGCGCGGCATGCATGCTCGCAATTCCGCTGCTTCCGCTCCCGCGCGTCGTGGCCGAGCGTGATCCCGATTGCGGCCCGCCGCCTGAGATCATCCCGTGGCAACCCGCACGGCGGGCCAGCCGGCTCTTGGGGGCGCGCGCCGCCGGGCGCGAGAGGGAGGCCCTCGACGGCCGGCTCGCGCGGGCTTCGATGGCATGTCTCGACCGCTTCGTCCACGCGGCCGGCACGCGGGCGCAGTCTCACGCGCGCTGGGCCGCGGCCGACGATCCGGATCTGGCCGGGTTGCGTGGGATGGACGTCGGCTTCCCCGACTGGGCGCGGCACAGCCTCGGGATGGATGAGACGCTCCTGCGGCCGCGGGGTGTCGAGGTCGCGCTCGTGACCGCATCGACCATGCGTCAGGCGGCTCTCGAGCGTGCTGAGATCTGGCGCGTCCGCCGCGATGGGCTCGAGAACTCGGCGCAGCGCGAACTCGACTGGTGGCTTGACGACGCCACAGCGATCACTGCGATGGCGGACGGATGCAGGGAGTACCGCAGCTGGAAGGAGCGACTCAGGATGCTCGAGACCCTCCGGGCGTCGTCTGGCGGCGACGCCAGCGTGCCGCTCGTCATGAGGCACGGGCAGGATTACGACGAGCTCGACGACAAGTTGGCCACGTTGGCGAAGAGCGCCCCTGAGGTCAAGGGGGGAGTCGACCTCGACCGGCGCCTGCGTGGTCTCGCGAGCGTCATACGGCTCGACGACGAGGCTGTCACGGCGCACCTCGATGAGCTCGGAGGCCGCGTCTACGCGGGAAACGCGACCGCCGGGACCCCGGGCGATCTGCGGTTTCTTCGTGGCTGGCGGGCCCAGGCCTGGTCCGACTGGGCGGATGCCGTCGGCGACGTCTGATGCGCGGTGGCAAGCGGCCGGTCCGACCCTCGCAGAAGTTCACAGGATCGCCTCGCGGGCCACACCGGGATCGGCGGCCTCAAGCCTCTAGGATTGCCGGGCATGCGCGCGATCGTTACCGGCGGCGCCGGGTTCATCGGCTCGAATCTCGTCGACGCGCTCGTGACGGCCGGGGCCGACGTGACGGTGATCGACAACCTGTCGACCGGCCGGGAGGCGAACCTCCACAAGGCGATCGAGCACGGGGCCCGGCTGCGGGTGATCGACATCCTCGACGCCGACAACGTCCTCGGCGTGTTCGACGAGGACCGGCCCGACGTCGTCTTCCACCTGGCGGCCCAGATCGACGTCCGCAAGTCGATCGCGCGACCGGCGTGGGATGCGGAGATCAACGTCCAGGGGACGATCAACGTGCTCGAGGCCGCCCGCCTGACCAAGCTCGGCCGTCTCGTCAGCACGTCGACCGGCGGGGCGATCTACGGCGACGCCGACGTGATCCCGACTCCTGAGTCCGCGGCGACCCGGCCGGAGGCGGCCTACGGACAGAGCAAGCTGGCGGCCGAGGGCTACGTCGCCCTGTACGAGCGGATCTACGGTCTGTCGTGCGTGACGCTCCGCTACGGCAACGTCTACGGCCCGCGCCAGGATCCGCTGGGCGAGGCCGGCGTCGTCGCGATGTTCTGCGGCTGCCTGATGAAGGGGTCCCGGCCGACCGTGTACGGCGACGGTCTGCAGACCCGGGACTACGTCTACGTCGGCGACGTCGTCGAGGCCAACCTCGCGGCCGCCGCCCGGGACGACGTCCACGGTGCGGTCAACGTCGGGACCGGCCGGGAGAGCACGGTGCTCGACCTCGTCGACGCGATGGGTCCGCTCGCGGGGGCCGCCGACTTCACGCCGGAGTTCGCGCCCGCCCGCTTCGGCGAACTCGCGCGGAGCTGCCTCGACGTCAGCCGGGCGGCCGAGCTGCTCGGCTGGAGCGCGTCGACCGGGCTGCTCGACGGACTGCGGCGGACGATGGAGGCGACGCTCCCGGCACCAGGTCCGTGACGTGAGCCCCGAGCCGCGCCGGCGGGCGCTGATCACGGGGATCGCCGGCCAGGACGGGTCGTATCTCGCGGAGCAGCTGGTCGACGCCGGCTACGCGGTCCACGGGATCGTCCGGCCGACGAGCTCGCTGGCCAATCTCGCCGGTGTCGGGGATCGACTCGTCCTCCACGAGGGTGACGTCGGGGTCCCGGCGACGATCCGCCGGGCGCTCGAGGTGAGCGAGCCGGACGAGATCTACCATCTCGCGGCGCCGACCTTCGTGCCCGACAGCTGGCTGGCTCCGGCCGGGACGATCGAGGGGATCGCCGTCGCCGGCGCCGACCTGCTCGCGGCGGTCCGCGAGCTGGCGCCGGACGCTCACGTCGTGCTCGCGAGCTCGCGGGAGATCTTCGGCATCCCGGTCTCCAGCCCGCAGGACGAGTCGACGCCGTGCCACCCGGGAACGCCGTACGGGGTCGCCAAGCTCGCCGTCCACCAGCTTGTCGGTCTGCTCCGCGACCGCCAGGATCTGCATCTGTCCTCGGCGATCCTCTTCAACCACGAGTCCGTCCGCCGGCCGGCGAACTTCGTCACGCGCAAGGTCACCCGGGCGGCGGCGGCGATCAGCCTCGGCCTCGAGCAGGAGCTCGTGCTCGGGGATCTCGACGCCGTCCGCGACTGGTCGGCTGCGACCGACATCATGGCCGGCATGCGGCTGATGGCCGGTCAGGACGAGCCGGGGGACTTCGTCCTGGCGAGCGGCGTCGGCCACTCGGTCGGCGATCTCGTTCGCGCGGCATTCGCCGAGGTCGGCCTGGATCCGGACGTCCACCTCCGCGTCGACGACGGTCTCCGCCGGCCACCCGAACCGGTCGCCCCGGTCGGCGATCCGGCGCGGGCGCGGGAGCTGCTGGGCTGGTCTGTGACGACGAGCTTCGAGGACCTGATCGGCGAGATGGTCCGCGCCGACCTCGACCGCCTGAGCTGACGCGGATGGCCGCGGACCCCGAGGCTCCGGGATACGGCCGCCGGGAGTTCGCCCGGCGGGCCGGCGCCGCCGGCCTCGCGCTCGGACTGGCCGGATGCGGGGCATCGGCGCCCCGAACGCCGGCTCCGGCTCCCGGGCCGGGTCCGGTACGCCGCCCGGGCAGCGTCGCGCCTGCCGTCGGCGGCACGTCGCTCGCCGACCTCGCCGACGTGGTCCGCGGGGCCGTGATCACGTCCGGGTCGGCCGCGTATGCCGGGGCGAGGAGGATCTACAACGAGGCGTACGACGGTGACCGGCCGCTCGCGGTCGTCCGCCCGCTCGACGAGGCAGACGTCCGGGCGACGCTGCGCTGGGCGGCGCGCCGGGACGTGGTCGTCCGTCCGCGGGGCGGGGGGCACAGCTACGCGGGCTACTCGACCGGCGACGGGGCCGTCGTCGTCGACCTGCGCGAGTTGAGCGGGGTCGCCTTCGATCGTGGGACCGGCGTTGCGAGCATCGGCCCCGGCGCCCAGCTGGCGGCCGTCTACGCGCGGCTTGCCGTCCGGGGCGTGACGATCCCGGCCGGGTCGTGCCCGGCGGTCGGGCTCGGCGGCCACGCACTCGGCGGAGGGATCGGCCTGGCCGGGCGGGCACTCGGCCTGACGGCGGACAACATCGTCGGGGCGAGGATGATCACGGCCGACGGTGTGCTCCACCAGGCGGGGACCTCGGCCGGCGAGGATGCCGACCTGCTGTGGGCGCTGCGGGGTGCCGGGGCCGGGAACTTCGGCGTCGTCACGCGCCTGCGGATGCGGACCCACCCGGTCTCGCCGACGTCGTGGTTCTCGATCTCCTGGCCGTGGTCGGCAGCCGGCGAGGCACTCGATGCGTGGCAGCGGCTGGTCCCGGGGGCGCCCGAAGCCCTGACGTCGGTCTTCCACCTCTCGGCCGGCGGCGGATCGGTCGGGGTCAGCGCGAGCGGTCAGTACTTCGGGCCGGCCAGCCGCCTTGCCGGGCTGCTCGCGCCGTTGACGGCGGTCGGCGGCGGACGCCTGTCGAGCGGAACCGACCAGTACCTCGACCTGATGCTCCGCTGGGCCGGCTGCCTCGACATCAGCCTCGCCTCGTGCCGGACCGAGCCGGCCGGGAGCCTGCCGCGGGCGCGGTTCGCGGCGAAGTCCGACTACGTCGCCAGGGCTCTGCCGGCCGCCGGCCGCCAGCTCCTGATCTCAGCGGTCGAGCGGGCGTCGGTCGACGGGTCGCTGTCGAGCGCGGCGATCCTGCTCGACTCGTACGGCGGGGCGATCAACCGGATCCGACCGGCGGCGACCGCCTTCGTCCACCGTGACGCGCTGTTCGGCATCCAATACCTCACCTACTACCCGTCCGCCGGCCAGCGATCGGCCGCCGGGGCCTGGCTGCGCGGCGCGTGGGCCCCGATGCGCGGGTACGTCTCGGGCGAGGCCTACCAGAACTACATCGACCCGGACCTGATCGGCTGGGAGCGGGCTTACTACGCGACCAACTATCCCCGCCTCCAGCAGACGAAGGCCAAGTACGACCCGGACCGGCGCTTCGACTTCGCCCAGGCGATCAGCGCGGCGTGATCGCCTGGGCGGTTCCTCGAGCTGACCGACGATCCATTCGCCGGCTCGTCGGCTCCGCGAACTCGTCGTGCGGCGAACTCGTCGGCTCGGCGAACGCTCCGCTCAGCAGGTTCCGCCGGCCGCGGCGTTGTGGCCGGTCACACTGAGCCCGCCGAGCACGGTGAACAGCGGGGAGTTGCCACAGAGCAGGCTCCCGTTGACCGTCAGGTCCTCGAGCTCGCCGCCGCCCGTGTTGCCGTGGAGGCTCATCGCGCCGTTGATCGTGTCGCCGGCCTCGAGCTGGAGGAACCCGCCGTTGTTGGTGTAGGTGAACGCCCCGCCGAAGGAGTCCGGGTTGTCGTCGGTCCACTGCGCGGCGCCGCTCCCCTTCGTGATGCTCGTCGGCCCGTTGACCCGGAGGGCGTCGAGGAAGTTCGCGCTGTCGGTGAGGAACGTCCCGCCGAACGCGGCGAGCGGGCCGGTGTCAGGTACGCCGGTGACCCCCGTCAGCGCGAGGCTGCCGGTGACCGTCGAGCCCGGCAGGTAGGAGTCGAACGACTGGATTCCAGTGCCGTTGATGCTGCCGACGACGGTGTTGCCCGTGCTGCCCGACTCCGTGCCGAGGCTGAGCGCGGCTCCGGCGTCGATCTTGACGCTCCCGTTGACCTGGTCGCCGACCAGCACGCAGCCGGCTCCCGACGGCACCTCGATCGATCCTGTCGACTGGTTGGAGATCGTCCCCGTGCATCGGGTGACGGCGCCCATCGCGGTGCTCGGAAGTACGACGAGCGCGCCGGCGATGAGGGCCCCGGTCAAGGCAGTGCGTGGTTTCATCTGGTAAGTCCCCCTGAGCGCCCCACGACGCGTGGTTGGTTGGCCGAACGGTCGCAACTATCCCGGCGCGTAAGCACCCTGTCAAGGAATTCGGGTCGAGATCGGTCGGAATTCAGGTCGCGATCGGGGTCGGTTTGAGGCGGACCGGAAGCGGGCACGCGAAGGGCATGCGAACTTCACACACCCCAGTTCCCCAGGTCCATCTGCCGGGTGAGGTCGAGATCCCTCAGCTCGGTTTCGGCGTCTTCCAGATCCCGCCGCCGGACACGGCCGAGGTCGTCACGCAGGCACTCAACGTCGGTTACCGTCACATCGACACGGCCGCCGCCTACCGCAACGAGGCGGCCGTCGGCGACGCGATCCACGCGGCCGGCCTCGACCGTGACGAGGTCTTCATCACGACGAAGTGCTCCAACGACGATCATGGCTACGACCAGGCGATCCGGGCCTGCAAGGCGAGCCTCGAGCGACTCGAGGTGACCTACGTCGACCTCTACCTGATCCACTGGCCGGTCCCCGCGCACGACAGGTACGTCGAGACGTGGAAGGCCCTGATCGACCTCCAGGCCGACGGCCTGATCCGGGCGATCGGAGTCTCGAACTTCCAGCCGGCCCACCTCCGGCGGATCATCGCCGAGACAGGGGTCACGCCGGCGGTCAACCAGGTCGAGCTGCACCCGGCCTTCCAGCAGGCCGGCCTGCGTCGCGAGCACGCCGAGCTCGGGATCGTCACCGAGGCGTGGAGTCCGCTGGCCCAAGGCCGCGTGCTCGACGACCCGACGATCGGTGCGATCGCCGAGCACCACGAGAAGACGCCCGGCCAGGTCGTGATCCGCTGGCACCTCCAACTCGGCAACGTCGTGATCCCGAAGTCGGTGACGCTCGAGCGGATCGAGCAGAACTTCGACGTCTTCGACTTCCACCTCACCGAGGCCGAGATGGAATCGATCCAGGCGCTCGACGCGGGACTGCGGACCGGGCCGGACCCGGACACGTTCATCCGGCCGTAGGCGGCCGTGCCGCCGGATGGTGTGTGCCCGACACACGCAGCTGTACACAAGGCGCATACGGGTAGACAGAATGCCGCGACGAGTGGGTCGGGATCCTGGCGCCGGACTGACGCCCACCGGGCTCCGGGGCCCCGGCGCCGGGGCCGTCGACCAGGGCGAGGCGGGCGGCGACGGGCCAGCCGGCGAGCTTGACGCCGGGAGCGTAGTCTTGCGCTCGCCGCATGCCCCAGCACCTACATACGACGCGCGCCCCGCGGGCGCAGATCAACACGCCGTGCACCCTGCGTCGGCGGACCGGCTCGCCGATTCCAGCCCACACGGTCGAGCTCGGACCCGAGGGGATGCGCGTCTCGAGCCCGCGACCGCTCTCGGCCGACGAGGCGGTCGACTTCGACCTGCCGGGCCTCGCGATGCGCGTCGGTGGGCACGCGCGAGTGCTCCGCCAGCAGCGCCTGAACGTCTACGTCCTGCGCTTCGAGCGGCTGCCCGAGCCGATGGTCCGCTGCCTCCACGCCCTGGCGATCAACTCGCCGGCTCCGGCGCTCGACTGAGCCGCAGGCCGCGGCCCCTTCGGCGGGCGAGCAGCCTGCCGCTGGGCCCTTCGGCGGGCGACGAGCCGGCCGCTGCGCCCCCTTGGCGGAGCGAGCAGCCTGCGACTGGGCCCCTTCAGCGGGCGAGCAGTTTGCGGTCGGAGTCGACCATCAGGCGGATCATCGTCTCGAAGCTGGTCTGCGGCTCCCAGCCGAGGATCCGCTTGGCCTTCGAGCCGTCGCCGACGAGCTGGTCGACCTCGGCCGGCCTGATCATCGCCGGGTCGGTCTCGACGTGGCCGTCGAGGTCGACGCCGGCCTGGTCAAAGGCGATCTCGAGGCACTCGCGGACGGAGTGGGTCACGCCGGTCGCGATCACGAAGTCCTCTGGGTCGTCCTGCTGGAGCATCAGCCACATCGCCTCGACATAGTCCTTCGCGTAGCCCCAGTCGCGCTCGGCGTCGAGGTTGCCGAGGCTGATCTTGTCTGTCAGGCCGAGCGCGATCGCCGCGGCATGCCAGGTGATCTTCCGCGTCACGAACTCCAGGCCGCGCCGCTCGGACTCGTGGTTGAAGAGGATCCCGCTCGTCGCGTGCAGGTCGTAGGACTCGCGGTAGTTGACCGTGATGAAGTGACCGTAGGCCTTCGCGACACCGTACGGCGAGCGCGGATAGAACGGCGTCAACTCGGACTGGGGGATCTCGCGAACCTTGCCGAACATCTCACTCGAGGACGCCTGATAGAAACGCGCGTCGGGGCAGACCTCGCGCATCGCCTCGAGCATCCGCGTCACGCCGACCCCCGTGAACTCGGCGGTCAGCGTCGGCTGGACCCACGACACCGCGACGTAGGACATCGCCGCGAGGTTGTAGATCTCCTGCGGCTTGGACGCGCGCAGCGCGTCCACCAGCGAGCGCTGATCAAGGACATCGCCCTGATGGAGGGTGATCCGGTCACGCAGATGCTCGATCCGATCGAACTTCTCCGTCGAGGACCGGCGCACCATCCCGTGGACGTCATAGCCCCGATCGAGCAGAAGCTCAGCAAGATACGAGCCATCCTGGCCGGTGATACCGGTGATCAGCGCCGTTCGATTCATATGGCCAGGGCCTCCTGTTCGCGGAGCCAGCGGGCGGTGCCGGCGATTCCCTCATGCACGTCGATCTTCGCCTCCCAGCCGAGCAGACGCCTCGCCTTCTCGACCGACGGCCACCTCCGGGGCACATCGACCGCGAAGCTTGGCAGGTGGGACAACTCGAAGGCCTCCGGGTCGGCGCCGCAGGCGTTCCAGACGATTCGCGCGATTTCCGCGACCGTCAGCTCGTCCGCGGCAGAGATGTTGAAGTCCTCGCCGAGGCCGGCCGGCGAGCTCATCGCGGCGACGATGCCGTCGGCGATGTCCTCGACGTGTGTCAGCGTCCGCGTCTGGTCGCCCGACCCGAAGATCTGGAGCGGCCGCTGACCGGCGAGGACCTTCCGGATCAGGTCGGGCACGGCGTGTGCGATCCCCGGCTCGTCGGTCGGCATCTCACCGGGGCCGTACGCGTTGAACGGCCGGCAGATCGTGTACGGGAGGCCGTGCTCGTCGTGGGCCGCCCGGCAGTAGACCTCGCCCGTCAACTTCGAGAAGCCGTAGGCCGAGCGGGGGACCGGGCAGTCGTCGATGTAGTCCTCGGGCGTCGGGAACAGCTGGGCCCGCTCGAAGACCATCGAGGACGAGACGTAGACGAAGCGGGCGAGATCCCCGTCGAGGGCCGCTCGGATGACCGCGTTGTAGAGGGCGTTGTTGACCTCGGTCAGCGTGTGCGGGAGCCGGTGGAAGTTGGCGATCCCGCCGACGATCGCCGCGCAGTGGATGGCGTGGGTACAGCCGGCCATCGCGACCCGGGCCTGGTCGAGCGAGCGGAGGTCGCCGGTGTGGACCTCGCAGCTCTCGCGGATCCACTGGGGCGCGTCGCGCTGGTCGGAGACGCGAATCTCGAAATCCGGGTCGCCGATCAGCCGGCGGACGATCGCGGCGCCGATCATGCCGACGCCGCCGGTCACGAGAACGCGGTTCACCCGGCGGCCACCAGTTCCCGAAGCTCCGCCGCGAACGCGAAGACCTGGCCGGCTCCCCAGCAGTTCCACGGGTCGATCACGACGGCGTCCTGCGGAATCGCGGCGAGGGCCTCGGGGGTGCAGAAGACGCTGTGGTTGGTCGCGACGATCACGGCCTCGGCCCCGTCGAGCACGTCCTCGAACGTGGCGGTCGGCGTCTCGACGAGCGGGTCGTGGACGGCGACGTCGGCCAGCTCGCGTTCGAGCAGGCGGATCAGCTTGTGCGACAGCGAGTCACGCTCGTCGTCGGTGTCGGCCTTGAAGGCCAGGCCGAGCACGGCGATCTTGCGACCGTCCAGGCCGCCCAGCCGCCGCTTGGCGCCGCCGACGAGGAACAGGGGGACCGACTCGTTGACCCGGGAGACGGCCAGCAGCATGCCCGGGGCGGCGGAGCGCTCCTCGGAGAACGTGAAGTCCTTGCGCAGGCACGTTCCCGCCGTGAAGCCCGGGCGGGCGATCCCGCCGCGGGGGTAGTCGCGATTGATCAGGTCGATCACCTCGAAGACGTTCGCCCCGTGCTGCTCGCAGTCCATCATCAGGAGGTTCGGCAGGGCGAAGTTCGTGTACCGAAGGATGTTGGTCCAGATCTTCGCCAGCTCGGCCTGGGCCGGGGTCGTCTGGACGATCGGCGCGCCGAACACGCCGAACAGCTCGCCGGTGACCTGACCCGACGTCTCGCCGACGCCGCCGATGATGCACGGGAGGGTGTCGATCTCCTCGAGGAACTTCCCGGCGGCGATCCGCTCCGGTGCGTGCGAGACGTACACGTCCGTGCCGATCTCGAAGCCCCGGTGCTTGCGCAGGTAGCCGGCGACGAAGGCCGTCGTCCCTGGGGCGATCGTCGACCTGAGGATCACCGAGTGGCCGGCCCGGAGGACCGGCAGGAGGTCGTCGAGGGCCTGGCGGATGTCGCGCATGTCGATCTCGATGTGGGAGAACGAGGGCGTTCCGAGTGTGATCACGATGTGTCGGGCCTTCGCTGCGTCGACGATCCGATCCGACAGGGCGAGCGTGGTCCGGTCCAGCAGGTCCTGCGTACCGGTCTCCCGGAACGGCATCCGGCCGGCTCCGATCGCGTCGAGGCGGGCTGGATCGTTGTCGATCCCGAGCACTGACATGCCACGATCGGCGAAGCACAGCGCCAACGGCAGGCCCACTCGGCCGAGGCCGACGATCGAGACGTCGTAGCTCATCGCCCGACCAGGCTACACCGGGTGCCCCGGCCGTCACCGGCCGGCGGGCGTCCCGTCAGCGGCCGGATCGGGGCAGCCCAGCTCGGGACGACCGGCCGATCTCCGGCGGTCGAGCCGCCGGCCAGGGAGTGCGTCGGGGCCGCGGCATTAGACTCGCGGCGGCGACGGCGGCGTTGCCTTGCCCACATGATCCTGCTCGAACGCGCCAGATGACCGAATGTCTCGTTGTCGGCGGCGGTTTTCTCGGCGGCCACGTCGCGGTCGGCCTGGTCGCCGCCGGCCACTCGGTCACCCTCTACAGTCGATCCTTCAGCGACTGGCTCGGCGCCCCCGAGCCTGCCGGCGGCGAGCGGATCCGGCGTGTGCAGGGAGTTCTGCCGCCCGGCGACGGGCTGGCCGAGCTGGTCGACGCCGCTGAGATCGTCTTCTTCCTCGCCGGGTCGAGCACGCCGACGATGGCCGGGACCGACCCCGGTGGGTCGATCATGAGCTCGGTCGTCCCGGCGACCGCCCTGTTCGACCTGATGCGCTCGACGACCACCCGTCGGGTCGTGCTGGCCTCGTCGGGCGGTGCCGTCTACGGCGTCGTCGACCGGCTGCCGACGCCCGAGGATCATCCGACCGAGCCGATCAGCATCCACGGCCACAACTCGCTGACCGTCGAGCGGTACGCGATGTTCTACGCCCGTCACCACGGGTTCGAGCCGGTCATCCTCCGCTACGCCAATCCCTACGGCCCGGGCCAGCTCGCCCGGCGTGGGCAGGGGGTGATCGCGACGTGGTGCGACGCCCTCGCCCGCGGCCGGCCGATCTCCGTGTACGGCGACCCGGCGACCCGGCGAGACCTGATCTACGTCGACGATGCCGCGGCGGCCACGGTGGCCGCCGGCTTCGCCGCCGACGCCCCGGGGACCTACAACGTCGGGTCGGGCTGCTCGTTCTCACTCGACGAGCTCGCCGGCCGGCTCCAGCGGATCTCCGGCCGGCAGGCCCCGATCGAGCGGCTGCCCCACAGGGGGGTCGACGTCCCCGCGACCCAGCTCGACTGTTCGCTGCTGCGATCCCAGACCGGCTGGGAGCCGGTCACCGGTCTCGACGACGGCCTCCGGGCGAGCTGGGAGTGGGCGCGGGGTCGCTGTGAGGCGGGAGTGTCCGAGGGGAGTCAGTGACCGGCGGCGAGCTGGCTTCGATGGGCCGCGTACTGGCGGGCGAAGCCGACCACGAAGCGCGGGTTGTAGCGGGCGTAGCGGCGCCAGAGGCGACGCGGCTCGTGCATCAGCCGGTAGGTCCACTCCAGGCCGGTGCTCTGCATCCAGGCCGGGGCCTGGGGGACGAGCCCGGCGTGGAAGTCGAAGGCCGCACCGACGCCGATCAGCATCGGCACCTCGAGGCGGTCGCGCAGCCGGCCCATCCAGATCTCCTGCTTGGGCTGGCCGGTTCCGACCCAGACGATGTCGGCGCCGGACGCGTTGATCTGCTCGACGATCCACTCGTCCTCGGTCTCGGTCGGCGGCGTGAACGGCGGCGCGTAGCCGCCGACGATCCGCAGACCCGGGAACCGGTCCCGGAGGTTTCGGGCGAGCGTCATCAGGGCGCCCTGGTTGCGGCCGCCGTACAGATACATCCGCAGGCCGGAGGATGCCGCCCGCTCGCAGTAGCGGGCCATCAGCTCCGGTCCGTAGACGCGTGAGGATCCGGCCGCGTGACCGAGCGCATGGAGGGCCCAGACGAGGGGCTGGCCGTCGGGGACGGCGAGCGTGGCACCGAGCACGGCGTCGCGGGTCTCCTGGTCCTCCTGGGCGACCATCACGAGATGCACCGCCGCGGCCGTGAGGTAGCCGCGCGACCGGCTGGCGATCATCGCGTCCATCCAGTCCATCGTGGCCTCGTAGTCCGAGAGGGCCAGCGGAACCCCGAGCACGTCGGCCTGGGGAAGCGGCGATGGAGCGGGCACTACCGATCGTGTTGGTGTAGGGCTGGTCATTACCGTGCCTACCCCCCTAAATTTAGGGTTGGTCATTTACCGTTCCTACCCTGTAAACGCAGTTTCGCACGAAAGGTTGTGGAGTTGCTCCCAGGGCGTGAGGTTCCGGCGGACTACACTGGTCGGCGAGCGATGCGGGTGGGCATTATCGGACTCGGCTACGTCGGGCTGCCCCTCGCGGTCGCGTTCGCCCGTGCCGGCACCGAGGTCGTCGCCGTCGACATCGATTCCCGCAAGATCGACGCCATCACGGCGGGCCGGTCGTACATCGAGGACGTCGACTCCGACGAGCTCGCCGGCCTGCGCGACCTGATCGAGCCGACCACGCGGTACGCCCGGCTCGAGGGGACCGACGCGATCCTGATCTGCGTGCCGACGCCGCTGACCGGCAACCGTGAGCCCGACCTGACGCCGCTGCTGGACGCCGCCCGCGGCCTGGCCGGCGTCATCCGGGCGGGCCAGCTGATCGTGCTCGAGTCGACCACGTATCCGGGGACGACGCGCGAGCGGTTGGCCCCACTGCTCGAGGAGTCGGGCCTCGCAGCCGGCCGCGACTTCAATCTCGCGTTCTCGCCCGAGCGGGTCGATCCCGGCCGGACGGACTTCACGCTGCGGACCACGCCGAAGGTCGTCGGCGGTCTGACCGAGGCGTGCGGGGATCGGGCGGAGGAGGTCTACGCGATCGTCTGCGATGACATCGTCAGGGTCTCGACGCCGGAGGCGGCCGAGCTGGCGAAGCTGCTCGAGAACATCTTCCGGTCGGTCAACATCGCCCTGGTCAACGAGCTCGCGATGCTCACAGATCGGATGGGGATCGACATCTGGGAGGTGATCGACGCGGCGGCGACCAAGCCGTACGGCTTCATGCGCTTCGAGCCCGGACCTGGCATGGGCGGGCACTGCCTGCCGGTCGACCCGTTCTACCTGTCGTGGCGGGCGAGGGAGTTCGACATGTCGACGGAGTTCATCGAGCTCGCCGGGAAGATCAACCAGCAGATGCCCTACCACTGCGTCAGCAAGGTCGAGCGCGCGCTCAACGACGCCGGGAAGGCCGTCCGCGGGTCGCGGATCGCCGTGCTCGGCGTCAGCTACAAGCCGGGCGTCGCCGACTGCCGGGAGTCGCCGGCGCTGAAGATCCTCGCGCTGCTCGGTGGCCTGGGCGCCGACCTCGTCTACCACGACCGCTTCGTCCCCGAGCTACCCGACTACGGCCTGCGGTCCAGGCCGATCGAGGAGGCCCTGGCGGGGGCCGACCTGGCGCTGATCGTGACCGCCCATTCCGGGCTCGACTACACCGGCCTGGCCGACGTCGTCCCCTGCGTGATCGATCTCCGCGGCGCGACTCGGTCGCGCGATGCCGCCAACCTCCTGCGCCTTTGAACCCGTCAGCAGAGCGTCGGGACGGCCCCGTGAGCCGGCCGGTCACGGTCGGCGTGGTCGGCCTCGGGTACTGGGGGCCGAATCTCGCGCGAAACTTCGACGCGCTGCCCGGGTGCGAGCTGCGCTGGTGCTGCGATGGCGATCCTGCTGTCCGCGAGCGGCTGTCCCAGGTCTTCGGGGGTGCTCGGTTCACCGACTCGCTCGACGAGGTCCTCGCCGACCCCGAGCTCGACGCGGTCGTCCTTGCGACGCCGGTCCCCAGTCACGCCGAGCTGGCGATCCGGGTGCTCGAGGCCGGGAAGCACTGCTTCGTCGAGAAGCCGCTGGCCCGGTCGGCGCAGGATGCCCAGCGGGTGCTCGACGCGGCGGCGGCGGCCGAGCGGATCGTGATGGTCGGACACCTGCTGGAGTACCACCCGGGCGTTCGCAAGCTCAAGCAGGTCGTCGACTCGGGTGAGCTCGGCGAGATCCACTACATCTACTCCAACCGTCTCAACCTCGGCCAGCTGCGGGCCGACGAGAATGCGTTGTGGAGCCTGGGGGCCCATGACGTGTCGGTTCTCCTCCTGCTCGCCGGCGAGGAGCCGTACGAGGTCACGGCGCGGGGGGAGTCATACATGCGGGACGGCATCGAGGATGTCGTCTTCGCGTTCCTGCGCTTCCCGTCCGGCCTCGCCGCGCACCTCCACCTGAGCTGGCTCGATCCGCACAAGGAGCGCCGCTTCACGGTCGTCGGCTCGCGGCGGATGGCGACGTTCGACGACATGGCGCTGGATCGGAAGCTGACGATCTACGACAAGGGGTTCGACGAGCGGACCGACAGCTACGGTGAGTACATCACCCGGTCGGGTGACATCACGAGCCCGCGGATCGCGAACGCCGAGCCACTGCGGCTGGAGTGTCAGCACTTCCTCGAGTGTGTTCGCGACGGCGGCGTCCCGATCTCCGACGGCCACAGCGGCCTGCGGGTGGTCCGGGTGCTCGAAGAGCTCCAGGGTGCTCTGGTGCGCTCCCGACGATGACGCTCCGGGCCGACGATCGCGGACCGGGTCTGCACCTGGGCGACCGGGTCGTGATCGCCGAGGACGTCAGCTTCGGTGCGCATGTCACCGTCCACGACGACACCCGGATCGGTCCCGGATGTGTGATCGAGGACGGCGTCGTGCTCGGCAAGCGTCCGCGTCTTGCCCGCCACTCGGCCGCCGCCGGGCGTCACCTCGCGGGCCTCGAGCTCGGCGCGCGTGTGACGGTCTGCTCGGGGGCGATCGTCTTCGCCGGGGCGGTGATCGCCGACGGGGCGATCATCGGCGATCAGTCGTTCGTCCGCGAGCGGGCCCGGGTCGGGCCGGGGAGCGTCGTCGGCCGGGGGAGCGTGCTCGACAACGACGTCGTCGTCGGGTCGGGCGTCCGGATCCAGACCAACGTCTACATCACGGCCGGCTCGGTGCTCGAGGACGACGTCTTCGTCGGACCGGGAGCGTCGACGACGAACGACGACACGATGTCCCGCCACGGACCCGACCATCGGCTCGCCGGGGCGACGCTGCGGCGGGCCTGCCGGGTCGGTGGGTCGGCGGTCCTCGTCCCGGGCGTCGAGGTCGGCGAGGAGGCGTTCGTCGCGGCCGGGGCGCTCGTCACCCGGGACGTCCCGCCGCGTGCGGTCGTGATGGGCGTCCCGGCGCGCGTCGTGCGCGAGGTCACCGACGCCGACCTGCTCGAGCGGTGGCGCTGACCCGCAGCCGCCGGTTCCTGCACTCAGTCCAAATCATCGGAGCTCGTCTTGCATAGAGGTTTCTCGTCGGAGCGGTCCCGGGTCCGCGCCGGGTTGACGGCGTTGATCGTGCTGGGTCTGCTGGCCTCGGCCGGGGCCGCCCAGGCCCGGACCCGCCTGCGGGCGTGCGGCGACCAGGGGAGGCTGACCTGCGGTCGGGTCTCGGTGGCGCTCGACCCGAGCGGCCGCGTGGCCGGGCGGGTGAGCCTGTTCGTCGAGCGGTACGCGGCCGTCGCCCACCCGAGCGCAACGGTGCTCGCCCTTCCGGGCGGGCCGGGCCAGTCGGGCGTCTCGCTGCTCGGCGACTTCCGCGACGGCCTGCGATCGGTGCTGTCGACCGATGCCCTGGTGACGTTCGACGAGCGGGGCATCGGCCGGTCGGGATCGCTCGACTGCCGCGTCCCCGACGGGAGCGACCTCGCCGGCAGCGTGCTCAGCGCGTGCGTCCGCAAGCTGGGCGCCCGGGCGCGGTTCTACTCGTCTGACGACACCGCGTCGGACATCGAGGCGATCCGGCGGGCCCTGGGGCTCGGGAGGATCGACCTGTACGGGGTCTCGTACGGGACGTTCCCGGCGACCGAGTACGCCCGCCGGTACCCGTCGGGCCTGGCCCACCTCGTGCTCGACAGCTCGCTCCCGGCGGACGGGGACCTCGACGTCAAGCTGAACACGTTCACGTCGGTCCGCCGACAGCTCGCGACGATCTGCACCGTCGTCTGCCCGGGCCTGAATCCGGCGGGCGACTTCAGCCGGTTCGTCGGCCGGCTCCCGCGCACGGCGCCGACCGGTGACCCGACGGGGGTCAGCCGGGACGAGGCCGAGGGGATCCTGCTCGACATCCTCTACGCGTCCGACCTCGACCCGTTCGTCAGGGCGAGCATTCCCGCGGCCCTGAAGCTCGGCGCCGACGGCGACAACTCGGCGATCATCAGGCTCGGGTCGATCGCCGCGGTGTCCGAGGCCGGCGACCCGGATGACGCGCCTGCGGTGACTGGCGGCGGGCCGGTGGTGAAGACCGCCGGGCCGGTGCCGGAGGCCGCCGGGCCGGTGCCAGAGGCCGCCGGGCCGGTGCCGGAGGGCGGGGTGACGGCGCGAGCCAAGCGGGCGAGCACGGTCGTCGTCGACGCAGAGGGCGTCGCCACTCGGTGTGAGGACGAGCGGTTCGTCTGGTCCTCGGGCGACTCGCTGGCCGTCCGCCGGGCCAAGGTCCGGCGTGAGCAGGCCGGGCTGAGCCCGGCCGAGGTGGCGCCGTTCACGGCGGGCACGGCGATCGACGGGTCGGGCATCGCCAACTGCGAACGCTGGCCGGACGCCGGCGACCATCCGGCACGCGAGCGACGCGCGCTGCCGGCGGTACCGACGCTGATCCTGAGCGGCGAGGACGACGTCCGCACGCCGCTCGAGCAGGCGCAGACGCTTGCCGGCCAGATCCCCGGCTCGATCCTCCTGCCGGTGGCCGGAGTCGGTCACGCCGTCCTCGTCAACGACTCGACCGGGTGTGCCAAGCGGGCGGTCGCCGCCTTCCTGACGGGTGCCCCCGTCCTCCAGTGCACGGCGCCGGCGCCGACTCCGGTCGATCCCCTCCCGCCGGGCTCGTTCGCCGCGCTCGCGCCGTCCGGCGGCCAGTCGGGAGAGCCGGGCGAGGTCCTCACGGCGAGCGTGCTGACACTCCACCATGACGTCGGCTTCATCTCGCCGTACGCGTTCGGCGGCCTCGCGGTCCCCGGAACGATCGCCGGCGGCCTGCTCTACTTCGCGGTCGCCAAGCGGCCGGGAGTCCTGCTGGAGGACATCTCCTACGTTCCGTCGGTCTCCCTGACCGGCGAGCTGACGCTCGGCACGAAGGACTACGGAGCCGGACGCGTGACCGTCAAGGTCTCCGGACACGACTACGGGGTCCTGCGCCTGTCGGGGTCGGGCGCGATCACCGGACGGCTCGGCGGGGCGGTGGTCAACGTGTCAGGCGCTGGGCGTACGGCGATCAACCTGGCCAACGGCCTCGGGTTCGTCGACCAGCTGAGGTAGAGCCGCCGTATGCTCCGGGCGTGAGGCTGCCCGCGCTGGTTCTCATGGTCGCGGTCGGGCTCGCCTGCTCGGTGACCCTGGCCGTCGTCCCTGCCGCGGTCGTCGTCCCTGCCGCAGCCGTCGTCCCTACCGCGGTCGGCGCCCCTGCCTCCGCAGCCGCCGGCGCCCCCGGAGCGGCCGGCCGCTCGGCTGGGGCGGGCGCCCGGCCTGTGTGGCGCTCGTGCGACCAGGGGAGGTTGACCTGCGCCCGCGTCTGGGTGCCCCTGGATCCGGCCGGCCGCGTGCCCGGCCGCATCAGCCTGCTCGTCGCGAGATACTCGATCGCCCCCCACCCGACCCGAACGCTCGTCGCCCTCCCCGGCGGTCCGGGTCAGTCGGGCGTCGACCTGTTCGCCCGCTTCCGCAACGACTTCCAGGCGGTCCTCGGGACGCGGGCGCTGGTCATGTTCGACGAGCGCGGAGTCGCCGCCTCCGGCCAGCTCGACTGCCGGATCCCAGCCGGCGCGGCACTTGCCGGCCAGGTGATCACGGGTTGCGCCGACCAGCTCGGCCCACAGGCGGCCTTCTACTCGACCGACGACACGGTCGCCGACATCGAGGCGATCCGCCGAGCCCTGCGCCTCGGACGGATCGACCTCTACGGCGTCTCCTACGGGACGTTCCCGGCGACCGAGTACGCCCGCCGCTACCCACAGAATCTCGCCCACCTCGTCCTCGACAGTCCCTTGCCGGCCGACGGTGACCCCGACGTCAACCTCGATTCGTTCGCGTCGATCCGCCGCCAGCTGGCAACCGTCTGCACCGTCGTCTGCCGGGGTCTCGATCCGCTCGGCGACCTCGACCGCCTGCTCTCCCGCCTTCCGGTCACGACGCCCGCCCGCGGCCGGCTCGCGCTCACCCGGGACGAGGCCGGCAGGGTCGTGCGCAGCCGGGGCGAGGCCGGCGGCGTCGTGCTCAGCCGGGACAAGGCCGGCAGGGTCGTGCGCAGCCCGGGCGACGTCGGCAGCGTCGTGCTCAGCCGGGGCGAGGCCGGCCGGGTCGTCCTCAACGCGCTCGAGGCCGCCGACCTCGACCCCCTGATCCGGGCGAGCATCCCCGCCGCCCTGCAGCTCGGAGCCGCCGGCGACCTCTCGGCCGTCGTCAGGCTCGGCGACCTGGCCGTCGCCTCCGAGCAGGCCGAGGCCGCGGTCGGCGCGACGCGGCCGGCGACCACCGGGAGTCCGTCGACCGTCGCGGTCGACGTCGAGCCGGTCGCGACCCGCTGCGAGGACGAGCGCTTCGCCTGGTCGTCGCGCGACTCGCTGACCGCTCGCCAGGCCAAGGTCCGCGCCGAGGAGGCCCGGCTGAGCCCTGCCGGCGTGGCGCCCTTCGCGCCGAGCGTGGCGATTGCCGGCGCCGTGATCTCCGCCTGCGAGCGGTGGCCCGGCGCAGGCGACCGGCCGGCTCGCGAGGACGCCCGCCTGCCGGGCGTGCCGACGCTGATCCTGAGTGGCGAGGACGACGTCCGCACGCCGCTGGAGCAGTCTGAGGCCCTCGCTGCGGAGATCCCCGGGGCGAAGGTGCTCGGCGTGCCGAACGTCGGCCACGCCGTCCTCGCCGACGACCACTCCGACTGCGCCAAGCGCGGAGTCGCCGCCTTCCTGACCGGTGCGACGGTCCTCGCGTGCACGGCCGGCCCGCCGCCACCGGTCGACCCCGTCCCGCCGGCGTCGATCGCCCAGCTCGCGCCGGCGGCACCGCTGGCCGGCGAGCCGGGCGAGGTGCTCGCGGCAAGCGTGGTGACACTTCGCCACGACGTCGGCCTCGCCACGCCCTACCTCGCCCCGGGACTTGCCGTCGCCGGGACGGCCGGCGGAGGCCTGGTCGACGAGAGCGGCGCAGTCCGGCTCAACGCGATCTCCTACGTCCGACCGGTCGGCCTGACCGGGACCCTGAAGCCCGGGACCGGCTACGCGACCGGGGATCTCCGGGTGAGCCTCTCCGGCCGTCACTACGGAAGTCTGCGGCTCGCCGCGAACGGGACGATCACGGGGACCCTCGGCGGCGAGCGGTTCACACTACCGACCGCCGCGCGTCAGGCGATTGACACCACGGCCGGTCTCGACTTCTACACCCGGCTCGGATAGACCCCGGCAGGTGGTGGTGCCTGCGGAAGACCGCCGCGAGGGGCGTAGTTGCCCGCTGCTGACACTGCGGCGCACCGCCGCCCGGACGGCGGTCGATCCCGCTGCTGGGAGGCTCCGTGCGAGCCGATCCTGTTCGCATGCACTCCAACCGGAAGACATGCCCCCGCCGACACACCACACGCTTCGCCGTAATCCTCGCCGCCGGCGTGTGCACGCTTGGCCTCAACGGGTCGGCGGCGTCCGTCGGAGTCGTTCCGGTCGGTCTCGTCACGGCCTCGAGCTTGACCACGGCCGCCGACGCCGGTGCGCCTTCGCCGACGGTCGACCCGACAGCCGCCGCCGGCGACGTCGCCCAGTTCGCGGCCGGCTCGCCCGCGATGAACGAGGCCGAGTGGATCGCCGTGACCTACTGGAACGCCGCTCCCTGCGCCGGCGTGATCAGCGTCGGCTGGGGATCCCTGGACCCGTCGATCAACGCGACGTCGACCTGGTTCAACCCGGTCGCCGCGTACGGGAACGCCGCCGCCAACACCCAGTGCTCGATCGTCTTCAACACGGCACAGGCATTCACCTGGCCGATGTTCTGCACGGTGATGGTCCACGAGTTCGGCCACCTCGACGGCAACCAGCACGTGACCGATCCGACGAACGTCATGTACCCGGTCTACGTCGCCCCGATCTCACCGTGCACGGGCCCGCTCCCGGCGGGTGTGACGGCCACCGGCGGCTCGGACGCGCCGGCGCCGGCGGCGAGCTCGCCGCCCACGGCCCACGCGAGCGTCCATCGCAAGCACCACAAGAGGACCGCGAGGAAGAGGGCAAAGACGCCCGCGAAGAAGGGCTGACCGCCGGGCCGGCGCAAGCCGGTTGGACTCCGGTCGCTCGAGAGCGGTGTTCGGGCTAGGGTGCTGCAGAGATGACCGCACGCGGGAACGTCCGACTCGTGACAAGACTCCTGGCGCTCGCCGCTCTCGCCATCCTCCTCGTCGCGGCGCCCGCCGGCGCGGTCGACTCGGCGTCTGTCACGCCCTTCCTGAACGCCGACGGGACCGGATCTCTGAGTGTCGGCTCGCAGACGAATCCGCCCGGCGAGACCTGGTCGTGGGACACCTGCGACGCGAACGGCACGTCATGCGTCCCGTTCGCCACCGGAGGCACGATCTCGACCGCCGGGGCGTCCCCGAACACCGTCTTCCAGGCGACCGCGAACGACGGACCTACCGCGACCAGTCCGGTCTGGGGCGGCAGTCTCGTGTCGATCTCCGAGCCGAGCGTCGGCGGAGCCATTCGGGCGAACGCCCTCGTCACGCCGATCCCCGGCGGGTGGACAGGCGGCTGGCCTGCCGACTCCCACGAGACGCAGCTCGCAGCCTGCACCGACGCACTCGGCACCCAGTGCACGACCCTGACCGACACCCATTTCGCCGGTGGCTGCATCGGCGGAGCCGCTGTGATCGACCCGGCGTTCACCGGCCGGTATCTCCGCGTCGCCGACCACATCGTCGGTCCCGACGAGTTCACACCCGACTACGCCGTCAGCTCGCCTTACAGCTCGGCGATCTGGCCGGCCGGCCCGCGGACGTCCGTCGTCGTGGTGGGCGTGATCGCGCCGGCGACCGGCCCACCGAGCGCGACCTGCGCGGTTGCATACGACGGCGGCGCGGGTCCGCCCGTCACGCCGGCCGCGACACCGCCGCCGGCGGTGGGCCCCGCCGCGTCGTCGCCGCCCGCCGCCCGGCGTCAGCCTTCGGCAACGGTCTCGCTCGGCACGACTGGTGTCGCGCTCGTGCATGCGAGCGCCGCGTGCACGGTCACACTCCGGGCCAGCCGTGGCCGCGTCCACGTCCAGGTCACCAAGCGGGTCACCCGCGGCACGACCGTCGACATCCGCATGCCATCCACGCTGCGGCGGCGCCTGGGTTCAGGCCGGGCCGCGTTCGTCGTCCTCGTCAACGGCATCCCCCGCACCTCGCGGGTGCTCACGATCCCGGCGTAGGCCCGCTCGCCGAGTCCCGAGGCCTGGGATCGGCCCGGTCAGTCGAGGGCCCCGTCAGTCGAGGGCGCCCGGTCAGCCGAGCGGCCCGGTCAGCCGAGCGGGCCGGTCAGCGAAGCGCCGCCACGACGGCGTCGGCCTGCGCCCGGTCGAGGATCGCGCTCATCGGGATCGCCAGGTGCGTCCTCGCCGCCTCGTCGGTCCCCGGAAGGTCGAGCTCGCACGCCATCGCCGGCTGGCGGTGGATCGGCCGCCGGTAGTAGGCCTTGTGTCCGATCCCCGCCTCGCCCAGGCGAACCGCCAGCTCCTCGATCCGCGGGCTGCGGATCACGTACAGGTGCCACGCCGGCCGGGACCCCTCGGTCGCCCGCGGGAGGTCGACGAGCTCTCCGAGGCCGGCCGCCGCGTAGTGCTCGCCGGCGGCCCGCCGACCGTCCGCCCACCTGTCGACGTGGGGGAGCTGAACCCGCAGGACAGCCGCCTGGAGCTCGTCGAGGCGGGAGTTGTACCCGACGAGCTCGTGCGTCTGCTTGTCGTGCGACCCGTGAAACCGCAGCATCCTCACCCGCTCGGCGATCTCCCCGTCGTTCGTCGTGATCGCCCCGCCGTCGCCGAACCCGCCGAGGTTCTTCGACGGGAAGAACGACCACGTCGCCGCCGTCCCGAGCCCTCCCGGGCGCCCGGCCGTGCACGTCGAGCCGGCTGCCTGGGCGGCGTCCTCGAGGACCGGAACGCCGAGCGCCTCGATCTCGGCGACCGGTGCCAGGTTGCCGAACAGGTGGACGACGATGACCGCCTTCGTCCGCGATGTCAGCGCCGCCGCGACGGTCTCCGCCGTCACGCAGAACGTCTCCGGGTCGATGTCGCAGAAGACCGGGACCGCCCCGATCGGCGGGATCGCCTCCGCGCTCGCGTAGAAGCTGAACGACGGGACGACGACCTCGTCGCCCGGTCCGACCCCCATCGCCCGCAGCGCGATCGTGATCGCCTCCGTCCCGTTCGCCACGCCGATTGCCTGGTCGGCCCCGCAGAAGCCGGCGAACTCCTCCTCGAAGGCACGGACCTCCGGTCCGAGGATGTACTGCCCGCCGTCGAGCACGCGGTCGATCGCCGCCCGCAGCTCCGCCCGCAGCGGCTCCTGCGGCGTCCTCGTGTCGAACAGTGCGACGTTCAAGGGCCTCATCGTATGGTCTCGCGCCATCGGCGTTAGGCTCCGACGCCCACCCAGATGGCCGAACTCCCCGCAACCGCTCCAGAAGAACACGACCAGCTCCCCGCCGGTACGTCCGTCGAAGCCGCCCGGTCGGGCGCCGTGCGGCCCGACTTCTGGCGCGGGCGCCGCGTTCTCCTCACCGGCCACACCGGCTTCAAGGGCGCCTGGCTGTCGCTCTGGCTCGAGCGCCTCGGCGCTGAGGTGACCGGCTTCTCGCTCGGCCCGCCGACCCAGCCCTCGCTGTTCGAGCTGGCCGGTCTCGCCGACGGGATGCCCAACGTGTACGGGGACATCCGCGACCACGACGCCGTCGCCCGGGTCGTTGCCGACGCTGCCCCCGAGGTCGTCATCCACATGGCCGCCCAGCCGATGGTCCGCCGGTCGTTCGCCGAGCCGAGGCTCACGTATGAGACGAACGTGATGGGCACCGTCAACCTGCTCGACGCCGTTCGCCTCGACGGCCGCCCGCGTGTCGTGATCAACGTCACGACCGACAAGTGCTACGAGAATCGCGAGTGGGAGTGGGGTTACCGCGAGTCCGAGCCGATGGGTGGGCACGACCCGTACTCGAGCTCGAAGGCCTGCTCTGAGGTCGTCACCGCCGCCTTCCGCCGATCGTTCTTCACCGACCCAGACGGCGTCCGGCTGGCCAGCGCCCGCGCCGGCAACGTGATCGGCGGCGGCGACTGGGGCGAGGATCGGCTCGTCCCCGACATCATGCGCGCCGCCCTCGGCGGGCCGGCGCTCCGCCTGCGCAACCCCAACTCGATCCGCCCGTGGCAGCACGTCGTCAACCCCCTCAGCGGCTACCTCCTCCTCGCCCAGGCCCTCTGGGACTCCGCCGACAACGCCTGCGCCTGGAACTTCGGACCCGCCGACGACGACGCCCGCACGGTCGGCTGGATCCTCGACCGCCTCGCCGCGGCCTGGCCCGGCGGATTGCACTGGTCGGTCGACGACGGACCCCACCCCCACGAGGCCCGCTACCTCAAGCTCGACTCCTCCAGGGCTCGCGGCCGGCTCGGTTGGCGGCCCCTGGTCGGGCTGGACGCCGCCTTGCAGAGCATCGCCGACTGGCATCTCCAGCTGCGCGACGGCGCCGATCTGCGCGCGCTCACGGTCGCCCAGATCGAGGCTCTGGCCGGCCTTTGATGGCCGGTCGCGCCCTGTCGTAGGGTTGGTCATGCGCGGGCCCGGCCCCGGGCTCGCGTCGCGACCCACCGATCTGACGATGCCCGGGCAACTTCCACTCCGCCAAGACCTCGTTTCGCGGCGCGTCGGCGACACGCTGGTCGTGCTCCACACGCCGACCTCGAGGATCTTCGAGCTGAACCCGAGCGCCCAGATCCTCTGGGAGGCGGTCCTCGCCGGCTCGAGCGTCGACGGCCTCGAGCTCCTGCTGACCACCCGGTTCGACCTCCCTCCGGACCGAGCCGTCGCCGACGTGGCGGACTTCCTCGCCGCCCTGCGCCACGACGAGCTGCTCCAGGCCGACCCGTGAACCGGCCACACCGGCTCGCGCCCGACGACGGGTGGCTGCACGAGCCCTGGCCGCACGAGCGCAACGCATCCGGCATCACGCGACTCGAGCTCGTCTGCGGATGGGTCACCGGACTCGACCCCCGCGGCCCGGACATCGCCGACGTCGACCCGCTCGCCGACCCGCTCGACGCGCTCGACCGCGCCCTGATCGGGTCGCTCCAGCAGGCGCCCTGCTGCGTCGCGTTCTCCGGCGGGCGCGATTCGTCCGTCCTCCTGGCGCTCGCCACCCGCCTCGCCAGGCGCGAGGGTCTGCCCGAGCCGATCGCACTGACGATGCGCTGGCCCGGCCTCCCCGAGACCGACGAGTCAGACTGGCAGGAGCAGGTCGTGACACACCTCGGCATCCGCGACTGGCAGATTCTCGAGCCCGACGACGACCTCGATCTCGTCGGAGCCGTCGCCGGTCCCCTGCTGCTCGAGCACGGCCTGACCTGGCCCCCCGCCGCCCACGTCGTGCTGCCGCTCCAGCGCGCCGCCACCGGCGGCGTTCTCGTGATGGGCGACGGCGGCGACCAGATCTTCGCCGGATGGCGCCGCGCCCGCCTCGGAGATCTCCTGGCCGGCCGGCGCCGGGCGCAGTGGCGCGACGTTCTGCGTGCGCTCGACGCGCTCGCTCCCACCCCACTTCGCGCGCTCGCCGACTCCCTGCGGGCGGACACGCCGGCTCCATGGTTGAGCCCACCGACGCTGCGCGCCTGGCGACGCCATCAGGGGTCGGCGGCCGCGCAGGAACCCGCGACGTGGCCTGCGTTCCTGCGCTGGACGCGGCGCGAGCGGGCGACCGTGCTCACCCTCGACACCTGGGAGCGCATCGGCCGTGGCGTCGGCTCCGGCCTCTCGACGCCCTTCTGGGACCCGGTCTTCCTTCGCTCGCTCGGGGTCTGGGGAGGCCGCTTCGGGCGCGGGCAGAGAACCCCGCTGATGGCCGCCCTGTTCTCGGACCTCCTGCCCGACACGATCCTCCGCCGGACCACGAAGGCCCACTTCACACGAGCCTTCTTCTCCCACGCGAGCCGGCGCTTCGCCGAAGGTTGGTCGGGCCCGGCGCCCGAGAGCCCGATCGTCGACGCACGGTCGCTGCGGGAGACCTGGCTGACCGACCTCCCGCCGAACACGAGCGCCGTGCTGCTCCAGGCCAGTTGGCTGCTCGGGCAGGCGACGCCCGCGACACCGCCGGCGGGTCAGCCGGCGATCGACGGCTGAGCAGCGCCGCAACCCACACCAACCAACCAACCAACCAACCCGGCGCCGGCCCCCCCCGTGCCCACCAGACGGTGGCCCAACCTCCGCCGAGCGAATTCAAGTTGACAGTAACCTCACAACCGTTAGGATGCACACCGGTCGGGTTCTGGTCGATTTGATGAGGAGAGGGAGTGAAGTTGCATGACCCAGACGGAGGGGGAGAGTACGCCGCAGCCTTATGAGCCGCCGCAGGTGAAGCTGCTCGGTGCGGTCACGGACGTGACGCTCGCGAAGCCAGGGATCTTCTTCGACATGCCGCACTCGGCACAGGGGAACTCGGTCCCTCCCGCGCTGGGCGCGCCCGGCACCGTCTCGTAGCGCAGTCGGCGACGCCGAGCGGACTGCCGTGGACCGCTCGGCGGAGCTCGTCGCGTCCGGCGTGGTGGGTGAGCAGACGCTCGTCCTCAACGTCCGGACCGGCACCTACCTGACCCTCTCGGGAGCCGGGCCGCGTCTGTGGCAGCTGCGCCAGACCCACGGCGACGCCGGCGCCGTCAGGTTGGCGAGCGCCGAGTACGGCGTCCGCGAGGAGTTGGTCCGGGTGGACCTCGACCGGATGCTGACCCTGGTCGCCACGCTTCGTGTCCGCCCCGATCGGGTCCGCTGGTCGCCCCCGAGGGCTACGTCCCTGCGCAGGATCGGGCGCGTGCCGCCGCGCAGCTGGCCGACGCTCGCCGGAACCCTCTGCCTGGCCGCGGCCGTCGAGGTCGGGCTGCGCCGCCTGTCGCTCCCGCGGCTCGCGGCGCTTGCCGGGATGCGCCTCGTGTTCGATGCCGAGGGCTTCCCGGCGCAGTCGCCGGTCGCCGGAGGCGGACTGACCCAGCCCCAACGTCGACGCGTCTGGGCGACGGATCGCGTGTACGCGCGATGGCCGTTCGGGGACACCTGCCTGCGTCGAGCCCTCGTGCTCGGCTTCCACCTGCGTCGCGATCGGCCGCGCCTGAGGATCGGCGCGAGCGTGGGGCTGCCGGCCAGCTCCGTGGGTGCCCCGTCAGACCGGGAGACCGCGCAGATCGCCGCCCATGCGTGGGTCGAGACCCCGCGGGCCACGCTGCTCGCCCTCCATGGCTTCGAGAGCCTGACGACCCCGGCCGGCGAGCAGCGCCCGTCATGAGGACGTACGACATACTCGGCCTGCGAATCCGCAGCGAACTGTCACTGACATCGCCGGGCCTCGCCGATGCCGATGCCGATGCCGAGGTCGACGTCACGGTGACAGTCGGGCCGCGGGCCGAGGTTCCGTGGCGGCGTCCGTCCGCGGATGTCATCGCCGAGTTGGTCGCGCCCGACGGCTGGCCCCGCTACACGTTCTGCGGCGCTCCGAACGGCACGACGACGGCCCGCTTCTACGGTCTTGCCGACTTCGTCATCGCCGCCGACCACGGCTCCGCGGTGTGTCATGAGGACCCGTCCGCACCGCCGGGCTTCGCCGCGATGCTCCTCGAGGGCAGCGTCGCCGCCTACCTGCTCAGCGTCGCCGGTGACTGTGTCCTCCACGCCAGCGCGGTCGAGCTCGCGCCGGGGTATGCCGTCGCGTTCATCGGTCCGTCGGCGCGAGGAAAGACGACGACCGCCGCGCTGCTCTGCGCGGCAGGCCTGCCGCTCCTCGCCGACGATGTCCTCCCGGTGGCCCTCGACGGCCCGCTGCCCCGATGCCGGCGGGGGGCCGCCGAGCTCCGCCTGCGGCCGGGACAGGCGTACGTCGCGAGGATGTTCGCCGACACCGTGGAGACTCGGACCACCGCCGACGGTCGGATCGCCATACGCCCGACCCGGAGCGCGTCCCGCGAGCCCGTGCTCGCCAAGATCGTCCTGCCGCGGCCGCGGCGCGACGGCGAGCACGTCGAGGCCCGGCGCCTGTCGCTCGCGGAGTCCGTGCAGATCCTCGCCTCGACGACGAGGATCGAAGGTTGGCGCTCCGCCGAGCAGATCGCCCGCCGCTTCGAGCACGCCGTCGACATCGCGGCGAGCGTCCCGGTCTTCGAAGTGGCGATTCCCTGGGGCCCGCCGTTTGCGACCAGCGTCGTGCGCGACCTGATCGACCAGCTTTCGCCCACCGCCGACCTCGCCGTGCACTGACTTGGCGATCCGGGCACGCGCCCAAGACCCACGGCCCCCGGCCGGCGGGGACGCCTCGGCCGACGAGGAGACCCGGGGCGGGGACCAATTCGACCCGCTGGCCTACGTACAGTCCGGCGTGAGAGCCCAGAAGTCGCTCCGCGGTCTTCCGCGCCTCGCCTCGAGCGCGCTGCGGCTCGCGAGGCGGGCCGACCCGCGACTGTTCTACATCAGCACGGCCCTCCAGCTCGCCAACGCCGGAATCATGAGCGCCCAGATCCTGCTCGCGAAGGTCGCCATCGAGCGCGTCCTCTCGCAGGCCGGCGGCGGTGGGAGCGTCGGCGTCGTGCTGCCGCCACTCATCGCGATGATCGCGGTCACCGCGCTCGGCGGTCTGGCGGCGAGCTCCCAGGTCCATCTCCAGCGTCTGCTCGGCGAGGAGGTCCAACGTCTGACCTGGACGTCGATCCTCGACGTCACAACCCGGGTCCCGCTCGAGACCTTCGAGAGCCCGGACTTCTTCGACGACCTCCAGCGCGTGCGCGCGAACGCCCTGCTGCGTCCGGTGACCCTCGCCCAGGGGCTGATCGGCCTCGTCGGAGGCGTGTTTGGGGCCGTCGGGCTGTCGATCGCCCTTTTCGTCGTCAAGCCGATCCTCCTGCCGGTGCTGCTCGCCGGAGGTCTCCCGCTCTGGCTGCTCTCCAGGCGGACCGGGCGGATCGAGTTCAACTTCAGGACCGGGCAGACCCCACAGCTCCGCCTGCGGTGGTACCTGACCGAGCTGCTCTGCGGGCGCAACGAGGCGAAGGAGATTCGCGCGTTCGGGCTCGGCCCGGTCGTCTTCGGTCGGTGGGACGACAACTATCGCGAGTATCTCGACGACTACCGCCGCCACATCCGCCGGCGGGTGTGGCTCTCCGGGCTGAGCGCGCTCGTCACGACGGTCGTGATGAGCGTGTCGCTCGGGATCCTCGTCTGGCTGATCGTCGAGCGGAGAATCGGACTCGCCGGAGCGGGCGCCGGGCTGATCGCGATCCGCCTGCTCGGCGGCCAGCTCGGCCAGGTCTTCTCGGGCGTCGGCGACCTGTTCGAGTCGGCGCTCTTCCTCGGCGACTTCGACGCCTTCGTCGCGGACAACACACCAGCCGAGCAGGACGCCGTCAGTCGAGCCAGGCCTGTCGCACCGTTCACGGAGCTCGCGGTCGAGAACGTCTGCTTTCGCTATCCCGGCACACGCGGCGACACGCTCCACGATGTCTCTCTGACGCTTCGCGCCGGTGAGGTCGTCGCGCTCGTCGGCGAGAACGGCTCGGGCAAGACGACGCTGGCCAAGTTGCTGGCCCAGCTCTTCGAGCCGACCTGCGGCCGGATCCTCTGGGACGGGGTCGACGCGCGCGAACTCGACGGCGAGCGGCTGCGGAGCAACGTCGGCGTGATCTTCCAGGACTTCGTCCGCTATCAGCTCTCGGCGCGCGAGAACGTCGGATTCGGCCGGGCCGAGGCGATCGACGACCTGGCCGCGATCGCCGCGGCCGCGCGGCTCGGAGGCGCCCACGACTACCTGAGCCGCCTGCCCGATGGCTACGACACCAGCCTCGGGAAGGAGTTCGTCGGCGGGTACGACCTGTCGATCGGCCAGTGGCAGCGGGTCGCCCTGTCCCGGGCCTTCTTCCGAGACGCCGGATTCCTCGTGCTGGACGAGCCGACCGCGTCGCTCGACGCCCGCTCCGAGCACGAGCTCTTCGAGTACGTGCAGGATCTGGCGGCCGGCCGCTGCCTCCTGCTGATCTCGCACAGATTCTCCACTGTGCGCTCAGCCGACCGGATCTACGTGATGCACGGCGGAGAGATCGTCGAGGAGGGCAACCACGACGAGCTGATGCTCCTCGACGGCCGCTACGCCGAGCTCTTCGAGCTTCAGGCGCAGGCCTACCGCTAGCGCTGGGCCCGCCCTCCCCGGTGACCACGACCGTGTTCGCCAGGCCGGCCACGTCGAACTCCACCTCCTCGAACATCGGCGCGCTCATCGCGCTCATCGCAGGTCGTCGATCGGCGCACTAGAGTCGCTCAGGTGAGCGCTCACGCGGACAAGGTCGACGCCTTCCGCGCACTCCACGTCCCCGGCGCCCCGCTGGTGATCCCGAACCCCTGGGATGCGGGTAGTGCGAGGCTGCTCGTCTCAGTCGGCTTCCATGCCCTCGCGACGACGAGCAGCGGCCACGCCGCGACGCTCGGCCGGCCCGACGGCCGCGTGACCCGGGATGAGGCGATCGAGCACGGGGCCACGATCGCGCGGGCGGTCGATCTCCCGGTCTCGGCCGACCTCGAGAACGGCTTTGCCGACGACCCCGACCTGGTCTTCGCGACGATCGCCGACGCGGCCGCCGCCGGGCTCGCCGGGGCCTCGGTCGAGGACTTCACCGGCCGGTCCGACGATCCGATCTATCCGATCGACCTCGCCGCCGCCCGCGTCGCAGCCGCGGCCGACGCGGCCCACGCCGACCCCGGGCTCGTGCTGACCGCTCGCGCCGAGAACCTGATCCGCGGGAACCCCGACCTCGACGACACGATCGCCCGGCTCCAGGCCTACCAGGCAGCCGGCGCCGACGTCCTCTACGCCCCGGGCCTGACCAGCCTCGACGAGATCCGCCGGGTCGTCGGGTCGGTCGATCTACCGGTCAACGTGCTGATCCGCCCCGGCGTCCCGACCGTCGCCGAGCTCGCCGCCGCCGGCGTCGCCCGGATCTCCGTCGGTGGAGCGTTCAGCCAGGTCGCCCTCGCCGCTCTCGACGCGGCCGCCCGCGAGCTGATCGAGCACGGGACCTACTCGTTCCTCGGAGTTGCCGCCCACGGCCGAGACGTCGCTGCCGCGGCGTTTCTCGGCGGATGACCCCCGCGCCTCTGCGCCGGGTCGTGCGAGGGGGGCGGGGCGTCGATCGATGAGGAGGCGGCTGCGGCTTCTTCGGGATGTAGCTGCCTGAGTCAGGCAGCTACTTCTGCGGACGCTCCTCCGCGGCGATGCCTTGACGGGCAATCGCCCGACCAACTCGTCAGTCGCGGCCCAGCCAGTGCTTGTCGACCTTGACGATGTACGTGTACTTCGGGTTGACGATCTGCGTCGCCCGCGCCTCGGCAACCTGGCCGAGCAGCATCAGCGCGGTTTCGACCGTGAAGTCGTAGTCAGCCGCCATCCACTCGACCAGGTCGCGTACCGCCAGCCGGAAGGCGTCCTCGAGCGGCCGGGCGCACGCGATCACGCCGATCTGGGTGTCGGTCTCGATCCGCGGCCAGCGCATCTCCGCCGGCCGCGGCCCCAGGTCGAGGCGGACCGTCGTATCCGTCCGGCACTCGATTCCCCCAAGTCCGCACAGCTCACCGTCGCCCTGGCGCGCATGGCAGTCGCCGAGCGCGAACAGCGCCCCGTCGACGGCGACCGGCAGGAAGACCCGGCAGCCCGGACCGATCTCCTGGACGTCGAGGTTTCCCCCGTGGCGTCCGTTGTCGACAGTGCTGACCGCTTCGACCAGCGGCGCGCACCCGATCACGCCGACCATCGGCCGGACCGGAATCGGCCTGCCGCCCGGCCACTGGATCAGGCCGTCGGCGATCGGAACGACGTTCGCGTGGACGCCGAACTCCCGCTCCCGGATCCAGTCGGTGAACGGCGAGAGCCCTGGGACCAACCCGGTCAGGCCCGGGCTGTGGACGTCGATCCGCTCGATGTCGCAGACCACGACGTGCTCGTTCGTCGCCCCCCGGATCTCGATCGGCCCGGTCGCCGAGTTCAGCCACGGCGGCCTGACCATGTCGGCCGAGAAGACGTCACCGTCGTGATGCAGGACGTCGCCGATGTTCAGCTCCGTCTCGATCCGGACCCGCGTGCCGGGCTCGACGCTCAGCACCGGCGGATGATCCCGGCCGAGCGTGTAGAGCAGGCCGGCCGACCGCTTGAGCTCGAGCGTCGGCCCGCTCACGCGATCTCGGTCGCCAGTGGCTCGGTCGCCAGCGCCCCGGCCGGAATCGGCTCACCCAGGTCCCTGAACGCGTAGTCGAGGTCGATCGGCTGGCGCCGGGCATCCCGTGCCAGCAGGTAGATCCCGCCCAGCAGGGTCCAGCCGACGATCACGTACGGCGACCACTTGAGCGGGGCGCCGGGGTTCGGGTAGAAGGCCGTGTAGACCGCCGGAATCAGGATCCCGATCCCGACGGCCGGGATCACGAGGTTCCGCAGGATCCCCTTCTCCGGCTCGACCTTCTGGAAGTAGACCATCGCCGCCAGGAGGATCAGGATGAAGGCGACCGCCCCGGCAAGCCCGTTGGTGAAACCGAGGAAGCCGAACGCCGTGGTCGTGTTCCACACCCCGCCCATCACGAGCGTGACGACCACCGACACGGCGATCTGGACCGAGATCGCGAAGTACGGCGTCTGCCGCGTCCCGGTCCTGCCGAACGCGCTCGGCAGGGCCTTGGCCCGACCCATCCCGTACTGGATCCGCACGACGGCGTTGTGGCTGGCGATCGTGTTGCCGAGCACCGACGTCATGATCACCAGGGACAGGGCATCCCGCCAGCCCGACCCGAGACCCACCCGGCGCAGGGCAGCCCACCACGGAGTCCCGTCTGCGGCGTTCGCGCTGGTCAGCGCCGCGATCCCGTGGGCCCCGAACGCCGAGACCATCGCGAAGCACGCGAACAGCAGGAGCAGGCCGATGCTGATCAGGGCCACGAAAATCGCCCGCGGCACGTTCCCGTGCGGGTCGCGGACCTCCTCGCCGAGCGTGAATGACTGCTCGAAGCCCAGATAGATCAGCACGCCGCTCGCGACAGCCAACGACAGGCCGGTGAACCCGCCCGCCGCGTGGACCGGCGTCAGCGAGCTGAACGACAGGTGGCTCACCTTCGAGACGAGGGCGACGCTCGCGATCAGCAGGACGAGATTCGCGAGGATCGCCAGGCCGAGGTCGATCCGCGTCGAGATCCTGATCCCGATCACCGACAGCAGCAGGGCGATGCCCGCCGCGAACACCGAGTAGATCCACCACGGCAGGTCGATGCCGAAGACGTAGTCGAGTCCCGAGTGCGCGTACAGGCCGAACGCGAGGAGCAGCTGCGGGACGAAGAGCACGTAGTACATGAACGACAGCCACGCCGTCATGAAGCCCGTCCGCTCGCCGAGGCCGTGACTCACATACGTGTAGATCGACGCCGCGCTCGGCAGCTGGCGGGCGAACCGCGTGATCGTCAGGGCGACGATGCACATCGCGAAGCCACAGACGAGGACGATGAACGGCGCCGAGAAGCCCGCGCTGATCGCGATCAGCGGGGCGACTGACAGGGCTCCCAGAAGCGGCCCCATCGCCTCGACCGACAGCGCCAGCGACTCCCAGAAGCCGATCGACCGCTTTCGCAGGCCCTTGCTGCCTTCAGAGGGACCCATCCCGACATCCTCTCTCTTTCGTGGTTCGAGCCGGTCGGCTCGGATCCGGCTACGCGTCCGGCAGGCCGTCGTAGAACTCGCGGTCGATGCAGACCCGCGCCGTCCGCAGTCCGTTGACGACCTGACAGACCTCGAGGTCGGCCTTGACCGTCACGAGGAGGTACGCCAGGTCCTCGTCGATCCCCTTGTCCGCGACCAGCGCCTCGACCAGGTCAGCCGTCGCCAGCGCCCCGGCCTCCTCGAGGGTCGCGGCCGACCCGATGAACATCAGCCGCCGATCGGTTCTGATCCTCGGCCGCCTGAGCCGGCCGGTCCCGCGGCGCAGCTCGCAGCGGAGCGTGACGACCGCATCCGTCTCAGGTGCCACCCCGCACAGCTCGCCGTCGCCCTGGAGCTGGTGGCAGTCACCGAGGAAGAGGAGCCCGCCCGAGTGGAAGACCGGGAACTCGACAACCGACCCCGCGCACACGAACCTGGTGTCCATATTGCCCCCATGATCACCCGGAAGCACGCTTGGAACCGCCTCCCCCGCCGGCGCGACCCCCAGACACCCGAGATTCGGCCGGACGCGGAGGCGCAGGCCACCCGGGAAGACGATCTCGCCGTCCTCCACCGGATGGAACTCGAGCGGCAGCCGCGGCCAGTCGAGGATGCCGATCCCCGGGATCACGCCCTGCGCTCCCAGCCCCTCGACCCGGATCTCGTCGATGTGGACCTCGAGCACGTCGCCCGCCTGCGCACCCCGCACGGCGATCGGACCGGTCAGCGGATCGCAGCGCCCGATCTCAAGGCCGCTGAGGTCGTCTCCCGGACCGAGGCCGAATTCGCCGAACGCGCTAGTCGTCTCGACGATCAACGTCTCGCCCGGCGAGACGGTCACCGCCGGCGCATGCTCGGCCGAATAGCTGAAGACCTTCGCGCTCCGGGAGACCCTGATCGGCTCCGGCGTCACGGTTGTACCCATGGATTGAACGCTAGACCCACCCGCCGGCCCCTGACATGGCCCTCCGTCCAAATTTCTGCGACTTCGATTCTACATTTGGTATTACCATCAGACGCGGTTGCGGGTCATCGGGGCGAGCTGCTCCTGCAACCAGTCAGCCGTCGCGAGCGTCCGCGCGTCGGCGAACGGCGCGCCGACGACCTGAACCCCGACCGGCAGGCGGCTCGGCGTCCATGCCACCGGGACCGAGACGCACGGTCCGCCGACCAGCGTCCACCCCCGGCAGAACCGCGGGTCTCCCGTGAACTCGAGCCCGAGCGGCGGCGTCCCGGTCGTGCTCGGGGTCAGCACGCCGTCGTACCCCGCCAGCAGGGCTCCGATCGCCGGCCCGAGCTCGGCGGCCGCCCGCTTGGCGGTCGCGTACGTGTCCGGCGCGATCGCCGCACCAGCCTCGAGCGCCGCCCGCAGGGCATCGCTCAGCAGCTCGCCGTGCGTCGCAAGCTCCTCCGCGAGGCTTTCCGCCGACTCGAACGCCTGGATCACCTCCTGCGCGGCGACGAGCTCGGCGAATCCACGGGGGAGCTCGAGGTCCTCGAGGCAGGCGCCGGCGTCCCACGCGGCGAGCGCGACGTCCTCGATCGCGGCCTGCGCGGCCGGCTGGACCTCTGTCCAGGCCGACGTCCGCGCGAGTGCCAGGCGCGGCGGACGATCGAGCTCATGCCCAGGGTGCTCAGACGCCCGACCAGACGGGCCGGCGAGGACCCCGGCCACGAGGCGGACGTCGCGGACGCTCCGCGCAAGCAGGCCGACCGTGTCGAGTGTCCACGAGAGCAGCTTCACCCCGCCCCGGGGGAACGAGTCGAAGGTCGGCTTGTAGCCGACCACGCCGCAGTAGGACGCCGGCCGGTTGATCGAACCCGCCGTCTGCGTCCCGAGCGCGATCGGGACCGTGCCGGCCGCGACCGCCGACGCCGACCCGCTCGACGAACCTCCCGGCGTCCGCGACCGGTCGAGCGGATTGAGCGTGTCCGCCGCCGACATCCACGCGAACTCCGTGCACTTCGTCTTGCCTGCGACCAGCGCCCCCGCTCCGGCGAGCCGCCGGACCGCCTCGGCGTCGTCGCGGGGCCGGTGGCCGGCGTAGATCGGCGACCCGTAGGCGGTCGGGAGGGCCACGGTGTCGAAGTTGTCCTTCACGCCGACCGGCAGTCCGAACAGCGACAGGTCGTCCCGCTCGACCCGACCGATCCGGTCGAGGGCCTGGGCGTTGGCCAGCAGGACCTCGCCGTCGATCGACGACCAGGCCGCCAGCTCGTCGCCCTCCGACGCGACGAGAAAGGCCTCGGCCACGTCGACGCAGTTCAGCTCGCCGGTCCGCAGCGCCTGGCAGAGCGAGACCGCGTCGCGGCTGCCCAGCAGCGAGCAGTCACCCGTCGTTCTCAAGGGGTCGCCGGCGTGGCGATCGGATCGCCGCTCAGGAGGCGGCCCCACCCGTCGATCCGAGGTTCGATGTCGACCAGCCGCAGCCCCTTCCACAGCGCCACCGCGACCGAGTCGAAGATCGGCTTGCCGAGCTCGCGTTCGAGCTCGTCGACGAGGTGGGCTCCGGCCAGGCCGGTGCAGATCATCAGCACGAACTCGGCGTCCGGCGAGTCCGCCGCTCGGACCAGGGCGCGGACGGTTTCGTCGGTGACAAGCGCCATCTCCCGGTTGCCGCGGACCCCGCCGTGCGCGCTGGCCACCACCTGGACACCCTCCGCGGCGTAGACCTCGGCGATCCGCGCCGTCACGTCGGCCGTGTAGGGCACCGCCAGGCCGCAGCGCTCGACGCCGAGCTCCTCGATCAGCTCCAGCTGTCCCAACGTCGAGGTCGAGCTCGGCACGCCCGTCTGCTCGGTGATCAGGCGGCACAGCTCGCGGTCGGCGTCGGCCCCGTTCCAAGCGCCGGATGTCCCGTTCCACATGATCGCGTCGACCGCCGCATCGCCGAGGAGCTCGGCCGCCGGAAGCATCGCCGTCGGACGGAACTGCTCGGTGTGTCGCGTCTCCAGGCTGATCGCCTCGACCTTGACCCGCGTGAAGTGGTGGGATACCCGGTCGTCGAGCCCCCGGCTCATCAGGGCGGTCAGCGGCTCGAGCACGGTATTGCTCGAAGGAGTGATGTGGCCGATCTTCCGCCGGTCGCTCGACGGCACGTATCCGCTGCTCAAGAGATCCTCGCGCTCGGCGTGCTCCGGCCGGTTGGTCTTACCACCTGAGGAGACGGTACGCGGCTAGAGGGCCGCCGTCAAGTCGCGCGGCCCCGAAAATGCTCAGGCGAGCTGGGCGCGAGCCGGATCCGACCGGAGCACGGCACGCATCCCGCGCTCCGCCTCGGCGAGGTGCTCGCGCATCGCCTGTCTCGCCCCGTCGACGTCGCCGGCGGCGATCCGCTCCACGATCAACCGGTGAGCGTCCTGCGCCCGCCGGACGATCACCTCGTCGGAGAGCGTCGGCACCTGGACGGTCAGCAGCACCTCGCGGATCGAATCGATCAGGATCTCGAAGAAGGCATTGTCGGTGGCCGTCGCGATCGCCCGGTGGAACTCGGTGTCGGCGAGCGCGGCCTGCTCCGCCGGCAGGCCGACCTGGAGTCGGGCGGCCGCCGTTCTGAGGATCGCGACCTGCTCGGTCGACGCCCGGCTCGCGGCCAGGCCGGCGTTCTCGACCTCGACGAGCGCCCGGACCTCCATCAGCTTCCCGTAGTCCAGGCGCTGGCCACGGAGGTAGAGCGTCAGCGACTCGGTCACCGTGTCCTGTCCCAGGGCCTGCACGACGTGGCCGTGACGCGGCTTGTCCGCCAGCAGCCCCTTTGCCGTCAGCGAGCGGACCGCCTCGCGCACGACCGGCCGCGAGACCCCGAAGATCTCGCCGAGCTCGCGCTCGGACGGCAGCTTGTCGCCGGGCTCGAGCCGACCGGCCATGATCGAGTCGGCTACCGCGCTCGCAACCTTGTCAGCCAGTCCCGCTCCCGGGTCCAGCCGATCGAACCGGCTGTTGAGCTCCGGCGCGATGATCTCCTCGGCCTCCTCCATCTGCGGGAGGGTACCGGAGCGACGTGCCCCCGACCCATTCAGGTGGCCGGGGCCGGTCGATCATCCCGGGCGTGCGGCCCTTCACTGGTCCCGCCTGGGTCGCCAGAATGGTTGGCATGCAGAAGACGCGGACCCTGGCCGGACGCTTCGAGCTCGCCGACATCGTCGGCCGGGGTGCCATGGGCACGGTCTACCGGGCGACCGACCTCGTCCTACGCCGGCCGGTCGCGGTCAAGCTGCTCGCCGGATCCCTGCTCGAGGATCCGCGATCCGTCGCGCGCTTCGAGCGCGAGGCACGCGCCGCGGCCTCGCTCGCCCACCCCGGGGTCGTCGCCGTCTACGACACCGGTGTCGACGACGGGTCGCACTTCATCGTGATGGAGCTCGTCCGCGGCCGCAGCCTCGCCGCGATGATCGGTCACGACGGACCGCTCGACGCCGACTCGGCAGTTGCCATCGCCGGTGCCGTGGCCGACGCGCTCGGCGCCGCCCACGCCGCCGGTCTCGTCCACCGCGACGTCAAACCGGGCAACGTCATGGTCGGCGACGACGGTGTCGTCAAGGTGCTCGACTTCGGCATCGCCCGTGCACTCGAGCAGACCGCACTGACACAGACCGCGTCGGTCGTCGGGACGGCCGCCTACATGGCTCCCGAGCAGGCCCTCGGAGACCCGGCCGACGCCCGGTCGGACATCTACTCGCTCGGCTGCCTGCTCCATGCCCTGCTCCTCGGTCGACCGCCGTTCGTCGGGCCGGGCGCCCCGGCGGTGACCCATCAGCACGTGCACGTCGACCCGGCGCCCCTGCGTCAGTCCAATCCCCTGATTCCAGCCGCGCTCGACGCCCTCGTCCTCGAGATGCTCAGCAAATCACCCGACGACAGGCCGCAGACCGCGGCCGACATTCGCGACCGCCTCGCGCGGATCCCCACCGCCGGCGCCGTCGATCCGACGACGAGGCCCGCCGGCGCCTTCGATCCGACGACGCGCGCCGGTGCCGTCGATCCGACGAGGCGCGTGGCGCGTGGCGAAGCAACTCACGTGCGGGTGCCCAGGGTTCCCTCGCCCGGTCCGGTGACCGCGATCCGCTCGCCGCCAGCCTCGCCGTCCCACACGAAGGCGACCCGCGGCCGCGGTCGGCTGACCGCGGCAGCCGCCGGCCTCGCGCTGCTCGCCGGCCTCGCGGTCGCCTACGCCGTGACGGCCGGGGATGCCGGCCGCCACTCGCCACCGGCGGCCACGACACGCTCCGGCGCTGCCAGAACGACCACGGCGGGCGCCGCGGCGAGCACCGCTCACGGCGCCACGACGGCCGGATCTGCGTCGACTCCGACCCAGCCGGCCACGTCGCCGACCGTGCCTGCGACGACCGCGCCGACGCAGACGACCCCCGCCCCGGGCGCCAACGCCGTCGCCGGGGCCGCGGCAGGTCTCACGACCCTGGTCGCCCAAGCCGCCCGGATCGGAGCGATCTCCCCCGAGGCGGCGACCCAGCTGACCAGTGGGCTGTCGGCGATCGCCGGCGCGGCCGATGCCGGGGCTTCGAACAACGCCCAGCAGGCCCTGACCGACCTGACCCGGCGGGTCCAGGCGCTCGAGAGCAGCGGGCAGATCAGCGCGATCATCGCCGCCCCGCTGAACGCCGCGCTCGGCGGACTCAGCACTGCCCTCGGTGCCGGCGGGCCAACGGTGTCCGGCTCACCGGGGCAGCAGACCGGGCGGTTCTCGAACGGGCGAGCCCAGAACCCAGCCCGCGGCCGTCCCGGAGGCGGCGGCTGACGACGATCCGGCGACGCCGATCGTCGAGGTTTGCGGTCGCAGTGGGTCGGGTAGCCCGCGAGCATGGAATACGGAACCTCAATATTTCTCATAGCCGTCGGTGCGATCCTCAAATTCGCCGTCACGGTGACCGTCTCGGGCATCTCCCTTCAGACCGTGGGCGTGATCCTCATGCTGGTCGGCCTGCTCGGCCTCCTGCTGTCGTTCTTCTGGCTCGCCGGCGCCCGCGCCCGTCGCGATGTCGTCGTCGGCCCGGACCGCGTCGTCGTTCCCGAGCGCGACCGGCCCCTGCTCTGAGCGCCGGGTTCTCGGGCTCGGCCCTGAGCCCTGCTTTGAGCGCGGTTCTCGGGCTCGGTCTGAGCACCCGGTTCTCGGGCTCGGCCTTGGGGCCTGCGCGTGCCGCCGGGACAGCCTGGGCTCGGGCTGCTCGGCCGGACGACGGACGAGGCTGAGTCGAGGAGGGACGACGGCCATTCTCTGACCGGATTCCCAGGCTCCTCTCGGGAACGCAGTCCATGCTCTGTCAGGTCGCAGGGAGCGACTGGATGCGATGAGCCCGAACAACCAAGGAGAATCAGGATGAGACAGATCAAGCTTGCCATCGCGACCCTCGCCGTCACCGGCGCCCTCGTCGGCGGTGGGGCGGCGATCGCCAGCGCGGCTTCGACGACCACGGCGGCCACTGGGACGACGACTCCATCGACGGCCCCCGCCCCCACCGGTCATGGGACTCCGCCGGCCGGAGCGGCCAAGGGCGCCTGCCCGAACATGTAGGACCCGATGACCTCGATGCGCCGGCGCCGCCCCCTCCTCTGGCGGCGCCGGCGCCGGCGGTTGCCGCTCCGAGGCCCGGTCTGCCCGATCGGGCGTCGCTCGGCTCGACCCTCCCCGCCGCGCTCGGGTTAGGCTCGGCTTGGCTTCTCCGGGCGTGCACCCGGGCACCCGGTCAGCCGTCGGGATCGCCGGCGAGAATCCGACCGACGCCATCCCCCCGATCGTCCAGATGCCCTCCGAAAATCCCTTCGCCCCCGGCTCCGGCCGGGGACCGCGGCTTGGGCGCCGCCGAGCGTCTGGGACGGGGCTGCTCGGCTTCACCGCGTGCTGCCTGGTTGCGGCCGGCCTCGCCGGCTGCGGCAGTCGGTCGGCAACCGGCTCGGGATCGAGCCCGACAACCCCGGCCGGGGCCGGGGCGAAACCGACCGTCGTCGCGAGCGGCCTGGCCAATCCGCGGCAGCTCGGCGTGGCCGCGGACGGGACGATCTACGTCGCCGAGGCCGGGAACGGTGGGGACCGCGAGTGCGCGACGTCCGCCGCCGGCGGGAAGACCTGCATCGGGGCCAGCGGGTCGATCGCCCGGGTCGAGGGGACCGCTGCCGTGCCCGTCGTCAGCGGGCTGCCGTCGGTCGCCGCACCCGGCGGCCAGGAGGCCAGCGGACCGGCCGATGTCGTGGTCGCCGGCAAGCGGCTGGCATTCGTGATCCAGGACACCGACATCAACAAGTCCGGGGCCAACCGGTTCGGAGCCCTCGGTCGCCCGCTGGGCCACGTAGTGCTCGCCGCGACCGACGGGACGGGGCTGCGGTTGGGCGCCGACCTCGCGCGCTACGAGGCGGCCCACGACCCCGACCACGGGGCCGGCGCGGGGGCGGCGAGCCGGATCGAGAGCGACCCGTACGGGCTGGTCGCCTACCGCGGCGGCTACGTCGTCGCCGACGCCGCCGCCAACGACCTGCTGGAGATCGACGCGTCGGGCGCGATCAGCCTGCTCGCGGTCTTCCCGACCCAGACCGAGACGACGTCGACGGGGCGGGTCGTGGCTCAGTCGGTCCCGACGTCGGTTGCCGTCGGCCCGGACGGCGCGCTCTACGTGAGCGAGCTGACCGGCGCCCCGTTCAAGGTCGGCGCCGCCCGGGTCTGGCGGGTCGTCCCGGGCAGCGCGCCGACCGTCTTCGCGTCCGGCTTCACAAACATCTCGGCGCTTGCCTTCGATCGGACCGGCAGGCTCCTCGTGCTCGAGATCGACCGGCTCGGGCTGACCGATCCGGCCGGGTCAGGCGAGTTGATCCGCGTCGAGGCCGGCGGAGTCCGCACGATCCTCCTCACGAGCGGGCTCGTCTCCCCGACTGGCCTGGCCGTCGGGCCGGACGGATCGATCTACATCTCCAACTACGGGAGCTCGCCGAGCACGGGGGCCGCGCCCCACGGCGAGATCCTCCGCCTCGCGGTCGGCTGAGGCTGGGGGGTAACCGGGGGTTTGGGGCGGCGGGCCTTCCCCGGCCGCGCGACTGGAGCGTCGGGTCGGGCGCCGGACGGCCGGCGCGCATGCACGAGGACTCTCGAGGATTCGCCGGGTCAACCCGCCGGCGCGGGCTCCCGACGCCTCAAGAGTCGAAGGTGACAGCCATCGAAGTCGGGTACGGCCCCGTTTTGACGAGCTTCCCGGCATCGCCGGCCGCCCTGGCGAGATTCGGATGCTTGAAGAGGGCCTTGGCGATCAGGGGAATCTCCATGGCGTTGGCGAAGCGCCCGAAGCACTCGTGGAGCCCGGCTCCGAAGTGGAGGTAGTCGTGGGCCGGGCGTCCCGCCCGGAAGTCGTCGGGATCGGTGACCACGTCGGGATCGAGCATCGCCGACTGCGTCGCGGCGAACGTCAGCGTGCCGGCCTTGATCGTCGACTCGTGCATCGTGCCCTCGGCGACAGTGAAGTCCGTCAGCGCCCGCCGGAACAGACCGGGTCCCTGGGGTGCGAGCCGCATGCCCTCCCAGAGGATCGCCCGAAGCCCGTCGTCGTCGTCGGCGAGCGCCGCGGCATGGGCGCTCGCGAGCACGTCCGGGCGGTCGAGGAGCACGTCGAGGGCAAAGCTCGTCGCGGTGGCGGTCGTCGGCACGAAGCCGGTCATCAGGCCGATCAGGTTGGCGGCGATCTGCTCGTCGGTGAACCGCGTCTCGGAATTTGACTGGAGCGCGATCAACCGGCCGAGGACGTCCTGCGCCGGCACGCCCGACGCGTGGCGCTCGGCGATCACCTCGGCGAGATGCTGCTTCCACTCGCCGGCAGCCGCAGACGCCGCCGCGTGGATCTTCGGGTCGTTGGTCACGTTGACGAAGATGTCGGCGAACATCGCGCATGCCCACTCGATCAGCTTGTCCTCATTCGGCCCGGGCGTCCCGAACCAGTGCCCGATCAGGCGGGCGGGGACGCGCTTGCTGAGGTCGGGAACGTCGACCCGTCCGTCGGCGGCAGCCGCCTCGGCGACCAGCGCGTCAGCCGTCTGGGTGACGAAGCTGATCATGTCCGCCATGTCGGAGCGTGGGGCTGCGAGGCGGAGGATCGAGACGTCGTGCTCGTACTCGGGCGAGTCGTCCAGGCCGAGTATGAAATCGCCGACGAGAGCCTGCATCTTCTCGTTGTAGGGGGCCACGCCGAACGCCTCGTCGTTGGTCAGGATCTCGACCACGTCGGGATACCGGGTGACGATCGCGACGTCGTGGACGTGGAGGACCGGCTTGATCGTCCGCAGGATCGAGAACAGCGGCTGGGGGTGGGCGAGGACGTCAGCCGTCAGCTTGGCCTTCTCCGCGGTCAGCTGCTCCTTTCCCTCGGTCACGAACCGGTCGACGTCGGCGCCCAGACGGCCTCCGAGATGCTTGAGCTCGTCCTCGATGTTCACGCTGCCCCACCCCCCGCTGCTGCAGCAAGGAACTGCAGGCCGTTGATTCCGGGCACGAAGAAGTACTCCCCGCCCCTGACGGTGACGACCCGTTCGAGCGGGCCGAGGAAGAACGGCGGGTCACCCGGGATCGTCATCTTCTTCGGCGTCGCCGGGTCCATCTGGTCCTGGGGACCGAGCAGGACGTCCTGGTCGTCGGCGAGGCCGAACGTGTTGCCGGCCCCCAGCCACTGGGACTGGACGAACTCGAACTGGCGGGCGATGCTCGCCTGGAGGCAGAGGAAGATCACGCCGCGGTCCTTGTGATCCTCCGCGGCACCCTCTGGGAGCGGGTCCCCGTAGGTGATCCCCCGGCGCATCAGGCGGTGCCGGTTGACGAGCTTGCCGTCGAACGGGAGGCTGTCGCGCGGGTTCGACCGCCTGACGTGCGCTCCGATCGGGCACCGGAGACCCTTGGTGTCGTCGTGCGCAGGGTCCTTGTAGCGGTAGGCGTTGTTGCGCTTTTCGCTCGACGCGATCGTGTGATCCGGCGCGTCCGGAGCGAGCTCGATCGGCGTGCCGTCCCGCCACCGGCCGACGATCTTCGCGGCCAGCAGCTCCTCGCCACCCGGATACAGCTGGGCGGCCTCGGCCAGCCGCGTGCGGAAGGCCACGACGTCCTGACGGAGCTTTCGATAGACGAGGTAGGACCCGTTGTTCGCCAGCTCGGCCGCCGGCGGCGCCGCCGGAAGGATCCCCTCCTCGTCGGGATAGCCGAGGATGAACTCGCCGGCGCGGATCGGCCGCCACCCGGCCCCGTCGATCGCCCCCTGGCCCGGTAGCGGCGGCCAGCCGCTGCCCTCGATCGCCGGCTGGCCGAAGCCGTCGGCGTAGCCGAAGTGCTCGCGCGCCTGCGGCAGCCGGTGGCCGACGTCGTCCTGGATCACGCTGAGGCCGCTGTTCGCGGCGATCTCCGCCCGAAGCTGGGCGTCATGCGCCTCGAGCGCCGCGGCGTTGGCCGCGCTGATCATCACGAGCACGTGGATGTCGTCCGATCCGAAGCTGCCCTCCCACGTCGACGGATCGCTCTTCCCGGTGTCGCCGAGGATCGCCGCCCTGGCGGCCATTCCCTGGCGGAACTCCTCGGGGAATCCGGCCAGGCATGCGTCGGGGAGCTCGAGCTTGCGCAGTCCCGCATAACTGAACGCGATGTTGACGCTCGACGCCGGCGGATCCGTCCACTTGGCCGCCGTCTGGACGTGTTCGGTGATCGCCGAGATCCAGGCCGCAGCGAGGTCGACGTCGCCGGGCTCGTCGCCGATCCTCGGCCTGTCGCCGATCTTCAGGAAGAGGTAGCCGGCGAACGGGAAGTCGTACGGGCGCACGACGAAGCCCTGGATCCGCGGGAGGTCGAGGTCGGTCATCGGGGGAAGCGGCGCTCGAACGCCGATTGCAGATCGGCCGGAGGCAGGCCCTGTGTGCTCATCGCGAACGCGATCAGCTCGTTGCGCAGGGCCAGGCTGCTCGTCACGTCCTCGACGGTTCGCGCGCCGTACGCGGCGAAGAACAGCGAGCTCTCGACGTGGTGGCGGCGCATGTACGCGGCGAATGCCGCCGGATCCCCGCTCCCCGGGTAGCCGTTGCAGTGGCTCCAGATCTCGTCGGCGGCGACGCCGAGGCCGGTCCGCAGCGACTCTAGGTACGAGTCGAGATCCGTCCCGTCGAAGTTGCTCGTGAAGAGGAGCTGGGCGAACTGGAGGTGGTCCCGCTCGCCGGTTCCCTCGAAGACGACGTCACCGACCACGACCCACCGGGCGAAGTGCGTGCGTCCGACGTGGGAGAGCGGGCTGGCCGGGCCGCTCCCCAGCGCGTTGAGGTACCGCGCGAGTGCGCTCTCGTGGCCGGCGCAGATCGAGGTCAGCACGGTCAGCGAGTGGGCCTGCCCGCAGATGTCGTGGCGGCCGTTCAAAGGTTGCCCTGGACCTGCGTCAGGAACGCCTTGTACGCGGCATCGAACGCCTCGGGGCTGAGGCCGGCCGACGCCTCGTGGAAGGCCTTGAACTTGGTCGCGACGTCCCCGGCGGAGATGATCTCGGTCGTCGTATGTCCGGGGTAGGCCGACCAGTAGTGGTTGGCGACGTACTCGTTGCGACGGATGTACTGCTTGAACGGTTCGACCGGCAGCGGTCCGGGGAAGCCGAGCGACGTCCCCCAGATCGCCTTCATCCGCAGGGCGACGATCTCCGAGAAGGCGTCGATGTACTGATCCCACGTCCCGTTGAAGTTGCTCTCGAAGAAGAGATAGGTGTGATTCGGCCGCTGTCCCTCGCCGTCGCTGCCATCCGGGAAGCGCTTGATCAACGTCCACCGGGCGTAGTGGATGAACGAGAGTGTCTCCAACTTGGCCAGCGTGAACGCCAGGTTCCGGCCCGCCCAGAAGACCACCCCCAGCAGTATCGGCCCGCCCCGCCTCACCGGTGTCAGCACGGTGATGGCGGTGGCCTTCCCCTCGATGTTCGCCACGCCGCCAGCCTAATCCATCGACGGGACGTTGGCCAGGCAAATCCAGTCGCGCCTGCACCCTCCGCGCGAGCACCGACGGTCTCCGTCACGAACCCCGGACGCCGTCGCCCGCTCCGTGCTCGACGCCTCGCCCGCGGTGGCCGACCGACCCGCGGGGTTTGATCGCTCAGCCGGCGGCAGGCCCGACCGGAATCGCGAAGCGCGGGGCGCCCGTCGCATGGCTTCCGATCATCAGCTTGAGCCGGACCGGCACGGAGTTGGGCACCTCGAAGACCAGCTTCACCCGCTTCGTCGACCCGGACGCCACCTGGCGCAGGACGAGCGTCTGCCAGCGGGTGTGGGCCAGGGCCGTCTCGACGCCCAGGAGCGGTCGGTAGTCGACTCCGCCGTCGATCAGATCCACGAGGCCGACGGACGCCGTGCTCGATGCGGTGGCGACGCCCTGGAGAAGGACCTTGACGATCACGAGGTCGCCGCTGACACTCCCGGCTGAGCCCGGCAGCGGGAGGTTCGTCGCGCGTTGCGCCGACAGCGCCGAGTAGGCAACCCCTCGGGCGACGACGCTCCCGCCGCTGCGGTAGGTGGCCGACGGCCCTCGCACGGGCGGCGCGGCCGGACGCGCACCGACCAGCGGCGCCGGCGCGGCCGGCTGGCTGAAGGCGCTCGGCGGTCCGGGCGTGATCGCCCGGACCAGCGGGATCATCACGAGGACGCCGAGGACCAGGCCGACGACCGCCACCAGCAGGGCGAGGTCAGGCCGCCATCCCCGGCGGGCCTCGCCGTCGAACCGGGCGGCTCGGCGCGCTGCGGCCGGAGCCGACGGCACGGCCATCCGGTGGTGCTCGCCGACCATCCTGCGGTCCATCGCATCTCCATCCACTTGTCCTCCCGGCATCGGCCGACCGATCCGAAGACCGACGATCCCACCGGGGTTTGCGCTGATCGACCCAAAGATGCCTGCTCACGGGTGGGTCGCGCGCGTTTGACGCAAAGCTTGCAATTCCTCCACGGCCGTCTCGCGAGGCCGAAACCGGGCCCTTCGACCGGTTCTCGGGGCGCTGGGGTGGGCCGCCGTCGACGAGACGGTCAGGTCACCGGGCGCACGATCCCCCGGCGGGTGGGCCTCCGCAGACGTAGTAGACGGCCTGATCGCCGATCACGACCGGGTGGAGGCCGAGCCGCCGGAGGGCCGGGTCCCACCGACGGCGGACCGCCGGGCCGACGACGATCGCACTGACGCGGTGGGCCCTGACGAACTCCTCCAGCCACGCGTGATGCGGCGGGCCGATGTCGTTTGCCATCGACAGCGACGCCTTCTCCGTGTCGTACTCCGGCGGCAGAACGAGGGCGACCCGGCCGTTCGCGAGATGGAAGCCGAAGTTGGTCTCCGCCTGCCAGTACATGCTCGAGCCGAACTGGCCGACCGGGACAACGAGGACGCTCCCGGTCGACGGCAGGTACCGCGCCGCGTCCGTGAGGACGAGCGGAACCCCCGGCGGCGTGCTGTGCCACAGCGGCGTCCCCGTCTGGGCCGGCAGAACCATGACGACCCCGGCGAGCGCCACCAGCCACGCCAACCACGGTCGCCGCCGGCTTCGGGCGAGCTCGAGCGCCACGCCGACGGACGCGATCAACGCGAGGAAGAGCGTCAGGCGGGTCGGCAGGATCGCCCTGAACGCCGGTGCGTTCTCGACCAGCTTCCACGGCAGCGGGATCAACGTGTGCGAGCCCTCGCTCAGCCGCGGACCGAGCGCGAGGATCCCCGTCACGACGAACAGCACGCACAGCAGACGCGTCGATCGCCGCCGCCACGTCGCGCCCGCGAAGGCGATGATCAGCAGCAGCACCGGGATCCCGAGGTAGCCGCCGGCCTCGACCGGATTTCCACCGTCGTAGTGATTGCTCACCCCGAGCAGCGCGCTCCCACCGACCCACGTGAGATGCGTCGGCACGACGAGGTTCACCGGGTCCAGCCGGTAGCGCTCGGCAAAGATCGTCCCGGCCACGGCCCCGTAGTTGGCGATGTTCCCCTTGATCACGGCCCAGTACAGGTACGGCGAGACGACCGCGACCGCGAGCAGCCCGGCGCCGACGATCTCGACGGCGAGTCTCACGACGACCCGGCGGTCGGCCGGCGGACTCAGGAACCACGCGGCGACCAGTCCGACCCCACCGAGCATCACGATGTCGAACGTGACTTCCGTGGAGATCAGCACCTCGCCGGCGAGAATGCCGGCCAGACCCAACACGAACGCCCGACGCGAGATCACGCCCGCGTGCCGGCGGATGACGAGCAGCGGGACCAACGGGACGAGGAAGATCAACGCGACCTGCAGATGGCTCGTCAGCTGGGCCAACTCGTAGCTGCTGAACCCGTAGAAGAAGCCGCCGGCAACCGACGGCCAGTACCGCTGGGACAGCTCCCGGCACAGAGCGTACGCCGCAAGCGCGGCCAACATCGGGCTGAGAAACGCGGCGACGTCGTAGGCGACGATCGGCCCGAACGCGCTCGTCACCGGCCAGAGGATCAGCGCGACGCCCGGTATGCCGGTCGTCGTCGCGGTGTTCGCTCCCCCCGGATACCAGACGACGTCGGTGTAGAACGGGTTGAGGCCGTGGCCGATCGCGTACGGCCACCACTTGAGCGCCCACATGAAGAACGGCGGATCGCCGTTCGGGCCCAGGCACAGGCACACGTGCGCCGGGTTGGCGGCCGCCTGGCGCCCAATCAGGACCAGCGTCGCGACCGCGTAGATCAGGAGGGCCAGCGCCCACCCCGGGTTCGCCAGGCGGCCTCGGAGTCCTCGGGGCACCAAGATCACCCGGACTGTACCCGCGTTGGCGACCCGCCAGCGCCCAACGGGCCTCGGCCCGGACGGCGTCGCTCCCCCGGTCTTCGCGGCTGCCGACCCCGGCCGCCAGACTATGCTCCGCGCCGTGAAGGCGGTGATACTCGCCGGTGGCCTCGGCTCGCGGCTGGCCGAGGAGACCGCCCTTCGGCCGAAGCCGATGGTCGAGATCGGTGGCAAGCCGATCCTCTGGCACGTGATGAAGATCTACGCGTCCCACGGGATCTCCGACTTCGTGATCTGCCTCGGTTACAAGGGCTACGTGATCAAGGAGTACTTCGCCAACTACGGACTCCACACGTCCGACGTCTCGTTCGACCTCGCCAAGGGGACGATGGAGGTCCACCGGTCGGAGACCGAGGCCTGGCGGGTGACGCTGATCGACACCGGCGCGGACACCCAGACCGGAAGCCGTCTGCGCCGCGTCCTGCCCTATCTCGAGGGCGAGGACGACTTCTGCTTCACCTACGGTGACGGCCTCGCCGACGTCGACATCACCGAGCTGATCGCCTTCCACCGCGCCCAGCGCACGGTCGCCACGGTGACCGCGGTCCAACCGCCCGGCCGCTTCGGCGCCCTGGCTGTCGACGGCGACCGCGTCGAGTCGTTCCGCGAGAAGCCCCGGGGCGACGGCGCCTGGACCAACGGCGGCTTCTTCGTCCTCAAGGCGGCCGTCGCCGCCTACCTCGGCGACGGGCCCGACGTCGTCTGGGAGCAGGAGCCCGTCCGCGACCTCGCTCGCGACGGCCAGCTCGCCTCCTACCGCCATCGAGGCTTCTGGCAGCCGATGGACACCGTTCGCGACCGCAGCCTCCTCGAGCGCCTCTGGGAGTCCGGCGACCCGCCCTGGCGCAGCTGGGACTGACCGCCCGGCGCCGTTGGACTCCCGGCCTGTCGCTGTTGTCCTGGCGCTGTCGGCCCGTCCGCCTGGCGTTGTCGGCCCGCCGGCCTGGCGCTGTCGGCCTGTCCGCCTGGCGCTGTCGGCCCGCCGGCCCGGCGCTGTCGGGCGTGACGGCCCGGCTGGCTGGGAATCCCCGAATTACGCGGCTGCGGACCGGCTCCGTGGCCGCCGGCCGTGGCCCCGGCTGCCCCGCCGATCCGGGCGATCCGACCGAGCGTGCTCCGCAAAGACGGCCAACTCAACGCCGGCCGCTCTGCGCCTGATCGTCTAGGGTCAGCCCCGATGCCCGCCCCTGTCTGCCGTTTCTGTGCCCAGCCGCTCGAGCATGTCTTCGCGGATCTCGGGATGTCGCCGCTGGCCAACAGCTATCTCGCTCCGGGTCAGCTCGCGGCGATGGAGCCGTTCTATCCGTTGCGGGCGTATGTCTGTTCGGGGTGTCTGCTCGTTCAGCTCGAGGAGTTCGAGACGCCGGATCGGATCTTCAGTGACTACGCGTATTTCTCGTCGTATTCGACGACCTGGCTTGATCATTCGCGTGGCTATGTCGAGGCGATGACCGACCGGTTCGGTCTTGACGAGTCGAGTCATGTCGTCGAACTCGCGTCCAATGACGGGTATCTCCTGCAGTACTTCCATGCCCGGCATATTCCCGTGCTTGGGATCGAGCCGGCCGCGAACGTCGCGAAGCTCGCCCTGCAGAAGGGGATTCCCACGCTGGTCGAGTTCTTCGGCGTCGAGACCGCCCGGTCGCTGGTGCCCGATTCGGCCGCCGATCTGCTGCTTGGCAACAACGTCCTCGCCCACGTCCCCGACCTCAACGACTTCGTCGCCGGGATGAAGATCCTGCTCAAGCCGGGCGGTGTGATCACGATGGAGTTTCCCCACCTTCTGAGTCTTGTCGAGCAGAACCAGTGGGACACGATCTATCACGAGCACTTCTCGTATTTCAGCTTCCGTACCGTTCGTGCCGTGTTCGCCGCGCATGGCCTGCGCCTGTTCGATGTCGACCGGCTGCCCACGCACGGTGGGTCGCTGCGGATCTACGGTGCGCACGCCGACGACGCGGCCAAGCCCGACACCCGGCGCACCGTGGATCTGCTGGAGATCGAGCGGGCCGCCGGGTTTGAGGAGCTCGCGACGTACGTCGACTACGGCCGGCGGGTCGCGCTCGACAAGATGCAGATCCTCGCGTTCCTGATCGACTGCAAACGAGCCGGCCAGCGGGTCGTCGGCTACGGTGCGCCGGCGAAGGGCAACACGCTGCTCAACTACTGCGGCATCGGACCCGAGTTCATCGACTACACGTGCGATCTGAACCCCCACAAGCAGGGGCACTTCCTGCCCGGCAGCCACATCCCGATCCGCTCGCCCGACGCGATCGCGCAGACCCGGCCCGATGTCGTGCTGATCCTCCCGTGGAACCTCAAGGACGAGATCATCGACCAGCTCGCCTACGTCCGCGACTGGGGCGGCCGGTTCGCCGCACGATCTCCGGAGCTCAGCCTCCAGGCATGAGGTTCGAGCAGACGCCGCTCCCCGGGGCCTGGGTGATCGACGTCGACCCGCTCACCGACGACCGCGGCTGGTTCGCCCGGACGTTCGACGCCACCGAGTTCGAAGCCCGCGGTCTGAACTCGACGGTCGTTCAGTGCAACGCGTCGTTCAACGTCCGCCGCGACACGCTCCGCGGCCTGCACTACCAGGCCGACCCGCACGGCGAGACCAAGCTCGTGCGCTGCGTCGCCGGCCGGATCTTCGACGTCGCCGTCGATCTGCGTCCCGACTCGCTGACCTTCCGTCGCTGGCACGCCGTCGAGTTGACCGCTGCCAACCGGCGGATGTTCTACATCCCCGACGGCTTCGCCCACGGCTTCCAGACGCTCACCGACGACTGCGAGCTGCTGTATCTGATGGGCCACGAGTACGTCCCCGGCGCCGGTCGCGGCGTCCGCTTCGACGATCCCGCATTCGCGATCGACTGGCCCCCCGCGAGCGGCGAGCGCACCGTCTCCGAGCGCGATCGCAGCTACCCGGACTTCGACCCGTGATCGGTGGCGCCGGGGACCATCTCGACGCCGCCGAGGCCGGTCAGCGCGCGCTGCGCGGGGGAGTCCTGCGGAGCGCCGGATATGCAGGCGGAATCCTCCTCTCCCTGGCCTCGGTGCCGATCCTCGTCCATCACCTCGGGACGGTCGGCTTCGGCGAGTACGTCACCGCCCTGTCGATCGTCGCGCTCGTCCTCGGTCTCACCGAGGGAGGCCTGAACGCGATCGCCCTACGCGAGTACGCGACGCTTCGCGGAACTCCGCGCGACCAGCTGATGCGCAACGCCCTCGGCGTCAGGCTCGTCCTCTCGAGCGTCGGGGTCGCCGGGGCGATCGGCTTCACCGCGCTCGCCGGGTACGGGTCGACGATGGTGCTCGGCGTCACGGCGGCCGGCGCCGGCCTGATCATCCAGCTGATGCAGAGCATCCTGTCGGTACCCCTCCAGAGCGAGCTCTCGCTCGGCCGGGCCTCGCTCGTCGACTTCGCCCGCCAGGTCGTCAGCGTCGCCCTGATCATCGTGCTCGCGCTGACCGGCGCCGGCCTCGTCGCCCTGCTCGCGGTCGCGATCCCCGCGTCGGTCGTCTCGCTTCTCCTGACCGCCGTGCTCGTCCGCCGGCTGACCCCACTGCGCCCGGCGTTTCACCCGCGCGACTGGTGGCCCCTGCTCCGCGACAGCGTGCCCTACGCCGCGGCGATCGCCGTCAACGTCGTCTACTTCCGGATCGCGATCATCCTCACGTCGCTCCTCTCGACGAAGGTCCAGACCGGCTACTTCGCGGTCTCCTTCAGGATCATCGAGGTGCTCGTCGGCGTTCCCGCACTCGCGATCGGCGCCGTCTTCCCGATCCTCGCCCGGGCCGAGGGCAACGACGACCGCCGGTTCCTCGCGGCAACCGGGCGGCTCTTCGAGCTCAGCCTGCTGGCCGGCGTCTGGATCGTCGTGATGCTGGAGGTCGGCGCTCCCTTCGCGATCGGAGTGCTCACCGGTAGTGACACCGACCCGTCCGTGACGGTCCTGCGGATCCAGGCGATCGCGATCGTCGCGACCTTCGCCAACGTGGCCGGCGCCTACCCGATGCTCAGCCTCCGCCGCTATCGCGAGCTGCTGATCGCCAACCTCGTCGCACTCGGCGTCTGCGGCGTCCTCGTCGTCGCTCTCGTCGGTCCCCTCGGCGCCCGTGGCGCGGCGATCGCCGCGAGCGCCGGCGAGGTCGGCCTGGCGGTCGCCGTGGCGGTCCTGCTGGTCCGCGTCAGGCCCGATCTCAGGCTCCCGTTCCCCGCGCTCGGGGTTGCCGCGCTCGCGGGTGCCGCGGCCGTCGCCGTCGGTCTCCTCCTCCCGGTGCCCGCCGTCGCACAGACGCTCGTCGCCGCCCTCGTCTATCTCGCGGCCCTCCGGTTGATGGGACGCCTCCCGCCCGAGATCGGCGAGCTCGTCCGTAGCCGTCGGCCCGTGGCCGGATGAAGCGCGTCCTCCTGACCGGGGCGACCGGCTTCATCGGCCGGCAGGCGATCCGGCCGCTGCGCGACCGCGGGTACGAGGTCCACACGGTCAGCTCACGAGCGGTCAGCTCGCCGGCGGTCGGGGTCCCGGGCGGGGGCGGCGACGGTGGTCTCGAGGGCCTCGTGCCCCATCAGGCTGACCTGCTCGACCCGGCGGCAATCGCCGAGCTCGTCGATCGCGTGCGGCCGACCCACCTCCTCCACCTGGCCTGGTACGCCGAGCCCGGCAAGTTCTGGACATCGCCCGAGAACGATCGCTGGGTCGCGGCCAGCCGCGTCCTGTTGTGCGCCTTCGCGCAGGCCGGCGGCCGCCGTGCGGTCGTGGCCGGTACGTGCGCCGAGTACGACTGGTCGGCCGGCGCTGTCTGTCGCGAGGGGGTCACGCCGGTCGAACCCGCGACGCTCTACGGCAGGGCGAAGGCCACCCTCCACGCGGAGACGGCGGCCTACTACTCCGAGGATGGGATGCCGACCTTGGGCTGGGGGCGGATCTTCTTCCTCTACGGGCCGGCCGAGCACCCGGCCCGGCTCGTCTCCTCGGTGATCCGCGCCCTGCTCGACGGGCGGCCCGCGCCGTGCTCCCACGGCCGGCAGGTACGGGACTTCCTCCATACCGCGGACGTCGCCGCCGGCTTCGCCGCCCTGCTCGACACCGAGGATGTCAGCGGGGCGGTCAACATCGCATCGGGCGAGCCGGTGACGATCGCCCGGCTCGTCGGTCTCGTCGGGGAGGCCTGCGGTCGCCCCGAGCTGATCGAGCTCGGCGCGCTCCCGGCCCGCGAGGACGACCCGCCGTTGCTGGTGGCGGACGTTCGCCGGCTCCGTGACGAGGTCGGCTTCCTGCCCGCCCTGGCCCTCGCCGACGGAATCGCCGCGACGGTCGACTGGTGGCGGCGCGAGCTCGCTGGAGGTTGATCGGGCGCCGGAAGCGCAACGGGGGTCGCTAATGAGCCCAGACCCGACGTGGAGCGGCACGGCCGGCGGCGTCTGACATCTCAAGTCGGGTGCTGGACGGCCGATAGCCAGAGCGATGGCCTCGTCGACAAGCGCAATGCCCCGGCCGGCGCTGCCAAGACCCTCGGCTGGCCGGCGCGAGTGGGCGATCGGCCGCCTGCGACACCGATCCCTGCCGGTCGCCGTGTGGGGCACCCTTCTCGCGGCCGTGCTCGTGATCAGCCGCCGTCCCGACGCGATCCTCCATGCGCAGTTCTGGGCCGAGGACGGCTCGATTTTCTTCGCGGACGTCTACACGCACGGCGTGCTCGCCAGCCTCCTCGTGCCGCAGTCCGGCTACTACCAGGAGTTCCCTGTCCTCGTCGCCGGGCTGGAGACCCTCGTTCCCCTTCATCTCGCGCCGCTCGTCGGAAACCTCGTCGCGATCCTCGTGCGGGCGCTGCCCGTTGGACTCCTGCTGTCCGGACGTGCCAGCACGATCGCGCCAGACCGGCGGGCCAGAGGCCTGCTCGCGGCTCTCTACATCTGTCTGCCGGGCGTGGCCGAGACGAACGCAAACGTCGACAACTCGCTTTTGGTATCTCGCGATCGCGGCGGTGATCGTCATCGTCTCCGCGCCCGCCCGGACCCGCGGCGACAAGCTGCTCGACGGCGTGATCCTCTGCATGTGCGCGACGACCGGCGTCTTCGCGATCGCCCTCGCCCCGCTGCTCTTCCTGTTCCGGCGCTGGCGCGGCCCCGACGCGGTCGCCAGGTGGGTCCTCGTGGTCTTCTCAGGCGCGGCCGCGCTCCAGCTGTTCTCGATCGGCTACCTCCAGCACCACCTGCCCGCCGGCTACAACGCCGCCCCCCGCGTCGCGATACCCCTCCATCCGTCGCCCCAGCTGTTCTTCGAGATCCTCGGCCGCCGGGTCGTGATGCAGCCGCTCGGCCTCGAGAGCTCGCCGCTCGCCGCGGTGTCGATCGAGCTGATCGGGCTGCTCGGCGCGGTTGCGGCCGTCGCAGCGCTCAGGCGGGGCGCTCCCGAGCTCAGGCTCTTCCTGTTGTTCGCCGGTGCGCTGCTGGTCATGGGGCTCGTACACCCACTCGGGGTCGACTGGCCGGGAATGGCCGGTCCGGTCGTCAGCGGTCGCTACTTCCTCGTACCCGAGTATGCGATGGCCGCCCTCATCGTCTGGCACGTCGCCCGGGCGAATCGGCTGGCGAGGCGCGTGGCCGCGTCGATCCTCGTGATGCTCTTCGTCGTCGCGGTTCCGTCCCACTGGTCGTACGCCCCGCTCCAGAATCGCGGCTTCGCCGCCGAGGCGGCGGCCTTCGAGAGCTCGCCGTCGGGCACGCGGATGGTCTTTCCGCTGGACCCGACGGTCCCGGCGGGCGTCTGGCACATGACGCTCGTCCGCCAGTAGCCGCACGACGCCGGCGTCCGTCCGGCGGCAGCTCCAGTCTGCCAGGACTTCACCGCAAGCCGCGGTCGTCGGCCTCGCGGTCGAGGTCAGCGATGAACTCCTCGGGGCTTGGGTACGTCTCGGTGCGTCCGGCGTCGATGTCCGCTTGCGCCTCGCGCTCCATCACCTGCCACCGATCTGTCCAAAACCACGCCTGGTCGGCGCTGTGCGGTCGCACCGGATGCAGCTCGCGCGCCTCAATTGACCGGGCGTTGGGGAGCAGGCGATCCCTCGACGGCATGGGGAACCAGGCTACCGTGGCGGGGGGGGGTCTGAGCGATCTCACGCATGGAGGCGCCAGCGCTCGCCGAGGTGTGTCGGGCCGGCAAGAGTGAAGCCACAGTGCGCAAACGCGGCATTTCGTGCTGATCAAGCAACCTCGGACGAGGTGCGCACAGGGGGAGCCACGGAGACCGGGCCTCGACGCAGCTTCGCGAGAGCGGACGCGCGGCGCATCAGCGGTTGCTCCAGGTACCGGTGGGAGAAATGCGCGGCGCCGAGCGTGAGGACGAGGCCGACCGCGGCGTACAAGCCGAGCGCCAGGCGCTGCTCCGCGAGCCACTGAAAGATCGGGAAGTGCCAGAGATATACGCCATACGACCGGTCGCCCAACCACTTCAGGCCCGGACGCCCGGGGTTGGTTATCGCCGGAAGCACGACAAGGCCCCCGAGCAGTCCGAGTCCGACGTAGCTGAGCAGGGTGCCCTGGTTGGGCCAGGCCGTCGGGACCTGCTCGCACAGCAACAGGTAACCGGCGCCGGCCAAGGTCCAGGTCCAGGCTGGGCCGAGTCGCGGCTTCGCCGTCGTCGTCGAACACGAGGCGCGCGCGAGCCACATGCCGACCGCAAACCAGCCGAAGTAACCGACTATCGTGCCGCCGATCACGCCGTCTGGGCTGGCAACCCTCACCAGGAAGGAGAGCAGCCAGAGCCCGACCAGGACATACGGCTCGAGGCTGTCGCGTCGTCGGAGCGCGAAGGCGATCAGCGGAGCTGCGATGTAGAAGGACATCTCAACCCCGAGACTCCACGCCACGCCGAGACCCTGGAAGTAGGTGCCATGCGTGTAGATCTGCCCGAAAGCCCAGAATGTCGAGATCCCCGTGCTCCCGACGGGGCTGACCGCTGCCGGCAGCACGACCGCAAAGAAGGCGAGCGCGACCCAGTACGGGGGAACGATTCTCGTCAGGCGCCGCACGGCGTACCCCCAGAGGTCACTGCGCCCGCCGGTGGCTCGCGCGCTGACGAACGGTCGGTAGATCACGAGGCCTGAGATGACGAAGAAGATCGCCACGCCGAAGCTTCCGAGGTAAGCCAGATCGTGAGGCGTTTGACGGCGGCGCGTTGCGTCCCATAACTCGGTGGCGTGGCACGTCACTACGAGCAGAGCGGCAACGCCACGGAGGTCGTCCAGTCGCTCCAGGCGCTTGCCCCGCATTGAGTTCCGATCGGCGTCTGCGCAGCGCTCCTTTACACGTTCCCCGTAACGTTCCGCGGCCTGTGCCCGATCCTCCGCCCGCGCGTTCCCTGACGATCGGCATCGACGCCCGCGCGGCCACCGAGGTCCGAGCCGGCCGCGGCCGGGTCGTCCGCGAGCTGCTCCGCGAGCTGGCGCGGCGCCCAGAACAGCATCGCTACCGCTGCTATACGCGACAGCCGTGGGACGGCGTGTCCGACGCTCGCCTCGAATGGGTCCTCGTCGATGCCGGCGACCCGCTCTGGAACCTTCGCGTCGCCCGTCTCGCGAGTCGCGAGTGCGACGTCTTCCTATCGACCAACAGCTACCTGACGACGTGGTTTCTCGCGATTCCCGGCGTGCCGATCGTCTACGACCTCGTCGCGTTCGACCCGGCGATGCGCCCGAACCGACGCTCGGCGTTGATCGAGTGGCTGACGATCGGCCTCGCCGTCCGTCGCTCGGCCGCGTTCGTCGCGATCTCGGCCACCACCGCCCGCGCCCTGGCCGACCGGTATCCGGCGGCGGCCAGCCGGACGACCACGGCGCTGCTCGGCGTCGCCCCGACCCTGGAAGCCGCGCCCGGAGCGTTTCAGACCGATTGCCCGGGCCACGACCCGGCCGAGGTCGCAGGCCTCCCCGAGCGCGACTTCGTCCTCGCCGTCGGGACGCTCGAGCCCCGCAAGAACCTGCCGCGCCTGGTCGACGCCTACCGCCGCCTGCCTGCCGACCTCCAGCGCCGCCACCCGCTGGTCGTCGTCGGCGCCCGCGGCTGGCAGACCGGCGAGACGATGCGCGCGCTCGACTCGCTCGGGGACCGGGCGATCGCCCTCGGCCACGTCTCCGACGCGGCGCTCCACGAGGCCTACCGCCGGTGCGCCGTGTTCTGCTACCCGTCGCTTGGCGAGGGCTTCGGCCTGCCCGTCCTCGAGGCGATGGCCGCCGGCGCACCGGTCCTGACATCGAGCGTCTCCTCGCTGCCCGAGGTCGGCGGCGACGCCGTCGCCTACGCCGATCCGACCGATGTCGCTGCGATCGCCGACGCCCTCCTCCAACTCCTCGGCGACGCTCCCCGCCGGGCCGAGCTGGCCCGTCGCGGGCGGCTGCGGGCCGCCGAGTTCTCGTGGGCGAGCTTCGCCGAGCGCGTCCTCGGCACGCTGGAGGTCGCCGCCGGGGCCTCCGCGCACGGCGTGCCCTGTCCGCTCTGCGGCGCCGGATCGACGTTCCGGCTGCGCTCACGCGATCGAAACCGCCGGGTCGACGACGAGCCGTTCGACTATCGCCGCTGCCAGACCTGCGACGTCCTCTTCCTCGCGAACCCGCCGCGTGAGCTCGGCCGCTACTACCCGCCGTCGTACTACTCCGACGCCGGCTCCAACGAGCCGACCGAGCTCGCCAAGCTGGACTTCGCGACCCGGCATGCGCCCGGCGGCGGACGCCTGATCGAGGTTGGCCCCGGCGGTGGCGGCTTCTCGCTCGCCGCCCGAGACGCCGGCTACGACGTCACAGCCGTCGAGATGGACGAGGCCGCGGGCGTCCGCCTGCGCAGCCGCGGCGTGCCGGTGATTCACAGCGACCAGCCCGAGCACGCACTCCAAGCGCTCGGGCCCGCTCGCGTGGTCGCGTTGTGGCACGTGATCGAGCACGTCTCCCGGCCGGTCGAGACCCTCGAAGCCGCCGCAGCCGCCCTCGAGCCAGGCGGCGTCGTGATCGTCGCAACCCCGAATCCCGACTCGCTCCAGACCCGCGTGCTGCGTGGACGAGCGCCACATCTCGACGCCCCCCGCCACCTGTTCCTGATCCCGCCATCCCTGTTGACCGCCTGGGCCCGGGACGCCGGCCTCGAGCCCGTCGAGCTGACCTTCGCAGACCGCACGGGGCGCGACTGGAACGCCTTCGGGTGGCAGGCGGCGATGCTCAGGCCGGAGACCGGGCCGAGATGGAGACGGATATCCTTCAAGCTAGGTGCGGCACTGGCGCTGACGCTCGCGCCGTACGAGCGGCGGGGTTTCAACGGCAGCACATACACCGCCGTCTTCCGAAGGTCTGAGCGATGAAACTGTCGGTCCTCCTACCCACGCGAAACGGCGCCCGATACCTGCGCGAGTGCGCCGGATCGGTCCTCGCAAACCCGCGCGAAGACCTCGAGCTCGTCGTCTCCGACAACGCCAGCGACGACGGGACCCGCGAGATCCTCGAGAGTCTGTCCGCCGATCCCCGAGTGCGTGTCGTCCACCAGGCAGCGCCGATCTCCGTCACCGACAACTGGATGCGGACGCTCGAAGCCGCCCGGGGCGACTACGTGCTCCTGCTGGGCGACGACGACTTCCTCCTCCCGGCGGCCGTCGACCGACTGATGTCGCTCGTCGACGAACACGGCCAGCCCGACTGCATCAGCTTCGAGGCCTACGGCTTCGCGTTTCCCGACGCGTTCAGCCCTGGCTCTGAAGCCCACTTCTCCGATCCGCTGTTCCCCTACAGCGACGAGCTCCCTCGCACCGGCGAGATCCCCGCGGCTGCCCGCGCCTGGGCGGTCCGGGACTTCTTCCGCTTCGAGTTCCGCGTCTGCCCGAACCTCCAGACAACGCTCGTCTCCCGCGCGGCGCTCGAGCGCCTCCCCAGCACGCCGTTCCAGGCGCCGTATCCGGACTTCTACGCGATCAACGCCCTCCTGCTCACCGTGAACCTGTGGATCCACGTTCCCGAGAAGCTCGCCGTCGTCGGCATCTCGCCGAAGTCATTCGGCGGCACCCTGTCGAGCGGGGGGACCGAGCAGGGGCGCACGTACCTGGGCATCCAGACCAGCTTTCCCGGCTATCTCCCTGGAACGGACATGATCAACGGGATGCACCTCACCCTCCAGAACCTCGAGCGCGACTTCCCCGGCGAGCTGCTCGGGACAGGGATCAGCCGGAGCAACTACGTCTACAGGCAGATCTACTCGTGGTATCTCGGCTGGCGCCTGAAGACGATCGGCTCGTCCGAGCTGGTCCGCCGTCTGCGCCTGCTCTCGGGCAGCGACTGGCTGGGCTTCGCCCGGGAGATGGCCGGCCGCATCAACCTCGGGATGATCAGCCAGCACGCTCGGGTCGACGATCACAGCGCGATCGGGTCGGTCTGGCCGAACATGCGCCCGGCGGCCCAGTTCACATCGATCGCAGCCTTTGCGGAGAGCGCAGCCGCGAACACGCTGCCGTGAACGGCGACGGCCCGCTCGTCAGCATCGGCGTGCCGACGTTCAACCGGGCCGCGACGCTCCCACGGACGCTTGAGTCCGCCCTCGCCCAGACCCACCGCCGGCTCGAGATCGTCGTCTCCGACAACGCCTCCTCGGACGCGACCCGCGAGATCTGCGACCGATATGCCGCACAGGATTCGCGCGTCCGGTACCTCCGCCAGCCGGAGAACGTCGGGCCGACAGCGAACTTCAACACCCTCTTCGCCGAGTGCCGCGGCGACTTCGTGATGATGCTCGCCGACGACGACTGGATCGATCGCGGGTACGTCGCGGCCTGCGTCGCCTCGCTGCTCGCCGATCCCGGGTGCGCCCTGGCCGCCGGCCTCGCCAGGTACTACCGGGACGGGCGTGCCGTCGGCGACGGCGTCGTGATGACGCTCGATCAGACCGAAGCGCCCGCCCGGGTCGCCGCCTACTACGCCGGCGTGGAGGACAACGGGACGTTCTACGGCCTGATGCCCCGCCGGGTCCTCGCCGCAGCCGCGCCGCTCCCCAACGTGCTCGGCAACGACTGGCTGCTGATCGGGCGGATCGCCTTTCTCGGACGCGTTCGCACGCTCCCGGACGTCGCGGTCCACCGCGCCCTCGACGGAACCAGCGCCGGGGTCGATCGCATCGTCGAGACCTTCGGTGCCCCGTCCTTCCAGGCCTGGGCACCCCATCTCGTGATCGCCTCGGCGGTCCTTCGGGACATCGGCTGGGCCAACGACGTCTACGCACCCGCCGCTGCGCCCGCGCGCCTTGCGCTCGCGATCCGCGCCGCCTGGTCGGTGATCGACTGGCGCTCGCTCGCCTGGCACGCGACGTTTCCGCTCGCAGCCGCGGTCGGCCGCCGGCCGGGCGGCGCGGTCGTGCTGGGCGCCTACCTGCGGCTCACCCGCGCCCTCGGCGCAGGCCAGCCCTCCGGCCGGCGCTGAACCTTGGCGGTCCCCCGCCACGTCGGCCTCAACCTGGTCTTCGTCGTCCCCGGCGAGACCGGCGGCATGGAGGTCGCCGCCCGCGAGCTGATCCCGGCCCTCGTCGCCGCGACGCCCGACGTCCGCTTCACGGCCTTCGTCGGCCGCGAGGCCGGCCCCGGCCCGTGGGGTGAGCTGATCCCGGCGGTCACCGTGCCCGTCCGGGCGAGCAACCGGGTCGCGTGGGTCGGCGGCGAGCAGCTCCTGCTCCCCGGTCTCGCGGCCCGCGCCGGGATCGACCTGATGCACAGCCTCGCGAGCACGGCCCCGGTCTGGGGTCCGTTCAGGCGGGTCGTGACCGTCCACGACCTGATCTACGCCAGATTCCCCGAAGCCCACGCCGGACTGCGCTCGCTCGGGATGCGCGGCCTGGTGCCATTCGGAGTCCGCGCCTCTCACCGGGTGATCGCAGACTCGACCTCGACCCGCGACGACCTCGTCGACCTGCTCGGAACGCCAGCCGCCAAGATCGACGTCGTCCCGCTCGGCCTCGGTCGGGTCGCCCGCGTCCCGCCGGCGCCCGAAGCGCTCATCCGCGATCGCCTGCGACTCGGCACCAGGCCGGTGCTCCTGTCCCTCTCGGCCAAGCGCCCGCACAAGAACCTCGCCGCCCTGCTCGACGCCCTCGCCCTGCTCGACGACCGTCCGATCGCCGTGATCGCCGGCTACGCCACCGACTACGAGCGCGAGCTCCGCGACCGCGCCCGCGACCTAGGCCTCGACGACGACGTCCGCTGGCCGGGTTGGCTGGCCGCCGACGAGCTCGAAGGGCTCTGGGCCCTGACCGACGGCTTCGTCTTCCCCTCGCTCTACGAGGGCTTCGGCCTCCCCGTGCTCGAGGCGATGGCCCGCGGCGTCCCAGTCGCCTGCTCGAACGCCTCGTCCCTCCCCGAGGTCGTCGGCTCCGCCGCGCTGCTGTTCGATCCCCACGACCCCCGCGCGATCGCCGCGGCCCTCCGCCGGCTGCCGGCCGAAGCCGAGCGGCTGCGCCCGGCCGGCCTGGCCCGGGCCCGCGAGTTCACCTGGGAGCGGACCGCCCGGGCGACGCTCGACGTCTACTCCCGCGCGTAGGTCGGGAGCCGCGCGTGGGGCGGCTTGGGGGGGCGGAGCCGGGGCGCGGGGACAGCGAGGCGATGGAGTGGTGGAGACCTCGCGAGAATTAGTTGCTTGCGGCAAGCAACTAATTTTTCAGAGACCTACACACATGCACACATACACACAGCGCACACGCTCTCGCACTCTCAAAGTCCGCGTCGCCCCGTCGACACCCGCGAATAGCTCGCCAGCACCCGATCGAGCGACGCGTCGATCGACAGCTCACCAGCATGCTCGGCATACCAAGCCCGCGTGCGCGCCCGCAGCCCCTCGCCCCCCTCGTGGACCGCGACGATCGCCCCGGCCAGCCCGTCGAGCTCGCAGACGAATCCGTTGACCCCGTCCTCGACCAGCTCGACCGCCGCGTTGTCCGGCGACCGGACGACGATGCTCGGGACCCCGTGTGCGGCCGCCTCGATCACGATCATCCCGTACCCCTCCCGGATCGACGGCAGCGCCATGCACATCGCCCGCCCCAGCTCCTCGACGACCCGTCCCCTCCCGACGAACCCCGGCGCCTCGACCGGCGCCCCCGTCCGCGCGATCTCGGCCACGACCGCCGCGTGCTCCGGCCCGTCCCCGAGCATCACCCCACGCAATCCGGGCACCTCGCCGGCCGCCCGCGCGATCGCCCCGACCAGCGCGACCGGCCGCTTCTCGGGGATCTGCCGCGCCGCGAACAGGACCACCGGTCCCGGCCGAGCGCCGGCCCCCGTCTCCCCGCCGCTCGGACGACCCTCCGCGGCGCGCTCCAAGGCATCAGCCCCGGCGTCCGTGGCGCTCGCGGTCCCCGCCCCCTCCGCCCGGTAGAGCCCCCGGAGGATCTCCGGCGACCCCGGCAGGCGCTTCGCCTGGAGCTCGGAGAAGCAGAACGCGTGCTGGGGGAGGCGGGCGCACACCGCCTGCACACCTTCGCCGACCAGGCCCCCCACCCGGCCCAGATACTCGCGCCAGTAGTCGCGGCTCCAGACCTCGAACCAGTCGACCACCACACGGTAGCCGCCCGGCCGCCGGGCCACGCTGGCCGCGAGCAGCGAGAAATACGGAAACGAGCACGTGTGGACGACGTCGTAGCGCCGGCCGTGGCGCACGAGATGCCCGAGCACGCCGGCCCCGAAGCGCACCGGCGGCCCGATCCGCCGCCGGCCGGTCTCCGTGTAGAGCCCCATCCGCGGGCCCACGCTGACCACGTCGACGCCGATCAGGTCCGGCCGCACGCCGTCGTCCCATTGCGTCAGCGTCAGGTACGTCACCTCGTGGCCCGCCTCCACCAGCCGCTCGGCGAGGTTGCGATACCACCGTTCGGCCCCGCCGACCGTGTACGGAAAGAGGCAGTCGTAGACCAGGCAGACACGCATCGGGCCGCGGGAGGTTCGCAGACACTAGGGTTATGCCGTGGGCACGGTCGCACAGAACCCAGTCGTCACGCTCCCGCCTTCAGACGAGACCACGCTGCTCGTCTCGGTCGTGATTCCCTGCCTCAACGAGGAGGAGAACATCGACCAGTGCGTCCGCGCGGCCGCCGGCGCCCTCGCCGACGCCGGCTTCCGCGGTGAGGTCCTCGTCGTCGACAACGCGTCCGAGGATCGCAGCGCCACGCTCGCCGCAGCCGCCGGCGCCCGCGTCGTGAGCGAGCCCCGCCGGGGCTATGGCAGCGCGTATCTCGCCGGCTTCGCCGCCGCCCGCGGCCGCTACATCGTGATGGCCGACGCCGACCTCACGTACGACTTCAACGAGATCCCGAGGTTCATCGCCGCGCTCGACGCCGGTGCCGAGCTCGTGATGGGCGACCGGATGCAGAACATCCAGCCCGGTGCGATGCCCTGGCTGCACCGCTACATCGGCAACCCCGTGCTGACCGGCATTCTCAACCTGTTCTTCCGGACCGGCGTTCGCGACGCCCATTGCGGGATGCGCGCGATCCGTCGCGACGTCCTCGACCAGCTCGATCTCCGCACGATCGGGATGGAGTTCGCCTCGGAGATGGTGATCCGCGCCTCCAAGGAGAAGCTCCAGATCGCCGAGGTCTCGATCGAGTACCACCCCCGCGGCGGCGAGTCGAAGCTCTCCACGTTCCGCGACGGCTGGCGACACCTGCGCTTCCTGCTCGTCCACAGCCCCAACTACCTGTTCATCGTCCCCGGAGCCCTGCTCAGCCTCGTCGGCGGGATCGTCATGCTGACCGTCCTCGCCTCGTTCAACGTCCTCGGCCGCCGCTGGGACCTCCACACCGAGATCGGCGGCGCCCTGCTGAGCATCGTCGGATCCCAGGTCCTCGCGCTCGGCCTCTGCGCCCACGCCTACGCGACCTACTTCATGGGCGAGAAGGACGCCTGGTTCGACCGCATGCGCGCCCGCTTCCACCTCGAGCACGGCCTCGCCCTCGGCGGCCTGATCATGCTCGCCGGCGGCGTCCTCGGCGCCGTGATCGTCGTCCACTGGGTCCAGCGCGGGTTCGGCGCGATCTCCGAGGAGCAGGACGCGATCGCCGCGGCCACGCTCCTGATCATCGGCATCCAGGTCTTCTTCTCGTCCTTCCTACTCAGCATCCTCGGCCTGCGTCGACGCTGAGATGCGCGTCCGCGTCGTCATCGCCGGGGCTCTGGCGGTGGTGGTCGCCGGGCTTTTGATCACCCTGTCGCACCGGGCGCCACGCGACGCCGGGAGTGACCACATCGTGCCGGCGATGTTCGCGGCCACGCTTCCGAGCGCCGGCCAGGTCTGCCAGGACAACCCCTACCTCCCGCCGGGCGCCGCGACCGCCCAGATCCTCGTCGGGACCTACGGCAAGCCGGTCCCCGCCCTCCAGCTGCGGTTCCTCGACCCGTCGGGCGCCGTCGTCTCCTCCGGCCACCTCCCGGCCGGCGCCCAGCCTAGCGGCACGATCTCGATCCCGATCAGCCCGGCCGCCGCCCCGGGCGACGCAGTCAAGGTGTGCCTCGCGGTCGCCGGTCACGCCAAGATCGTGATCGCCGGCCTCGGGATCCCCCCGGATCCGACCGACGAGTACGTCAACGGCGTCGAGCAGGCCGGCCGGATCAGCCTCGTCTACTACCGGGCCGGCCAGGAGTCATGGTGGTCGCTGCTCGGCGTGCTGGACCAGCGCTTCGGCCTCGGCAAGGCCGGCTTCTTCGGCGACTGGACGCTCCCGGCCTGCTTCGTCCTCCTGCTCGCCTGCTGGGTCCTCGTCGTCCGCCTGCTGATCCGCGGCGGCGCGGAGACCGGGTGACCGGCGCTGTCCGCGTACTCGGGCGGCTGCGGGGCCAGCTCGGCCGGGTCCCGCGGGCCGGGTGGCTGGTCTTTCTAGTCGCGTTCGTCAACGCCGCGGTCTGGACAGCCGTGATTCCGCCGTTCCAGGTGCCGGACGAGACCGGACACTTCGCCTACGCCCAGTACGTCGCCGAGACCGGCAAGCCGCCGCCCCAGGGCCCGGCGCCGCAGTTCTCGCCGCAGGAGTACACGGCACTAGCGAACCTCTTCTTCTTCGACGTGATCGGCCACGAGCAGGAGCGGGGGGTGATCACGCCGGCCGAGCAGAGCTCGCTCCAGGCGTCGCTCGCGACCGGGCCCAGCCCGGTCGGCCCGGGCGGAGCCAGCTCGATCACCAATCAGCCGCCGCTGTACTACGCCCTCGCGGCGATTCCCTACTGGCTCTCCCCGTCCAACAACATCCTCGATCGACTCGAGTTCATGCGCCTCCTCTCGGCCCTGCTCGCCGCCCTCACCGTCCTGGCCACGTTCCTCTTCGTCCGCGAGCTGTTCCCTTCGCTCGGATGGGCGCCAATCGTTGGCGGCCTCGTCGTCGCGTTCCAGCCGCAGTTCGACTTCATCTCGTCCGGCGTCCAGGGCGACAGCCTCCTGTTCTTCGCGTCGGCCGCGACCTTCCTCGCCCTGATCCGGGCCTACCGCCACGGGCTGACGCTGCGGCGGGGGGTCTGGGTCGGCCTGGCGACCGTGATCGGCCTGCTCGGCAAGCTGACCTTCGTCGCCTTCGTCCCGGGGATCGTCGTCTGCCTCGCGCTGATCGTCTGGCGCTCCGGCCGGCGCTCGTGTGGGGGATCTGCGGTCGCGTCGGGCGCGGCGGTCGGGTCCGGCCCCAGGGCCGTGACGCGTCCGCGGGCGGCGCTCGGGGCGGGTGTGGCGGCGGGTGTGGCAGCGGTGCCGGTCGCCGTCTACGGACTGCTCAACGCGACCGCCTGGAACCGCGGCGGCCCGACCGGCGGAGGTTTCGCCGGGGCGGCGACGGCAGCCCTCCCGGGCAACAAGGTCATCACGCTGCGCGACTCGCTCGACTATACGTGGGAGCTGCTGTTCCCGAAGCTGCCGTTCATGAACCATGCATACTTCGGGTACTCGCCGGTTCGACAGATCTTCTTCGACGGGGCGATCGGCCGCTTCGGCTGGCTCGACTACGGGTTCCCCCCGCGGGTCTACACGCTCGCCCAGGACGCCTTCGCCGTGCTCGCCGTGCTCGCGGTGATCGGCCTCTGGCGGTCGCGGCGGGAGCTCGCGGCGGTCTGGCCGATGGTGCTCGGCTTTGCCGTCATGGCGGCCGGCCTGGTCGGGGCGATCGGGTTCGCCGGGATCCGCTACCTGATGTCGACCGGCCTGCCGTTCGAACAGGCCCGCTACCTCTTCCCACTACTGGCGATCTACGCCGTCTTCATCGTGCTTGTCAGCCGCGCGGCCCCTCGCCGGTGGGCTCCGGCGCTCGGCGCGGCGCTCGTGATCCTGGCGATGGCCCACGGCCTGTTCGCCGAGCTGTTGACGATATCCAGGTACTACGGGTGACTGGCGGCCGCTCAGCTCGGAGACTGGACGTCCAGTCCCTGATCGAGCGCCGCCTGCCGCAGGCGCTCGTCGTAGGTGAGCACGACGACGAGGTCCGGGACGATCGAAAGCGCAGCCGCGAGATGGATCGCGTCGAGCGAGCGGAGCCCCGGCGGCCGCAGGTCGGCGGCCTGGTCGAGCAGCGGCTCGTCGAGGCGGATCAGGCTGATCGTCCCGAACAGGCGGCGGGCGCTTGCGACGAGGTGATCGTTGCCGGAGCGCCGCAGCGCGCGCACCGTCTCGGTCCGCAAAAGGGTGGCCGACACTCGATCCGGCCAGCGCCGCAGGCTGGCCTTCAGCGCCGCGGATTCGGGCTCGGCGACGATCAGCTTGACGAAGGCCGACGTGTCGAGGTAGGCGCTAGCGCTCATCCGCGCGGAGCTCGGCGAGTGCCGCCGACGGTGGTACTCGTCCGCGGCCCGCCGCCGGCAGGCCGAGCTCGGCGGCCCGGTCGAGGAGGTCGCCGGCCGCGTCCGTCGCACGCCCTTCGACGATCAACTGCTCGATGGCCTGCCGGCGCAGGGGGACGATCCGCGCCACCGGGTGACCGTGGTCGGTGACGTCGATCACCTCGCCGTTGCTCACTCGTCTGAGGATCGTGCTGATCTGTTGACGGAGCTCCCTGATGCCCACACTGGTGCCCACCGTGTACACACCGTAGCACCCCCGCACAGGCCTAGCTTCCGCGACTCAACAGCTGGATCGAGCTGGCGGGAGACGGGGCGAGGGAGGCCAGGATCGGCGCCGTGACGAGGGCGGCGCCCGCTGTGGCGTGATAGCGCACGACGCTGAACGTGGCGTGCACCGACGCGACTGGCGCGCCAAACCCCGCGAGCGTCGGCGGATGCGAAGCAAGCGGCGGCGCGACCACGGCGTTCCCGCCACTACGCGCGCCGAGCGCGATGACCTCCACCGTCGTCACCTTCGCTCCGGTGGGTCCGACCGGGCGAGACCTGGGAAGGTAGTACTGGAGTGCGAGCCGCCCGCTCGACGGCGTGACGACCAGCGCGCTGAGCGTTCCGGTCGGCACGGCTCGAGCGACGCCGCGCCAGTCGTCACGCTGATAGCGCCCGTCGAGGTCGACGCCGAGCGTCACCGCCAGACCGAGAGAACAGACGCCGATCAGGACCACCGTCCCGGCCCGACCGCTCCGGGCGAGGCCCGCGGCCACGGCCAGCGACACCGGCACCCAGGTGGCGATCACGTTGCGAGTGATCACGTAGTCGAAGCCCAGGCCGGCGGCGAGCACCGGCAGGCCGGTCGCGGCGATGCCCAGCCCGACGATACCGAGCGCACGCAGACGCTCCGTTTCGGCCAGCCGGCGCCAGGCAAGCCAGATCGCCGCGACGCCGAGCACGCAGCCCAGGCCGACGATCAGGCCGTCGGCCGGCGCGTCGTACCCGATCGCGAGCTGCTTGACGGCCTGCGCCAGCCGCGTCGGGAGACCGGTCTGCGTGATGAAGCCGGCGGTCCCGTTCGCCCGCTGGCGCAGAGCGAGTGGCGCGACCGCGAGCCCCGCCAGGACGACGACCCCAGCGGCCGGAAGGCCGGCCCGGCGGCGCTTGGCGATGACCCAGCAGAGCTCCGGTCCGATCAGGAAGGCGGCGAAGTAGTGCGTGGCCAGGGCGAGTCCGGACACCACCGCCCAAGACCATAGCCACCTGCGCCCCGCGTTCGGCTCGACTGCGGCGACCAGGGTCCAGACGCTTGCCGTGCAGAGCGCGACGAGGAGGGCGTAGGACCGTGCCTCCTGCGAGTACCAGATCAGCAGCGGCGCGAACGTCGCCAACGCCGCGGCGAAGAGGCCGGCGCGACGGTCGAAGACGCGGGCGGCGGCCATATGGACGAGAGGGATCGTCAGGGTGCCGAATACCGCGGAAAGGGACCGCAGGCCGACCTCGGTGACGCCGAACACGCGGGTCCACAGCCAGGCCAGCACGTAGTAGAGGGGCGGCGTCGATTCGCTGCGGGGGATGGCCCGCAACATCCCGACGAAGCCGAGGTGCATCAGCCGTCCGGTGACTGCCTCGTCCAGCCAGAAGCTCTGCTCGCCGAGCGTCGCGAACCGGATCGTCGCTCCGGCGAGGCACAGTGCGATCACCGGCCCGGCCGGTGGCCTGAGCCGCAACTCAAGTCCCTGGGGCACTCAGCGCAGGCGCGCAGCCAGGCGGGCAAGGACGCCGCCCCGGGTGCGTGCCGTCACGAGCTTGAGTTGGAGCTGGGCGTCCATCAGCTCCTCGGCTTGCCGGCGACCGTTGCGCCGCTCGAGCTCCAGCTCGTGCTGGAGACGCTGCTGGTCGACGAGCACCGCCTCGAGCCCGGCGATCTGCCGCTCGGCCTTCTGCACGTACGACGGTGCCGCCGACCCGGCCTTGCCGAGGAGTCCACGGGCGAGCTCGTGGTTGCGCCGGCGCAGCTGGACGTTGGCCCGCTCGAGGTCGTGCATGTAGCGGTTGTAGTTGGGCGCCATCGCAAGCTGCATCCGCCCGCGGTGGACTCCCGCCAGCGTCTCGTCCGGGACCCCGGAAACGAGGATGAAGTGGTTCGCGTACTCCGGCTCGGCTCGCTCGACCCCGTACAGACGAGCGTCGAGCTCAGCCGCCCCGTCGAGCATGATCACCGACCCTTCGGCCAGATACTGGCGGACGATCACCGCGTCCGGGAAGCCGGCGAACGCCGCGCTGGCCTCGGCATAGCCGAAGTCGGTCACGTGGAACTCGTTCTCCTCGCCCATGCCGCGGCTGTTCGGGACCGAACAGATCACGGCGATCCCGGCTGCGGCGTGGCGCCGCAGCTCGCGCAGCGCCCCCTCGGGGTCGGGGAGGTGCTCGAGTCCCTCGAAGCAGACGATCACGTCGAAGCTGCCGGCGAGCTCTCGGCGCAGGAAGGCTGCCGCATCGGCGGCCTCGAAGGTCAGCTTCGGATTGTCGCCGAGTGCGTTCGCCGCCAAGTCGATCGTCGCCGCGTCGTAGTCGACGCCATGCACGCTCGTCGCTCGCGTCGCGAGGATCTCCCCGCCGTAGCCGGCCCCGCAGCAGAGGTCGACGACGCGGGCTCCGTGACAGAGGGCGGCCGCGAGCTCGTACCGGTGGACGTGCTCGCCGGCGATCAGCGTCGGCTGGCCGATCGCCTGGAGGGTCAGTCTCTCTTGGACTCCCATCTCACCTCTCTCTCGCGGACGCCGGCGGCCATCTCACCGTACAGGCGTTCGGTGTGCGGAAAACCCACTGCCCGGATCATCGAATCCTCGCGCACGCGGTACCGGAACAGCCGCTCGGGGATCACGACGCCGACGTGGCCGGCCCGACCGAGCCGGCGGTAGAGGTCCCAGTCCTCGTAGCTGGCGAGGTCCTCGCTGTACGCGAACCCCGAGTCGAAGAGCCACCGCCGGATCAGCGCGACCGCGTCACCGGCGATGTTGTCGCGGTCGATCATCGGCGGGCCGTTGCCGATCGGCTGGTAGCCGACGTTCGGCGGCCCGAGGTCCCGGCCACGGGCGTCGATGTAGCGCGACCAGCTCGTCGCGTAGGCGACGCCGCGGTCGGCCTCGAGGACCTCAAGCGTCCGCTCGATGAAGGTCGGCTCGAGCACGTTGTCGGCGTCCAGCGGCAGGACGTAGCGGCCCCGCGACTGGGTGATTCCGAAGTTTCGCGCGGCTCCCAGGCCGCTGTTGATCTGCGACAGCACGCTCACCGGGTACTCGGCCGCCAGCTCCCCGAGGATCCAGTCGTCCTCGGTGAAGGACCCGTCGTTGATCACGATCACCTCGATCGCCGCGTGCGTCTGCGCGAAGGCCGACGCCACCGTCTCGCGGATGTGGGCCGCCAGCCGGTAGTAGGGAATCACGATCGAGACGACCGACGCGGCCGGCGTGGCGACGCTCCGGCTCGACGGCCGCTCAGACGCCCTCGGCAGGCTCCACCGCCCGGGCGCGTCGAGCAGGTCGCGGTAGCCGGAGACGATCGGCCGGGGGTCGACGAGCTCCTCGAAGAGACCCGCCGGAAGGCCCTCGAGACGCAGGTGCTCGACCTCCTCGCGGTTATAGATCAGCCGCTCGATCAGCGTCGCGATGCTCTCCGCGCTGGTGTCTTGCGTCAGCCACCCTCCCGCTCCCGGGCGGATCATCTCCACGAAACCGCCGACCGGCGTCGCGATCACCGGGCGGTTCGCCTGCAGCGCCTCCAGCGCGACGTACGGCCACGACTCCCACAGCGACGGCAGGACCACCGCGTCGCACTCGCGCACCGCCGCCTGCATCTCGACGAGCGACGCCGCCTCCCGGAAGTCGATCCGCCCGTCGCCGTCGGCGAGCATCCGCAGGGCCTCGTGCATCGACGAGCCGAGCGGCGCCGTCGCCGTGTCGCCGCCGAGCAACGTCAGTCGGACATCACCGCCGCCGACCCCGGCCATCGCCCGCAGCAGGTTCTGGACGCCCTTGCGACGCTCCAGGCGGCCGAGGTACAGCAGGCGCAGCGGCGCGCCCAGATCACGTGGCTCCTCTGGCCGCGCGCTGTCCGACCAGCGCAGGAACGGGTACCGGAAGCGGCGACCCGGCGCCAGCTGGTCGGCGCCGTAATAGCGCTGGTAGGTCGCCAGCACGTCGCCCCCCTGCCAGATCAGCGTGTCCGCGTCGCGCAACGCCAGCCGCTCCAGCGCACACGTCACCCGGCTCGCGAAGTCCTGCTCCAGGCAACCGTCGAGCACCGTTGCGATCTCGGCCGTCGTGTGCAGGCGGAGCGCGACCTTCGTGTCTGCGAGGAGCCGGTCGCCGGTCCGCCGGGCCTGGACGGTGACGGCCCCCTCGGCAAGGTAGTCGGCGAACTCGACGAGATCCGGGCCGCGCGAGCCGTACGTCGCCCGCAGGGAGTCGAGGATGTTGGAGCTGTAGAGGTGCATCGTCGAGAAGTACCCGCCGACCGCGTCACCGTCGGCCTCGTCGACGAAGACCACCTCGATGTCGTCCGGCGGGACGCGCGGGTCTCCCGACGCCCGCATCTCCGCGTAGCGCGCGCGGTGGGAGCTCGTTGTGAAGATCTTGACCTCGCCGATCCCCGCCAGCAGGTTGGCGGTCGACGTCACGTAGAAGCCGATCCCCCCGCCGCCGAACGGGAACACCTCACGCGACACGAGGGCGAAGCGCGGCCGCTTCATCGGCCGCCCAGGAGCCCGCGCACGCGATCCTTGACCAGACGGACCGGCGCGGTCAAGCGCCAGCTGAAGGAGTCCATCAGCGAGTTCCAGAGCGCCTCGTGGTGGCGGGCCACGCTGCCCAGTCGCTCGATCTCCGTCGTCGCCTCGTCCAGCTCGGCCTGGAGCTCGGCAATCACTCGGTTGCGGGTGTCCCCGATCGCTGCGTCCCTGACGATCGCCGAGACGTCCTCTCCGCGCTCCCGGGCGATCACAAGCTCCCGCGCGCTGGCCAGCAGCTCGGCGGCCGGGTAGTTGCCGTTCGCGACGACCGCCGCCCCCCCGTAGCTGCGCCGGGCCGCGTCGACGACGACCAGGGCCAGCCCGCCCCAGACCGCGTGGCGCAGTCGCGTCTCGCGGATCATGTAGCCGACGACGAAATCGAGCTCGACCCGCGCGACCTTCGCCCACGCGGCGAAATGGATCGCGTCGAGGCCCTCGCGGACTCGCTCGTTGCTGGCGTCGTGGATCAGGAGCGCGGCGTCCCCGACGGCCGGTGAGTCGAGCAGATCCTCGACGTCCCGGCGCACCCCCGCCGGCGAGTGGTCGCCGTTGACGAGCACGAAGTCGACGTTGCGTCCCTCGCTCACCAGGCCGGCCAGCATGGCCGGGAGCAGCTCGTGCGAGTCGCCCGTCAGGAAGGTCACGTTCGGGAAGCTCTCAACCGGCAGTTGGGGGCGGACGATGTCGAACGAGTGGACCTCGTCGGCGTGCTTGGCGATCTGCGCCAGTGCCGCGCCGTCGGCCGTGCCGATCGCGATCGCCAGCCCCGGCCGCCGCTGCGTCAGGATGCCCTCGAGGGCGGCCCGCTCTCCCCAAGACATCTGCCCGGCGGAGTCGTCGAAGATCTCCACGGCGGCGATGATAGCCGCCGGTCGGCCGCCGATAATCTCCCCCGATGCCGTCCGAGTTGATGCCGGGGATCATCGACACCGACGGCCGCTTCGACGCCGCCGCCGGCAGCCTGATTCCCTGGATCGAGCAGGTCTACCCGCTGGCGGGCGCGACCGTGCTCGAGTACGGCTGCGGGATGGGCTTCGTCAGCCGAGCCTTTGCCGCGCGGGCAGCCCACCACATCGGGTTCGACATCGACGCGGCGGCCGTCGACCTCGCGCGTGACGTGCTGGCCCACGCCGGACTCGCCAATGCCGAGTTCTGGACCGCACCGCCGGAGAAGATCGCTGGCGAGGTCGAGCGCTTCGCCGGCGAGGTCGACGTCTTCCTGCTCTACGCGGTCGTCGAGCACCTGACGATCCCCGAGCGCCTTGCCGTCCTCGCGCTCGCCCGGCGTGTCGTGCGCCGCGACGGGGTGATCGTCGTCTGCGAGGCTCCGAATCGGCTGATCGACTTCGACCATCACACAGCCCAGATGCCGTACTTCTCCCAGCTGCCCGACGACCTCGCCTTGCGGTACGCGCGCGAGTCCCGACGGGGGGACTTCACCGTCGCGATGGCCGCCGCCGCCACCCGGGGCGCGGCCGCCGAGCGGGACGCCCTCGCCCGCTGGGGACGCGGCGTCAGCTATCACGAGTTCGAGCTGGCCTTCGGCGATCTGCGCCGCCACGTGATCGCGTCGAACTACGACCCCCTCCTGATGGGCGTCCGCCCGGTCCAGCCCGACGAGCAGCGCCTCGCCCGCGGCCTCGTGGAGTCCCGGCCCGACCTCCCGCCGGTGTTCGGCCGCTACTGGCTCGACCTGATCCTCAGTCCGGTCGCCGTGCCCGGGCCGCCGGCGTTCATCAGGCCGTGGATGATGGACACCCGGACGAGCACCGGCGTGTCCTACTCGCCGAACGAGATGCTCCACGTCGCCGCCGGCGGCCGGCTCAACGTCAGCCTGCCGGTGTCGACCCGCGAGCTGATGGTCGGCGTGATCGCCGGCACCGATTCGATCGAGGTCGAGGCGAGGGGACCGATCGGCGAGACGAGCGCGGTCGCCGAGGGAACGCCCGGGCAGGCGACCTACCTCACGCTGCGCCTCGACTCTCCGCACCGTGAGGTCGAGGTCCGCTTCGACGCCCCGGCGAAGGTCAATTTCGTCGGCTACCGAGCCTGAGTCGCCCGGCCGAGCCGCCGTCTCAGCATCAGGGCGCGATCGCGCACCGCACTGAGCACGGTGAGCGCCGCCGCCGGCGCCCGGCGGGCGGCCCGCAGGTCGGCCATGGCCTGCGCCAGCCGGGCGGCGAGGACCGCGTTCTCCCGCTCTAGCAGCTCGCGCCGGGCGGCCTCGTCCCGGTAGGCCAGGCTGTACTCGTCGTGGCGGCGGTTGAGGACGACGTTCTCCTGTGCCGACCGATGCAGCGCGTGGGCGAGCGACGAGATCTCCCGCGGTTCGCCAGGGTCGAGCCGCTTGAGCTCGTCCGGCGTCGGGTGGGCCGCGCGCTTGCGCATCACGACGACGGCCTGGCCGAAGACGGTTCCCGCCCCCGGGTGGAAGCCCGCGATCTCGAACGCGCGGCCCCAGTGAGCGCGGACCCACCACTCCGAGTGGAGCACCATCGGCCCACCTGCTGCCCACGGGCGGCCGGGCCCGAGCACGAGCATGCCGATCCGTGCGTCGTCCCACGGAACCTCCGCGAAGTCCCGACCACCGGCCTCGTCGATCACGGTCGCAATGAGCACGCCGCCGTCCGCCAGAAGGCGGTGGAGCTCGCATAGCCAGGCGGCCCAGGTGTCAGTCAGGTGAGTGAAGACCGACGTCGCGTAGATCAGCGCGTAGTACCCATCGGGCCGGGACAGCGGCGGGACCGGGTCGTTGCGGAAGGCCGTGTGCGGCGCCGGCAGGTGGTCGGCGAGCCAGTCCACGCAGGGGCGATCGATGTCGGCGGCGTCGAAGACGGCACCCGTCCCCGCGCCGACGAGGTGGCGCAGGAAGCGGCCGGACCCGCAGCCGAAGTCGAGCACGCGCTTGCCGGCGAGGTCGACATCACTGGGGAAGTGGGTGATCAGACTCTCCGCGAGGAGCCTGCCGTGCTCGATGTAGAGGGTCAACGGATCCCCGTCGGAGCACGCAGCCACGTGGGCGGCCAGGGCCGCCGGCGGGAGCGGCATCTCCGTCACAGAGCCGCGGCCTCCCGGAGGGCGAGGGCGTGGCGCATGCCCGCCTCGACCTCGTCGGCCGCGTGGTCCCAGGTGTGCGAGGCGACGAAGGCGATGCCGTCCGTCGAGCGGCGCTCCCACAGCTCGCGGTCGTCCAGCAGCCGCTCGAGCGCGTCGGCGATCAGGGCCGGATTGAGCGGAGCCAGCTCGAGCGGTCCGTCGGGTCCGAAGATCGACTCGGCGCTGACGCCGCTCAGCTCGACGCACGGCAGCCCGCATGCGAGCATCTCCTTGGGCATCAGGGAGAAGTTCGTCAGCGACAGGCAGAGGCCGACAGTCGACTCCGAGTAGAGCCAGCTCAGCTGCTCGGGCGTGAGCACGCCGAGGCGGTGATAGGGAAACGACGTGTCGAGCGTCGTCTGCGTCCCGAACAGGACGATCCGCACGTTTGGCCGCCGGCGGTGGAGCTCGGCCAGCGCCATCAGGCCGATCGGGACGGCCCGCCGGGCGGTGCTGTGGCGGGCGTAGTAGACGACTGTGTCCCGCCGGCGCCGGACCGGCCGGGGGACGTAGATGTCGTGGGCAACGCCCAGCTGGAAGGCGTCCGCGCTGGCGGCGTAGTACTCGACGAGGATGTCCCGGAGCCAGGGGCTCGCGGCGATGCAGTGCAGCCCGTGCCGGTAGGTATCACTGGCCAGCGCTCGCTCGGTCGACGTCGCGTAGAACTCGGGCTCGTGGTCGTTGACGACGTAGACCCGCGCCCGGCACTGGTCGAGCCGGAGGGCCGGATGGACCGTCTGCCAGCCGGTGGCGATCAGCACGTCGGCACCCTGCCAGCGGTCGAAGCCCTTGTAGACGGGGCCCTCGAACGGGGCGAAGAACTCCCGCAGCTCGGAGCGCAGCACGGCCGGCCAGACGTCGCGGTGGACGCCGAGGAAGTCGTGCACCCAGACGCTGCAGATGTGGCCTCGCTGCTCGAGCCGCGTGAGAATCTGCATCAGCGTGTTGTGGCCCCCGCTGCCCCGGCTGAACGGCGGCAGGATCATCGCGATCCGCAGCCGCTCGCGGTCGGCCGTGCCGGGGACCGGGTCGAGCAGCTGGACGGTGCCCGACCGCCAGACCTCCTCGATCAGCGCGTAGTCGTTCTCTCGCGACCGTGGCGCGACCGGCGTTGGCTGCGGCGCGGTCGTCGGCGAGGCGACCGGCCCGGAGCCGGATCGAGGCGAACCGACGCTGGCGCGCCCCTCCAGCGACACACGCCGCTCCAGCGGCGCCGGCAGGGCGCTCGCGCGCGAGCCGAGCGCCGCGAACACGCGGCGGCCAGCGTGGTGGACGCCGGATCGGCCGAGCCAGCGGGCGCGTTCGAGCCCGGTCACGCCATGCTCGGCCAGCCACCGCCGGTCGCCGCGGACCCCGTCGCGGACGGCGGCGAGCGCGGCGACGGCGTCGAAGGACTCGATGTGGCCGGTCGTCTCCCGCAGACCTCGGTACTCGTCGAAATACCGGCGCATGAACTCGGTCGGGCCATAGTCGTGGGCGTGGAGGACGGCGGCTGCCGGGTGGTAGACCTTGGTCCAGCCGGCGGCCAGAAGGTCGGCGCCGAAGGCCTGGTCCTCGGCGTACGCGACGTCGCGGAAGCGCAGCTCCGACCAGCAGCCGCGGTCGTAGGCGGCATTGACATTGGCCAGGAAGGTCGGGTCGCCGGCGCGCTGGACACGCGGTCGGCCATCGGGGGCGAAGCCGCTGAAGAACTCGGTCAGCTCGCGCGCAATCATCGGGCTGGTGTCCGGCCGGGGCAGGTGCGGGCCGTACGCGGCGCCGACCCGGGGATCGAGTGTGAAGGCCTCGCGGTAGGCGGCCAGCCAGCCGGCGCACGGGGTGGCGTCCTGGGTGAGGAAGCAGATCAGCTCGGCGGTCGTCTGCTCGGCGCCGAGGTTCCGCGTGCGGCCGTGGCCGAACTCGTGCGGGCCGATCTCGATGACGCGGGCGCCGGCGGCGCGGGCCAGATCGGTCGAGCGGTCGCGGGAACCCGAGTCGATCACGAGGATCTCGTCGAACCCCTCGCCGGCGAGGGCCGCCAGCAGCTCGTCGAGGTAGCGCTCGCCGTCCTTGACGGGGATGACCGCGCAGGCGCTCTTCACGAGCGCAGGCGGCGCTTCAGGCGACGCACGCTCCGGCCGACCGAGCGGACGGCGCGCAGGACGATGCGGAGCTCTTCGGCTCCCGGCCGCCGCATCAGCTCGTTGAGGTCGACGTGCCAGCGCTCGAGCCAGTAGGTCTGCGCCTGGGCCTCGGCGACGGCGGCGTTCGAGCGGGCGCTGAGCTCGACGAGGTTGGCCTCGAGCTCGGCGACGCGGTCCCGCAGCCGCTCGAGCTCGCTGCGGGGATCCCCGACCTGGGTCGCGGCCCGCACGGCCTCGACATCTGCGGTCTCGACGATCTCGCCAGCCGTCATCTCAGAGATTCTCCGCGATTCGGGGTGCCTCGCGATGAAAGAACCACAGGCCGAGGGCGAAGATCCCGAAGATGATGCCCAGCGGGATCGCCAGGCGCCCGGCCCCGCCGATCACGCGGGCTGCCGAATGGGCGGTCGGGTCGACGAAGGCGTGCTCCATCTGGGCGTTGATCGCGGCGATCGGGTTGCACAGTGCGATCCGCACGGCGCCCGGCGGGTACTTCGCGGCCGTGTAGATGACGGGCGAGCCGTAGAACAGGATCTGGGCGGCGACCCCCCAGATCGGGGCGATGTCGCGGTAGCGGATGTAGAGGCACGAGAGGATCATCCCGGTACCGACGGCCAGAATCGCCATCAGGATCACGAGCACCGGCAGCTCGAGCCACGATACGGTCGGCCGGACGCCGGAGACGAGGGCGAAGATGATCACGGCGATGAAGTTCATGCCGAGCTGGAAGAGCGCGGTCAGCGCGACGGCGAGCGGGACGACGAGGCGGGGGAAGCGCATCTTGCGCAGGAGCCCTTCCCTGGCGAGCAGGCACTGGACGCTGGTGCTCGTCGTCTGGAGGAAGAACGTCCAGAGGATGATCCCCGTCAGCATGTACACGGCGTAGTGCTTGACCGGCGGGTTCGTCTGGACCTTGAAGATCTTCGTGAAGACGACGTAGAGGACGCTGAAGTACATCAGCGGCTGCATCAGCGACCAGAGGTAGCCGAGCGCCGACCCGAAGTAGGTCATCCGGAAGTCGGTGCTCGCCAGCGTGAAGGTCAGGTTCCAGAAGCGGCGCAGGTCGCCGCCGACCGCCGACGGCGCGTGGCGCCGCCCGGCCGGCTCGCTGACCACGGGGGTCATCAGCGGAGCAGCTCGAAGGTGTGTGGGAGGTTGACGACGCCGCCGGTGAAGTGGCCGCTGTGGACGACGAGGGAGGCGATGTCCTCGCGGATGTCGATCGCATCGGCGCCCATCCCGTGACGGGCGATCGACGGCGTCAGGTTGTAGCGGCTGGGGCACATCCAGTTTGCGAACTCGAGCCGGATGACGACCGTCTGGCCGGCGGCGAAGGACCCGGTCGGGCCGAACTCGAGGTCGGTCGTCGTCGCGAAGATCGTCGCGCCGACGTCGTTGCGGATCGTCACACCGAAGATCGGGTCGACCAGTGGCGCGTTGAAATGGGCCTCGACGCAGGCGCGGCATTGCTCGCCGCAGGCGATCGCCGGGATCCGCTCGCCGGCGGCGTTCTCGAACCAGGCGTCGACAATCGCAGCCTCGCGCTGGCGGTCCTGCGCATCCAACGCCGTCTCAGGGGCGCGGCCGTGGATCGTGCGGCCGAAGTTGAGCTCGTTGTACCGGCGGGCGATCGCCGTCGGCTCGCCGAGCGCGAGCATCTTGCCCTTCTCGAGCAGCATCGCCCGGTCGCAGAAGCGCTCGATCGCGCTCATGTCGTGGGTCACGAAGAGGATCGTCCGGCCGGCCTTCTTGAGCCGCTGGAACTCGTCGAAGCACTTCTGCTGGAAGTTGGCGTCGCCGACGGCGAGCACCTCGTCGATCAGGAGGACCTCGGCGTCAACCTGGATCGCGACGCTGAACGCGAGGCGGACGGTCATCCCGGAGGAGTAGTTCTTCAGCCGCAGATCGAGGAAGTCCTCGAGCTCGGCGAAGGCGATGATCTCGTCGAAGCGCTCGCGGGCCTGCTTGCGGGTCAGGCCGAGCATGATCGCGTTGATCATCACGTTGTCGCGGGCCGTCAGATCCATGTTGAAGCCGACGCCGAGCTCGATGAACGGCGACAGGCGGCCGCGGACCTCGAGCCTGCCGTCGTCGATGTCGTAGATCCCGGCCATGCACTTCAGCAGCGTGCTCTTGCCGCTGCCGTTGCGGCCGATGATCCCGAAGAACTCGCCGTCGGCGATCTCGACGTTGACGTCGTCGACAGCCTGGAGGATGTCGTAGGTGCTCGACCGAAACGGGTGGAGCGCCCGCTCCTTGAGCGTGTGGTACTGCTGGTGCGGCAGGCGGAAGGCCTTGCTCACATGGTCGACGGTCACCGCGGCCGCCCGTCCGCCGGAGCCTCTGCCGACTCCAGTCTGCGGTCGTATCGTGGTCGTCGTCAAGGCCGGCGAACGCTAGCAAGCGCAGCCGGGCGGTCAGACGCGGCGGAGCACATAGACGTCCTGGTTGCACTGGTTGCGTCCGGGGGCGAACTCAAGAACACGCCAGTTGGGAAGAAGGTTCGTCAGAACCCACTCGGGCGAGAGGAACGCGGTTCCCCAGGAGGGGTTGACGACGCCCCAGTCGCCGTCGGCGCCGAACTCGGGGGCGTACCACGAGCCGCGGGAGTAGAGCGCGGCGGCGATCTCGGCCGACTGGTCGGCGGTCCGCAGGTCGCGGGCGGCGTAGTGCTCGACCGAGGCGAGCCCGTGCGTCGTGAAGACGAGGTGGCCGCCGGGTGCGATCAGGCGGTGCATCTCGTCGAACCACCGCAGGCCGAGCGCCGGCTCGAAGTGGGACCAGATCGAGATCGCGAAGACGAGGTCGAGCGACGCGTCGGCCAGCGGCAGCGGGGGGTGCTCGCCGCTGCGGAAGAAGTCGATCGCCGGGAGGGCGTGCGTGGCCCAGGCGATCGCCTCGGCGTTGGGATCGCAGCCGTGCCAGTCGGTCTGGGGATAGGCGGCGGCGAGGACGCGGACGACGCGGCCGGACGAGCAGCCGAAGTCGAGCCCACCGGCGACGTCGCTCAGATCGACGCCGGCGCTGGCCAGGGCGCTCGCGATCATGTCGGCCTCGTACAGGCCGCCGGCGGCCGAGAGCGGCCCGCGGGCCATCGCGTGGACCTCGTACGGCGGCTGGGCGCTGAGCAGCCCGGTCCCTTCGAGGAGACCTGGAACGGCGAGCCAGATCCCGAAGGCGAGCAGCATGCAGCGGCGCTCGGCCGGGTCGGGGTTGGCGTCGAGCTGATCGCGCAGGTCCGGCCAGTCGTCGACGCGCCGCTCGATCTCGGCGATGTTCGCGGGGTCGAGGCGGTCGTAGAGCAGCGTGCTGGCGTAGCGGGCCTCGACGGCCAGCCGACCGGGTCCGAGTTCGCGCTCGAGCCGGGGTGCGGGGGGCAGCGGGCCCGCGGGGATCCCGGCGACGCCGGCCGCGTCGAGTGCCCGCTCGGCGGCCGCCAATCCGCGCCTGGCGCCCAGCTCGATCAGCCGGCGAATCTGCCGACGAGCCTCGAGCGTGCTCATCGGCTGCAAGCTAGCACGTGCCCGGTGGGCGTCCGCCCGCGTGTCGCCGGCGCCGGGACGCGTCGGTCCCGCGCGTGCGCAGCCGTGACGGCTACATTCACCCGCGATGTCAGGGCCACGTTCTGTGATCGTCTGGACGCCGGGTGTCGGGCCGTGGGCGACGGTGGCGCAGGCGGCCGACGCGGCAGGTCGGGCCGACGTCGTCGTGTTGATGGCTGGCGTCGAGGTCTTCGGGGACTGGCTCGAGCGGCTGGAGGCGGCGGCGTACTCGGACACGACGATCGCGACGGCGAGCGCGATGCTCTCGGGCGATCGGTGGGCGCCGTCGCCGCTGCGACCGGGTGACCTGGAGGGCACGGCGGCGTCGGTCGCAGAGCAGTCGGGGCGGCGGCGTCCGCGGGTCGGCGAGCCGCTGGCCGGTTGTGTGCTCGTGCGACGCAGTGCGCTGGACCTGGTCGGAGGTGGCGTGCGTCCAACTGGAGGTACGTCGGCGTGGTCGTCGTCGTCGGTGGCGGCGCAGATCGCTGAGCTCGGGCAGCTGTGCAGTGCGATCGGGGCGTGTCACGTGCTCGCCGACGACGTCCTCGCGGGCGGGGAGCCGGCGATCCCCGACCCGGAGGAGGCGGCGGAGCTCGACGCCCGCCACCCGCATCGGCGCGCCGCGCGGGAGCTGGACTGGCGGGAGGACTCGCCGGTCAGGCAGGCGGTGGCGGTCGCGTCGAGGGGCCTCGACATGCTGTCGGTGACGATCGACGGCCGGTCACTGGGCGCGGCGCGGGCGGGGACGCAGGTGCACGCGCTGGAGCTGATCGCCGCGCTGGGGCGGACGGGGCGGGTGGCCGTGCGGGTGCTCACGCCGCCGGATCTCGACGCGGATGCGGCGCGGGCGTTCGCGGAGATCTCCGACCTGACGCAGCTGCCGTACGCGACGGCGGCGGCCGCGATCGGAACGCCGGAGCAGGGCATCCCAATCGGGGAGACGGACATCGTGCACCGGCCGAGCCAGGTCTTCTCGGCGTCTGACCTGACGCTCCTGCTGCCGCTCGGGCGGAGGATCATCGTCACCCACCAGGACCTGATCGCCTACCGGATCGCGGGCTACCACGACTCGGTCGAGAACTGGGAGCGCTACCGGCGGACGACGCGGGACACGCTGGCGGGGGCCGACCACGTCGTGTTCTTCTCCGAGCACGCGCGGGCGGACGCGCTGGCCGACGATCTGATCGACCCGGGGGCGGCGAGCGTCGTGCCGATCGGTAGTGATCATCGTGTTCTGGCCACGCGTGGCAGGGTCGGGCGACGCCCGGCGGGGCTCAGCGACGACGACGTGGCGTTCCTGCTCTGCCTGGGGGCGGACCTGCGCCACAAGAATCAGGGGTTCGTCGTGGAGCTGGCGGCGGCGCTGCGGGCCGACCACGGGTGGAGCGGGCGGGTCGTCTTCGCGGGTCCGACCGGAAGCATCGGGGCGGCGCCGCTGGGTGAGGAGGACGGGGAGCTCGTCGTCCGGGTGGGGACGGTGTCAGAAGACGAGAAGGCGTGGCTGCTCGGACGGGCGGCGGCCGTGGTCTACCCGACGACCTACGAGGGGTTCGGCCTGCTGCCGTTCGAGGCGGGGGCGGCGGGGACGCCATGCCTGTTCGCGGGGCAGACGTCGCTGGCGGAGATCCTGCCGGAGGGGGCGGCAACGCTGGTCGCGTGGGACGCGCGGGCGAGTGCGGCCGCGGTGGCCCCGCTGCTCGAGGCCGGGCCGGCGCGGGAGCGTCACGTCGAGCTGCTGCGGGAGGCGGGCGAGCGCTACCGGTGGGACGCGACGGCCGCAGCCCTCGTGGATCTGTACGAGGCAGTCGTGGTGGCCCGTCCACGCGGCCTGCGCCAGGCGGCCCGGGAGCGCCTGTACCTCGAGCAGCGCCTCGAGCAGACCGAGGAGCTGCGCCAGGAGGAGTGGCGGCGGGGACTGGCGTTTCGCGAGCAGATCGGCAGCGATGGCCTGGGCCTCGTGGGGCCGGGCGGCGTCCTCGAGCGCCGCGACCAGCGGGCGGTGCTGGCGCTGCTCTCCAAGCGCGTGGTCCGCCGGCCTGTGCTGTGGCTGGCGCGGGCGGTCTACAGGGTGGCACGCGGGAGTGCGGTCACGGGATGTCGCCGGGAGCGCCGCGATAAGCGGAGGTCGTAAGCTGGCGGCGATGTCCTCCGGCACAGTTCTGCTCGCAGCGTCTCACCGGTGACTCCCCTGCGCGGCCGCCGAATCGCGATGCCACGGTGCCGGCCCGCGGGGCTGTGGTGGGCGCCGATGGTCTTGGCGGCGGCCTACGGTGTCATCGTCCTGGCGCATTTTCGCGGGATCGTCTCGTTCATCTACACAAACTCCGACTACGCCGCGCCGGCCGTCGTCGCCCACGCGATGGGTGGGGCCCCTGCCGGTACCGATTTCGTGATTGGCCAGTCCAAGTGGTATGAGCCTCTCTCGTTCCTACGCGTCACCGAGTGGCTTCCGCTGCACCGTCAATTCTGGGATCTCCTGCCATTGCTCGGTGACCTAGCCGCCGTCGGATTACTTGTCGCGTCGGCGCGCCGAGCGTTCGGCGTGTGGGGCGCGGCGCTGACAGCGGCCGCCCTCGCGTGTGTCGGCGAAGCGGGACTGTTGGCCCTTTTGACACTGGACTCACACGCAGCGGCTGTCGTCCACGCAGTCGTCCTCGGCGCCGCGCTCGTGTGGCTGGCGGCTCACAACGAGGCCTTGTCATGGCGCCGGCTGGCGGCCGCATGCATTGCGCTGGGCCTTGTGAGCTCACTCGCGGTGCCTGACTCACTGTTCGTGATCTGGGGCCTCATTCCGCTTGTCGCCACGGCTGTCCTGTGTGCGTGGCGTCAGGGCGGACGCCGCTCCACTCAACTGCTCGCTTTTGCTCTCGGCACCGCCGCTGTCGCCCTCGTCGCTGGCCGTGTATTCGCGCAGGAGCTGACGCACGACGGGGTCGGAGCCGCCTCGTTTCCGCTGTCGTTTGCGTCCGGCGAAGCCGTCGTCGCGCACGTGACCTTGATGGCGCAAAGTCTCACGGGGCTGGCTGGCGGCGACTTCTTTGGACTGCCTGTCGACTTTGCCAGCCTCGCGACGTTCGCGACGGGGGCCCTGGTGCTAACGGCGCTGGTCGTGGTCCTGGCGGACGTCCGCCACCGCGTGTCCGTCGCGGGCCCGCGACGTCGAGTGGATCATGGCCGCGTGACGCCGCGCTTCGTCTACGTGGCGTTCTGGTCGAGCTGCCTGATCTCCGCGCTGGCAACGTTCACCTTTGGTACCGCCGGCGGGAATCTCGGCGGCGGACGGTACTTGCTGGGAGCGTACGTGGCCGTCGCGGCGCTCTTGCCCTTGGTTGCTGAGCGGGGCGTCGGATTCAAGCTCTCGGTGGCTGTCGGTGTGTCGCTCCTTGCGATCATCGCAACGTACCAGCTGGTGCGGGTTCCCGTCGATCCCCAGGGTAGTTCGCTGAACACGCGTACCGCAAATGCCGTCGCAGGATTCGCCAGGGCTCATCACCTGAAGTACGGCTATGCCGGATACTGGGACTCGCTGCCGATCTCGTGGGCCACCGATTTTGGCGTGCAAGTGTTTCCGGTGGCTCAGTGCGAGCCCGGCCAAGCGACGCTGTGTCCGTTCTCTATCGTGCACGTGTCAAGCTGGTACGTCCCGAGACCGGCGACTCCGACGTTCCTGATTGTTGATCCGACCGTTCCGTTTCCGGTCAGCAGCCGCGATCCTGCTCTCGGAACGCCGGTCCTCAGCGCACGCTTCGATCGGCTCGAGGTGTACGTCTATCCGTATGACATTGCCAGTCGACTGGGAGGCCGGTACGCGCCGTGAAAGGATGGCTGCGCTCCTGTAGGCTGCCGGCGATGGCGTCGTCCACTAACCCGCGGCACCACGCGCTCAAGCTACTCGGCCGGCGGCTACTGAGGCCATTGCTGGCGCCAATCGATGGCCGTGTCGCCGACATCAACAGGCGGGTCGCCTCGTCCACGCGGCAGACGAGGGAGGCGCTCGCATGGGACACTCGCCAAGTCCGCGACGGTGTTGTCACCGCCGTCGACGCGGCGATCGCCACGTACGTTGAGGCGCAGCGTGAATCAGCAGCCTTCGTGGGTGCGCAGATGAGGGCGCTCGAGTCGACTTTGCAAGAGCTTCGCGAGGATGCTGAGGCACAGCGCGCCTATATGGAGGCCGCCGTGGGCCACCTGCACGACGTGAAGTCGCTTGTCGAGGCGCTCCGCGCGGACCTCGAGGGGCTCGGCGGAGAACTGGCTTCGTCCCGTAAGGGCGTTGGCCCCACGATAGTGGGCGACTACTTGAGGCGACTCACCGATGGGAAGCTGGCCGACTTGGATCGACCGACGGCAGAGTTCCTGAACTACGCTGGAAGTCACCGAGGGTTCGCGGCGCAGGCGGAACTCTGGGTGAACCCGCCGCTGGTTCTGGAGCACCGGGAGGGCGATGTGCGGCTGGCGACTGTCAACGAACGGATCGTCGAGGTTCCGTTCGCGTTGAGCGCGATCGGCCGGCTGCAACCAGGAGCCCGCGTCCTCGACTTCGGGAGCTCGGAGAGTTCCCTCGCGTTGTCGCTGGCCTCGCTGGGATTCGAGGTCACGGCACTTGACCTCCGCCCGTATCCTTTCGAGCATCCGCAACTTGACGTGGTGGTGTCGGCCATCGAGACATGGGCATCTGAGCCCGGCCGGTTCGACGCCGTGCTGTGCGTGTCGACGCTCGAGCATGTCGGGCTTGGCTGGTACGGGGACCCGCGCCATGAGGCGGAGGGGGACCGGCAGGCGCTGGCGCGTCTATCGGATCTGCTCGCGCCCGGAGGGCTTCTCGTCCTGACGCTGCCGTATGGGGCTCGGAGCGTGGATAGCCTGCAGCGGCGATACGACCGAGAGCAACTCGACAACCTCATCGAGGGGTGGGAGATCGTCGAGCGAAGCATCGTCGAACAGGTGGATGACCGAACGTGGCGGACAGTGGACGACTCTGCCGACGTGGCGGTCGCTCTTGTCACGGCGCGCAAACCCGGCGTGCCGTGACACTCCCGCCGGGCAGCATCTGGCTCGACGCCCAGGGCGGGCAGAACCGGACCCATTTCGACCGCGGCATTCCCCGGTACGTGAACGAGCAGCTTCGCGCGATCGTTGATCTTGCTCCGTCGGTCGTCGCCGGGGTGGGGGTCAACCCGGCACTACCACTCACGGGAAATCTCGACTGGCTGCTGGGCTCCGGGCGTCTGGAGTGGAACCGGCACGGACCCACCGGCCCGGCCGCGAAGCCGCAGATATACCACGTTATGTCGCCGATCGAGCTCGATCGGTCGCTCGACGAGATATGGCCCGTCTGGGCTCGCGTACCTGGCATCAAGACTGTCGTCACGCTGTTCGACCTGATCCCGCTCATATTCGAGCATCACTATCTTCGGCAGCCACAACTGCGCGAACGGTATCTGGCTCGGCTCGAGCTCGTCAGGTGCGCCGACCAGGTTCTTGCCCTCTCGCAGACGACGGCTGACGATGCGATCGAACGCCTCAGGATACGTCCGGACCGGGTGACGGTCGTCGACGCCGGGGTGGCCAACGGCTTTGCGATGCGCGGTGACTCGGTGGCGTCGCGTGACCGGATTCTCGGGCGCTTTCGGGCGTTGCGGCCGGGTTTCATGCTTTATGTCGCCGGCATCGAGTTCCGTAAGAACATCGAGCGGCTGATCGAGGCTCATGGCCTCACGTCCGCGTCTTTCCGCGCTAACCACCAACTGGTGATCACGTGCCGAGTGGCCTCGGACGAGCGTGAGCGCCTGACGGCGCTGGGGCGACGGGCGGGCCTGAACGCCGGCGATCTGCTCCTCACTGGTTACGTCGACGACCTCGAGCTCGCTGGCTTGTATCGCGGCTGCGCCCTCTTCGTGTTCGCATCGTTCTACGAGGGTTCCGGACTTCCTGTTTTGGAGGCGATGGCATGCGGGGCTCCGGTGGCCGCCAGCAACACGTCGACGTCTCCGGAGATCCTCGGTGATCGAGATGCGACATTCGACCCGTTTGATCCACGCGATATCGCGCGCGTCCTGGAGGCAACCTTGGGCGATGCCGATCTGATCACCCGCCTAAGGGAGCGATCTCGCCGGCGGGTGGCGAGGTACACGTGGCGTCACGTCGCGGAACGGTCACTTGCTGGATACCGACGCGCACTGGAGGGCGTTGGTAGGGTGGCACCGCCTCGACTGACGCGTCGCCGCCTCGCCCTCTTTACGCCGTGGCCGCCTGACCGCTCCGGCATCGCTGGATACAACCGTCGCTTGGTTCAGGAACTTGGGCGACACGTCGACGTTGATGTCGTCGTCGGCGGGCCCAAGGAGACCTACGCGCGCCCGGCGGAGCCCGGCGCGCACCTTGTGCACATCGATGATGTCGGCTGGCAGCGGGACCTCCGCCTGTACGATCGCCTCGTCTACTGCATGGGCAACTCGCACTTCCACGGTCACGTGTACAAGGCCCTCCAAGAGCGTCGCGGTACCGTGATCGCCCACGATGTTCGGCTAACCGGCTTTTACGGCTGGTACTCAGGTACCGAGCGCCCAAGCGATCCCATTGGGCGTCTGGGCGAGCGTATCGGCGCGATGTACGGGGATCGGGTCGGGACCTTCGATGCACGGCCTCCAACTCCCTCCGAGCAGTCGGCCCTTGGCATCTACATGACTCACGAGATCCAGGAATATGCCGACCGCCTAGTGGTGCACTCTGAGTACGCCGCCGACATTCTCAGGCTTGACCGTCCCCCGAGCGGGCCGGAGGCACCGGTGGTCACCGTCGTTCCCTTGGCCTTTCCAGATGCTCCCCGGCGGAGCGCCCCGCGTGGCGTGGACCCGCAGGCCCCATTGATTGCTTCGTTTGGCGTCGTGTCCTCGACCAAGAACCCGCAGGTCATGATCGAAGCCTTCGCACTCCTGGCCGCGGACCGGCCGGGGGGGAGATTGGTTTTCCTGGGAGGGGCTGATCCAGTCGAGCTCGACCGGTGGCGGGCGGTCGCCGCGGGCGCCGGCGTGGGAGATCGCGTAGAGATCCACGGTCACGCCAGTCATAGAGAATGGGATCGCCTCCTCGGCGAGGCCGACATCGCACTCCAGCTTCGCCTCGTCTCGAACGGTGAGGCTTCTGCGGCAGTCGCCGACTGCATGGCGGCGGGCCTGCCGGTTGTGGTCACCGATCATGGTTGGTTCGCAGAACTCCCGGACGACGCCGTCGTCAAGGTTCCGGTCGAGATCGGGCCGGAGGATCTCGCCGGCGCGATGTGCGCCGTTCTCGACGTGGCCGGTCGCGCGGATCAACTTGCCTCTCGCGCACGCGAACACGCTCGTGCGAACTCGTTCGAGGCCGTCGCGGCTTCCTATCTGGAAGTGCTTGACCTCATCTGAGCATCCGCGCGAGTTCCTCGAGGCGGGTTGTCAGCCTCGCCTCGACGTCCTCGATACGCCGGTGCAGGAGCCGCAGGCGCGGATCGAGCGTGCGTCGGATCGGCCACGTGAGCAGTGACCTGCCACGAGAGGGCGGGTCGAGTTGTGCTTCGAGCGGAGGAAGCTCCTGACGCAGCGGAATCGGTGCGCCGGGATCCGATTCCGGAGGTGTCGTTGGCCGCGTCCCCTCGAATCGCCGGACTGTGACGTCGAGTGGAGCATCCAGCGCTGCTCCACCCGTTGCGATCAGTCGGAACTCGACGCCCATTCGGGTCTCGGCGCAGTCGAACGGGAGGCAGACTTCTCGCATCGAACCGCAGGGGAACAGGTCCCGGGCGGTCAGCGCTCGCCAAGCTATTCGTGTGCCGGCGATCGCGACGTCGAGCTCGGCAACCACGGCGTCTGGGTCCGGAGGGTGCCTTCCGATGAGGGCCAAGCGAAAGCATGCCTCCCAGACCCCGGGTGGGACCGGAACATACGGACCGTGAAACAGAACGCCTGTGGACCCGAGATCGCCCGAGACCACTCGCCCGAGAGCCGGCTCCCAGCGACTCCGCCGTGACGCAGGCAAGAGTCTGGCGAGACGTTCTGGACGATAGGCCGCATACATCGCAGCGAGGTCATCTCGGAGGCGGTCGATGTCCGGCGCGCGCACGCCTCTCACTGCCTCTGCCCACCACACGAACGCGTCCTCTGGCCGGGCCTCGGCCAGTCGGATCCGATCCTCCCGCTTTATCGCTTCCCCGTCGAGATCGTCGAATCTCAACGCCTGATGGCGGTCGCGGTCGTGGCACAGCCAGATTCCGCGGAGCGTGACGTCATCAAAGCCGGCGAGCTTCAGGAGGCGTGTGATCTCCTCGGCTGAGAACTCAAGGGTGTGCTCGGGATGAGTCCAACGCTGGGCCTGGCACACGATCCGGTTCGGACTGTCGAGCGCCATGACGCCGCCCGGCTTGAGTACACGCCATGCTTCGGTCAGGAAGCCTGCGATGTCGTCGGGCCACAGGTGCTCGATGACCTCGCCAGCGAAAACGAGGTCTGCCTCTCGGTCTGCTATGCCGCTCATGGTTCCGAGGCTCTGTCTGAGCCACGTGACTTCCTCCGGCAGATCAGGGGGTGCGTCGGCAAAGAGCTCCACGCCGTAGTGGCGCTCAGGCCGGCCGCCGAAGTTGTCATTGAACCAGCTGAAATACCACTCGGCGGCGCAGCCGCCGCTTACGATGGTGCGCGCGTCTCGTGGCAAGCGGCGCAGCTCCTCGGAGCGAAGGGCGTGCAGGAATTCGCTGAAATCCTCGACGGAAAGGACGTCGTTTGCGGCAGTCATCGTCGCGGGACCGTACCGTAGCCGCCGCCGACCTGCGCCTCAACGCGGTCCCGGGCGCGAGACCAGGCGGCTCTCGGGTCCTGCCTGCGAGACACGAAGCGAGGTCTGGACGTCGATACTGCCGCGCGCCCTTTCGAGTGACGGTGGTGGCCTCGTCGGACCGGCCGACCGCCTGGCGTGGACGACGACGAACGATCCAGGCGCCCGCATCATCCAGGCCACTGCAGAGGCGGATGACCGTGCCAGCGTCTCGTGGCGGCAAAATGAAGCCGGGAGCTTGTCTCGCCGAGGTCGATATCCTCCCGCCCCATGCAAACAGACGCAACCCGCGTCTCAGCGGTCACCGTTCAGAATGTCTCGAAGCGCTTCAGGACGCCCGAGGAGGCCGCCCATACGCTCAAAGAGCGCGTCCTTCATCCGCTCAGCCGGCGCGGCCACCACGACTTCGTAGCGCTACGTGACGTGAGTTTCCACGTGGAAAAGGGCGAATTCTTCGGCATCGTGGGTCGCAACGGAAGCGGCAAGAGCACGCTCCTCAAGTGCATCGCGGGCATCTACGGCGTGAACGAGGGACAGATGTTCCGGAGCGGCCGGATGGCGACGTTCATCGAGCTTGGCGTGGGCTTCAACCCCGACCTTGCCGCCTACGACAACGTGGTACTCAACGGCATCATGATGGGGTTGACGGCCGCGGAGGCGAAGGCCCGATACCGACGTGTCATCGAGTTCGCGGAGCTCGAGGACTTCCAGGATCTTAAGCTCAAGAACTACTCGTCGGGCATGCACGTCCGGCTCGCTTTCTCAGTGGCGATCCAAGTCGACGCCGACATTTTGCTGATAGACGAGGTTCTCGCGGTAGGCGACGCGGCCTTTCAACAGAAGTGCTTTGACGTCTTCAACCGCCTGCGCGACGAGGGCCGAACGATTCTTTTCGTGACCCACGACATGAGTTCGGTCAACCGCTTCTGTCATCGAGCGCTACTCCTCGATCACGGTGAGCTGGTTGCCATCGGCGCTCCGGCGGAGATTGGCGACCGCTATCTGGAGCTGAACTTTGAGGCGCAGGCCACAGCAGCACGTAAGGACGGCGCGCGGGCCGGCGACGGTGCGGCGCGAATCGTCGACGCCTGGATCGAGGATGAGACAGGCGAGCGCCAGAACTACTTTCTCCAGGGGACCCGACCCACTTTCCGAGGGGTCCTCGAATTCTTCGAGGAGATTGCTGATCCGTCGCTGACGGTCGCATTTCAGAACGAGACGGGCCTCAACGTGTGCATCGTGACGACTATCATCGATCATGAGACGACTGGTACCTATCACCCCGGCGACCGAGTGACGTTCAGCGTGACGTTCGACAACGTGCTCGGCCCTGGGCGCTACCGCCCGCTCGCGAACCTGGCGCGGCGAGGGGGGGGCCATGACCTGATCGATCGCTGGGAGAAGCAGATGTCGTTCGTCGTCGCAAGCGCTCGCGCCACAGGAGGGCTCGTCGATATCGCATACGAGTGGACGATCGAGCGGAGCGGCGCCGGCCGTCCGGTTCCCAGCGGGGCGTAGGCAGTGGCCGCGACGATCGACTACGGCGAGGCCATCAAAGGTCCGTCAGCCTTCTCGGGCGGATTCCGGCGTTCGTTCACTCTGGCGAGCGCCATCGCGAGAACCGATTTCAAGCTGCGCTTTTTCGGATCGGCCCTCGGCTACTTATGGCAGTTGATGCGACCGCTGATGCTGTTCGGAGTCCTGTATCTCGTCTTCACAAAGATCGTTCATGTGAGTACTGGCAACCACTACCCGGTCGCGCTGCTGCTTGGCATCGTCCTGTTCACGTTCTTCGCCGAGGCGACATCAGCGTCGGTGACGTCCGTGATGGACCGGGAGAACATGGTACGGAAGATCCACTTTCCGCGGATGGTAATTCCTGTGGCGGTCGTGATGCTTGCGAGCTTCAATCTGACTTTGAACCTCGGCGTGGTGTTCGTGTTCGCGTTCATCTCCGGTGTTTCGCCGAGCTGGACGTGGCTTGGACTGCTGCCCCTCCTGGCGATTCTCGTGGTGTTCGCGTCGGGGGTCGCGATGTTGCTCTCCGCGCTGTACATTCGCTACCGGGACGTGAAGCCAATCTGGGAGGTCGTGCTTCAGGTGACTTTTTATGCGTCGCTGGTGCTCATCCCATACGAGACGATCCGGACTAGCCATCCGCACATAGCGAGCGCGCTTGTCTGCAACCCGCTCGCAGCCGTCCTCCAGGAGGCGCGACACGTCGTCGTCGATCCGGCCTGGGTCAGCGCCTCTAGTGCGCTCGGCGGGGCTACACGGCTGCTCGTGCCCGCCGCCATCACCGTGGGGACCTTCCTCCTGGGCCTCTGGGTCTTCAACCGCGAGGCGCCGCGGATCGCCGAGGAGCTCTAGTCCTATGTCTCGTAAATAAGTGTGGTTTATGGGTATGGTGACGTATGCGACCGCCCACCCCGCCGATGCCGCTCAACGAAACGCATCGCGAAGTTCTTGAGCGCCTCTCGCGGTCCGGCGTAGCGTCGCATCGCGAGGTGGCCAGGGCCAGGGCTTTGCTGCTCGCTGCTGATGGTGTCGCGAACACCCGGATCGCGGAGACGCTCAGCGTGTCGCCGACGACGGTCAAGGCGTGGCGGGCTCGGTATGCCGAGGCTGGCCTGACGCAGCTCGGTCCGGTCCGCCCGGGCCGCGGGCGCAAGGCGTCGATCACCATGGAGAAGGTCGCTGAGATCGTGCGCTCCACGCTGCGTGAGACGCCGCCCGGCGAGACGCACTGGAGTTGCCGCTCGATGGCCCAGGCGCACGGCGTGAGCCCGGCAACGGTGCAACGGATCTGGTCCGCGCGTGGGCTGCAACCGCACCGCGGGCGCTTCAAGCTGTCCAACGACCCGCGTTTTGACGAGAAGCTCGTCGACATCGTCGGTCTGTATCTGACCTAATTCCGTGGGTATGGGCGGGCGCGGGTCGTTTGATCGGGTTTTCGGGGGTAGTGTGGTGTTTAGGCGCGTTGTGCGTTGGTTGTGGGGCGGCGGCCGGCTTGCGGGCGTGCTGATGGCGTGATTTGGGCGTGTTTTCGGGGTCGTCGAGCGGAGTGGTGTGGCGGGCTGGTGTTCAGCGGGTGCGGCGGCGTGTCTATGGGGCG
>DASZKP010000104.1:0-7339 GCA_035553395.1 Solirubrobacteraceae bacterium | reverse complement strand
GTGAAGCCGCCGAGTACCGGGCGAACCTCGGTCGTGAGAGCCTCCTGCTGGTCTCACTCCGCGCCAACGGGCGCCTGTCGGCGATCGACGGGACGTTCACCGACGTCGCCGTCCGGGTCGGCACCGGCTCGATCGGCGAGGACCGGATCGATGGCGTCGGACATCTCTTCGTCACCGGCCTCGTCCCCGCGTCGGTCGCCTACGTAACCCTCGCGCCCCGTTCCGGCCACCTGCGCCCGGTCCGCGTACAGGTGCCCGAGCAGGTCTTCGCCGCTGTCCTGCCCAAGGGCTTCGGCAACCACGTCGCGGTCCAATGGCACACGTCCACCGGCCGAGTGATCCGCGTCTCCCACTACAGCCTCTGACGCCGCCCTCAGTCGTAGGCCAGCGCGCCGAGCACGTCCAGCCGCGACGCCCGGCGGGCCGGGCCGATCGCCGCGAGCACGCCGAGCACGACGGCCACCGCCAGGAGACCGACGACCGGGAGCCAAGGCAGCTGGAAGTGCAGGCCCTCCTCGTCGAGCGACGCCGTGACGACCGCCGCGAAGAAGATCCCCAGCGCCAGGCCGAGCGCCCCGCCGATCGTCGCGGTGATCACGCTCTCGTAGCGGACCATCCGCCTGACCGCCCGCCGGGACGCGCCGAGCGCCCGGAGCACGCCGAGCTCGCGACGGCGCTCGTGGATCGACAGCTGGAGGGTGTTGACGATCCCGAAGACCGAGACGAAGACGCTGATCGCGAGCAGGGCGTAGAACAGGCTGAGAATGCTGTTGAGGCTGTTGGCCTCGAGCGTCTGGAGCTCCTGCTCGTCGAGCGCCCGCGCCTCCGGAAACGGCGCGAGGGCGTTGTTGACGGCGCGCTGGACCTGGACGACGTTGGCCCCGGCGTTGACCTTGACGAGCACGCGGTTCGCCCGCAGCTCATGGAACAGGTCGTTGAACGTCGGCAGGGAGACGGCGAAGCCCGGGAGGAGGTCGCGGTCCCTGTAGATCCCCCGCACCGTCAGGTCGGTGACCTTTCCGGCCGGCGTCGTCGTCTCGAAGTGGCTGCCGACCTGGAGGTCGGCCTTCTGGGCGAGCGTGTTCTCGACCAGCGCGCCGTTCGGCCCGAGGAACCCGAGCAGGGAGTCGTTGCCGCTGACCCACGTGAACGTGTAGACCGCCCCGATCGTCTGCGTGTCGATCCCGTTGACGCTCTGCGAACCCGCGTTCTCGATCTGGGCGTCCGACCGCTTGAGGACGGACGTGACCTCGACGCCGGGAACCGCGGCGACCGCCTGGGCGACGGCCACCGGAATCGGCGAGTACCCGTCCTGGTTGGTGACCGCGAGGTCTCCGGCGAAGCTGTGTGCGACGACCTCGCGGATCGCGCTCCGCGTCTCCGCGGCGAAGATCGTCACGAACACAACCAGCGCCAGTCCGACCGTCAGGGCCGACGCGGTCGCCGCCGTCCGGCCGGGGTTTCGCGCCGCGTTCTCGCGGGCCAGACGCCCCGTCAGCGCCGTCGATCGCTCGAACGGGATGCCCGCCGCCCGCGCGGCCAGGGGGATCAGCTTCGGCGTGAGGATCGCGATCCCCAGCGTCAGGCCGACGGCTCCGGCCGCCGTCTCGCCGACCCCGTGGCCGGCGACGAGGCCGTTGACCGTCAGCAGCAGGCCGACGACGCCGAGGCCGAGGGCCAGCCACGGGACCGCGGACGACAGCACCGACGGCGTCAGGCGCGTCCCGTCCCGCATCGCGGCGATCGCCGGGACCCTGGTCGCCCGGAGGGCGGGGACCAGCGCCGCGAGCCCGGTTACGAGGATCCCGACGCCCATGCTGACGATCACCGTTCGCAGCTCGAGCACCGGACTCGTGCTCGGCAGCTGGAGGCCGACGCCGGTCAGCAGGGCCCGGATCCCCGCGGCGCTGACGAAGCCGAGGGCTGTAGCGAGCGCCGACCCGACCACGCCGATCACGAGGGCCTCGACGAGCACCGACCCCAGCAGCTGACGCCGGCTGGCACCCAACGTCCGCAGCAGGCCGAGCTCGCTCGTCCGCTGGGTGACGGTGATCGAGAAGGTGTTGAAGATCACGAAGGCCCCGACGAAGACGGCGATCAGGCCGAAGGCGAGCAGGGCGTGGGTGAGGAAGGACAGCTGGTCGAAGATCCTCGCCGTGTCCTGTCGCGCCTGGTCGGCGGCCGTCCGGACGATCAGTCGCGGCGGAAGCAGCGGCGCGATCTTCGCGACCAGGGCGTCCGGGCTGATGCCGGGTCGGCCGGCTACGTCGACGTAGTCGAACTCCCCGGGCTTGAGGAAGAGGTGCTGGGCCGTCGGCAGGGAGAACGCCATCAGGATCGTCCCCAGCTGGCCGGCCCCGCCGAACTTCATGAAGCCGACGACCCGGAAGATCTCCTTCGGACGCTCGGTCGCGATCGCGATCCGCTGCTTGAGGCGGAGGTGCAGGGCGCTCGCCGTCGCCTGGTCGATCACAACGTCGTGGGCCGAGACCGGCGGCCGGCCGGCGACGATCGTGAGCGCCTGGAAGGGTGGCCCGACGTACGAGAACGCCCGGGTTCCGCCGGCGCCGAGCGACACGGTCGTCCCGTCCCGACGGACTATCTCCGCGACGTCCGCGATCTCCCCCTGCGCCCGCTCGACCTCCTTGAGGCGCTGGATCCGGGCCAGCAGGGACTGGGGGACCTTCGGGGCGGCCGTGTTCGTCGACGCGATGTCCGTCGGCGCCCGCCCGGAGACGACGGCATCCGACCCGCGCGCGGCCGTTGTCACCGCGCGTGAGACGGCCCGGTCGATCGTGTCGTTGAGGACCAGCGTCCCCGCGATCATCGTGACCCCGAGCAGGACAGCCGCGGCCGTCAGGGCCGACCGCAGGCGGCGGGCGGCGATCCCGCGGAGCGTGACCCGGATCATCTACGGCGCAGGATCTCGAGCTCCGGCGGCGGATCGGGCGTCTGGAGGTCGGAGACGACGCGCCCGTCGGCCAGCTCGACGACCCGGTCGGCGTGGGCGGCGGCGACCGGGTCGTGGGTGACCATGACGACCGTCTGGCCGTAGTCGACGACCGCCCGCCGCAGGAGGCGCAGGACCTCGTCGGATGCGACCGAGTCGAGGTTGCCGGTCGGCTCGTCGGCGAAGACCACGCTCGGCCGGGTGACCAGGGCTCTCGCGAGGGCGACGCGCTGCTGCTGGCCGCCCGAGAGCTCGGCCGGCCGGTGGCTCCGCCGGTCGGTGATCCCGAACATCGTCAGCAGCGTGTCGATCCAGATCGGGTCGGGCTCGACCCCGGCGAGCAGCAGTGGGAGGGAGATGTTCTCCTCGGCGTTGAGCGTCGGCAGCAGGTTGAACGACTGGAAGACGAAGCCGACCCGCTCGCGTCGCAGCTCGGTCAACTGGTCGTCGTTGAGCCCGGCGAGCTTCACCCCACCCAGCTCGATCTGCCCGCCGCTGGGCTTGTCGAGCCCGGCGAGGAGGTGCATCAGCGTCGACTTGCCCGAGCCCGACGGCCCGACGATCGCGCTGAACGTCGCCCGCCCGAACGACAGCGTGACGCCCCTGAGGGCCTCGACCGCCGCCGGTCCGTCGCCGAAGCGCTTGATCACCGAGTAGCTGGCAACCGCCGGCGTGTCCGGCGGGCCATCCCACCTCGGCGCCGGCATCCCCGTACCCGCCGAGACGTAGGCCGCCTCGGGAATCAGGCTTCGCCGCGGCCGCCGCGATCGGCCCAGCAGTCGCCCAAGCCGCCGCCGGACCCGGCGCGAGATCCGGCCGACCCGGGTCTTGGCCGGCTTCTCCTCGGTCTTCTCGATCGCGCTCGAGCTCCCGGCTGCCCCCGGCCCGCCGGCCGCCGGGCGCGATCGCCGCAGGCGCAGGCGCCGCGGCCTGGGGTCATCCGACCCGTCCGTGGGCTTCCTTCTGAGGATCCGTCTCAACTTCATGTGCCGGGCAGCCTAGTACGCCGACTCGGTAGCATCGGCCGCCGCGAGGCGAGATAGCTCAGTTGGTAGAGCACACGACTGAAAATCGTGGTGTCCCCGGTTCGAGTCCGGGTCTCGCCATAGGGGGAATATCCTGCAAATCGGTAGGTTCCTCGGGGACGTCGGCGGGACCGGCAAGCTGCGAGAGATCAATTTCGGCGTCTCGTGGCCCATTCGTGGCCCAATGGACGCCCTCTGAGGCGCCCGGTCGGCGGGCGTGGAGCTGGTCGCGGGCGCTCCGAACGAGGCTGTCGAAGGCCGTGCCGTGGGATCGCTCGACCCTCTGCTCGAGCTGGGCGTAGACGTCGAGCGTCATCTTCGAGTCGGCGTGGCCGACCTGGCTCATCACCCACTTGACGTCGAAGTTGTTCGCCAGCAGGGCGATCGAGATGTAGGTGCGGCGCAGGCTGTGCGGTGTCGTGTGGGGGAGGGGCGGAAGCCCGCGGGCGACGAAATCAGCGGTCGCCTGCTCGGCTGCCTCGCGGACGATCTGCCCGACGCGCTGGCGAGTCATCCGTCCACCGGTCTTGTTGGGGACGGCGAAGCTATCGGGGCCGGTGGGCAGGCCGGCGCGGCGCAGGCGGTCGAGGTGCTCGATGAAGGCCTCGACGAGGTCGGGGCTCATCTGGACCTCGCGGATGCCGGCCTCGGTCTTCGAGTCGGGGATCCGGAACCGGGCGCCGTCGGGGTCGTGGAGGCGGACGTCGCGCAGGCGCATGTCGCAGAGCTCGCTGGCCCGGATGCCGCTGCGGCCGAGGATCTCGATCACGGCCCTCCGGCCGACGTAGTCGCTGACCGGCGTGATCTCCAGGCGGCGGACGTGGTAGCTGACGGTCGACTTGGCGAGGCCGAGCTCGGCAGCGATCTCAGCCGGCCGCAATCCGTCTGCCAGTCGTCTAGCGACCTGGGCCGCGGTCCCCTCGGCCGGCGCGAGGGGCGACCGGGCTGGGCGGAAGGCGGACTCCTGGCCGGTGGCGGCGTCGACGAGGGCGACGAGCTCGTCCATCTCGAGGAACGTCCGCGGCGGCTTCGGAACGCGCACGCGCATCCGCTTGCCCCGCGCCGGGTTGCGGTCGATGTGTTCGTCCTCGACCGCGTCGTCGAGGACGGCCGCGAGGGTGTCGATCAGCTTGCGAATCGACGAGGCCGACAGCGGACGCCGCCGCCGGCCGAAGCGGTCGCGGAGGTCGGCGCCGGCCGCGATCGCCGCGCGGAGGTCTGCTGCCTCGCGGAGCTTCTGGGCCTTGAACGCCTGGCAGAGCTGGCGGTCGATCTGGTCGAGCCGATAGGCCGCGAAGAACGGAAGCAAGTGGTTCGACAGGCGCCAGCGGTAGTCGGCCTGGGTGTTGGCGTCGATCGGCTTGTCCCCGAGCACGCCGTCGATCTTCGCGCGAAGCCAAGCCGAGGCGTACTCATGGAAGGTCGGGATGGCTGGCGCCTCGGGCTCGGCCGCCGGCGCAGGAATCGGGACACGCCGCTCCCAGACACCGGCCCGGACCCGCGCGAGCAGGTTGCCGAGCTCGGTGCGCGCTGCGCGCTCGTCCCAGCCGCCGCCGCATCCGCACATGCAGCCGGCGCGTTCGTGCACGATCTCGCGCTGCCGCTGACCGGCGGCCCGGAAGCGCAGGTGAAACGCGCGCGTCCCGTCGCCCAGGCCCACAATCTCGATCGAACCGTTCGCAGGACGCGCCATCAGAGCCTCAACAGCTACTCCGACGAAGCGGCTCGACCGGGACGGATTCCGCCGATCGCCGCGCGGGCGCGGATCGGCAGGAGCTCTGCGCCGGCGGGCGGCTGACGACGCGGCCGTCCTCGTGACCGGCTGGGGGACGGGGAAGTCGCTCGCGGCGGCGGCGGCGGTGTCGGTGGTTGCGCCAAAGCCTTGGCCGCGGTTTCGGGATCGAAGCGCAGTCGGGCCTTGGGTCCGTGTCCGAGACGCATCCCGCCGAGATCCTGGGCGTGCTCATAGACCCAGGCGCGGCTCAAACCGAGCTGCTGGGCGAGCTGCCCCGCGTCGACGAGCCGCGGTCCACCGATGCGCCGATCACGCTCGCCGAGGAGCTCGGCGACGCGCTGGGCGATCGCTTCGATTGTCTCGGGCGGGAGCTCCTCGATGGCTGCGCGTAGTCGCGTGCGCCTCCTCCCGCCGGGTCGCGGCGCCGGGACCCACTCGGCGTCGAAGGTGTGGCCGATTGTGGTCCTGGTGTGGATCACGATGGGTTGCCGTGCCATTCGGACGCTGGTTCCGGTGCCCCTTCCGGGTCCGGTTCCGGCTCGGGATTGGCCTCGCCCTGGCGGGGCAGCGCGGCTTCCATTTCGTCGAGTTCCTCGCGTGTGATGCCGGCGAGGGGGTCGCGGAGGCGGTCGATGCGTAGCTCGACGGGCGGGTGGGTTTGGAGCGTGAGCCAGACGAAGGGGACGGGCCGGTCGTAGAACAGGCCGTATTCCTCGAGGTAGTCGGCGAACTCTTCGCCGTATCCGAGCTGCTTGGCGTACTGGTCGGCGACGTATTCGCGCTCGCGCCACCAGCTCGCCCACGAGGGGCCGAGGAGTTTGATGCCGATTCCGCCGCGCAGGAACCACATCACGAAGCGCCAGAACATCGTGAGCCCGTTGGGTGGGTTCTTGGCTTCGAAGTCGGGGTCGCGGCGCGGCTCTTTGAAGATCACGCGATTCAACGCGCAGGTCACGCGGCCGTCGATCGAGTTGGCGTGGCCGAGCTCGTGCGCGAGGACCGCGGTCAGGCAAGGGTTTGACAGCAGTCCGCGGGTCACCATCAGCGTGTCGCCGCAGACAGCGGCGCCAGGCTGCGCGCTGTCGACGACGAACCACTCGCGCGGCGGGTGGACGTGCTCGCCCTGCGCGGTCAGGTCCGCGATCGCGTCGGTGTAGCTGATCCGTTCCGGCCCGGAGGGCTGGCGGCCGCCTTCCTGGTTTCGCCACCACCAGGCCGCGCCGATGGGTGCGGCGAGTGAGATGACGGCGCGGATGATGCCGAAGAACGAGAGCACGAAGATCAGAAAGACCGCCGCGCCGCGGCTGTGGACGAACGCGCGCGTAACGGGGTACCCGATGAACAGGCCGATCTTGTAGCGCAGCCAAGCGAACGGCAGCTCGAGCGTGAGCGTGACGGCGAGCAGGACCGCCCACGTGCCGTGATCACCCACAGACTCCCGCCGTATCGCGGGCCAGGGTCGGGTTGTCGAACTGGTGCTCAAAACGGGGAGCTTCTGCTGTTTCCGGGGTTCATGCGGGTAGCAGTGGGCAGAGGTCGCCGAGGCTGAGCATGGCGAGCGCGATGAGGGCTTGGGGTGTGTGGAAGCCGTAGGCGCGGCGGGTGATCAGGCGCAGCTGGGTATTGATC
>DASZKP010000103.1:0-15263 GCA_035553395.1 Solirubrobacteraceae bacterium | reverse complement strand
CCGACTCCCCGCCTGTCGTCCCCGCGCGACTCAAGGGCTTCGACCTCGGTCCGGCCTGCGGCCAGTGCGGCGGCATGATGCAGCGGACCGGGTCCTGCTACACGTGCGGGAGCTGCGGGAACAACACCGGCTGCGGGTAGCCAAGCCGTAGCCAGGCGGTGGAGCGGAGAAGTTCGGCGCGGCACTCAGAGCAGCCCCACGAGCCGCCGCTCATTGGCGCCGGCAATGCTAGGCTCAGTAGCATCATCGGGGACCTTGAGATAGATCGCGCTGACCCGACGCTGCTCCACGACCAGGTCGCCGGGCAGATCCGGCGGGCGATCGCCGACGGCGAAGCGAAACCGGGTGAGCGCCTCCCGCCGGCTCGGGATCTCGCCGCGGTGGTCGGCGTCAACACCAATACCGTCCTGCGGGCGCTTCGGCTGCTGCGCGACGAGGGGCTCCTCGAGTTCCGCCGCGGCCACGGGATCCGCGTCGCCGGCACGCCAGAGCGCGGAGCGGTGCTCGCCAGAGTCCACGATCTCGTCCGCTTCGGCCGTCAACACGGCTACACGCCGGACGAGCTCGCCGCGCTGATTCAAGGGGTTCACTGAACCGCCAGGCGACCGATTAGCTTGCTAACTTAGGCTGCTAAGGTACGAGGACGTGCCGAGCGCCCTGAGCTACGAGCTGCACAAGCTGACCGCCCGGCTCGATCGAGCGGCCGACGGGCTGCTGCGCACACACGAAGGGGTGTCGTACTCACGGTTCCTGTCGTTGTTCGCCGTTGCCGGAGGCGCAGCCAGCCAGCGCGAGCTCGCAGCATGGCTCGGACAGACCGAACCATCGACGAGCCGGATGGTCGGGGTGTTGGCGCAGGAGGGCCTGCTCGCGGTGAGCACCGTTCCCGGGCAGGGCAATCGGCGGGTGCTTGCGCTCACCCAGGCGGGGGCCGAGCTGGTCGATCGCTGTGGCCGTCTGCTCGAGGGCCGCTTCGAGGAGTTGGTCAAGCGCAGCGGCGTGGCATACGCGTCCTATCAGCGCGACACCAGGCGCCTGCTCGGTCAGCTCGATGCCGCCGAGCAGCGGGCGGCGCCGGATCGCACGGAGGCGACATGACATCGGGCGCAGAGGAGGCTTTCCGCGTGGCGTCGGCGGTCTCCGCCGACGCCACGCCGATCGGCTACTCGTCACTCGGCAGCGGCCCGGGACTGATCATCGTCGGCGGCGTCCTGAGCAGCGGCGAGAACTATCTCCGCCTGGCCCGTGCCCTGGCCGGCGACTTCGAGGTGCACGTCATGGATCGCCGGGGGCGACCGAGCAGCGGACCGCAGCGTGCCGGGCACTCGATCGACGACGAGTGCGCCGACCTGTTCGCCGTGGCTGCTGCCACCGACGCCACCGCCGTGTTCGGTCACAGCTTCGGCGGCCTGGTCGTGCTCGAGACCGCCCGCAGGCGACCGATCTTCGATCAGGTCTTCGTCTACGAACCTGGCGTGCCGATCCGCGGCCAGCTCCGATCCGGCTGGCTCGACGGCTACGAGCAGCTTCTCGAACAGGGTGACCGGCGGGGCGCCTTTGCCTTGATGGTCAAGCACGCCGGTTTTGCGCCGCGACCGCTTTCGGTGATGCCGCTGCGCTACGTCCGAGCGGTGCTGCGCCTGGCCATCCGCCCGCGCCGCTGGGCCCCGATGGACCGATTGCTGGAGGCCAACCTGGTCGAGCATCGCATCCAAGCCGCCCTCGACGCGCCCAGCGCGCAGCGATTCTCGTCGATCACCGCGCGGACGGTCCTCTTGGGCGGGGCCAAGAGTCCCGGCATGATCAGCCGCGACCTCGTCGCCGAGCTCGCGACCGTGATCCCCGACGCCGGCACCGCGATCCTCCCCGGTCTCGGCCACCTCGCTCCCGAAGAGCAGCCCGCGCAGATCGCCGCCGCGGTTCTCGCTCACAGAACCCGCGGAAGCCGGGCGGCGCTAGGGGTAGACCTGTCTGCCGGTCGCCTCGTCGGTGATGATGATCGCCGTCGTCGGGCAGACCTCGGCCGCGGCGAGCGCGAGCTCGTCGAAGCCGCTGCCGATGACGACGGCGACGTCGTCGACCCTGAAGACCTCGGGAGCGACCTCAGCGCAGTCGCCGTGCGCGGAGCAGGCGTCCTCGTCGATTCGAACGGCGTAGGGCATTGGTTCCTCTCGTTGGTCAGGCGCTCAGCAGGGCGCGGGCTTGCGGCAGTTGGCGGGGTCGGCCGACGAGCAGGGCGGCAACGGGCCGGCCGGCCCGGGTGAAGGTCGCGGTGAAGTCCCGCCCGGTCGGATCGCCGTCGATGCTCAGCTCGTCGGCGAGCGAAGCGTGTCCGAGGTATTGGATCCGCGTTCCGTAGAGGTCGCTCCAGAAGCTGGATGTGACCGCCGGCCCGGGGTCGAGGCCGAGCATCGCCTTTGCCGCGCGGGCTCCCTGCCGTCCGGCCGACTCCCAGTGCGCGCCGGTGATCCGCCGGCCGAGTGCCGGCTCGAAGGTCGCCGCGGCGTCGCCGGCCGCGTAGACGCCCGGCAGCTCGGTGCGGCCGTCGACATCCGCCGGGACGCCGCTCGTCGGCAGGCCGCTGCCCGCGAGCCATTCGACGTCGGGCGCGACGCCGATCCCGACGACGACGTGGCCGCACGGGATCTCGCGGCCGTCGGTCAGGACCAGCGACTCGACCCGCTCGCCGCCGCGGACGGCGCTCACCCCGCTGCCGAGGAACATCTCGACGCCCTCTCCGACGTGGAGGTCGCGCAGCCACGAGCCGAGCTCGTCTCCCAGCACGCGCGCGAGCGGGAGCGCCTCGACCTCGATCACCGCCGCCGGTACCCCGACCTCCCGGGCTGCGGCCGCGACCTCCTGGCCGATGAACCCGGCGCCGACGATCGCCAGCGGCCCGCCGGCTTCGAGCGCCGCCCGGATCTCGTGGGCATCCTCGAGGTTGCGCAACGTCGATACGTTGGAGAAGCCGTCGAGCAGCCCCAGCCGCCGTGGACGCCCGCCGGTTGCGATCAGGAGGTGCTCGTATCCGAGACGTCCGCCGTCCGCCAGGCGGAGCTCTCGCCGCCGCGCGTCGAGACCGGCGGCGGCGACGCCGAGCAGCAGCTCGACCGACTGCTCGCCGTACCAGCGCTCCGGACGCAATCCGGTCGGCCGGTGGGCGTCGGCGCCGGTCAGGGCCGTCTTCGACAGCGGCGGCCGATCGTAGGGCCGGTGGACCTCGGAGCAGACCATCGTGATCGGCCCGTCGTACCCACCACGGCGGAGCGTCTCGACGCAGCGCTGGCCCGCCAGCCCGCCGCCGGCGACCACGACGCTCATCGAGCGGTCCGCGTCGACGGTGGGCTCGAACGCGGCATCGATCGGACCAGCGCCAGCACGACGACCGGCACGACGACCCCGCCGGTGCAACCCAGGAACCAGACCTGACCGGCGTCTGTCCCCTCGCCGAGCGAGTGGACGAGGCCGAGCAGCCATGCCAGGCCGGTGAATCTGTGCAGGATCCGCCACCGCTCCTGACCGATCGAGGACCGCGCGTAGTAGGACAGGCCGAGCAGGACCATCGACCAGCCGCCGATGATCCCGATCGACATCCACGTGGTCTTGTACGTGCTGACGAACGGAACCGTGAGGTCGAGGATCGTCGGGCGCAGGTAGCCGTCGCCGAGCAGCGCCGCCGCGTGGACGACGATCGCCGCGATCGTCGCGATCGACAGGGCCTCGTGGAGGACGCGCAGATCGGGCCCCCGGCGTTTGACGAGCCTTCCCCCGATCAGCAGGCCGACGCAGACCGCGACACTCGACAGCAGCAGTGCCGCCGTGCCGGCCGCCCGGCTCGTGATCCAGAACAGGTGGGCGTGTATGTCGACGGCGGCTGCCATGGGATTCCCTCGCGCTCGATTACCTGACGGCTCTGCTCGGGTCGAGGATCACCGCGCGGCCGTCGTCGTGGACGACGACGCCCCCGTCTGGGAGCCAGTCCTCCGCGTGGTCGGGACCCGAGAGGAGGGCGGCCTTGGCGCGGACCTCGGCCCGGAGGGCGGTCGGCGCGAGCGCCGTGACCTGGACGACCCCGGTGTATGCCGGACGACCGCTCGCCGGGTCGAGCAGGTGGTGACCCGGCCGGCCGGCGGCGTCCAGCCAGCTGCGCCTGCCGATGCCGCTCGTCGCCACGCCGCCGCCGGCAAGCTCGTACTCGTGCAGCGTGCGTTCGTCGAACGGGCTCGCGACGACGACGTGCCGGCGGATGCCTTCCGTTCCCCCGAGGCGCAGGTCGCCTGCGCAGTCGATCGCGTACGCGGCGTGGTCGGCGAGCAGCTCGGCCAGCAGGTCGGCGAACAGGCCTTTCGCGATGCCGCCGCTGTCGAGCTTGCACCCGGGCGGCCGGGTCAGCGTCAGGGCCTCGAAGTCGGGTCTGATCTCGCGCCAGCGCGACGTCGTCCGCGGACCGGCCGGGCGACGCCGTGGCGCCAGATCGAGCGCGGCCGCCAGTGTCGGGCCCGGGTGCAGCTCGCCGGCGTAGCCGCTCGCACCGATCTCGTCGACCATCGTCGCGTCGACGAGGCCGCCGCTGGTCTGCGCGGCGCTCACCGCGGCCGCCGCCAGCCGGGCCATCTCCAAGCTGACCGGCACGGTGGCCCGGGCGTCGGAGTTCAGCGCGCAGAGCTCGCTGCGTGGGTCGAACCGGCTGAAGCGTGTGTGCCAGTCGAGCAGCCGCTCGCGCGCAACGCCGACCGCCTGCGCAGCGCTGCCGAGCGCGCCGGCGCCGATCACGAAGACGGCGCAGGTCGAGCCGAAGCAGGAGAACGTCTCCCCGGCCTCGGGCGTCGCGATCACGACTGGCTCCATCTGTCTCTCCCGGTGCTCGATTGGCTCAAGCCGGTGATCGGCACGACCGCAGTAGAACATGAGTCCAGACGATCCGATCCGAAATGAGAGATTCCTCACATGCGTCCTGGCGGTCGTCTCGGCCGACCTCCCGACGTCAGGCGTCGTCGACGACGCCCTTGGCCCGCAGTTGGCCCAGCGCATCCTCCGTCTTGCCGAGCTCCTCGAGGCCCATCGCCCGGAGCACGCCCGGCGCCTTGAGGAACTGGATCTCGTCGTACTGGACGATCTGGATCCGGTTGCCCCACGGGTCGCGGAAGTCGAGGCCGGCGCCGGCGAGGATCTCGACCCCGGCCGCCTCGAGCGAGCGTCGGACCGCCGCGGCGTCGTCGACGACCAGGCCGAAGTGCCGCGCGTCGTCGGCTGGCTGGGTCCGGCCGGCCGACAGTGCGATGAACTGATCGCCGGCGTCGACGAAGGCCATCCGCGACCCGACTCGCCCGCGCAGCTCGAACGCCAGCACCCGGCCGTAGAAATCCAGCGCCGCGTCGATCTCGCCGACCTCCAGCGCGATGTGGTTGATCCCAACCAGCCTTGCCCTGTCCATCCGCCTCTCCTCCGGTCGTGGCCTCAATCCAGGCTAGCCGTGGGACCATGAGTCCCGTCGATCGTGTCGCGCCGGGCTCGCCGACACGGCACACTTCATGTATGACCCAACGTCCCGAGACCCCACTCAAAGACCTCGCCGGTACGCTGCGGACGCTGATCCGCAGCAACCGGGCCGCAGCTGACGCCCTCGTCCAGATCCAGGAGATCGAGGCCCTCGCCGAGGATCGCCTGCGACCCCTCCTGCCCGAGCTCCGCGTGATCAAGGACGACGCGCTCGCCGCCGCCCGCGACCTCGACGCCGCAAAGCTCGGCGAGCTGCCGTTTCGCCTGCGCGACCTCGTCGCCAGCGCCGGGACCGGCCACCGCGACGCAGCCAACGGGGCCGCCGCCGGCGACACCGCGAACGGTTCGGCCGCGCCGGCTGCGGACGACCTCGTCGCCGGTCACACCTCATATCCGTCGGACCGCATCCTCCCCCTCGCCGCCCCGGCCCCCGACCCGGCCGCCGAGATCGCGCTCAACGCGCCCAAGCGGGTCGCCGAGGCCCTCTTCCACCTTCACGAGCTGCGGACCGCCGGGATCCTCGACCAGCCCGAGTACGACGCCAAGAAGCAAGAGCTGCTCGACCGCCTCTAGATGGACCGCCCCACGACCGCCTCGAGGATGGGCCGGCTCGGCCTGCTCGCGGCAGCCTTGTGCGCGCTGCTCGCCGCTCCCGGGAGCGCCGGCGCCCAGAGTCCGGCGCCGGTCGGCTACGACATCTCCTACCCCCTCTGCGGGATGCCCTTTCCCGCCGGTCAGGCCTTCGGGATCGTCGGCGTCAACGCCGGCCTCGCCAACAACGCGAATCCCTGCCTGCCCGCCGAGCTCACCTGGGCGGCCGCCTCCGCCGGCCTGGCCAGCCCCGCGGTCCCGCCGGTGGCGCTCTACGTCAACGCCGCCGACCCCGGCAACGGCGTGGCCGACTGGCCGTCACCCGCCAACGGAACGGCAACCCCCCCGACGCCCTACGGGTCGTGCGACGGCAGCTGGAGCACGGCGTGCGGGTACCTCTACGGCGTCGAGCGGGCCGCCGCCGACTACCAGCTCGTCGCCGTGACCGGCGGCCCCCTCAGCCCGGCGACGTCGGCCTGGTGGCTTGACATCGAGACCCTCTCGAGCTGGGCGACCCCCGCCCGGCAGGCGAGCTGGGCCACGCTCAACACAGCGACGATCGGCGGCTTCATCGCCGGCCTGCGGGCCTCTGGGGCAGGCGGGCGGATCGGCTTCTACTCGACTCCGATCCAGTGGCTCAGGATCACCGGCCTGACCACCCAGACCAGCCCCCAGCAGTTCCCGACGACCGCGCCCGACTGGGTCGCCGGCGTCGGCACGCTGGCCGATGCACAGGCGAACTGCGCCAAGTCGTTCTCCGGCGCCGCGGTCGTGCTCGCCCAGTACGCGGCCGGCGGCCTCGACGCCGACTACCCGTGCCCGCCGGCGCGATCCGCGCCAGCTCCGGTCGCCCCTGGCCTGCGGATCGCCTCCCACGCGCTGACCCGCACACGGCTCACCCTCACCGGCCGGGTCGCCACGACGTACCGCGGCCACGTCGAGGTCGAGCTCGACGAGACCTACCGCGGGGCGAGCGTCCGCGTCCGCCGGAGCGCAGCGACCGTCTTCGGGAGCTGGAGCGCGACGATCCCGCTCCCGAACCGGTATCGCGGACTCGTCTCGACAGCGACGGCGCAGGCCACGACGCGCGCCCAGGACGGCCTCACGGCCGGCCTCGCCCGCCTTCTGATCCACGTTCACGGCTGACCGCCTCCTCGACCGGCGGGCCGATCGCCTCGCGTGCGGCCTCGGCGTCCAGGCCCGAGCCCCGCAGCAGATCGAACGCCGTCGCCCTGATCTGGCCGACGAGGACGCTGGACGCGAGGTCGTGGCGGCGACGCAGCACGTCCGTAGCCCGGTGGGCCGCGTCGGCGGCCAATCGCCGCGTGCTGAGCGCGAGGGCCGGATCCGCGAGGTGATCGCCGAGACTCCGGGCGGCCTGCGCGAGCACGCGGATCGCCTCGATCAGCTCGGGGTCGGGCTCGCCGCGCCGGCGGACTGCGGTGAGCCCCGCGCGGGCGACGGCCCGGGCGTTGCGCACGAGCAGATCGACGGCGCCCGACGCATCGGCATACGCCCGCAGCTGGCCGCGCGCCCGCCGGTGCGGCGGCGAGAGCCAGGCCGTCTCCCGGGCGACGGCCAGGGCGTCGTAGAACTCGGTGATCTGCCGGTCGAGCGACCGCAGCCGGGTCAGGGCTCCCTCGGCAAGCTCGGTGTCGCCGCGGGCGAGCGCGTCCGCGACTTCCCCGAACGCCCGCACGACCGCCTCGAGGATCGGCCGGCTGGACTTCGCGACGAGCGTCAGCGGGTTGCGGGGAAACAGGACCTGGCCGATCGTGAGGGCAACCGCTCCACCGATCAGCGCATCCACGAACCGCTCCGGCAGGGCTCCCTGTCCGGCGGCCCGCGGCAGCGTGAGGACGAGGATCGCCGAGACGGCTGCCTGGTTGACGAGGATCGTCCCTCCGCCCAGCAGGACCGCCGCGGCCATCGCGAGGGCCACGACGACACCGAGCTGGATCGCTCCGGTCCCGATCAGGCGGCTGAGGATGTCTGCGATCCCGATCCCGACGGCCACGCCGGCGACGAGCTCGACCGCACGTCGACGGGGCTGCCCGCGTGCGACGCCGAGCGAGATCACGGCCGACGCCGGCGCGAAGTACGGGGCCGCGTGGCCGAACGCGACCCGCGCCACGAACCACGCCACCGCCGCCGCCACAGCGGTCTGGCCGATCGGCGCCCACGCCCCGCGGAGGCGATCGAGGCGGCGGGTCACAGACGCTCTGACGGCCGCGGGGAGCCCGGTGCCGGTCGCCGCCGGCCTGGTCATCCGCTGCTCGGCAGGAGGGTCTTCAGCAGACCGTCGAGCATGCTCGCGGCCGGCCCGACGACGATGTGGATGATCCGGCCCTCCCGGTTCCACGCGATCAGGTTCAGCGTCTGGAGTCGGTCGAGCACGAACTGGAAGGCCTGGGCTTCGGCCGGGGTCGCGTAGGCGCGGGCGACATCGAAGGCGTATCCGCTGGCGTCGAGCGGATCCGCCTCGGCCAGGCCATGGCTTGCCAGGGCTGCGCGCTGGAGGTCGGCCGAGTCGGTCGTCGCGGCGCTCACCTCGAGCTCGGTGCCCTTCCCGGCGATCGCGCGGACCGCCCCCGCCATGTAGAGCGCGGTCGCCAGCGCCTCTGGGCGCAGGTGGAGCGGCCCGTCGGGCCGCAGGCCGACCGCAGCCCCCTGCGATCCGCTCGGCAGGGCGAGCACCGCCCGGCTCGAGCGGCCCACCGCGAGCGCCGCCTTCGTCGCGAACTCCGGCGTCCCCGGCCCGCGGAGCACGAGCTCGGCCGACGGCGCGGCGTTCTCGAGCCTGGAGATCGCCGCAAGCCGGCCCGGGTCGCTGCGGTAGAGGCCGAGCACGCGGCCGGCCGCCTCGATACGCCACAGGTAGGTCGACGAGTCGTCGCCGAGACCCGCCAGCCACGAGTACGTCGACGCGTGGTCGATCGGCGTCGAGTCGAAGTAGAGCTTCGCGTAGCTCAGACCGTTCCTCGCGACCACCGTCGCGATCGGATCGCCCGCCCCGCTGCTCCCCACGTAGCGGCGGATCGCGGTCTCCAGGTTGCCGATGCCCATGTGGTACGACTCGATCGCCAGGTCGTCGCGCCCGAAGACGCCCTTCGCGAGCTTCAGGTACCGCTCGGTCGCCGCCAGCGCCTGCGCCGGATCGAAGCGCTGGTCGATCCGCGCCCGGTCGGCCTCCAGGCGGGCGGCCGTCGCCACCTGACCGCGGGCGCGCGCCGTCGCGATCTCCGCGCCCAGGCGCCGGCTCGCGGCGAGGTCGACGCGCATCCCGAGCAGCTGGGTGGCCGTACCCGCGACGATCTGCGTCAGGCCGGCCGCGGCGCTCGGGTCCGATCCGGCGATCACCTGCGGGCGCCCGGCGCTCTCGAGCATCACGATCGCCTCGAGCGTCGACCCGCTCAGCGCCCCCGCGCTCGCGGCCTTCGCCGCCAGGCCGGCGAACGCCAGGGTCCGTGCCGCGGAGGCCGCGGCACCCCCGGGGCTCTTTGTGTAGATCACGTTGCTCAGGCCGGACGCCGCCGCCGCCTCGAAGGCGCTCTCGTGGGCGGGGTCGTAGGCCAGCGGGTCGAACGTCCCGCCGGCGCCGCCTCCGCCCGCCACCAGCCGACGGGGCCCGCCCCCCCGGCCGGTGAGCGCGACGACGATGATCACCAGCGCCAGCAGACCGACGACGGCACCGACTCGGCGGGCGCGGATCGTCTGCGCCGAGACCCCTGACGACGTCAGCCGGCCGCGCCCGCCGGTCGGCCTGAGTCTGCGATGCGCGGGCACAGGCGCGAGCCTAGCGCCGGGTCTTCAGGGAATCATCAGGATACCTGCCTACCCTGGGTCGGCAGCTTCGTCAACCAGCAAGGAAGGTCGCAGATGATCGAAGCGTTCGGTCTGACCAAACGTTACGGCGACAAGCTCGCCGTCGACGACCTCTCGTTCACGGTTCCGGCCGGACAGGTGACGGGCTTCCTCGGTCCGAATGGGGCCGGGAAGTCGACCACGATGCGCATGGTGCTCGGCCTCGACGCCCCCACCGCGGGCTCGGTGACCGTCAACGGCAGGCCGTACGTCGAGTACCGCCGCCCGCTCCTGGAGGTCGGCGCCCTGCTCGAGGCGAAGGCGATCCACGACGGGCGCAGCGCGTACAACCACCTTCTCTGCCTGGCCCAGAGCAACGGCATCCGCCGCAGCCGGGTCGACGAGGCGCTCGACACCGTGGGCCTGCGCGAGGTGGCTCGCAAGCGCTCTGGCGGGTTCTCGCTCGGCATGGGACAACGCCTGGGCATCGCCGCCGCCCTGCTCGGCGATCCGAAGGTCCTGATGTTCGACGAGCCCGTCAACGGCCTTGACCCCGAGGGCGTCCTGTGGATCCGCAACCTGCTCAAGAAGCTTGCCGGCGAGGGTCGCACGGTGTTCGTCTCGAGTCACCTGATGAGCGAGATGTCGATCACCGCCGACCGCCTCGTGATCATCGGACGCGGCCGCCTGATCGCCGAGACCACGGTCGACGAGTTCCTCAAGGGCGGCACCGGGAACTTCGTCAGGGTTCGCTCGCCCCAGGCCGATCAGCTCGTGCGGCTGCTGAAGGCCCAGGGCGTCACTGCCGTGCGCGATCCCGACGGAGCCCTCAGCGTCACCGGCGTGAAGCTGGAGGCGGTCGGCGATCTGGCCGGTGCGAACGGTCTGACGCTCCACGAGCTGTCGGCCCACACGGCGTCGCTCGAGGACACATTCATGGAGCTCACGCGAGACTCCGTCGACTTCCGCACCGACGACGGAGCCCTCGACCCGGCCCTCGTCCCGGCGGAGAGCTGAGGTCTGAAATGGAAGCCATCAACACACCCCAAGCGGCCTACAGCCCCCTGACGGAGTTCTCGAACGTGCTGCGCTCGGAGTTCACCAAGCTCCGCTCGGTTCGCTCGACCTACTGGACCTTGTTCACAGCGGTGATCCTGACGATCGGACTGGGGGCGATCGCCGCCGTCGTCGTGCCGGGGCACCTCCACCTCGAAGACCGGGCGACGTTCAACGGCGCACGGCTCAGCCTCGGCGGCGTCAACCTCGCGCAGATCGCGATCGGCGTGCTGGGCGTGCTGGTCATCACCAGCGAGTACGGCACGGGGATGATCCGCGCGACGATCAGCGCCGTCCCCCAGCGTCGCATGCTGCTCGCCGCCAAGGGCGTCGTGTTCGCCGTTACCGCGCTCGTCGTCGGCGAGGTCGCCAGCTTCGCCGCGTTCTTCGTCACCCAGGCGATTCTCGCCGGCCAGCACCCGCCGGCGTTTCTCGGCCGCAACCTCCAGGCCTCGATCTCGGATCCGGGGGTCCTCCGCGCGGTCGCCGGTGCCGGTCTGTACCTGGCCGTGCTCGGCTTGCTCGGCCTCGGGCTCGGGACGATCATCAGAGCCAGCGCCGGAGCGATCTCCGCGCTGTTCGGCCTGCTCTTCGTCCTGCCGATCTTCTCGGCCGCGGTGCTCAGCCCGTCCGAGCAGAACACGATCAACCCGTACCTGCCCTTCAACGCCGGTCGCGACATCTTCACCGTGCATGCCGGCTCGGGCGACCTCGGTCCGTGGTCGGGGTTCGGCGTGTTCTGCATCTACGCGGTCGTCGCGCTCGTCGTCGCCTGCGTCGTGATCAAGCGGCGCGACGCGTAGCCCCGGCGCCGGCGGGGACGTCGCCGTGGGTCGGGGGGCCGGGCCGCGCGAGCGCGGCCCTTTGCGCGATCCTTACGCGATGCCCGAGCGCCTCGCGGTGATCGACCTCGGGTCGAACACGTTCCGCCTCGTCGTCTTCACCGCGGGCGACGGCTGGTGGAAGCGGACCGACGAGATCTTCGAGCCCGTCCGGATCGGCGAGGGCCTCGCGGCGACCGGCTCACTCGGGCGGGAGCCGATCCGCCGGGCCCTGGCGACGGTCCATGTCTTCGCCCAGTTCTGCCATGCCAACGGCCTCGCCGGCGACGCGATCAAGGCGGTCGCCACCAGCGCGATCCGCGATGCCTCCAACGCCGCCGACTTCCTCGAGCCGGCCCAGCTCGACGGGACCCTCTCGATCCGCGTCCTGACCCGCGAGGAGGAGGCCTACTACGGCTACCTCGCGGCCGTCAACTCGACGACGATCGCCGATGGCTGCGTCCTCGACCTCGGCGGCGGGTCGATGCAGCTCGTGCGGGTCGACGGCCGGCTCGCCCGCGAGTCGGAGTCGTTCGCGCTGGGGGCCGTTCGGATGACCGAGCGATTCCTCGCCGAGGACCGGCCGGCCAAGCGCCGCGAGCTCGACGCCCTGCGGGCGTACGTCGCCGGAGCCCTCGAGCGGGTCGACTGGCTGACGGACACCGGCCGGCGCCTGGTCGGGATCGGCGGTACCGTTCGGAACCTCGCGACCGCCGCCCAGCGGGCGGCCGGGCTGCCGTCGATCGGGGTCCAGGGGATGGTCGTCACCCGCGACGCGCTCGACGACCTCGTCGAGCGCCTCGCCGCCCTTCCGCCGGACGGCCGGGCCGGCGTCCCGGGGATCAAGTCGGCCCGCGGGGACCTGATCCTGGCCGGCGCCGTCGTCGTCGGAGCAGTGCTCGAGATCGGCGGCTTCGACGCGATCGAGACGACCGAGGCCGGCCTGCGGGAGGGCGTCTTCTTCGAGCACCACATCGCCGGCAGGCCGCCCGTCTTCGAGGACGTCCGCCACGCGAGCGTCGTGAACATGGCCGCCCAGTACGACGTCGACATTCCCCACACCCGGCACGTCGCCGAGCTCGCGCTCGGCCTCTTCGACGAGCTCGCCGCCGCCGGGCTGCACCCCGGCGATCAGATCGAGCGCGAACTGCTGTGGGCGGCGAGCGTCCTCCACGACGTCGGCATGTCGATCGACTACGACGATCACCACAAGCACTCCCGCTACCTGATCCTCAACGCCGGGCTGCCCGGCTACCGGCCGAACGAGGTCGCGGTGATCGCCCAGGCCGCTCGCTACCACCGCAAGGGGGTGCCCGAGCCAGGCTTTCTGGCGCCGGTCCTCGAGCCTGGCGACGAGGCCCGACTGCGGCGTCTGGCCGTGCTCCTGCGCCTCGCCGAGGATCTCGAGCGCTCGCGCGACCAGTCGGTCCGCGAGGCCCACGTCAGTGTCGACGGCGACGGCGTCGAGCTCCACCTGGTCGCCGGCGAGGGCGACCTCGCAGTCCCGCGCTGGGCTGCCGAGCGCGAGACCGGCGTCTTCGAGTGGGCCTTCGGCTCCCGCCTGACGGTCGTCGGTCACCCCGGGCGGACCGACCGCGGCCATGAACACCGGATAATGCGCCTGTGAGTGGATCGACGACGCTCGGCCCGGTCCACCAGGCATACCTTCTCCAGGCCCGGCAGATGCAGGCCCTGTCGTTTATGGTCCACATCCCGCTGGTCGCCTTCGGGATCGCCTTTCCGGCGATGGTCCTGTTCGCGGAGTGGCTGCACATGCGGACCGGCGATCCGCTCTACCGGGTGCTCGCCAAGCGGTGGTCGAAGGTGATGGTCGCCCTGTTCGCCGTCGGCGTGATCACCGGGACGATCCTCAGCTTCGAGATGGGACTGCTCTGGCCGAACTTCACCGCGACCTTCGGCAGCGTCTTCGGTCTCGGCTTCGCGATCGAGGGCTTCTCGTTCTTCGTCGAGGCGATCTTCATCGGGATCTACGTCTACGGCTGGGACCGCCTCTCCCCGCGGGCGCACTTCGCGTCGGGGATCCCGGTCGTGATCGCCGGATTCACCGGCTCGCTGATGGTCGTCGCCGTCAACGCGTGGATGAACCATCCGTCGGGCTTCCGCCTCGTCGGCGGACACGTCGTCGACGTCCATCCGCTGAGCGCGCTGTTCGCCAACACCTACCTGTGGCACGAGCTCGTCCACATGTACATCGCCGGCTACATCGTCACCGGCTTCCTCGTCGCCGCCGCCTACGCGGTCGGGCGCCTGCGCGGACGGTGGGGCCGCTACGAGCGCACGGCCCTGCTGATCCCGCTGACGATCGCCGCGCTCGCCTCGCCGGTCCAGATCCTCGTCGGCGACTGGGCGGCCCGCGACGTCGCCACGACGCAGCCGATCAAGCTGGCTGCGCTCGAGGGGCTCTACTCGACGCAGTCGGGCGCGCCGGTCCACATCCTCGGCTGGTACACCGACAACCAGGTCAAGTACGGGATCCCGATCCCGAAGGCCCTCTCGCTGCTGGCCTTCCACGACCCGAGCGCGACCGTGAAGGGCCTCGACTCGGTGCCGGCCAGCCGCCGGCCGCCGGTCAACGTCGTCCGCGTCTCCTTCCAGATCATGGTCGGGATCGGCACGGCGATCGCCATGCTCGGCGTCTGGTTCCTCGTCGTCCGCGTCCGCCGCCGGCGGCTCCCCGAGTCGGTCTGGTTCTACCGGGCCGTCGCGCTGGCCGGTCCGCTGTCGGTCGTCGCGATGATCGCCGGCTGGGTCACGACCGAGGTCGGCCGCCAGCCGTGGGTCGTGTACCGGGTGATGCCCACCGCCGACGCCGTCACCGGCGCGAGCGGCATCCCCGTCGGCTACGGCACGCTCGTCGTCACGTATCTGGCGGTGGCGTGCGGGGTCGCGTGGATCCTGCGCCGCCTGGCCGCCATGCCGCTCGCATCCGAGGGCGGCGACGCGCCACCGCCCAGTGCTCATCGGCTCCCCGCCTGATGCTGGACACGATCCCCCTCGTCTTCATCCTCGCCGGGCTCGTGTTCTACACCGTGCTGGCCGGCGCCGACTTCGGCGCCGGGGTGTGGCAGCTGCTGGCCTCCCCCGGCAAGCGGGGCGAAGCGATTCGCGACCTCGCCCATCATTCGATGGGACCGGTGTGGGAGGCCAACCACGTCTGGCTGATCTTCGTCCTGACCGTCACCTGGACGGCCTACCCGACGTTCCTGGGATCGGTCGCCTCGACGCTGGCGGTGCCTCTGTTCATCGCGGCCGTCGGGATCATCCTGCGCGGCGCCAGCTACGCCCTGCGCGCCGGCGCCCGCGCGCACGAGATGCGGATCATCGACAGCGTTCTGGGGGTGGCGTCCCTGATCACGCCATTCGCCCTCGGCGCGGCCGCCGGCGGGATCGCATCCGAACGGGTTCCCGTCGGCAACGCGGCCGGACACCTGCTCTCGAGCTGGCTCAATCCCACGTCGGTGTTGATCGGTG
>DASZKP010000102.1:0-20148 GCA_035553395.1 Solirubrobacteraceae bacterium | reverse complement strand
CCGCGCGACAACGTTCTCGAGAGAAGTCAGTCGCGGCCGGCCGCGTCGCACTCGAAGCAATCGCCAACCAGACCCGGGCCACGGACTAGCTTGCGCCGGGCGCGTTCGCGGGTCGGGGGAAGTCGTCGCTGGGATGAAGGCGCGGCATCAGCGGTCCGTCGAGGCCGGCCTGAAGGCCGCGGGGGCCGGCGAGAACCTCGAGCATGAGGGCAGTGTCGGCGATCGGCACGCCCGTCAGGTGGGCGTCGCGGGCGGCGAAGTCCTCGACGATCTCCGCGAGCACGGCCTGATAGGCGGCGGGGTCGCGGCCGGCGAGGGCGGCGATCGCGGTGGCCGTGCGGACGAAGGCCGGCGAAGCCCCCCGCATCAGGCCGGCCCATTCACCGGCCCGGCGGTCGTCGTCGAGCGCGAGGGCGGCGATCGCCTGGGCGTAGGCCGCGGTCGGCGAGGTGGCTTGTGCGTCGGCCAGCGTCTGCTCGACGTAGCGGGCCTCGTCGATCCCTCCGCCGGCGAGGATCGCGGCTTTCAGCATCCCGACGAGTCGACCGAAGCTCGTCGGGCCGGCCAGCTCCCAGGAGGAGCGGTAGGTCGCGGCCGCCTCGCGAAACGCGTCCTGCGCGGCGTCGGGGTCGCCGGTCGTCGCGGCGAGGTGGGCGACCTCCTCGCGGGCGATCGCCGCGGTCATCAGCTCACGATGGGGCTCGGCCTCCACAGGCTGATGATCGCAGACGATCCGGGTCGCTCAGCCGGAGTCACCCGGGCGCGAGCTCGCCGGCGGCGATCACGCAGCCGAGCCGGTTCGCGGCCGACGGGAGCGGGCAGCTCCAGGCGGGGTCATAGGCGCAGGACGGGTTGTAGGCGAAGTTGAAATCGAGCGTCAGGCGGCCGCCCGAGCCGCCGAGGTCGGCGCCCTTGATCGTGTCGAGGAGGTAGCGGCCGCCACCGTAGGTCTGCCGACCGGACGTCTGATCGGTGAACGATACGAACAGGCCGCCGGCGTATCCGTCGAGCCAGTGGACGTCGAGCTGGCAGGGGGCGCCGAAGAGCTCGAAGTGGGCGACCGCGAAGCGGGTGGACTCGTAGATCGCGCCGTCCGCGGCCACCAGGCCGACCGGCTTGGGCGCAGCCGGGCGCAGCTCGGCGTCGACGCGGGCGGCCGGGTCGTGATCGAACATGGGGAGACCCCGGAAGCAGGGGCGCTCGGCCGGGGGGATGGGGGAGGCCGGGTGACCGGCGAACAGCTCGTCCCGGGTCGTGCGCCACCGCTCCCAGGCGGCGGCGGGATCGGCGGACCTGCGAACGTCGGTGTAGAGCTCTGCGATCCGTCGGCGCCAGTCGAGCAGGACGAGCGGATCAAGCTCGTCGGCCACGGTCAGTGCTGGTCGCGGTGGCGGGCGAGGACCTGGTAGACGTTCGTGAAGCCGACCTCGAAGCCGTGCCGGGCGGCCCGGAGGTAGAGCCGCCAGATGCGGGTCCGCTCGACGCCGGCGATCGCCTCGGCGTCGGCGAGCCGGGCGTCGAGGTTGTTGTGCCAGTGGCGGAGCGTGGTCGCGTAGTCCCGGCCGAAGCCCTCGACGTGGTGGGTCTCGAGCGCCGCCCGCTCAAAGGCCAGCTGGATCCGTGAGAGGGCGAGGGGCTCGCCGTCGGGGAACACGTAGCGGGTCGAGAAGATGTCCTCGAGGGGATCGTCGTCAGGGCTGAGCACGGCGATCCCGTGGTTGAGGAGGACCCCGGTCGGCTTGAGCAGCTTGGCGAGGGTCTCGGCGTACCGGTCGATCTGGTTCTCGCCGACGTGCTCGACCATGCCGATGCTGGCGATCGCGTCGAACGGGTCGTCGGTGATCTCACGGTAGTCGGCGACGCGGATCTCGATCTGGTCGGACAGGCCCATCCCGGCGATCCGCTCGCGGCCGAGCGCGGCCTGCTCGTCGGAGATCGTGATGCCGAGAACCTTGGCGCCGTACTCGCGAGCTGCGTGGACCGCGAAGCTGCCCCAGCCGCAGCCGACGTCGAGGACGCGGTCGCCCTCCTTGAGGCCGAGCTTGGTCGCGACGAGGTCGAGCTTCGTCCGCTGCGCCTCCTCGAGGGTCTTGGCGCCGCGCGAGAAGATCGCGCAGCTGTAGGTCATCGACGGGTCGAGGAAAAGGGCGAAGAAGTCGTTGCCGACGTCGTAGTGGTAGCGGATCGCCTCCTTGTCGCGGTCGATCGTGTGGCGCTCGCCGTCGAGGATCAGCTCGAGGTCAGGAGTCCTCGGGAGGGCCCACGGCCTGCAGGCGGCGAGGGCGGCGGCCGTCAGGCGGACGCGGGCGGCCACGCCGATCGGCGGCGGCTCCCATGTGTCGACGACGATGAACGCGGCGTCGAGGTCGTCGACGGTGATCGTCCCATTGACGTAGGCCCGGCCGAGCCCGAGCTGGTCGGGTGAGCGCAGGAACTGGGCGAGTGCCTCGGGACTCTGGATCACGAAGCTCGGAGCGTCGTCGGTCGTCGCCGGGAGGGCGGTCCCGTCCCAGAACTCGAGCCTGAACGGCCGGGAGGGGATCGCCCGGTCGATCTCGCTGCGCAGCAGGCCGGTGCCGGACGGGGTGAGCTGCACGAGGCGGCTTGTGAGGTCGGCGAGGTCCATCGAGCCTGGAGTTCTATCCGACGAGCCGGCCGACCGGCGGTGCCGTGGAGCGGGCGGCGGGCACGTCTAGCGTGAGGCCGGGCTGGCCGCCTGCATCGTCAGCTGGGTCTGTTCGGGGGTCAGCGGGCCGCGGCCGAGCGGAGTCGGCGCGTCCCGGCTGGTCCGCAGCCCGTCGGTGATGATCCCGAGGTACCGCCGCCAGGTCTCGGGATCGACGTCGCGCGTGCAATCGCTGATGAAGCCGAGCATCAGCTGGAGCAGGGGGAGGTCGGTCGGGGCGAGGTCCGGGCGGAGTGCGCCGCCGGCCTGGGCTCGGGCGACGAGCTGGCTGACGAGCGGCAGCATCAACTCACGGGCACGTGAGCAGCGGGCGAATCCGACCGATCCGGAGAGCGCGACCTGCTTGAAACCACGGTCGCACGCCTGCTCCTGGGATGACTGCTCGAGGAAGTGAACGAGGCCGTCCCAGGCGTCGTCGAAGCCGAGGCATTCGTCGGCGAGGGCGACGAACTCGTTCATCCGGTCCTCGAAGAGGGCCTCGATCAGCTGTTCCTTGTCGGGAAAGCGCCGGTAGACCGTTCCGACGCCGACACCGGCGCGGCGACCGATCTCGTCGAGCGTGACGGAGAGGCCGTCGTGGGCAAAAGCCTCGCGGGCGGCCTCGAGGATCCGCTGGCGGTTGCGCTCTGCGTCGCGCCGGAGGGGACGGTCGGCCGAGGGTGGGGGCTCGAACGAGACTGTTGGGAGGGCGGGAGAGGTGGCCATGCAGGAAAGTTTACAGAAGTGGAACGGATATCTCCACTTCTTGTGGTACGGTTCCCGACAGAAGTTGAGAAACACCCTCCACTTGGAGCCTGGCCCTCCACTTAGCTGAATCGAGGTCGTGACCAATGTCCGAAGCCCACGCCAACCCACACCACGCAAGACGCTGGCTGATCCTCTTCGTGATCGCGATGGCTCAACTGATGGTCGTGCTCGACGCGACGGTCGTCAACATCGCCCTGCCGTCGGCCCAGAAGGCGCTGGCCTTCAGCAACGACCAGCGACAGTGGATCGTCACTGCGTACGCGCTTGCGTTCGGCAGCCTGCTCCTGCTGGGTGGACGGATCGGCGACCTGTTCGGTCGCAAGCGAGTCTTCATCATCGGCTTGGCAGGGTTCGCCGGGGCAAGCGCGTTCGGAGGCTTCGCGCAGAACTTCGAGATGCTCGTGGGGGCTCGCGCCCTCCAGGGCATGTTCGGGGCCCTGCTCGCGCCGGCGGCGCTGTCCCTGCTGACGACGACGTTCGTCGACGCCGACGAGCGTGCGAAGGCCTTCGGCATCTTCTCGGCCGTCGCTGTCGGTGGGGCGGCGATCGGGCTGATCATGGGCGGCGTGCTGACCGAGTACCTCAGCTGGCGGTGGTGCCTGTACGTGAACCTGCTGTTCGCCGTGCCGACGGCGTTCGCCGCGGCGGGTCTGCTGCACAACCAGGCAGCAGAGAAGGGCTCGCGGATCGACCTGCCGGGAGCGCTGACCGCGACGACCGGACTGTTCGCGATCGTCTATGGCCTGGCCAACGCCCAGACGCACAGCTGGACCAACCCGGTCACGGTCGGCATGCTGGTCGTCGGAGTGGTCATCCTGGCGGGTTTCGTGGCGATCCAGCGCCGCAGCAGTCACCCGCTGCTGCCGCTCCGGGTGGTCGCCGACCGCGATCGAGGCGGATCGCTGCTGGCAATGGGACTGTCGGGAGCCGGGATGTTCGGCGTCTTCCTGTTCCTGACCTACTACATGCAGGAGACGCTCGGCTTCTCGCCGGTCAAGACGGGTCTGGCATTCCTGCCGATGACGGCGACGATCGTGCTCAGCGCGACGGTAGGGTCGACGAAGCTGCTGCCGAAGTACGGGCCGCGCCCGCTGATCGGGAGCGGCATGCTGGTCGCCGCCGCGGGTCTGATCTCGCTGACGAGGATCGGGATCGGTACGGGCTACGCCGGCCACGTGCTCCCGGGACTGCTGCTTATGGGCCTCGGGCTTGGGCTGGTCTTCGCCTCGGCGATGGCGACCGCGACATTCGGTGTCGAGCCGCACGACGCAGGCGTGGCGTCAGCGATGGTCAACACGATGCAGCAGGTCGGTGGGTCGATCGGGACGGCGCTTCTGAGCACGCTCGCCGCGAGCGCCGTGACGAGCCAGCTTTCGGGAATCGTCGGTCGGCCGGGCCCGGCGGATCTGGCCAGGGCGTCGGTGCACGGGTACACGACGGCCTTCTGGTGGGCGGCCGGCCTCTACATCGGTGGGGCGGTCGTCTGCACGGCACTCCTTACGGCGCGCAGCCGGCTTGCGGGCGCGCCGGCCGGGGCGGGCGAGCCGGTGCTCGTCCACGGGTAGGCGCGGGTAGGCACGCGTGCCTGGCTGGCACGCGTGCCTTTTAGTAACACTGTCAGTTCACTTCGACGTGAGTTGACTGACATGCCGACCGCAGCCCCGTGAAGCATGTTTACTCCCGGTTTCTTGACAAATGGCCTCAACTGAGGTTAACGTGAGGTCCGGGGAAAGAGACGTGCGCAGGACCCGGCCAAAGGGGAGGCATGTTAGTACAGGACGTCAGTCCGACGACGGCGAACTTCGCCGGGGCGCTGGGCAGGGATGATCAGTCGGTTTCCGGAAAGGGCCTCTGCATAGCCCTATCGCCAGACGGCAGGCGGGCCTACGTCGGCGGACACTCGGGCGTCTGGCGCTCAGACGACGGCGGCAGCACCTGGTCGCATCCCGAGTGGCAGCCGGCGACCGTGGGGGGTGCCACCCGGCCGGGGGCGCTGCCGGCAACCAACGTCTACGACCTGCATATCAACCCGACGAACAGCGACATCGTGTTCGCCGCGGTCGGTCGAGACGGGCGAGCAGCGAGCGTGGCAGGCGTGTACCGGTCGGCGGACGGGGCGCAGACGTGGACCCAGGTCCATCAGTTCACGCGAACCACCGGCGGAGTCACGCGCGTCGGCATGGTCGGGTGCATCGCTGCGGTTCCCGACGACCCGAGCACGCTCTACGTGGCCGGCGAGCTCGCCGTGGCCCGGACGGCTGACGGTGGCGCGACGTGGACGGAGAGCGTGCCCGATCCGAACGGCAGCGTCTTCCATGTCGTCGCCGGCCCGTCGCGACCGGGCGGGCGGCGGGTGTTCGCCGCCGGCACGCACGTCTGGTACTCGCTGGACGGCGGCGTCACCTGGCATGCCGACCCGGTCGCGATCGGCCTCGGCGCGGCGACCGACGGCGCGGGCGCGAGCTCTGGTGCGCTGGCGATCTATCCCGCCGACGACAACGTCGTCTATCTGGAGCGCGGCGACCTCACGCTTTGGAAGGGCGAGTATCCAGCCCCGCCGTCGACCGCCGCGGGCAACTGGATCCAGCTCCCATCGCCGCCGATCGCCGGCGGCACCGACAGCGGCGGGACCTTCGTGATCCCGGGCACCGGACCCGGCGGCGCGCCTTCGCTTTACGTCAGCGACCGTCGGTCGGTCCACGGCGCCGTCCAGGACCCGGCGACGACGAGCGATTGGACGCTGGTCGAAGACGGCAACTGCCACGTCGATCCACATGGCCTGGCCCTCTCGGCGGACTTTCACCAGGCAGGACCGAATGCTTCGCCGCCGACGCCCGGTCGGGCGGTGCTGGTCAACGACGGCGGCGTCAACGTGACGATCGACGGGATGCGCACGTGGTCGAACGCTTCCGGCCTCTCGACGTTGAACATCGTGAACGTGGCTGTCAACACCGTGCCGGGCGGGCCGACCGCGATCACCTTCGGCACAGGTGATAACAACGGCTTCAGCACCGCCGACGGTGGCGCCCACTGGAAGACCCAGGCCTATCTGGGTGGCGACAACGACTGCTCGTTCTCCGATCCGCGACAGCCGACGCGAACCGTCCTGTTCGCGCCGCGGGCCAACCCGGCGAACGTCGGAAAGGGCGAGGTCTTCCTGTTCGTCAGCTCCGACGCGAATCCGCCGGACACGGCGATCAACTCGACCGACCTACGTCAGATCCCGGGGCCGCCGGCGGCGGTCGACGGAAACGGACATCCGACGTGGGGCTGGAACGCGGTCAGCTACTGGTACGACTACGGCTACCGTCCGATCGTCCTCACCGTCGCCGGGGAGGCTCCGCAGGCCGACGGGGACTTCGTGACGATTCGCTTCACCGGCGTCGTCGGCGTGAATCCCGGACAGCTGATGCGCTCGACCGCGCTGAGCACGATCGCCACCGCCGCCGACTGGATGACGGCCGCGACGGCAGACGGCCCGGCCGTGAAGGCCTTCCAGGTCGGCCCGGTGCTTCCCGATCCGCTGATCAGCGTGGTCCAGGCCTCCGGTGGCCACGCGAGCCCGACCTTCTACGTCGGCAATGCGCCGCCGACGGTGACCGGGGCGACCGGGTCGATGGGCCTCTGGAAGCTTGCGCCGGGCGCCGCGGCCTGGCAGCGGATCGTGCCCGGCCCGGCTGGGCCGACCAGCGTGGCGTCGGTGGCGACCGCCAGGCCGGGAGCCGCGCGCCCGACGATCGCCAGCCGCTTCTTCGTCGACCCCTACCGCCCCGAGCTGGTCTACGTGCTCGGCGCCGACCACGTGTACCGCTCCCAGGACGGAGGGGCGTCGTGGAGCGTGGACGCGTCGCTCGAGGGGATGATCACCGACGGCGGAGCGTTTCCGCCGACGATCACCGGCACCGACGACTCTGCCCAGTCCGTCCTGCGTGACATGCAGTTCGACCCCCGGCGTCCGGGCTTCCGGGTGGCCGCCGGCATCGCCGGCGTCTTCATGACGACCGACGGAACGACCTGGCAGCCGCTCCTGCGCTCGACCGCGGTGTCGATGCAGCCGACCGGGATCACCTACGACTGGGTTGCCTGCGACCGGGCGGTCTACATCGGGACGAGCAATCGTGGACTGCTCCGGATCAGCCCGCTGCCGCCCGACTGGGACTTCCCGCACGGCAGTCTCCAGGCGACCGTGGGGCAGATCAGCCTGCTGCGGATCAACGACGTCGGGACGGGCTTTGGGCCGCCGGAGGACTTCCTCGACGCGGAGGTGATCGTCCTGGTTGACAGCGAGCCGGAGAAGGCATTCGGGCTCCAACTGCGCAGCGACGCCAACCGGCCGATGGCCGACGGCATGCTCGGGCTGCTGCGCGACTGCTTCAACCGCAGCCGACCGGTTCGACTCGAGTTCCTGAGGACCGGCTGTCGCACCGCACAGATCGTGCGCGTGATCGAGAACACCTAGGACAGGAGGGGAAATCATGCCGGTAACCGCCAGCGGGCAGCTCAGCTTGTTGCGAGTGCACGACGTCGGGACGATGTACGGGCCGCCGACCGATCAGATCGATGTCGAGGTGGTGCTCCAGTTCGTCGGCCGACCCGCCGACGCGTTCGGATTCCAGTTGCGAACCGACTCCGAGCAACCGGCGCGGAGCGGAATGCTGGACCTGCTGCGTGACGGCTTCAACAACAACTGGATCGTCAGCGTCGACTACGACGCGCCGGCCGGCCATCACAATGGCGTGCTGATGCGCGTCTGGCTGACCAAGCCTGCGGCTCACGCGACGCTGCCGCTCGGCACGATCACGGCGGCGAAGGCATGACCCGCCGGCAGCTGCGCTTCGGGCTCGAGGCCGTCTCGGCCGGTGTCTGCGGGATCCTCGCGCTGGTGACGATCTTCTGGAGCGACTGGATCGAGACGGTCTTCGGCGTCGACCCAGACCACGGGAACGGGACCGTGGAGTGGCTCGCGGTCGCGGTGCTGGCGGCGATCGCCCTTGGCCTGGGGGCCGCGGCGAGGCGCGAGTGGGGCCGGACCGCCGAATCGACCGCGGTGTCGCGCTAGAGGCCTACATCGGCGGGCGCCGTGCTCTGCACGGCGTGCTCACCAGACTCAGCAGGATGGTGGCCTCCGCCGCGGCTGCCGGCGACGCCGTGCTCGCGCACGGGCAGGGATCCCGGCCGCGGCCGAGATGGACGCGGCGAGCCGGGCGATCAGTCGGGCGGCGATCAGTCGGGCAGAGAGTCCGCCGAGGAGGGCCGCTCGGGCTGGTCGCCGCCGCCTGTGGGGGTGGCGGCCGCCGCCTTCTTGACCGAGATCGCCGCGTGGACGATCCCCGTCCGCCGGCCGCCGAGCAGCTCCCAGGCTCGCGCGATCCCGGTCAGGAAGCAGACCACGACGACGATCGCCTCGTTCTCGAGAGCGTCCGCGTCGCCGGGCTTGTGAAGGAGCTCGAGGGCGCTGAGAACCTGCCAGGTGTAGAGCCCCAGGAGGACCACCGGGACGACGAGCTCACGGACTCCCTGGAGGCTTGACTCACGCCGCTGGATGAGCACGATGCCGGCCGTCGATCCGAGCCCGGTGACGCCGGCGATCAGCGCGATCGTCCCGAGGTTCGTGTCCGGGAGGAGCGCGAAGAGCGTGATCACGAGGGCGTTGACGAGAACCGAGAAGGCCGCGGCGGCCCGGACCTGGAAGGCGGTCGTAGCGTCCGCGCCGGTCAGCTTCTCGGGCGAGACCGAGATCGCCACGAAAAGCAGGCCAACGAGCGCCCCGGCGACGTTCGCGCAGCCGGAGAAGAACTCGTGATACGAGGCCGGCACCACGTGGCCATCCTAGGGACCACGCCGCCATGCGCCATAGTGGGGATGTGAGCACGGCCACGGGAACTCGCGACATCGAAGACCGCTCCGATTGCGAGCGCCTCGTCCGCGCCTTCTACGGCAAGGCGCTCGTCGATCCGATGATCGGCTGGATCTTCGTCGACGTCGCCAGGCTCGACGTCGAGAACCACGTCCCGCGGATCGCCTCGTTCTGGGAGACGATCCTGCTCGGGTCGCAGACGTACTACGGGAGCTCGTTCGCCCCCCACCAAGCCCTCAACAAGAAGGTTCGCCTGCGTCCCGGCCACTTCGAGCGGTGGCTCGCCCTGTGGCGGGCGACCGTCGACGAGCTGTTCGCCGGCTACCTCGCCGAGGCGGCCAAGGCCCATGCCGGGCGAGTCGCCCACGCGTTCGAGGACCGCCTCCGGGTCACCCCAGGCCCGACCGGCCCGCCCGCCGCGCTCGGCGGTCCGACCCTGACGATCACCCAGCACGGACCCGACTGACCCGCAGTCATGCCGGGCGCGGCGGACGTTCGACCAGACGGACCGACGAACGACGGCTGCGCACGACGAAGGCCGCCTCGTCAATAAGGGCTACGTGAGCTTGAGAGTATGCGTCGCCGGCTTACCGCCCCTCGGCGTGATCCCGAGCTTCAACGACAGCTTGCCGTGGTGCTTTGCGACGAGGGCGGCGCCCTTCTTCGTCAGCGGGAGCTTGACCGTGCCACGCTTCCCCGCCGCGACCTTGTAGGTCCCGCTCGCCACGACGACGGCTTTCGAGCGCTTCGTGGCGGCCGGCTCGTCGAGCGACAGCTTCCCCGCGCATGTCGTTTTCCCCGTGCACGTGATCGTCAGGCGGACGACGCCGGCTGACGCGTGGCCGTGTCCGAGCACCGAGGCGACCCCTGCGACGGGCTTCGGCGTCGGCTTGGGCGTCGCCGGAAGCGGGCTTGGCGGCGGCGGGGTGGTGCCCGGCGCGGGTGCCGTGAACACGTCCGAGCCGAACGCCGTCAGGCCGGCCTGCCCGGCAAGCCCGAGATGGCCGAGACCGAACAGGTCCTCGATGCTCCGCAGCAGGCTGTAGTGGTTGTACGCCGTCTGCGTGACGGTTCCCGGAGCGATGAACGGCGACAGCAGCACGGCCCCGGTGTCGCCCCCGCCCGGACCGTTGCCACCCGGAGCGGTGGTGTTCGGTCCGGTCGGCTCGCCGCAGCACGCCGACGAGTCGCCGACCGACTCGTCGAAGACGATCGCCAGGAGGCCGTCGCGCTGGTAGGCCGGCGAGGCCTCGATCTCGGGGACGACTGTGCTCAGGAAGGCGTTGGCCGCCGGCAGGCCGCCGGGTCCGCCGTTGAGGCAGCTCGCGTCATGACCGTCGTTGCAGAGATCCGGCGTGATGAACGAAAGGTTCGGCGTCGACGCGTACGTGCTCAGATCGCCGGCGAGCCGTGTCAGGGGGACGACGTCGGAGGCGCACCGGGCAGTGTTGTCGATGATCGAGTGGAAGTAGACGAACGGGTCGTGGCGGGTCGCGTACTGGTCGGTCGCCGTCTCGGCCTGCGTGTTGTCGGGTGACCCGACCGCCGGGTGGCCGCAGGTCGCCGACTCGCGCGTCGGGTCCGCGCCCATGCTCTCCATGTAGCCGCGCCACGTCATTCCGGCGGCCTCCAGCTGATCAGGAAGTGTCTGGATGGCCGCCGGGTAGACGCACCCGGATCCGACCGCCTGACCGTCGCTCGTCGTCGGCCCGGTTGTCACGAAGTCGCTGAACGTCTGGCAGTCGGCCTGCGTCGTCGGGTTCGGCGCCTGCCCGGAGATCATCGCGATGTAGTTGTCGAGCGACGCGTGGCCGATCGAGTAGTAGTGGGGGAGGTATGCGCCGGCCGAGACGAGCGTCCCCGCGAGATAAGGGGCCGCCGAGCCTGGACCGAACGTCGTCGCGACCGACTCGTTCTCGAGGACGATCACGAAGACGTGCTTGACCGGCGGCGTGGCCGCCCCGGCGTCGGGACCACACGCGAGCAGACCCGCGACCGAGGCGACGAGCACCCAAGACCACCACCACCGCGAAGTTACGACCACGCCCACGATCTGCCGGATCCTCCCACACGGACACCGTCTGCGGGCCGCCGGCGGGTCAGGCGCTGGCCCGGACGTCCACGAGGTCCCGGATGATGGCGAGGTCCGCGGTGTCGGCTGTGAGAAGGGCGACACCATGGACGTTCGCCGTCGCGGCGATCACGAGGTCCATCGCCCGGCGGCGGGATTTGCCGCCGCGATCGGTGACTGCTGCGGCCAGCCTGCCCCATTCGCGAGCGACGGGCGCGTCAACCGGAAGCGGATCGAAGGTCGCCTCGATCACTCCCAAACGCTGGGAGCGCCGCGCGCGCTCGTCGGGATCCTTCGCGACGAGCACCCCGAAATGCAACTCGGCGAGCGAGGCGACGCTGATCGCGCCCTCGAGGTCTCCCGGCGTCGCGGTCCCGATCAGGACCGAAGTGTCGATCACGACCCGGCTCACTGGTAGGGGTCAACCAGTCCGCCGGGAAACCGGTCCAAGTCCTCGGCAAGCGTTACTGGGGCCGGGGTCGCAAAGACCCGCTCCAGGGCAGGGCCACTCACCCAGCGACGCTTTGCGGTCGGGCCAAGATCGGCGACAGGCCTTCCGGCGACCGTGATCGTGAAGTGCTCGCCTGCTTCGGCGCGACGAAGCACGTCGCCGACGTTGTTGCGCAGCTCCTTCTGCGGGATGATCGCCATCGCGCATCACGGTAGCAGAACTGCTACGTCAAGGATCCGCGCGGACGGCCGCGCCGACCGCCGGCCGGCGGCCGAGCTCGACGATCTCGTCGGCGCAGGCGATCACCCGCGCGTCGTGGGTCGCGCAGATCACCGTCTGCGAGTCGGTCCGGGCCGCCTCGACGAGCAGCCTCCCGACCAGCTCGGCGCTCGCCCCGTCCAGGCGGGAGGTCGGCTCGTCGACGATCAGCAGCCCCCTCGCACAGGCCAGCGCCCTCGCCAGGCCGACCCGCTGGGTCTCCCCGGCCGACAGCCGGTGCACTCGCTGCGTCTCCCGGTCGGCGAGGCCGACCCGCCCGAGTGCGACGGACGCCCGCTCGCCGGCCTCGTCAGGACCGACCTCCCGGAGTCGCAGCCCCAGGCCGACGTTCTCCGCCGCACTCAGGAAGCCGACCGGCCCCGGCTCCTGCGGCAGGTAGCCGATTCCCGCCCGCCGCAGGCCGGCCGCCTCCTCGTCGTCGAGTCGACCGACGTCGGTGCCGTCGATCACCACCTGACCCGCGTCCGGACGATCGAGGCCGGCGATCACCCGAAGCAGCGTCGTCTTGCCCGCGCCCGACCGCCCCGTGACGACCGTCAGACGGCCCGGCGCAAAGACCACCGAGACCCGGTCGAGCACCAACCGCCGATCCGCTCCACGACCCGGTGTCCGGGTCAACGATCGCAGCTCGACCCGCGCGGCCTCCCATCCGACCCGCCCGCCCGGCTCTCGTCCGTCCGACTCCAGTCCGACCGGCGCCCGTCCGACCCGCCCGGCGGCCTCCCATCCGCCCTGCGCCGGGCCACCGTCACCCGGCGCGATCCTCAGCCCGCCTTCGACCGGCTCGACCACCGCCCGTCCGGCGATTCCAGCCGCGCCCAGGGTCGCCGGGGGGATCGGGACGAGTCCACCCCGGCCGACGACCACGGCCGCCGGTCCCCCGCCCCGGCGTTCCGCGACGACACGCCCGCCCCGGATCCACACAGTCCGATCCGCCGCCTTGGCGCTCGCCGGATCGTGGGAGACGACGATCACCGTCGTCCCCGCCGCCCGGCCAAGTTCGGCGATCATCGCGTTCACCCCGCTCGCCGCATCCTCGTCGAGCTCGGCGGTCGGCTCGTCCGCCAGGAGGATCGCCGGACGGTGGGCGAGCGCCGCGCACAGCGCGACGCGCTGGCGCTCACCGCCCGACAGCTCGTGGGGAAGGGCCTCGACACGCTCGCCGAGGCCGACCGCGTCCAGCAGCTCGGAGACCCGCAGGGCGCGTGCCGTCCGACGGACGCCGCGGAGGGCCAGCGGAAGTCCGACCGACTGGGCCACGGTCAGGTCGGGCGAGAGCGCAGACTCGGCGTGCTGGTCGAGGAAGCCGATCGTCTGCTCGCGGAAGGCCGCCCGCCTGCGTCGGGAGAGGCGGCCGACGTCCCGGCCCAGCACGCGGACGCTCCCGGCCGACGGCTGCTGGAGGCCGGCGATCAGGCGCAGCAGGGTCGTCTTGCCGGCGCCGCTCGGACCCAGCACGCAGACCTGTTCGCCGAGGCCGACGTCGAGCTCGAGGCCCTGGATCGCCGCGGCGTCGCCGGTCCGGTGGACGCAGAACACGTCGCGCAGCTCGACGACCGGTTCGCTCACCTCCCGCGCCGCGCCGATCTCGACGATCGGCTGGCTCATACCGTCCCCCGCCGCGCCGACCTCGCCCGCCGCCGCGCCGCTCCAGCTCCCCGCGGCCTCGACCGAGCCGCCGACCCCGAACCCGCTCGACGGGCCGCGAGCAGGCCGGCGAACCCGAGCGCGCCGAGCACGACCAGTCCCCAGACGGCGAGCTCGCCCCACGGGACGACCGTGACGAGCGGCGGCCGGGGCACGGCGATCGTGCCGGCAGCCCGGACCGCGGCGACAGCCAGCCGGGTCAGGAACACAGCGACTGCCCACCCGGCGACGACGCCGGCGACGGCGCAGATCATCAGGCGGATCAGCAGCTCACGCCGCAGGGCCCGCGGCCCCACGCCGAGCTCGACCAGGTCGCGCTCCACGGCCGGATCGCGTCCGGAACCGAGCAGGGCGACGAGGAGTCCGAGCACGGCGAGCCCGCCGGACACGACTGTCGCCGCGAACAGCGTCCGCACCACCGCGCGTGCGACCGGCGCCGCCCGCAGGCGGCGCTCGACGTCCGTCCGCAGGCTCACGCCCAGCCCGGCGAGCGGTCCCCGCCGGACCGCGGCCGCGAGGCGACCAGGGTGACGGGTCGAGATCCAGAGCTCGCCGGCCAGTCCCTGGCCCGGCAGTTGGGCGTCGAGCGCTGCGCCGAGGGCGTCCCCGTCGGCGACGACGAATCCGGCCGCGTCGGGCGCGATCGTCGGGAACCGCCGCAGGACGCCGACGACCCGCGCGAAGACGGGCAGCCCGTCGACGGTCAGCTCGATCCCGCGCCCGCCGGCGGCGGCGCCAGCCGTCCGAGGGTCGACGAGCACCGGGAGGGGACGGGAATCGCTCGGTTGGACGGGACGCACGACGCCCGGCTGACCGGTCGTCGCGAACCGGATCGCCGCGGCCTGAGCCCCACCGCGGGTGACGCCGGCCGCGCCGACGCCGCGCCAGCCGCCGAGCTCAACGCTCTCCAGCCGGGCGCCGGTTCGGCCGAGCGCGGTCAGCGGGCCGACGGTCAGACCGGCCGCGAACTGGGTGCCGGCGGCGACGTTCTCGGCGTTCTGGTGGCCGTTCGTCGCCGCGAGCCCGGCCGGCTCGTCCAGCTCGAGGGCTTCGACCTCCCAGCGACCGGCGGGGAGCCTCGCGCCGACCGTCCGGGCCGTCGGGCCGGCGGCCCCGAGTCGCAGGCCGCGCACGGCGCCCGAGGCGTCACGCAGGTCCGCGGTCACGACGACGCCGATCGACGCCGCCGAAAGACGGACGGCGATCGACCGGGCGGTCGGCGGGAGGATCGGCCCCGGCGTGCGGACCGGCCCGGGCGGCGGGAAGCGGCCGGCGAGCCTGGCGAGCGGTGCCGACCCGTCGGTCGATCTTCACCCGTGGATCCGGGCGAGGGCCGCGCGAGGCAGGCCGAGCATCGGCACGGTGACGGTCTCCTCGCCGCTGGCGAACCCGGCATACGTGCGCAGGACCGGTGCGACGGTCCCGCCGGCGAGCGTCCGCCAGTCGCACGGGCACCCTGGTCGCCGGCGATCGTCGCCTCGGTGGCGACGGCGCCGGCGAACGCGACGGCCAGGCAGACGCCGAACCCAGCCAGCACCCAGCGACCCGCCCGGCGGCGGGCGCGACCGGCGATCAGGATTGCCGGGGCCGTGACGAGCCGCACTCAGGAGGCGTCCGCCCGCCGCCGGTAGTGGGCCCGGGCCTTGGCCCGACCGCCGCAGACGGCCATCGAGCACCACCGGCCTGCCTGGTTGCGGGAGTGGTCGTAGAAGGCCCAGCCGCAGCGCTCGCCCGGGCAGATCTTCAGGCGGGCCCACGACCCGTCGAGCATCGCCTGGCCGGCGACCGCGAGGATCGCGGCGATCGCGCCGGCCGGTCCGCCGTCGGCCGACACGAACGACGGCCCGTCGGGTGCGAAGCGGAGCTCGAGCGCCGCGCCGCGAGTCGCCCGGTCAAGGTCGTCGAACGCGCGGCGATCCGTCGTTCCCGGCGCCCGCGCGACCTCCCGGAGTGCTTCACGAGCGGCCAGCGCCCGCCGGAGGTCCCGGTCGTCGACTGCCGCGGTCGGTTCGATCAGGCCGCGGCCGGCGAGCCACCGGCCGAGGCCGGCGGGCGTGCGGAGGAGGTCCGCGCCGTGCTCGACCTCGAGGTCGTAGTGGGAGTTGACGAAGGCCTGGACCAGCTCGAGCCGGCCGGGTGCCGGCCGACGGCCGCCGGGCTGTACCGGCGGACCCGCGTGATCCTCGTCGTGCTTCTCACCAGCCAAATGCATCTTGCCGGTTAGCTCCGCACGTCGCCCACCACGGCCGCGCACGGACGCTGGTGCTCGGGCCGCAGGCGCGACAGGGGCCCGGGCGATCTGCCCGGGCCCCGTACTGCGGTGGTTGAAAGCCCGCCCGAGTCCCTACGAGGCGACTGCCTCGCGAGCCGGTTCGAGCGCCCGATCGAGGACCTCGTCAACGGTCATCACGGGGTGGAATGTCATCTGGTCGCCGACGTCCTTCGGGATGTCGTCGAGGTCGCCGCGGTTGCGCTCCGGCAGGAACACCTCGGTCAGGCCGGCCGCGTGTGCGGCAAGCACCTTCTGCTTGAGCCCGCCGATCGGCAGGACCCGTCCCTGGAGGGTGACCTCGCCCGTCATGCCCACCGTGTGGCGGACCGGACGGCCGGTGAGGAGCGACGCGAGTGCCGTGACCATCGTGATCCCGGCGCTCGGACCGTCCTTGGGGATCGCGCCGGCCGGGACGTGGACGTGGAACTCGCGATCGTCGAACGCCGTCTCGTCGATCCCGAGCTGCTCGGTGTGTCCACGGACGTAGGAGAGGGCGATCCGCGCCGACTCCTTCATCACGTCGCCGAGCTGTCCGGTCAGGACGAGGCCGCCCTTGCCCTTCATCGACGTCGCCTCGATGAAGAGGACGTCGCCGCCGACACCCGTCACCGCGAGACCGGTCGCCACTCCGGGAACCGCCGTGCGAACGGCCGACTCCTGGAAGAACTTCTGACGGCCGAGCGCGTCGCGGACGATCTCCGCGTCGATCTCGACCGGCGGCGTGACGGTGCCCGAGGCGATCCGGGTGGCCGTCTTTCGCAGGACGGTCCCCAGCTCGCGCTCGAGGCTGCGGACTCCGGCCTCCCGCGTGTGCTCGGCGATCAGCGTGCCGAGCATCGCGTCGGAGATCGAGACCTCGTCCTCGAGCAGGCCGTTGCGGTCGCGTTGCCGGGCCCACAGGTACCCGCGGGCGATCGCCAGCTTCTCGGCGTTGGTGTACCCGTCGAAGCGGATCACCTCCATCCGGTCGAGCAGGGGTCCGGGAATCGTGTCGAGCTGGTTGGCCGTCGCGATGAAGATGACCTCGCTCAGGTCGAGCTCGACGTCCAGGTAGTGGTCGCGGAAGCTGTGATTCTGAGCAGGGTCCAGCACCTCGAGCAGGGCTGCCGAAGGATCGCCGCGCCAGTCGGCGCCGATCTTGTCGACCTCGTCGAGCAGAATCACCGGGTTCATCGTCCCCGCGTCCCGCAGGGCGCGGACCAGCCGGCCGGGAAGGGCGCCGATGTACGTCCGCCGGTGACCACGGATCTCCGCCTCGTCGCGGACGCCGCCGAGCGACATGCGGACGAACTCACGTCCGGTCGCCGCGGCGATCGACTCGCCGATCGACGTCTTGCCGGTACCCGGAGGTCCGATCAGCGTGAGGATCGCTCCCGAGCGCCGGTCGACGGCGATGCCGCGGTCCTGGCGGAGCTTGCGCACAGCCAGGTACTCGACGATCCGGTCCTTGACGTCCCCGAGGCCGAAGTGGTCGGCATCGAGGTGCTCGCGGGCGGCCACGGGATCCAGGCGCTCCTCGGAGCGCTTGCCCCACGGGACGGCGATCATCCAGTCGAGGTAGTTGCGAATCATGCTCGCCTCACCCGACTGCTCGCCCATCCGCTCGAGCCTGCCGAGCTCCTTGAGGGCCTGGGCCTTCGTCTCCTCGGGCATCTCGGCGGCTTCGATCTTCGTCCGGTACTCGTCGACCACAGAGTCGCCGTCCTCGCCGAGCTCCTTGCGGATCGACTCCATCTGCTGGCGGAGGATGTACTCCCGCTGCTGTTTCTGGGACCCGTCCTCCATGTCGTCGCGGATCCGCTTGCGGACCGACAGCTCGGCCAGGCGGTCGCGCTGGTACTCGACGGCCAGCTCGAGCCGCTCGGTCACGTCGACCGTCGTCAGGAGCTTGACCTTCTGGGCGTAGCTCAGATCCGGCGAGTAGCCGGCCGAGTCGGCCAGTGGACCGGGCTCGACGATCGCCCGGAGGAAGGCGGCCACGCGGCCGTCAGCGCCGCGGAGGTCGAGGATCTCCTCGACGATCGCGTGGTACTCCCGCGAGAGCTCGCGGGTCCTCTTGTCGACCGGAACGTCGTCCGGCCGCTCTTCGACCTCGACGACCAGCTGGCCGCCCGGGCCGTTGCTCGCGGCACCGATCAGGCCGCGGTGGCGGCCGGTCAGGGTCACGCCGTGCGCGCCGACCGGAAGCCGGACGTGCTCGGTGACCTCGGCGACGATGCCGACCGAGGCGAATTCATTCTCATGGCGAGGTACGAGCACAACGCGCTCGTCCTGGCCGACGTCCACGGTCAACGTGATGCCCATGCCTGGGAACACGACCGCGTCTTCGAGCGGGATCAATCTCAACGAGCTCACAAGGCATCAGCTCCACGGGTTCGGTTCGCTTACAAATCGTAAGTTACTATAGCGCGTTGATGGTTGCGGGCGCAAGTATCTTCGAAGGGGGCGGACGGGCGGCTGTCGCTGTGGAGCGTCACCTTCGCGTCAGCGGAAACGTCGCCCTCCTGTCACCGGCTTGCGTCACCTTCGTGTCAGCGGCCCCCGACCTGCTCGGGGCCAGCCTCGAATCAGCTCGCGCGGGGGAAATCGGGCTCTTGTGACGTTTCCGGGGGTCGAGGAAGCCGGGGCAACGGCGGCCGAAGCGGCTTGGGCGCTGGAGATTCGGCGTTGAGAGTCAGCCGCGAAGCGTGCACGGAAACGCGCCCTCCGGTAGCTGCGCTCCACCCGTCCGTCAAGGGCCGCCGCTGCGCGACTCGCTGCGCTCGGCCCTGACGGGTGTCAGACGGGCCGCTCCTTGACTGCCGGGCATCGCTCCGCTGATCGGCGACCAGGGCTGCGCGGAGCGCAACCCTCGCCTGAGCAGGCGGTTTCCAGACAGGCTTCGTCCGCGTGGGCTACCTGGCCGTCGTCAGGCATCGCCTCATCGGATCGTCGGAGGCGTCGCGCACCTGCTGCGGCGACGTCGCCATCAGTGCGGCGAGAACGTTCCGCACTCGACCCCCGGAAACAGCAGAAGCTCCGGAAATCGCCGAAGAGGGCGCCCGGCGCCGTATCCGAGGCGAAGGCCTTCGCGGACGTTGGCCGCGGGGCGTGCCGCGTCGCGGTAGTCGATGATCGCGCCTTGCTCGAGTAGGTCGAACAGCAGGTCTTGTTCGGCGCGGTGAAGCGCTCCCAGCGGTTGTCGCGATCGGTCCCCGCAACCCTGCAGGATCTTGAGGAGGACGCGGAAGTGGTCGTGGCTCAGCGCCCGCCAATCGTTCGGATCGTTTGTCCGCTCGCCGGGAGCTGCTCGGTCAGGGCTGTGAGCCCGTCGCGGACGCGTTGGATCGGCCAGCCGAGTGCGCGGGCGAGCACGTCGTCGCGCAGTCCGTCGGGGTCGGCGGCGAGTGTCGCGCCGATGATCTTCGCGTCGGAGTCTGCGCGGGGTTGGCGGGCCGCTTGGTCGAGCAGGTCGGACGGGGGTTGAGGCCGAGCGCCCAAGCGACGGCGTACAGCGCGTCCAGGGTGTGGCGTCCGTCGCGCCAGTCTGACTCCTCGAGCTCGAGGAGAGCTTGCCAGCTGAGGCCGGTCTCGCGGGCGATGTCGTGCCGGCTGAGGCGCAGCGCCATGCGACGACGGGTGATCAAATCGATGTTCAGCATCGCGCTAGAGCGCGTGAAATGGCGATCTCGGTCGTGTGGAGTGGCGGCCGCGACGTCGGCGTGTCGTCGTGGTGCGGCATCGCGAGTCCCGTTTCCTTGGCGATCCGCGCGACGAGCTTCAGCAGACCTCCGGTTCCCGCCCGACCAAGCCTGACAGGCGGCGCCTGCCACGAGACGCAGCGCCGTCGCCCCGCCCATCCCCAGCTCGACCCGCCGGTCGGTCGACGCCGACCGCCGCGGTCGTGAGCCGCGCCAATGGCCCCGGGCGGCGGCGTCGCGTCTGGCTGTGGCCGGGCCTGGGGCATTCCGCCGACGTTCTCAGCCACACCGGATGGATCCGGTCTGATACCGGCCGTTATCGGAAACCGATCCTCGGAGCTGACCTCGCTCTCGAGTTTCGTCAGATGTCGTCGAACTCAGACCTAGATCCGTGGGTTAGGCGTGAGGGCTGTCGCGTGAGTGTGGCTTGGTGGCCGGGGGCGTGCAGCGGAAAGCCC
>DASZKP010000101.1:0-4843 GCA_035553395.1 Solirubrobacteraceae bacterium | reverse complement strand
GGCCGGCGTCAACGTCGACCTGGCGCCGGTCGCCGACGTCCGGCGCAACACGAATGGCTTCCTCGCGGTCGAGCACCGGACGTTCGGGAGCACGGCGTCCACCGTCGCAGCCAGGGCATGCGCGTTCGCAAAGGGCGTCGGCTCCTCAGGCGTCGTCTCGACCTTCAAGCACTTTCCCGGCCTCGGGCGGGCCGTCGCGAGCACCGACACCGGCCCGGTGACGATCACCGCGTCGGCCGGGGCGATCCGCGCCGACGACCAGGCCTACCGGACCTGCGCGGGGCCGGCGGGGCCGCCGTCGATCGTGATGATCAGCAGCGCGAGCTACCCACGTCTGACCGGCGGCGAGCTCCCGGCGGTGCTCTCACCGGAGATCTACACGACCGAGCTGCCGGTCGAGGACCACGTCACGGCGCCGACGATCTCCGACGACCTCGGCGCCGGGGCGCTCGCCAGGCTGCCGAGCGTCGGCCTGCGGGCGCTCGACGCCGGGCTGGATCTCCTGCTCTACGGGACGAACTCGAGTGCGGTAGGCCGCGCCTACGCGACGCTCGTCGCCGCCGCCCGATCCGGCGCGCTGCCGGCCGCCCGCCTCCAGGCGGCGGGCTCGAGGATCCTCGCGCTCAAGCACTCGATGGGGCTGCCGAACTCGTGAGAGGCCGACCACCCTCCCGCTCTAGTCCGGCGCCGGTGACACGTCGGCAGGTTGGTGAGCGACCCGGGCCGTCCGCACGACGCGGGCCTTCCAGACCCACAGGACCGGAATCACGACGAGCTCGAGGGCGATGCCGGCGATGAATATCGGCCGCGGGCGACCCCTCCGACGCCAGGACAGCAGGCGGGCGAAGCCGCCGAGGACGACCGTGCCCATCACGGCGTTCAGGGCCGGGGGATCCTGCTCGATCCGCGGCAGGCTCGACCAGATCGCCGGCGCCGCGGCGAACCAGAATGCGTGGACGAAGCGGTACTCGCTGTCGAACGAGGCGTCGACCTCGATGTGATTGCCGGGAATGCTCCCGGGACCTTCGAGCATGCCGGCCAGGCCGTAGCGGAAGGGAATCAGTCCGAGCACCGCGAGCAGCGCCTGGAGCCCGCGGCGCCCACCGTCGGGGTCGCCGGAGCGGCTCACGGCCGGTCACCGGAGTGCCGGCCCGGGGACGTGACGGCCGTCTGCGTTGGATGTGTGACCACCACCGCGTGATCGTAGTGGACCGCGGCGCGGATGGTGAGGTTGGTCACACTGACTGTGACATGACCGGTGCGAGCATCACGACTGCCCGCTCGTGACGGCCGAGACCGTCGGCGCCTGGTTGGAGGCGCTCGTCGAGCCGACCGTCGTCGTGCTGCTCGTTCCAGCGGTGTCAGCGGTCACCGTCGCCGCGGCGGGTGTGCTGGACGCGACGCTGGTCGACGCGGTGCTCGACGAGGTCGTGGCGGTGGTTGCGCCCATCGATCCCGTCTGCGAGATCGCACCGAACGCGAGCGCGAAGGTTGCGAGCATGGTCGCGGCGACGCGGCGGCGAATCGTCGAGATCCGCCGGCGCCGGATCTCGAGTCTCGCTCGAGCGGTGGTGTGGGGGGTTTCGGGTGTTTGCATACGTGTAATGCTCGGGCCCGCGTGTGAGCGTCGCCTTGGCGGAAGCTGGGAGGTTGCAGAGAGGTCAGCGAAGCGGCGCGGCGGACAGCTCGAGCCGCCCGCCGGGGCCGACGGACACGAGGACCCGCGGGCGCTGCGGCGCTCGCGGCGCGATCAGCTCGCTGCGCTCGTCGTCGAAGACGAGCAGTCCGCCGTGGGGGAGGCGTGCATGGGCTGCGTGCGGGCCGGCGAGCAGCGCGGCCTTGCTGCGCCACTCGGCCTCGAGGCCGGTCGGGGCGAGCGCCGTGACCTGGACGAGACCGGTGTAGGCCGGCCGGCCGCTCGACGGATCGAGCAGGTGGTGAGCCGGGACCCCGTACGGGCCCAACCAGCTGCGCCGGCCGATCCCGCTGGTCGCGACGGCGCCTTCGGTGAGCGAGTACGCGTGGAGGACGGCGCCGTCGAACGGACTCTCGATGTCGACTCGGCGCCGGGCACCAGAGGATCCGCCGAGACGCAGGTCGCCGGAGAGGTTGACGACGAAGCTCTGATACCCGCCGAGGTCTCTGGCGATGACGTCGGCGAACAGGCCCTTCGCCAGTCCGCCGCCGTCGAGCCGCAGCCCCGGCGGCCGCGTGATCGTCAGCGCGACGGGATCGGCGTGCACGAGCTCCCAGCGTCGATCCCGGTGGCGGCGCGCCGGGTGCCTGGGCGGCGCGATCGCGAGCGCCCGGCGCAGCGGAATGCCGGTCCCGTCGAAGTGCGTCGCGTAGCCGGCCGCCTCGATCGCGTCGCCGAGCGTCGCGTCGACGAGGCCGCCCGAGCGCTTCCCCGCGGTGGCCACGGCCTGCGCCAGCTCGACCATGAGTGGACTCGCCGGCACGGTCGATCGGGGATCGGCGTTGATTCGCGAGAGCTCGCTGTCGGGGACGAATCTCGAGAACTGCCGGTGCCAGCCGAGCAGAGTCCCGCGGACCGCCTCGACGGCCTCCGCCGCCGGCCCGAGCGGCCCGCAGCCGGCGATGCCGAGCGTGCAGTCGCCCCCGAAGCAGGCGAACGTGACGAGCGCCTCGACGCTCATGCCGTCCTACGCCGCGCCAGCGCTGTCGACGCCGGTGCTCACCGGCGCACCGGGGTCGGCGTGAGGCCGGGGAGGTATCGGTAGGCGAGCAGGGAAGCGGCGGGCAGCGCGGCGACGCCCATGCACACGACGAACCAGACCAGTCCGGCGTCCGTCCCCTCGCCGAGCGAGTGGGCGATGCCGGCGATCCACGCGAGTGATGTGAAGCGGTGGAGCCTGCGCCAACGCTGGATGCCGATCCGGCGACGGACGTAGAACGACAGGCCGAGGATGATCATCGCCCAGCCGGCGATGATGCCGATCGACATCCACGGCTCCTTGTATCCGCTGACGAACGGGACGACGATGTCGGCGACGCTCGGGTTGAGGAAGCCGTCGCCGAGCAGGGACACGGCGTGAATGACGATCGCGACGATCGTCGCCACCGACAGGGCCTCGTGGGTGACGCGAAGGTCGGGCCCCTTTCCCCTGAAGAGCTTGAGGGACATCGTGAGCCCGAAGCCGACGGCCGCACTCGAGAAGAGCAGCGCCGCCGTGCCGGCGGCCCGGCTGGTGATCCAGAAGACGTGGTCCTGGGTCAGCGCGGTGCTCATGAAGGGCAATATGCAGCGCTCGACTTGGAGAAGTCCGAGTCCTTGCTTGGAGATTGCTGAGCATCGGCGGGGCTGGTGGGCCGCCGCTGGGGCGATGCGGCCGGTCGGACGAGCCGGGCGTCGCGCCGCGGCTCAGGACGCCGGCCGGTCGGGGGCGTCGAATTCGGCGACGCCGGCCGGGCCGTGCACTCCGCGTCGGTCACGAGCGGCGCGAGTCGAACAGCGGGTGGCGATCGGCCCGTTCGTGATGCGAAATCTGGTCGGCCAGGGCTATGCGTACAACCGCTTCGGTCATGTCGAACACCGTTCGGTTACGAACACCGTTCGGTTACGAACACCGTTCGGTTGCGAACACCGTTCGCGTTCGAACACCGTTCGCGTCGGCCACAGGGACCATGCGCGCGTTCGCGTACCGCCGGCCGGGCCGGCCGAGACGGGCCGCTGCCGGGCTGGGCCGGGACGGCGAGCGCGGCGGCGAAGTTCACGATCGTCGTGGGCAGAACTCGAGGCCGGCCGCCACCGGGCCGTCACCGTCGACCCGCTTGAGGCGCTCAGGCGCCCAGCGTGGCCGTCTCGATCACGAACCGGTAGCGGACGTCGGAGGCCAGCACCCGCTCCCACGCGTCGTTGATCTGATCGGCCGAGATCACCTCGATCTCGGCGCCGATCCCGTGCTCGTCGCAGAAGTCCAGCATCTCCTGTGTCTCGCGGATCCCGCCGATCCCCGACCCGGCGAATGATCGGCGCTGCATCAGCAGCGAGAAGACGCCGACCGGCAGCGGCTCGGCCGGCGCGCCGACGTTGACCAGCACGCCGTCGGTGGCCAGCAGCCGGAGGAACGCGTCGATGTCAATCGCCGCGCTGACCGTGTTGACGATCAGGTCGAAGTGGCCGGCGAGCTCCTTGAACGTCTGCGGGTCGCTCGTCGCGCGGTAGTCGTCGGCGCCCAGCCGCAGACCGTCCGCCCGCTTGCGCAACGACTGCGAGAGGACCGTGACCTGGGCTCCCATGGCGTGCGCGATCTTCACCGCCATGTGGCCGAGGCCCCCGAGGCCGACGACGGCGACCCGCTTGCCGGGGCCGGCGCCCCAGTGACGCAGCGGCGAATACGTCGTGATCCCGGCGCACAGCAGCGGCGCGGCGACCTCGAGGGCGAGGCCGTCGGGGATCCGCACGACGAAGTCCTCGTCGACGACGACATGCGCCGAGTAGCCGCCGCGCGTGACCGTCCCGTCACGGTCGGTCGAGCCGTACGTCTGCGTGTTGCCGGCCAGGCAGTACTGCTCGAGACCCTTGCGGCAGTTCTCGCACTCCCGGCACGAGTTCACCATGCAGCCGACGCCGACGCGGTCGCCCACTGCGTGCCGCGTGACGTCGGCGCCGACCTCGGCGACGACGCCGGCGATCTCGTGACCGGGGACGGCCGGGTAGGGCACCTCGCCCCACTCGCCGCGGCAGTGGTGGATGTCGGAGTGGCAGATGCCGCAGAATCGGATGTCGATCGACACGTCGCGCGGGCCGACCGCGCGGCGCTCGATCTCCAACGGTACGAGCGGCTCGGTCGGGCTGGGGGCGCCGTAGGCGTGGGCGTTG
>DASZKP010000100.1:0-26532 GCA_035553395.1 Solirubrobacteraceae bacterium | reverse complement strand
TTTCAGCTGGCGTACGCCCTGTCGCGCCTGTCGCCCGGGACGAACCTCCTGGCGTTCGCGGCGTGCATCGGATACCAGCTGCGGCGGATGCCCGGGGCTGTCGTCGCGCTGCTCGCCGGATCGATCCCCTGTGCCGCGATGGCCCTCGCGCTGACCGCCGCATACAGCTCGTGGAGCCGCCACGCCGTCGTCGCGGTCGCAACCCGCGGCGCGTTGGCGGCCGCCGTCGCCGTCACCGTGATGACCGGAGTCACGCTGATCCGTCCCCACTGGCGGACCGCCAGCCGAACGCGGCTCGCGGTCTTCGTCGGCGGCGCGTTCGCGACCGCTCAGTTCCTCCACGCCTCGCCGCTGCTCGTGCTCCTCGCCGCAGCGCTCGCCGGCCTGATCTGGCCCGCGCGGAGTCCCAGTTGAGCCCACTCCTGCTCTACCTGCATCTTCTGAAGGCGACCGCGACGACGTTCGCCGGCCTCGCGTCGCTGCCGGTCCTCCAAGCCGACCTCGTCGCCCACCACCACGTCGTCACCAACCAGCAGCTCAACGTCTCGATCGTCGTCACCCGCAGCACGCCCGGCCCGGCCGGCCTCTACGTCGTCAGCGCCGGGTACTTCGTCGCCGGCGTCTGGGGAGCCGTCGCCGGCTGGGCGGCGATGGTCACACCCGCGCTGAGCGCCGTCGGCCTCCTGCGCTTCCTCGGGCGCCGCGCCGATCATCCGCGCGCGGCCAGCGCGATTCAGGCCGTCGTCCTTGCGAGCGCCGGTCTGCTCTGGGTCGACGCGCTGCCCCTCGGCCGCCAGGCGATCACAGACCCGCTCGTCCTGGCCATCCTGATCCTCGGCGCCGGCGTGCTCGCGACCCGCAGGGTCGAGAGCGTCTGGGTGATCCTCGGGTCGGCAATCGTCTACCTCGCCGCGGCGTCGCTCCGCCTCGTCTCCGGACTCTGACGAAGCCCGGCTTTAGATCCGGTTCAGGGCCGGCCCGCAGAATCCCGAGCCCGATGAAGGCCACGCTCCGCACGCTCACCGCCGCTCTGCTCGGCGGAGCGATCGTCGCCGGAGCCCTACTACTACTCGGGGTCGGAGGCGGTACGACGACGACCACGGTCCTCCAACAGGCGCCGCTCGTCTCCGGCGACTCGGGGTCGGCGGCCGCCGGCGCTGGCAAGGCGACGACCACCGGCCTGACGCCGGCCCAGATCTACAAGGCCGCCGCACCCGGCGTCGTCTTCATCCGCTCGACGATCAGCCAGCAGGTCCAGTCGCCGTTCAACCCCTTCCCCCAGACCGAGCAGGGCGAGGCCACGGGATCCGGCTTCGAGATCGACAAGGCCGGCACGATCCTGACGAACGCCCACGTCGTCCAGGGCGCCTCGAAGGTCACGGTCCAGTTCGCCGACCAGAAGACCGTCGACGCGACCGTCGTCGGCAAGGATCTCAGCACCGACCTCGCCGTCCTCAAAGTCGTCCCGCCCAGCGGCCTCACGCTCGATCCCCTGACGCTCGGCGACTCGAGCAACGTCCAGGTCGGCGATCCGACGATCGCGATCGGCAACCCGTTCGGCCTCGCCCGCACCCTGACGACAGGCGTCGTCTCCGCGCTCCAGCGGCAGATCACCGCACCCAACGGCTTCTCGATCGACAACGTGATCCAGACCGACGCCCCGATCAACCCCGGCAACTCCGGCGGGCCGCTGATCGACGCCGGCGGCAACGTGATCGGGATCAACTCCCAGATCGAGACCGGCGGGTCGGGGACCGGCAGCGTCGGGATCGGCTTCGCGCTCCCGAGCAACACCGCCAAGCAGGTCATTCCCCAACTCGAGAAGGGCGGCGACGTCGCCCGAGCGTTCCTCGGGATCACGACGATCTCGATCGACAGCTCACTCGCCGCGCTCAACCTCCCGGTCACCTCCGGCGCCCTCGTCCAAGCGGTCAGCGGCGGTTCGCCCGCCGCCAAGGCTGGTCTCCGCGCCGGGACGATCGCAGCTCAGGTGAACGGCGGCCAGGTCGCGCTCGGCGGCGACATCATCGTCTCGGTCGACGGCAGGAAGGTCTCGACCGGCGACGACCTGACCAACCTGATCAGCGCCCACAAGGTCGGCGACACGATCACGCTCGGCGTGCTCCGCAACGGCAAGCAGATCAGCGTCCCAGTCAAGCTCGCCAACCGCCCGAACACAGTCGTTACCCAGGGCGGCTGACCGGCGGCGGTCAGACGCCGACTCGTCGCGGACAGACGCTGACCGGGCGCGCTCAGCTTTGCAGACGCTGACCGGGCGCGATCAGTCGTCTCGCGGGCGCAGCCGGAACGCCGCACCGCCGGCGAGCGGACGAAGCGCACGAAAGTGGCGTTCGTCGAGGGTCGCGATGTCGATCGTTGCGTGGCGCTCCGCCAGGACGACGAGCGACGCGTCCGCCAGGCCGATGCCGAGGTCGTCGTAGCGCTCGGCGACCCGGACGGCGGCGGCAATCGCGCCGGGCCACCAGTCCACGAGGTACGCGCCGGCTCGGAGATCCGCCCACAGGCCCGCGCGTGCCCTATGCCCGCCCCGCGCTCCGACGAGGTGGTCGGCCTCGGCGACGATCAACGGCGTCGTCGCAAGATCGTCATCCTCCGTCACCAGCCAATCCCGCACGACCGTGTGGTGCGTGTCAGCCGCGTTCATGTACGCAAGGATCACCGACGTGTCGACGATGATCACGGATCGCCCGACGTGTCGACGATGATCACGGCTCGCCGAAACCCGAGGACGCGAGGTGCTCGTCGACCCGCTCTGAGAGATCCGCGGGTCCTGCGAATACGCCGGCGGCCTTCGGTTTGACACGCAGCGAGCCCCCGGCCGCCGCCCTGAGCGCCGTCCGGATCAGCTCGGCCTTCGTCGTTCCCTCGGCTGCCGCCCGTCGTGTGAGGGCGGCATCGACATCGGGCTCTATGTAGATGCTCGTCTTCTTCATCTGTCAAACCTACCACCCGCCACCTACCACCCGCCACCTCGCCGCGACGCGGTCCACGCGCTGGGAGTTCCAGCCCGTGCACGTTGCGAAGGCGACCCCCGGTGCTCGTTATGTCGGAGCTCGACGCCGCCCGCTCTGCACGTTGATCGTCCTCGTCGCCTCCGCCGCTCTCCTCGGCCTCGTGAGGCCGCTACGGTGTGGGAGATGAAAGCCGTAAAGGTCAAGGTCTGCGGGGTCGCCCGTCTCGAGGATGCCGTGCTCGCCGCCGAGCTCGGCGCCTGGGCCGTCGGGATGGTCTTCTACGCGCCGTCCCCCCGCTCGTGTCCCCGCGACCAGGCCGAGCTGATCGCCGCGACCCTGAAGCGGCGGGTCGAGCTCGCCGGCGTCTTCGTCAACGCCTCGCTCGACGAGATCGGCCGGCTCGCCGACCAGCTCAGCCTGACGCTCGTCCAGCTCCACGGCGACGAAGGCCCGTCGTTCTGCGCCGAGGTCGCCCGCCGGACCGGCGCCCGCGTGATCAAGGCCGCCCCGATCGGCGGCGCCGGCGCCCTCCAGGATCTCGAGCGCTTCCACACCGACTTCCACCTTCTCGACGGCCACACCCCCGGACTCCGCGGCGGAGGCGGCCAGACGTTCGAGTGGGAGCTGCTCGCCGCCCGCCGCTCCAAGGTCCCCGCGATCCTCAGCGGCGGCCTGCACCCCGACAACGTCCGCGCCGCGATCGACCTCGCCGATCCCTACGGCGTCGACGTCGCCAGCGGCGTCGAGTCCTCCCCCGGCGTCAAGGACGACGCCAAGCTCCGCGCGTTCTTCGCCGCGGTCAACCCGCCAGCGCCGGCCGTGTCCGACACGCTCGCGCCCGACCCCGACGCCGTGACCTCCGATCCCGCTCCGAACGAACAGGATTCAAGCCCGGCCGAGGCTCTAGCGTGACCACGGCCCCCGTCACGCTCCCCCACCGTTACGGCCCGTACGGCGGCCAATACGTCCCCGAGACGTTGATGCCGGCCCTCGCCGAGCTCGAGGCCGCCTGGCTCGACGCGTGGGCCGACGCCGAGTTCCGCGCGGGTCTCGCCCTCCTCCTGCGGGACTTCGCCGGCCGTCCGACCCCGTTGTACGAGGCACGCCGGCTCAGCCAGCGGGCTGGCCGGCCGATCTTCCTCAAGCGCGAGGACCTCAACCACACCGGATCCCACAAGCTCAACAACGCCCTCGGCCAGGCCCTCCTCGCCGAGCGGATGGGCAAGGCCCGGATCATCGCCGAGACCGGCGCCGGCATGCACGGCGTCGCGTCGGCCACCGCGTGCGCCCTGCTCGGGCTCGAGTGCATCGTCTACATGGGCGAGGAGGACATCCGCCGCCAGCAGCCCAACGTCCAGCGGATGGAGCTGCTCGGCGCCCGCGTCGAGCCCGTCACCGCCGGCGCTCGGACTCTCAAGGAGGCCGTCTCCGCGGCGATCCGCGACTGGGTCGAGAACGTCTCGACCACGCACTACATCATCGGCTCGGTCGTCGGACCCGCTCCGTACCCGGCGATCGTCCGCGACCTCCAGCGGACGATCGGCGACGAGGCCCGCGCCCAGCTGCTCGACCGGGTCGGCCGCCTCCCCGACCGGGTGATCGCGTGCGTCGGCGGCGGGTCCAACTCGCTCGGCATCTTCGCCGCCTTCATCGACGATCCCGACGTCCAGCTGATCGGCGTCGAGGCAGCCGGCGACGGTGTCGAGACCAAGCGCCACGGCGCACCCTTGACGGTCGGTGGGCGGGCCGGCATCCTCCACGGGTCGCTGTCGGCCGTGCTCCAGGACGACGACGGCCAGATCCTCGAGGCCCACTCGATCTCCGCCGGCCTCGACTACCCCGGGTCCGGCCCGGAACACGCTCATCTGCGGGACATCGGCCGCGCCCGGTACGTCGCCGTGACCGACGTCGACGCGATCGCCGCGTTCCGCGAGGTCACCCGACTCGAGGGGATCATCCCCGCGCTCGAATCTGCCCACGCCCTCCAGTGGGCGCTCAACAACCCCGGCGGCGACCTCGACCTCGTCTGCCTCTCAGGCCGCGGCGACAAGGATCTCGCCGAGGTCCTCGCCCAGGCGTGAACGCCGGACACGAGCGGATCGCCCGGGCCTTCGCCGGCTCGGGCAAGACGGCCGCCCTGATGCCATACCTGATGGGCGGCTTTCCCGACCTCGAGACGTCTCGGCGGATCGGCGACGCCTACATCGCCGCCGGGGCCGACATCCTCGAGCTCGGCGTTCCCTTCTCCGACCCGCTCGCCGACGGCCCCGTGATCCACGCGGCAGCGACCCGCGCGCTCGCCGGCGGTGCCACGCTCGACGGTGTCCTCGAGCTCGGTGCTCACCTGTCGAAGGCGATCCCCGTCGTCCTGATGTGCTACGCCAACCCCGTGCTGGCGCGCGGGTTCTCTGCGTTCGCGACCGGCCTCGCCGACGCCGGGATCAGCGGGCTGATCGTCCCCGACATCCCTCAGGAGGAGTCTGCCGACGTGCTCGCCGCCTGCGAGGACGCCGGCGTCGCCCTGGTTCCCCTGATCGCCCCGACGACGACCGACGACCGGCTCGAGGCGATCGGCGCCCAGGCCCGCGGCTTCATCTACGCCGTCTCGCTGACCGGGACGACCGGCGAGCGCGCCGCCCTCTCTGACACGTTCGGACCCCGGATCGCCCGCGCCCGCGCCCACACCACCGTGCCCGTCGCGCTCGGCTTCGGGATCGGCACACCCGAGCACGCCCTCCAGGCCGCGCAGGCCGGCGCCGACGGTGTGATCATCGGCAGCCGCCTCGTCCGGGCTGCCGCCGACGCCGACGATCCGGCCGCGGCCGTCGGCGAGCTCGTGGCGTCGTTCGCCCAAGCGCTCGCCGCGTAGTGGCTCTCCGGTGCAAGTCGCCCGGCCGTCGCATCGGGCTGGGCCGAGCTGCCCCATGCCCTTCCCGCCGGACCGAAATCTCCGGTCAGCTAGGCTATGCGTGTCTACTCGCTCGCGCGGCCGCCGCGTGCACACGACCAGGGGCGGTCAGGGGGAGGGTGTGATGGATTTGGATTCGGAGCACCGGACCGCGCCGCGCCACGTCCGGTCGAGGCAGCGAGACGCGCACGAAGATTCGCTGAAGCTGGCGCCGGATCCCGGGTACCCAGGACGGATGGCATCACGGGGTCGCGCACGGCGAGAGATCGAACGTCGTGACGCGATCTTCCGCGCCGGTCTCGCGACGGCCGACGTGATCGCCGCAGTCGGGTCACTCGTTCTCGTGGGCCTGGTCGGCGGCGGCCGCTCGGACTGGCTCGGCCTGGTCGCGGTTCCCCTGGTCGTCGTCGGCGGCAAGCTCAAAGGCCTCTACGATCGCGACGAGGTCCTGATCAACAAGACGACGCTCGACCAGGCGCCGGAGCTCTTCCAACTGGCGACGCTGTACACGCTGCTGGTGTGGTTCTTCGACGTCCTCGCGTTCGACCGCCCACCGACCGCCCGGCAGCTGGCGCTCCTCTGGGGCGCCCTGTTCGTGTTGACGGTCGCGGCGCGCCGGCTCGCCCGGTGGGTCTCCCGCCAGCTGTCGAGCGTCGAGCGGTGCCTGTTCGTCGGCAGCGACGAGTCGTTCATGCGCCTCCAGGCAAAGCTCGAAGTCCACGACGACCGGGCACAGCTCGTCGGCCGGATGTCGATCATCGAACCCGAGTCGGAGTCGGAGTCGGAGTCGGACGTCGTCTCCCACGCCGATCAGCTCGACCAGCTGATCGACGACCTGCTTGTCCACCGAGTCGTGATCGAACCCAACGAGGCCTCGCCGCAGCTGACACTCGACTTCGTTCGCGAGGCCAACACGACAGGCATCCGGATCAGCCTGCTGCCGAGGATCCTCGAAGTCGTCGGCTCGTCGATCGAGGTCGACGACATCGACGGTCTGACACTGCTCGGCGTCCGCCCGTTCGGGCTGACCCGGTCGGCGAAGATCCTCAAACGAGGCTTCGACATCCTCGGATCCGGTGTCGGCCTGTCGGTCCTCGCGCCGGTGATCGGCCTGATCACCGTGCTGATCAGAATCGACACGCCCGGTCCTGTGATCTTCCGCCAGACCCGCATCGGTCGGGACGGCGAGCCGTTCACGATGCTCAAGTTCCGCACGATGACCGACGGAGCCGACACCCAGAAGCGCGCCCTGCTCCCGATGAATCAGGCCGACGGGCTGTTCAAGATCGCCGACGACCCCCGCATCACACGCGTCGGACGCACCCTGCGCGGCCTGTCCCTCGACGAGATTCCCCAACTCGTCAACGTCTGGCGCGGCGACATGAGCCTCGTCGGTCCCCGCCCCCTCGTGATCGACGAGGACGCCCGGATCCTCGGTCTCGACCGCCGCCGGTCGCACCTCAAGCCGGGCATGACCGGCCCGTGGCAGATCCTCGCGTCCTCACGCGTCCCGCTCGCTGAGATGGTCAAGCTCGATTACCTGTACGTCGCCAACTGGTCAGTCTGGGCGGACGTGAAGATCCTCGTCCGCACGCTCCCCTACATCCTCGCCCGACGCGGGATGTAGGGCGCCGCGCTCGGGTCCCACCGGCGCCGCGCCGTATATCGGGTCGGTCGGCTCGTTGGCGGCGATGCGGGCGACGCGCAGATCGAACGTGAGGAGTTCGGCGGCGTTGACGCGGGCGGCCGCGAGGGAGAGGGCGTCGGGTAGGCGCAGGCCTCGGTGTGCGGCGCGCAGGGCGGCCGCCTGGCGGGCGAGCGCGCGATCGATCGGGACGACGGTGGCGTTGATCGCGTCGAGAAACTCCTCGACGGTGGCTTGGGTTCCGCGCTGGAGCGGGCGGACCATGATCTCGGCGTAGACGCTGGCGCTGAGGAGGATGTGTTCTCCGGCGGCGAGTAGTGGCCGCAGGAGGGCGACGGCCGCGTCGTGCTGGGCGTCGGCGGCGTCGAGGAACGCGATCAGGACGTCGGCGTCGAGCGCTACTCGGGCCACTCGCCGCGGAGCTCGTCGAGGTGTCCGGGCGGATAGGTGCCGGGGGGGAGGCTCCCGGCGTAGCGGTCGACGAGGTCGTCGGTCCGCTCGACCTCGATTCGCCCTTTCCCGGACGCACGGATCACGACATCGTCGCCCGCCGCGATACCGGTCTGGCGGAGCACGTCGACGGGGATCGTGACCTGGTGCTTGCTCGAGACTCTGCTCACCGCTTTACGATCCTACCAAGTTAGTAAAGGTTCTACACGGTTACGCGGCGCATCGTGGCGAGACCGCCGGCGATCAGGACGACCGTGAGCGCGGCGAGCACGCCGGTCAGCCCGGTCGCGGTGAGGGCAGTGAAGAAGTGGCCGATGCGGTTCCATGCGTGAGTCGAGGTCGCGACGACCAGGCCGGCGAGCACCGCGGTGATCTGCGCGGCGATGAAGACCGTCAGGCCGGTCAGGTTCCAGCGGCGGTGCACCAGGCCGAACCACATGCCGTAGACGAAGACCAGCGCCAGCGCCACGAAGGACGTCAACCACGTCTGATACCACGGGCCGTCGAGGATGTACGCCATGCTGAAGAAGTGCAGGCTCGTGCCCCAGCCGCCGGTGCCGCGCTCGACGGTCGCCAGCAGCGTCAGGGCCAAGCCGTAGACCGCGGCGAGACCGACGGCGAACAGGGCGGTCCCGAGGTAGTAGGACCGTCGACTGAGACCGAGCGCGAGCGCGAACGGCAGTGATCGGGTCGTGGCGAGGAGCCCGCCGATGAACATGAAGGCGTAGATCGTCGTCAGCCCGCGGGTCTCGTTGGAGGCGCCGACGTTGGTTGCCAGGTTGATGACGAGATTGATCGCGAAGCTGAACGCGAGGGCGGCCCACGGCATCGCCACGTAGAGCACCCACTGAATCAGGTGGTAGCGGCCGACCTTCACTTGGGTGCTCATGACCTGATCCTCTCGTTGAGGTCTGCGGTGTCGCGGCCGGCCGCGCGGACGATGAACTGCTGTAGGGACATCGGTTCCAGGCTGAGCTTCAGCGCTCGCGCACGGTCGCAGTCGCGGTCGTCGAGTGACCCGTCGACGACGACCGACTCCCGCCCGGCCATCCCGCGCCGCTCCGACGTGCGTCGGCCGGCGACGAACTCCTCGACGGCCGCGGCGGGGCCGCTCACGGTCGTCGCCGCGCCGCGCACCTCGTCGGCGGCCGCGTCGAGCACGACCCGTCCGTGGTCGATGATCACGACGCGCTCAAGCAGGTCGGCGACCTCGTCGATCAGGTGGGTCGAGATCACCACGGTGCGGGGATGCTCGGTGTAGTCGGCGAGCATTCGGTCGTAGAAGAGCTGCCTGGCGACTGCATCCAGACCGGCGTATGGCTCGTCGAGCAGTGTCACGTCGGCTCGTGCCGCGAGGCCGATCACGATGCCCAGGGCCGAGCGCATCCCACGCGAGAGCTTCTTGATCGCTCGGCCCGTCGGGAGGTCGAACTCCCTGACGAGCGAGTCGGCCAGCTCGCCGCTCCAGTTGGGGTGAAACCACGACGCCGCCCGCAGCGCGTGGTGGACCCTGAAGTCCGGGTACGACTGGTCCTCGCGGACGAGCACCATCCGCCGCAGGATCGTGTCGTTCTCGATCGGACTGGCCCCGAGCACCCGGACGCTGCCAGTCGACGGCAGCTCCTGGGCGGCGATCACGCGCATCAGCGTGCTCTTGCCGGCGCCGTTGCGACCCAGCAGGCCGGTGATCGAAGCGCCTTCGATCTCGAAGGAGACGTCGTCAAGGGCCAGCTGGTCGCGGTAGGCCCGGGTCAGGCCGGCCACCGAGATCGTCGATGTCATAGCTTGATACCTCCGTTGGCGTGACTCTCTCTGATCAACCCGATCAGCCCATCAGCGTCGATTCCGAGCCGGTTGGCCTCGGCGACGAGCGGCGCGACGTAGCGCTCTGCGAAGCGCGTGCGCCGCGCGTCCAGAAGACGTTCACGGGCGCCGTCGGCCACGAACATGCCGATGCCCCGGCGCTTCTCGAGGAGGCCGCCGTCGATCAGCACGTTGATGCCCTTGGCAGCGGTCGCCGGGTTGATCCGGTAGAACGCCGCGAGCTCGTTGGTCGACGGCACCCGCTCACCCTCTGCGAGCGCCCCCTCGGCGATCTCGTCTGCCAGGCGGTCGGCGATCTGGGAGAAGATCGGGGCTCCGTCATCGAGCACGGGCTCCTCCGTGACGCGCCGGCGCCGGATGCGGTGTTGACTGGTTCATTAGTTGACTAACGTACCAGTGAAGCTGGTCCGCGTCAAGGGCCGTGATTGCCGTGTCCGAGGCGTACCGTGCTGTCGCCGGCTGGCTCGGTCCAAGCCTCGAGGCGCACGGCCAGAAGCTCGGGACTTGTCGGACTGGTTCACCCTCAGCTGCGTCCTGTTGGCGGCGGAGGTGATCTTGTGGACCGTCAGCCTTACGGGCTAACCTGGGTTCATGGCCACAGCCACGCCCAAGACACCTCCTGCGCCGCGGCCGCCTGCGCAGCTCCCAGCGACTGCGCCGCCGGGCTTCGCGATCCCTGAAAAACGGGGCGGTCTGCTCGGCCGCGAGCCGTCAAGAGGCCCCGGGCACAGGCCCTGAGAATCGCCCTCGCCGCAGCGCAGGCCCACGACTCTGACGCTGACCTGCGCGATCTGGTGCATGCTTGCGGCGAGAGCGGGCCTCCACGCGGTCTTGATCATCCGGGCCGCCTCAGGGTCGGCCGCGTCGCCGTCGTTCAGCCGGGGGACGCCGCCGACTCGCGCGAGCTGCTAGTAGCCGCTGAGCAGCCGCAACGTGAAGGCCGACCGCCGGCTGCCGGTGGGCCGCAGCAGTGCTCCTTGGCCGCTGGTTCGCAGCATGTCGCCAGCGCGTCCGGTGCGCAGCAAGCCGTCGGTCCGGGTTTGCGGGCGCGGATCAGCGCCGCGCTCGCGTGCTCGTGAACGCGGTGGGTTTCGCGTATCTCGATGTCTTCGAGTCCGGCGGTCTCGAGCATGGTGCGGAATTCCGCTGCGGTGAGGGCGCCTGCGATGCACCCGGTCCACGCGGCGATGTCGGCTTGGCTTGCGTCGTCCATGTCGGGGTCGGCGATCACGTCTGAGACTGCGAAGCGGCCCCCGGGGCGCAGGACCCGCGACGCCTCTCGGATCACCTGGGGCTTGTCGCCCGACAGGTTGATCACGCAGTTGGAGATCACGATGTCGACGCTTTCGTCGGCGATCGGCATCTGTTCGAGGTAGCCCTTGATGAACTCGACGTTCTCGACACCGGCCGCGGCGGCGTTGGCCCGGGCGAGGGTGAGCATCTCGTCGGTCATGTCGAGGCCGATCGCCTTTCCGCCGGGCGCGACGCGGCGCGCTGAGATCAGGACGTCGGCGCCGGCTCCAGACCCGAGGTCGAGGACGGTCTCGCCGGCGCGGAGGTCGGCCACGGCGGTCGGGACGCCGCATCCGAGGGACGCGTCGAGTGCGGCCGGGGGAGCGTCGGCGGCCTCGTCGCCGTAGAGCACCGCTCCGAACGCGACGCCGTCCGCGGTGGGTGTCTCGCCGCAGCCGCCGGGCCCGCAGCAGCCGGCTTCGGACCCGAGTGCTCGCGCCTGATCGAACGCCCCGCCGGCGGCGCGCGTGGCCGCGCGGGCGTAGCGATCGCGCACGGTCTCGCGGATTTCGGTCACGTCAGCCATGCGGAGAGCTCCTTCAGCGCGTCGGGGATGACGTAGTAGTAGGCCCAAAGCCCCTCTCGCTCGGATCCGACGATCCCGGCCTGGCGGAGCACCTTGAGATGGTGGGAAACCGTTGGCTGGGCGAGATCGAACAGCGGGACGAGCTCGCAGACGCAGACCTTGCCCGCGTGCTTTCGCAGCACGTCGACGAGCTGGAGGCGGACCGGATCGCCGAGCGCCTTCGCGACGCGGGCCAGCTGCTCGGCCTGCTGGCGCTCGACATCTGGGTACACGACGGGTTCGCAGCATGGCTCGCCGGCGGCCCGCTTCGTCTTCGGCGTGAGCTCCAGATCGATGGACATCAATACACGTATATCGCTTGAACTGATCTTTGTCAATGGATAGAGTCGGCCTCAGGTGTTCCGGAGGTCGGTCATGGGCAGGCTCGAGGGTGCCCGGGCGGCTGCGACTCGACCCCGACCCCCAGAGCTGTCACCGACCCGTTGTCAGAAGGAGCCGCGCGTGCACGTCCTGTTCGTCTGCCTGCACAACGCCGGACGATCCCAGATCAGCCAGACCCTCTTCGAACGAGCCGCCGACGACCGCCACCAGGCTCGCTCGGCCGGGACGACTCCCGGCGACCACGTCCATCCGGAGGTGCTCGCCGTGATGGCAGAGGAGAACATCGACCTGTCCGGCCGCACGCCGCAGCTCCTCACGCGAGACCTCGCGCGGTGGGCGGACGTCGTCGTGACGATGGGGTGTGGCGACGCGTGCCCCTACATACCGGGCAAGCGGTACATCGACTGGGATCTGGCCGACCCCAAGGGCCGCCCGATCGACGAGGTCCGGACCACCCGCGACGACATCCGGCGGCGCGTCGACCAGCTCGTCGGCGAACTCGACGCCGCCGGCGCGATCACGGAGACGGCATGACTGTCACCGGGCTCCCCGCGACGAGGGCGTGGTCGGCGGCCCGGCAGCACCGGGAGCTGCTGTGGCGCCCGGTCCTCGCAGAGTGGATGGGCAGCGCCTTCCTCGCAGCGATCGTCGTCGGGTCGGGGATCGCCGCGCAGGAGCTCTCACCTGGGAGCATCGGCCTCGAGCTGCTCGAGAACGCGGCGGCGACCGCCGCCGGCCTGTACGCGATCATCCTCGTCTTCGGTCCGGTCTCGGGTGCCCACTTCAACCCGGTCGTCTCGTTCGTCGACGCCGCGTTCGGCGGCCTTCGCTGGCGCACCGCCGCCGCCTACCTTCCCGCGCAGGTCGCCGGCTGCGTCACCGGCGCAATCACGGCCAACGTCATGTACGGACGCGCGGCGCTGAGCATCTCCACGCACCACCGCGTCACCGGCGGCCATCTCCTGTCCGAGGTCATCGCAACGCTCGGACTGCTGCTCGTCATCTTCGCGCTGACCCGGACCCAACGGGGCGCGTCAGCCGCCGCGGCTGTCGGCGCGTACATCGGGGCGGCGTACTTCTTCACCAGCTCCGCGAGCTTCGCGAACCCGGCGATCACGATCGGCCGGATGTTCTCCGACAGCTTCGCCGGCATCGCACCGGTCTCCGCGCCGGCCTACATCGCGGCACAGGTGATCGGAGGGATCGCGGCCGTCGGGGCGATCAGGGCCCTGTATCCCGCACTCACGCCGGCCGCCGGGGCATCCTCCCCGAGGACACGACGGTCCGCGGGTCGGGAGGCGGGGGAGGGCGCAGTCGCTGGTAGGTGAGCGCGGCCAGCAGGAGCAGGAGACCGAGCGTCAGGCTGGAGACGACCCGGTAGATCGAGTCGAGTGTCGACAGGTCGTAGGCGAAGACCTTGACGACGGCGGCCAGCAGGAGGACGAGGCCGCCCTTGCGGACAGCAGTCAGCCCGCGACGCAGGCCGACCCACAACGCGGCGAGGCCGGCCAGGCTCCACAGGGCGCTGAGCGCGACCTGGGCCTGCTCGTGGACCGGCAGGTCGAGCACAGTCGTGATCGATCCGGCCCGGCCGACCTGGACGGCGGTCACGACGGCGATCGACGCGAGGTACAGGGCGGCGACCGCGCCGACAGCGGCCAATGCCCGCCGGTCGGTGCTCGCGGGCGGATGGACGCGAGCGGCGGCGAGCGCCGCGGCGGCGAGCGCGACGAGGGCGAGCGCGGCCGACCGGAGGTCGTGGGTGCCGGCGAGGAGCGACCCGGGAGGCGCGACGGTCACCAGCGCGTCGAGCGCCGCCAGCCCGAGGAAGGCGAGGCCTCCGAGCCGGGGCGTCCGCTCCGCGCTGCTGCTGCGGGCGGCGGCGATCCTGGTCAGTGCGAGCCCCTCGGCGGCCCAGGCGGCGCTCAGGGCAGGCCCGTCGAGCGCCCCGGCCGTCAGATAGGCGATCGCCACGAGCCCGAGCGCATCGAGCGCTGCCGCGCCGGCCGGGCGACGCTCGCTCGAGAGGCGGGCGGCCGCGAGCGTGCTGGCGGCGAGCGTCGCGATCGACAGCAGGGCGACGAGGCTCCCGCCGTCGGCGACCAGGGCGTCCGGTGGTGTCACGAGGACGACGCGAATCAGCACGAGGCCGATGTGCGCGCCGAGCCCGAGCTCGACCAGTCGACCGGCGTCGGGGTCTCGCCGCAGCTGCCAGGCGAGCGCCAGGCTGAGCGCTCCCCAGCCGACCGTGAGAACGATCCCGTGGGCGGCGAGACCGAACGCGAGGTCGGCGAGCACGGCGGCGAGCGTCAACATGCGTTGCCGCGCGTCGGGGGAGACCCTGCCGAACCGATCCCGCAAGGCCGGGGCGGCGTGCGCGGCGGCCAGGCCGACCAGCCAGAGGATCGACGCGACGTGGCCGGCGGCGGCACCGAGCGCGGCGTAGCCGACGAGGGCGGCGAAGCAGGCGTTCAGGCAGAGCAGCGCCGTCCCGACGCGCGACTCCCCGCCGCCGGACCCGGACTCGAGCGCGACGGCACCGGCGATGCCCAGCAGGGCGAAGCCGGCGAGCACGGCCAGCCGGGGGAGGAGCGGTTGGTCGGCGAGCGCCCAGGCGGCCCACTGGGGTGCGCAGAGGACGATCGCCGCGAGGCCGAGCCACGGCCATTGCCTGCGGGCGGCGACGTATGTCGCGCAGGCGCCGGCGACGAGGAGAATCCCGAGCACGGGGAGGCTGGACGGTGCCCCGACGAGGACCGGAGCGAGCAGTGCCCCGCCGAGCCCGAGCCCGGCGATCGCCTGGCCGGCCCAGCGGACCGCGAGCAGGGTGGCGAGCGCGCCGACGACGATCGACCCGGCCAGGCAGAGGATCGGCGGGGCGAGTCGATAGACGTCACCGGCGACGATCAGCGTCGAGAACAGGCCGGCGGTCCCGGCCCCGACGACGGCCGTCGCGGCCTCCGTCCGCCGGCGATTTCCGCGCAGCCAGGCGCCTTCGGCGACGAGCGCGGCCGAGCCGGCGCCGGCCAGCAGGACCCGGGCTGTCTCGCCGATCCAGCCGTGGGAGATCGCAGGGGCGAGGAAGAGGACGATCCCCAGCAGGACGGCGATTCCCCCGAGCCAGGCGAGGACGCGGCCGCCGACGAGGTCGCTCAGCGACGTCGCATCCCACGTGGCGAGCGCAAACGGCGGAGGCGGAGGCGGAGAGACCTGCGGAGGCGGAGGCGGAGCGACCGGCGGAGGCGGAGGCGGAGGCGGAGGGACCTGCGGAGGCGGAGGCGGAGCGACCGGCGGAGGCGGAGGCGGAGCGACAGGCTGGGCGAGCGTCGCCGCGGGGCGCTCGGTCGAGTCGTCGGCGCGCGCCGGTGCGAGCGCGAGCTCCAGCCGGCGAATCCGGCCGTCGATGTCGTCCGAGCGCTCGTCGACGTCGCGAACGGCCTCGGCGAGGCGCCGCTCGAGGCGGGCGACGCGGTCGTCCAACGTCCTCGTGATCCCCGATCCGCTCAAGGTCCGCTCCTTGTTGACCCACGGTTGATAAGGCCACCGACCGTACCGCTCGTCACGGCGCTTGTCAACCGTCGGTCAGGAAGCCGATAGGATCGGCGACGTGAGCGAGCCTGCGTACACGCGGCTGCGCGTCGACGAACGCCGTCGCCAGCTGCTCGAAGCCGGGACCCGCCTGTTCGCCGAACACGGGTTCGACGAGATCTCGATGCGGCGCATCGCTGAGGCGGCCGGCGTCTCGAAGGCTCTCGTGTACCACTACTTCCCGAGCAAGACGGCGCTCTTCCGGGCGGCCGTCGAGGAGGCGACCGGCGAGCTCCAGGGGCTCGTCCAGGCGGCCGGGGGAGGCACGGCGGTCGACCGGCTCGAGCGGACCCTCGACGCGTATCTCGGGTGGATCGAGCGCAGCGGCCGGGCGTGGTCGAGGTTCATCCAGAGCACGGCGGTCCGCGCGGAGGGCCAGGGCGTGGTCGACGACTTCAGGACGCGGACGACGGACGCGGTCCTCGCGGCCCTCACCGGGGGTGGCCGGCCGCCCCCGGCGCTGCGGATGGCGGTCAAGGGCTGGCTGGGGTACCTCGACGCTGTGATCTACGACTGGGTCGACGCCGGGGACATGTCCCGCGACGACGTCAGGCAACTCCTGCTCGGCGCGTTCGCCGGCGCCGTGGCCGGGGCCCGCCAGCTCGACCCGGGGATCTCCGTCGACGGCAACCACTAAGCTACGCCGGCGATATGGGCATGGTTCTGACGACAACTTTCGGGATGGTCCTCTGGATCGTCCTCTGGGCGCTGTTTGGGAAGGGCTTCGACGCGTTCCTCGTGACGATGGCCGTGCTTCTCGTCGGAGCGTCGTTCCGGATCCTCGCGGGATACCTGCCCGGCGGCGCACGTCGCCAATAGACTCACCGCCTGAGCGCCCCGGCCCGCCCGGGCCACCGGCATGGCGCTCGTGGCGGATCTGGTCAGGGTCCGCCGGGCCTCGACATCAGCACGGGAGCTCGGGCTTGCGCCAATTCCGATCGGCAGGACGCATCGCCGTTGCCGTCTTCGGTGGCCTGGTCGTCGCTGGATGTGGAGCGACGGCCAACGGGTCGAGCCCGACCGCCCAGAACCAGACGCTGACGATCTACTCCGACCTGCCGGTCCAGGGTCCGGACCAGGCTCGGCAGGAGAGCATCGTCAACGGCGAGAAGCTCGCCCTCTACCAGGCCGGCGGGCATGTCGGGCGGTTCCACATCAGCTTCGCCTCGCTCGACGACGCCGACGTCAAGGCGGGGACGTGGACGCCGCAGGACACGCTGCTCGCCGCACGGACGGCGTCCCAGGACACGACGACGATCGCCTACATCGGAGATTGGGACTCTGGCGCGTCGGCGATCTCCCTGCCGCTGCTCAACGAGACCGGCGTCCTCCAGGTCAGCCCGGCCAGCACGTACGTCGGCCTGACCGACGCGTCGCCGACCGACGGCCGGGGCGAGCCTGACCGGTACTACCCGGCGGGTGGTCCGCGGACGTTCGCCCGACTCGAGCCGACCGACGCGGTCGAGGCCGGGGCGATGGTCGCGTACATGAAGGCGCTCGGCGTCCACCGGGTCTACGTGATCGGCGACTATGACGTCTTCGACTCGGACATCGCCGGGATCGTCGCCGGGGATGCGCAGGCCGGAGGGCTGACGATCGCCGGCCAGACACAGCTGGACACGACCGTCGTCGGGACGACGCCGGCCGACTACGCGAAGGTCGCGGCCCTCGCGACGTCGAAGACCGACGCCGTCGTCTTCGGAGGCGCGCCCGGCCCGGGGGCACAGGCGCTCTGGCAGGCCCTCCACGACGCCGGACCCCACGTCAAGCTGTTCGCCGCGAGCTCGCTCGCGACGCCGGCCTTCGTCGCCGCGGCCGGAGCCGCCGGGCCGGAGACCTACGTGACCAGTCCGGTGCTCGAGCTCGCCCAGTACCCGCCGGCGGCCGCGACGGTCCTCCGCGCGTACGAGACGGCCTTCCACACGCCGGGCACGGCGTACTCGCTGTACGGCTACGAGGCGATGTCGGCGATCCTCGACTCGATTCGCCGAGCCGGCCCGCTCGGGAGCGACCGGTCAGCCGTCGTCCGCGAGTTCTTCGCCCTGCGCAACCGCGACTCCGTCCTCGGCCGGTATTCGATCACGCCGACCGGTGACACGACGCTCGCGAACATGTCCGGCTACACCGTGGATGCGAGTGGCCGGCTCCGCTTCGACATGAGCCTCTCGGGCAGCTGACGCGGTCCGTCTCCGGCAGCTGACGCGGGTCGGTCCCGTCTCGGGCAGCTGACGCGGGTCTGTCCCGTCTCGGGCAGCTGACGCGGGTCCGGTTCGGCCGGCCGGCCGGGAGTCGGGTCGGCTCAGTAGCCGAGCGTGTCGTGGCTGATGTGCTTGCAGCCGAACAGCTTCCACCGGGCGCGGTCGCTCCGGCTGAGGTAGACGGTCACCGACGCCGAGTTGCAGTGGATGTCGCCGTGGCCGAAGTGGGCGTGGACGACGTCGTAGCCGCCGCCGGTGTCGACGTAGTTGAGACCGTGGCTGGTGTAGATGAAGTCGTTCCCCGGGCCGCCATAGAGGTGGTCGATCTGGTGGGGGGAGTTGTCGCCCGGCTTGAAGTCGCCCCAGATCACGTCGCCGGCCGGTCCTGCGTGGATCACGTCGTTGCCGCCGCCGCCAAGCAGCTCGTTGTGGCCGATCGTCGCGGGGATCAGCGCGGCGCCGGTGACGCCGACCGTGCAGTCGGAAGTCGGCAGGGGGACCTGGAGCGTCGCGACCAACGCCGCCTCGGCGGCCTCGAGGGCCGAGCAGGTGACGCCGTGGTTGTTGAAGCCGTCGGCCGACCTGACGGGGATGCCGTTGGGAACGCAGTAGGAGTGCATGACGCCGACCGGGCACGACGCGCTGTAGTCGGTCCCGTCGAACGGGTCGCTCCCCGGCCGGCCGTCGAGCGGACGGGACTGGTCGTACTTGTTGATCAGGAGCATGCCGTCGATCGTCGGCCAGCCGGCGTGGCTCGTGTTGGCCAGGGCGGCGGCCGGTCCGATCAGGGCGAATGCGACGGCGATGGCGAGGGCGGCGAGCGTAGGGAGGCCGAGCAGGCCGGGAAGTCTCCTCATGAACGCCCGATCGGCAGGATCGGCCGGCGACTTTAGGGCGAGTTCTCGACGGCGCTGCGGCAAGCCCGGATCGTACGTGGAAGCCTGCGGTCCGTGGGCCACCGGCGTGCGTGTGATGCGCCCGTCGGCAAAGCAGTTGACTGACTCAATGACTCAGGCACCGAGTTCTCAAAGACACTCTGCATTGACACTCTGCATACGACACCCTGAATTGACAACTCTGCGGTGACACTCTCGATCGACCGCAGCCGTCCACGGGCCCGGGCCGTCCGTGATCAGCCTCCCGCCCCGGCCGCCCCGGCCGCCCCGCCTCCCGCCCCGCCCGCCCCGCCTCCCGACCCCGCCCCGTCGCCCGCCCCGCCGCCCAGCACGTCGGCGAGGGCGGGTCCGAGCTCGGGGTGACGGAAGTCGTAGCCGAGCTCGGCGGCCCGCCGGGGAACGGCCCGCTGGCCGCCGGTCACGATCTCCGACATCTTCCCGAACAGGAGCTTGACCGCCAGGCCGGGGACCGGGGCGATCGCCGGACGGTGGAGCGCCCGCCCGAGCGCCTTGGAGAAGTCGCGGTTGGTCACGGGTGCGGGTCCGGTCGCGTTGACCGGACCGGTCCAGCCGGCGGTGTCGACCGCGGCCAGGTACATGCCGACGACATCGTCGAGATGGATCCACGGCATGTACTGGTCGCCGCCGGCGACCGGGCCGCCGAGGCCGACGCGGAAGGGCGGCAGCATCTTGGCGAGGGCGCCACCGTGCGGGCTGAGGACGACGCCGGTGCGCAGGGAGCAGACGCGCATGCCCAGGGCCTCGGCCTCGCGGGCGGCGGCCTCCCACTCGACGCAGACGCCGGCCAGCCAGTCGTCGCCGGGGTCGGCGGACTCGTCGAGGACGTCGTCGCCGCGGTCGCCGTAGTAGCCGACGGCCGATGCGCTGACGAGCACGCCGGGCCTGGGGTCGGCGGCGCGCAGGCCGTCCAGCAGGGCCTGGGTTCCGAGCACGCGGCTCTCGCGGATCGACCGCTTGGCCGAGTCGGTCCATCGTTGGGCGACGTTCTCGCCGGCGAGATGGATCACGGCATCCCGGCCGGTGAGCGCCTCGACGGGTGCCGGCTCGCTGAGCGGATCCCAGGTCACGCCGCGCTGGGGATCGCGGCTGAGAATGGTGACGTCGTCGCCGCGGGCGCGGAGGGCTTCGACGAGCGGCCGGCCGATCAGCCCGCTCGCGCCTGTGATGGTCAACCGCACCGCGTCGATCCTATTGCGCGGCAGGCGTCCGTAGAGTGGGGCGGGATGCAGGAGCTGTACCTGATCGACGGAAACAGCCTCGTCTACCGGGCGTTCTTCGCGCTGCCGGAGTCGATCGCGACGTCGACGGGGGAGCCGACGAACGCGATCTTCGGGTTCGCGTCGATGCTCGTCAAGCTGGTCACCGAGCACGGGGTCAAGCCGACGATCGTCGCGTGGGACGCGGGTACGTCCGGCCGGACGGAGGTCTACTCGGAGTACAAGGCGCAACGCCGGTCGCGGCCGGATCTGCTCAAGGCGCAGTGGCCGGCGTTCGAGCCGCTGGTCGAGGCGTTCGGCTACCGGAACGTCCGCGTGGCGGGCTACGAGGCCGACGACGTGCTCGCGTCGATGGCCGAGCAGAGCCGGGCGGCGGGCATCCAGACGACGATCGTCACGGGCGACCGGGACGCGTTTCAGCTGGTCGACGAGGCCGGGATCGTCAAGGTCATGGCGACGGCGCGGGGGATCACCGAGACGGTGCTCTACGACCACCAGGCGGTGCTCGACCGGTACGGGATCGTCCCGGCGCTGGTGCCGGACTTCTACGGCCTGAAGGGCGACACGTCCGACAACATCCCGGGGGTGCCGGGAATCGGCGAGAAGACGGCGAGCGAGCTGCTGATCAGGTTCGGGACGCTCGAGTCGGTGCTCGAGCACGTCGCCGAGATCAACGGTCCCAAGCGGCGGGAGAATCTCGTCAATCACGCGGACGACGCGCGCGTGTCGAAGCGGCTGGCGACGATGAACCGGGCGGTCGAGCTGCCGTTCAACGTGGCCGAGGGGCTCGACGCGGAGCCGGACCGGTCGAGCCTGCGGGAGTTCTTCCGCCGCTACGAGCTGCGCGATCCGCTGCGCCGGCTGGAGGAGGCGCTCGGCAGCGCGGAGGCGGCGGCGCCCCCGCCGACGGCCGACGAGCAGCTGTCGGCCAGGGTGAGGAATGGTGATCCTGGCCAGCTTGCACGGCTTGCGGGTCCCGGCGCGGAGCTGTCAGTCGCCCTGCGGGCACCGGAGGTTCCCGAGGGGGCCCTGTTCGGGTCGACGTCGCTGTCGCGGTTCGGCGTGGCGGCCGGAGGGGAGGTCATGATCGGGGACTGCGAGGACGGAGCCGCGCTGGTCGCGGCGCTCGGCGACCGGCCGGTGATCGCGCACGACGCGAAGGCCCTGGGCGAGGTCCCGCCGGGCCTGGTCCACGACACCCTGCTCGCGGCGTATCTGCTCGAGCCGGCCCGTCGCGGCTATCCGCTGGCCGAGCTCGCAGAGGAGCGCGGCCTCGCGACGACCGTCGAGGATGCGGCCGGGGGGGACGCCCTGCTCGTCAAGGCGCTGGCCGAGCGGCAGCGGCCGGAGCTCGCCGAGCGGGGTCTCGTGCCGCTGCTCAACGACGTCGAGCTCCCCCTGGTGCGGGTGCTGCGCAAGATGGAGGTCGAGGGCGTCCGCCTGAACATTCCGCGGCTGGCGGCGATCACCGACCGCGTCCGCGAGGAGGTCGGGATCCTCGAGCGGCGGATCTACGAGGTCTCGGGCGAGGAGTTCACGATCGGGTCACCCCAGCAGCTGGGGGAGGTCCTCTTCGTCAAGCTCGGCCTGTCGCGCAAGCGGCGGGGCAAGACGGGTTTCTCGACCGACGCGCGGGTGCTCGCGTCGATCCGGCACGAGCACGAGATCATCGTGCTGATCGAGCGGTGGCGCGAGCTCTCGACGCTGGTCAAGACCTACCTCGAACCGCTGCCCGAGTTGGTCGACGGTGACTCCCGGCTGCACACGACATTCCTTCAGACTGTGGCCACGACAGGACGTCTCTCGTCGACCAATCCCAATCTCCAGAACGTGCCGATCAGAACGCCGCTGGGGCGTGAGATCCGCGGCTGCTTCGAGGCCGCGCCCGGACGCCTGCTGGTCTCGGCCGACTACTCGCAGGTCGAGCTGCGCGTGCTCGCCCAGCTGGCCGGGGAGCCGGTCCTGCACGAGATCTTCGTGCGCGGGGAGGACGTCCACACGGCGACGGCGTGTCAGCTCTATGGGGTCGGGCCGGACGAGCTGGACGCGGGGATGCGGTCGAAGGCGAAGATGGTCAACTACGGGATCGTCTACGGCCTGACGGACTTCGGCCTGGCCGATCGGCTGAACATCCCGCGGGCGGAGGCGGCGGAGATCATCAAGACGTACCTCCAGCGGTTCCCGAAGGTCCGGGAGTTCATCGAGACGACGATCGCCGGGGCGACCGACGCCGGCCACGTCACGACGCTGCTGGGTCGCCGGCGGCAGATCCCCGAGCTTCGGGCGCGCAACTACCAGCAGCGGACGCTCGGCGAGCGGCTCGCCGTGAACACGGTGATCCAGGGGAGCGCAGCCGACATCATCAAGGTCGCGATGGTCAACGCCGACCGGGCGCTCGACGGCCTCGAGACGAAGCTGATCCTACAGATCCACGACGAGCTGCTCTTCGAGGGGCCGCCGGAGGAGACCGATCGGGTCAGGGAGATCGTCGTCCGGGAGATGACCGGCGCGTGGGAGCTCGACCCGCCTTTGGTCGTCGATATCGGCGTCGGGGAGAACTGGCTGGCGGCCAAGTGAGCCGGCGACGTGCGACGGCGGGCCGGCTGCCGGTCAGCTGATCAGGTCGAGCTTGGCGCGGCCGGAGTTCGGGCGAGACGGCCCTTACCTGAAGGCCTAGTTGTTGCTCTCAGAACGGGTCGAACACCGTTCGCATCCGAACACCGTTCGCATCCGAACACCGTTCGCATCCGAACACCGTTCGCATCCGAACACCGTTCGCATCCGAACACCGTTCGCATCCGACTCCGAGTAGTACCTAACCGCGAATCGCAAACGACGGGTGGGCGATCGACAGGTAGTGGTTGAAGGACCAGTCGATCAGCCTCTTTCGGTTCATCCCGGCGACGACCCTGTTGAGGATAGGGCGGCCGTTGAGGCGGCCGACTGCGTGCTGGGCGTTGAGCATGCACGTGTACTGCCACGAGTGCCCGGCGCTGAACCCGCCATACCGCTCGAGCGCCTGCTCGCGGGAGATTCGGCCCTCCGTCACGAGGCGGAGCTCCCGGCCGAGGGCGATCCCGAAGTAGAGCGCGGTGCGGATGCCCTCGGCCGTCAGGGGCAGGCAGTGGCCGGCCGAGTCACCGGCGAAGAAGACGCCGTCCTCGACGGCCGGGCGAAGCTTGTGGGGAATCCAGTTGCCCTGGTAGCGGACGGCGTCGACCTTGAGATCGTCGGCCAGGACCAGCGTCCCGTCCTTGACGTGGTCGCGCGGCTCGAACGATCCGACGCCGACCCGGACCTCGTCGCCGGCCGGGAAGCTCCACGCGTATCCGGCGCGGATATACCGGCGATCGATCCAGATCTCGAGGTCGTCTCCCGGGCTGGTCGGATGGACCTCGAGCCCCCGGGACAGGCGGGCCTTGGGTGGCTGGACGCCGGAGTTCGGCGCGAGCACGCGGCGCCAGCCGAGCCCGTCGACTACGAGCGGGGCCCGCAGCTCGCCGCGGTCGGTCTCGACCCGGTGCTCGCGATGCGTCGCCGACGTGACGATCGTCTCGACCTTGGCCGTCTCGAACTCCGTCGACGGCGACTGGTCGCGAAGCAGCCGGCAGAGGTGGCGGTAGTCGAAGGTCGAGAACGTCCACGGCAGGCGGTAGCGGAAGGTGTCCTGCTCTGTGTGGATCACCAGGTCGTCGAACGTCTGGCGAATCGACGCGCCGAGATCGAGGTTCTCGAGCCAGTCGGTCGGCGCCGCGCACGCCGACGTCTGCCGCTCGCCGATCTCGTACCGGTCGATCATCAGGACGCGGGCCCCGGACCCCTCGAGCTCCCGGGCGACGGCCAGCCCCGCGAAGCTCGCGCCGCAGATCAGCACGTCACAGTCTCGCGCGAGGCGGGTCCGCTCGGCGCCGCGTTTGGTGGCTCTGACGGGCACCCCGCGGATCATAAGGCCGGCCTCGCGCCGTTCCGGTCGTCCGCGCCGCGGCAGGTCGGCCGGCCAGACGGAGTCGGTTGGCCCGGCTGCGCTAACCTTGCGCCAGTGCAGACATTGATCGATAACCCCCTCGCGACGATCGTCGAGGGCTCAGACGGACTGCTGCTCGAGATCGACGGGCAGATCTTCCCGAATTACGACGCGACGATGCGCCCCTTCGAGGAGGGGGAGGTCGTCACGGGCCATGTCGTGCGGATCGACCAGGACGAGGTCCTCGTCGACATCGGCTACAAGTCCGAAGGCGTCATCCCGGCCAACGAGCTGTCGATTCGCAAGGCGGTCGACCCCCACGACGAGGTCGAGCTCGGCGAAGAGGTCGACGCTCTGGTCCTCACGAAGGAGGATCAGGACGGTCGCCTGATCATGTCCAAGAAGCGCGCCCGCTTCGAGAAGGCCTGGCGCCGCATCGAGGCAGCCGCCGAATCCGGCCAGCCGGTCGAGGGCACGGTCATCGAGGTCGTCAAGGGCGGCCTGATCATCGACCTCGGCGTCCGCGGCTTCCTCCCGGCATCGCTCGTCGACATCCGCCGGGTCCCGAACCTCGACGAGTACATGGGCACGAAGATCGAGTGCAAGGTCATCGAGCTCAACCGGTCGCGCAACAACGTCGTCCTCTCCCGCCGCGCCGTCCTCGAGGAGGAGCGCAAGGAGGTCCGCCAGCAGATTCTCGACCGCCTCCAGCCCGGCCTCGTCGTCGAGGGTCAGATCTCCAACATCGTCGACTTCGGCGCCTTCGTCGACCTCGACGGGATCGACGGCCTGATCCACATCTCCGAGCTTTCGTGGTCGCACGTCAACCATCCGAGCGAGCTGCTGTCGATCGGCGACACCGTCCAGGTCAAGGTGCTCGACATCGACCGCGACCGCCAGCGGATCTCGCTGGGTCTCAAGCAGACCCAGGAGGACCCGTGGCAGCGGATCGTCGACACGTACAACGTCGGCGACGAGCTCGCCGGCAAGGTCACGAAGGTCGTCACGTTCGGCGCGTTCGTCGAGATCCTCGACGGCGTCGAGGGCCTCGTCCACATCTCCGAGCTCGCGACCCACCACGTCGAGAACCCGCGGGAGATCGTCCAGCCGGGCGACGACGTCCGTGTCAAGATCCTCGAGATCGACTCCGAGCGGCGACGCCTGTCGCTGTCGGTCAAGCGGGTCGAGAACCAGATCCTGCCGATCCGCCGGCTCGACGACGACGGTGCTCCCGAGGAGGCCGCCGGCGACGACCCCGATCAGCAGGACGCGGCGGTCGAAGCGTCCGTCAACGGTGTGGCCGTGGCGATCGCCGACGAGCCCGCACCGCCTGCCGAACCAGTGGCCGCCGAGCAGCCGGCGGTCGCCGAGCCCGCAGCCAGCGCCCAGGCGGACGCCTCCTAGCGTCGAGCACCCCGTCGCGCCCGTCTTCGTCGGTTTGACCGGCGGGCTCGGAGCCGGCAAGTCAACCGTCCTGCGCCTGCTGGCACAGCTCGGGGCGGCGACGCTCTCGACCGACGCGGTCGTCCACGAGCTGTACGGAACGCCGGGGGTACGCAGCGCTCTGCGGACCCGCTGGGGCGAGGAAGTCGTGGCCGGAGATGCGGTCGACAGGCCGGCGGTCGCCCGCCGGGTGTTCGCCGATCCGGCCGAGCGGATCTGGCTCGAGGGGCTGCTCTGGCCGCTGGTCGCCGAGCGGGTCGTCGCCTTCCGCGATGACGTCCTCACCCGGCGGCCGCGGCCGCCGGTCGGCGTGGTCGAGACGCCGCTCCTCTTCGAGGCCGGGATGGACGCCGCCTATGATGCGACGATCGCCGTTATCGCCGATGACGAGCTCCGCAGCCGACGGGCCGCAGCCCGCGGCCACGAGTCGCTTGCCGCACGCGAGCTGCGCCAGCTCAGCCAGGACGAGAAGGCCCGCCGGGCGACCCACGTGATCACGAACTCCGGGACCGTCGCAGACCTCGAGGCAGCGGTCGCCCGCGTGCTCGCCGAGATCACCACAGGCGGCCTGGGATGAGCACGACGGTCCGCGCCCCTTCGCGCGCCGTCGCCCTCCGCCGGCGCCGGCGCGTCCGCCTCGTCCTGGTCCTGGCGGCTGCCGCGGCCGGGGTTGTGATCGCCCTGCCGTCCCTCCAGGGCGCGATCAGGCGACTGACGCTGCCGCTCGAGCACGCCGACATCATCCGCCAGCAGGCCGCCCAGAAGCACATCGACCCGGCGCTGATCGCGGCGGTGATCTACGCCGAGACCAAGTTCGACGCCCGGACGTCGCCGGCCGGAGCCGAGGGCCTGATGCAGATCCTCCCGGCCACGGCCCTGTTCCTCGCCCGCCGGTCGGGGGCGACGTCGTTCACGACGGCGGACCTCGCGACGCCGCAGGTCAACATCGCCTACGGGACGTACTACCTGCGGTACCTGCTCGACGAGTACCACGGCGACCGGACGCTCGCGCTGGCCGCGTACAACGGCGGTGAGGCCAACGTCGACCGGTGGGTCGCCGTCGCCCACGCCGCCGGCCAGCCGTTCACCCTGGCGGCGATCGCCTTCCCGGAGACGCGCAGCTACGTCGCCAAGGTCGAAAGCGCCGAGCGCAGATACCGGGCCGACTACGCGTCCGAGCTCGGCTTGTAGCGTCCGGCCACC
>DASZKP010000099.1:0-2143 GCA_035553395.1 Solirubrobacteraceae bacterium | reverse complement strand
CTGATGTAGGTGGGGGTGTGAACGGTGCGGGTGGGAGTCAACTGCTGGCCGGAACGACGAGCCCCGTTGCTCGCGATCGCGGGAATAGCGGCCGTGGGAGCGCTCGCTGGCTGCGGATCTGGCTCGCGTCCTGCCGATTCTGGGCACACCTTGACACGTTCATCTCACTGAGGTTCTCTACCTCCGGTTCCTGAAGCTCGTCCTGGTCCTGGTGCTCATCGGTAGCGGCCTGTCGATCCTCTTCAGCCGTCTCGACACTGCGGGCGGACCGACCGTGCCGACGGTGCTCTTCGCGTCGGTTGGCGCTCTCATCGCCGGCGTGGGTCTGGCCCGACCGCAGCCGGCGTATCTGTGGTTGCGCCGTAGCCCGACGCGCCAAGTGGCTCCGGCGGCCGTAGCCAGCCTTGCGCTGGTGCTGAACGGACCCGACAGCCCATCGTGGTGGATGGCCCTGCCCTTGCTCTGGCTCGTAGGGGTCGTCGCCGGCGTAAGACTTGTCCTCGCCGCTGGGCTCGTGACGTCCGGCGCCTTCGTCGCCGGGAGCCTCGTCGCCGGCGGTGCCCTCGTTCCCAGCGGCGGGAACGGGATTCTTCCGGGGACCGTGGGGCTTACGATCTACCCCGTGGTCGGCAGGTTCGCGGCTGAGGTGTTCGCGCGTTTCGTCCTCCGCATGCACCAGCTCGAGTGTGCGATGAACGAGACTCAGCCGCCGGCTCGTCTGGTACCGAACTTGGCGAGGCGCGCCTCCGCTCGCCGGGGGCCGACCACAGGACCGGCGTCACCTCGTTCGGGCGCAGAGCAGCCGCGAGTGTCCGCCGTACTCACCGCCCGGCAGCTGGAGGCGGTCCTGCTCGCACGCGACGGGCTACGGCAGCGGGACATCGCGGCGTGCCTCGGCGTCTCCGAGCGGCAGGTTGAACGGCTGATGCACGAGGCACGTAAACGCGCGGGCGCCGCAACGACGAGCCAGCTCATCGCCGCGTTGATCAGAGAGCGCCTTGTACCAGGACTCACGCCGAGCCCGGCTTCGCCCTCACCTCGTCGGTCGGAACACATCTGAATTGGCTATGTCCGCGGGTCGCTTCGTGGCCTCGTCGCTCGAAACCCCGGCAATCAGCGTACGCCCGACGACGAGCGTACCGCGAGCCTGCAACGGGCGAGACGCAAGGTTGCACGCGAACCGGAACCTCCTGCGCGAGAGGCAGTGAGACCGCCGCGAGACCGCCCGACGTGGTACCCGCAAACGGTACCCTCGCCAGAAACTCTCGCTGATCGTTGTGTGCCGTGCGGGCAAATCGTCCTGATCTGCGGGCGTTGGTGATGATGGGCGGTCCCGGGCTCGAACCGGGGACCTCCTGCTTGTAAGGCAGGCGCTCTGACCAGCTGAGCTAACCGCCCGCGGCTCGACAGGCTACTCCCGCGGCCTGGCCTTGCGAGAATGGCCCGGATGCCCCGGCGCCCCGACGATCCCCCCGGCAGATGGATCTAGGACTCGCCGGCCGGGTCGCCCTCGTCACCGGCGGCTCCAGTGGGATCGGCCGGGCGATTGCCGCCGAGCTCGCCGCCGAGGGAGCCAGGGTCGCGATCTCCTCCCGCTCGCGCGATCGACTCGCCGACGTCGCCGGCCAGCTCGGTGTCCACGCCTTCGTCCACGACAACGCCGACCTCCCCGCGATCCCCCAGCTGATCGACGAGGTCCAGGCCGCTCTCGGGCCGATCGACATCCTCGTCACCAACACCGGCGGCCCGCCCCCCAGCCCGGCTCCCCTCCACCACCCGCCGGAGGAGTGGGACGCCGCCTACCGGACGCTCGTGCTCGCCCCGATCCAGCTGATCGCCGCCGTGATCGACGGGATGCAGGAGCGCAGGTTCGGCCGGATCGTCAACGTCGGCTCCTCGACCGTCCGCGAGCCCTCCCCGATCCTGATCCTCTCCAACGCCCACCGCTCGGCCACGCTCGCCGCTCTCAAGACGATCGCCCGCGACGTCGCCGCCGACGGCGTCACCGTCAACACCGTCCTCCCCGGCCGGATCGCCACCGACCGCCTCTACGACCTCTACGGATCCAAGGACGCCGCCGAGACCCTCGCCACCAACGACGTCCCCGCCGACCGGCTCGGGACGCCCGAGGAGTTCGCCGCCG
>DASZKP010000098.1:0-12487 GCA_035553395.1 Solirubrobacteraceae bacterium | reverse complement strand
GCGTCGTCACCGACGACGAGATCCGCTCACTCGCGATCTCCCAGCGCCTCCTCGGAACCGAGGAGATCATCCTCATCCACCACACCGACTGCGGCATGCTGACCTTCACCGACGACGACTTCAAACGCTCCGTCCAAGACGAAGTCGGCATCAAACCCGAATGGGCAGCCGAAGCGTTCCCCGACCTCGACGAGGACGTCCGCCAGTCGATCGCCCGGATCAAGGCGAGCCCCTTCATCCCGCGCAAGGACTCCGTCCGCGGGTTCGTCTACGACGTCCACACCGGCGCCCTGAACGAAGTCTCCTGACGGACCGGGCCCGGCCCCTCACGGCCGCGCCGGGTGACCTCTCAGGATCCCGGCGCGGCGACTCGGCGCGGCGCGGCGTTGGCCAACTGCGCCGGGTCCCCGGGGCCGCTCAGGGTCGTCGAATTCGCCCGAGCTCGAGCCTTTTGGCTCGTGGCAGAGCGAGGTGGTTCGAGGCTCGTCTGGAAACCAGCCGTCTGAGTCGGGCAGCGAATTCGTGAACGAAGGACGCAACACTCCCCTCCCTACCGACCGACCGCGCCGTCGCCTACCGCCGAGGACGACCGGCCCCGAGCTCGGTGATCGCAGCCCGCGCCCGGACCATCAGCTCGTCCGGTGTCTCGTCCGGGCCGGCGAACAGCGGACGGCCGAACCTGACGGTCGCCCGCCCACGCTGGGTGAGGCCGCGGCTGGCCGGCATGATCAGGGCGGTGCCGGCGACGTGAACCGGGACGAGCGGAGCGCCGGTCGCCAGGCAGAGCCGCGCGACCCCTGATCTGAAGCCGTCGACCTGGCCGGCCGAGCGGGTCGCCTGGGGATAGAGCAGGACGTTGTGTCCGTCGCGCAGGAGCTCGGCCGCGTCGGCCAGGCCGCGGAGATCGCTCCCCCGGCCGAAGGGGAAGGTGTTGATCCAGAGGCCGCTGGTGATCGCGTACGCCCGCCGGCGGTAGAAGCGGTCGGCGGCGGCCCCGACGACGGTCCGGTTGCGCCAGGACCGGGGCAGCGCCGCGAGGATCAGGGGAGTATCGATGTCACTCGCGTGGTTCGGGGCGATCACGGCGGGCTGGGGCACCTGCATCAGGTCCTCGGCGCCGAACACCCGCGGCCGGGCGATCGCCCGGGCGACGGGGAACAGCAGCGTCTGCTGGAGGCCCTCGCGGAGGATCCCGGCGGCCGGACTGCGCAGCCACTCCTGGTCTGCGACCTCGTCGCCACCGCGCCACGGGTTCGGTCCGGCCCGGACCGTCCGCCAGCGGGACGGTGGCCGGGGCTCCAGGTCGCCGCCGCCGGACCCCGCGAGCCGCTCGAGCGTCCGGCCGCCGGTCGCGAACCTCACGCCGGCCCCCGGCAGCAGGGCCGGAGCTTCACGTGACCTCGCAGTAGAACAGCGGCGGGCAGTGGAAGTGGGTCAGCGAGAAGTCCCGGCCGACGACCTGCTCGGCCATCTCGAGGGCGTCGCGCATCGTGTCGGCCCGGCGGAAGCCCATCCTGTGACAGGCCTCGGGGTCGCCGCCGACGAAGATCACCTGACCGACGTGGGAGAGGCCGTGGGCTCCCCAGTACCACATGTAGAGCGGGTGGACCCCATGGTAGGCGAACGACGTCCGGTAGAGGTGGCGGTACCACTCGTCCTCGGCAAACGACTTCTCGAACCGCCGCTCGATCTCCGCGGGGTCCGTCGTCTGGGTCAGGACGTCCTCGTAGAAGTCGATGTACGAGGGGTGATGGACCGGATGGAACTCGCGCTCGACGGGGTGGGTGAAGATCATCACGCCGCCCTCGCGGACGAGCGGCCGGCCCTTGTAGAGGTTGAAGAAGTAGCCGAGCGCCAGGCACATCACGAGGACCGGGTTCATGATCGAGTTGACGTTGTAGGGGCAGATGCTCGGCAGTCCGGCCGTCACGACGTCGGCCTGGCCGTCGACCCTGACGGCCTGCTGGTCGGCGCATCGCGCGAGCGTCACGGCGTGCACGTCGTCGACCGCGCCGGCGGTCACGCCGGTCAGCGCATAGGGCGCCTCCATCCGCGTGTAGAGCGCGCGTCGGGCCTTCGCCGGCATCCGGTCGAGTGCCCGCTTGGTCGCCGCGAAGGTCGCCTGCTGGCGGCCGGTCCAGCGCTGCTCGGGCCGACCGAGGAAGCCGAGCGGGCTGGCGTACATGTCGTTGTTGAGCGTCGTCTCGATCCTGAACGTCGGCACCGCCGCCTCGACGATCTCGCCCTGGCGCGTGGCCGAGTGGTTCAGCGCGCTGTTCGCCGGGTCCATGAAGGACCGCGAGTGGCGCAGGGTGTGGACGTTGTGGTGGACGCGGACCGACCTGTACGTCCCGAGCCCGACGGCGATCGACTTGTGGCCGCCGTCCATCGTGACGAGGTTGATGTTGACGTAGACCAGGAGGTCGGATTCCGCCGCCCGCCGGTTGAGCTCGACGACCTCGCCATGGTCGGTCTCGCCGAGCGAGACGATCCCCAGGGGGTCTTCGGCGTCGTGGTTGTAGAGCCGGTCGGGGTAGAACGCGTCGAAGACGTGCGAGCCGACCGCCCGGCGCAGCTCGGCCGCCGTCATCCGCCGGTGGAGGGAGAGCGCCGCGATCAGGTGGATGTCGTCGACGCCGGCCCGGTAGGCCCGCTCGAGAACCTGCTCGATGACCTGCTGGCGGACGTCGGGCTCGCGCATCTGCGGGAGAGGGAGCGAGATGTCGTCGAAGGCGATCGTCAGACGCATCCCCGGACGCAGCAGGGCGTCGAGCGGATCCATCCCGAGCGGGTGGTCGAGCGCCCGCGCGATCGCCGCCTGCGGGTCGGCGAGGCCCTGGAGCGGGGGCGGCGGGTAGATCACCCGGGAGCCGACCGGGAGCCGCTCGAGCCGGAACGACTCGCCCGAGTGGAAGAGCGTCGGCGGCGACCGGTCGGTGATCTCGACCACGCACGCCTCGCGCTCGCTCCCCGGATCGGGCCGCGAGCCGCGCGGCCGCTCGACCATCGGCGCCGAGACGGGCAGGCGGCGGCCGACGATGCTCATCCGGCCTCGGTGAGGTCGAAGACCGTCTTGACGTGGCCGGCGCGGGTCGCCGAGCGCGAGGACTCGAGCGCCCGCCGGTACTCCTGGAGCGGCCAGCCCTGCGCGACCAGCCGGCCGAGCTCGAGCCGGCCGGCCAGCTCGAGGGCGGCCGGGAACTCGTCGCTGTAGCCGTAGGCCCCGCGGATGTCGATCTCCCGCTGCCAGGCCATCGAGAGGTCGAGGTCGATCCGGCCGGGCATTCCGACCAGCATGACGAGTCCGCGCGGCCGGGTGGTCGTGACCGCCGACTCGAGCGACTCGCCGCTGGCGACGCAGTCGAAGACGACGTCGAAGCCGCCGAGCAGGAGCTCGCGTCCGCCGATCCCGACCAGCCGGCGGGCCCCCGTCAGCCGGGCCCCGCGGAGGTGGAGCTCGCCCGGCGCGTAGACCTCGTCGGCACCGATCCGGCGGGCCGCCTGGTCCTGACCGCGATGCTTGGCGACGGCGACGATCGTCACCTGGGGATGACGCTCGCGCAGGGCGGCGATCGTCAGCAGGCCGATCGTTCCGGCCCCGATCACGGCCACCGTCTCCTCGCCGGCGAGGTCCGCCCGGGCGACCGCGTGCATCGAACAGGCGAGCGGCTCGGTCAGCACGGCGTCCTCGTCGCGGATGCCCTCCCCCACGACGTGCAGCTGTGAGCGGTGTGCGACCAGCGATTCGCTCCAGCCGCCGCCGGTCTGCCGGCAGAAGCCGATCTGCAGGCCCGCGGAGACGTCCCCGGTGATCACCTCGCGGCAGAGCGCGTGGCGGCCGGAGTCGCATTCGACGCACTGGGGATCGAGCCCGCGGGCCTCGCATCCGAGGGCCGGCTCGACGACGACCCGCTGGCCGCGCCAGTCCCCCCCGACGACGACGCCGACGACCTCGTGACCCGGGACGAAGGGAGTCGAGGTCAGCGCCGAAAGGTAGAGCGACGCGCGGCCGTCGAGCAGGGCGTGGTCGGAGCCGCAGATCCCTGTCAACCGCGGAGCGACGCCGACCCAGTCGGGTCCGATCAGGGCCGGCGGGTCGAGCTCGCTGAGGTGGAGGCTTTGTAGGCCGGCTCGGCGGGAGACCCTGGCGGCCGCGTAGCCGGACGGCGTCGGGCGGTACTCGAGCGCGAGCATCAGCCGCCGGCCCGAGTCCCGGCGAGCGTCATGCGCCCACCTCGAGCCGCGCGAGCGGCCGGTTGCGGGCGCCCGGCTCGGTCGCCCAGTCGAGGACCGGCCAGTGGCGGCGGTGGGCTTCCCGGGCGAGCCGGAAGTCCGGGTTGATCGCCGTCGGGTGACCGACCAGCTCGAGCATCGGAAGGTCGGAGATGCTGTCGCCGTAGGCGTGGCAGTCGGCGAGCTTGAAGCCGGCCTCGGCCGCGAGTCGAGCGGCGGTCGAGGCCCGGCCGTCGGCGGTCAGCGGAGGCTCGGCCAGCTCGCCCGTGAAGGCACCGCGGCGCTCGATCAGGCGGGCGGCGATCAACTCGTCGGCGAGGTGGCGCAGCGGCTCGACGAGGAAGTCGAGCGCTCCGGTCACGAGGACCACCCGGTCGCCGCGCGCGCGGTGGGCGCGGATCCGGCGGACGGCGTCGTGGCGCAGGCGGGGGAGGATGAAGTCCGAGAGCGACGCCCGGGCCTGGTCGCGCAGCTCGCCGGCCGGGAGGCCCTTGTAGAGCTGGTAGAAGCCGCGCGTGAAGTCGGCGCGTGAACGCCGGTCGGCGATCAGGTAGCCGGGGACGCGTGTGGCGAGGCCCGCCATCCATAGCGTCCGATCCAGCGGGGCCATGCTCTTCCCGCGCAGCCAGGCGTAGAAGTGGGCGACCGTCGCATCGAGCAGGACGCCCTCGATGTCGAAGATCGCGAGCGCCGGCGGGCCGTCGGCGATCGTGTCGACCGTGCGCTTCGGGAGGCGCCGCCGGCCGGGGACCATCGCCCGAAGCGCCGGCAGATGGGCATCGCAGAGATAGCTCGGCCAGTCGATCTCCGCTGTGTCGAACGGGAAGCGGGCCTGGTCGGAGGGCGCGAGGCAGGCCATCAGCTCACGCGTGTGGCGGTCGTCGAACATGCAGTCGAGCTCGACGTACGGCCCGTAGATCTCGGCCAGCAGACGCAACCGCTCGAGCCGGCGCTGCTCGCGATGCAGGCGGCGCTCGACGGCGTCGACCCGGGGAACGGCGATCTGGTCGAGGACCCGGCGGGCCGCGCGCACGCCGCGCTCGCCGCGGTCGATCGCGCGCAGGGCCCGGGCCGTGGACGTGAACTTCCAGTCGGCGACCTCGACCGGCAGACCATCCTCGTCGGGCAACGGGCGCTCTCTGAAGTACTCGGTGATCTGGTCGGAGAGGCTGCCGATTCGGAGCGGGTTTCGAGCTCCACTGGTCACGTTGATCACGAGCGGGCTCGACTCGGCCGGGTGGGCCGCGGCGGCGATGCAGGCGTTGGCGACGAGATCGACCGGGACGAGATCCAGGCGGGCGGACCGGTCGCCCGGGAAGCGGCTGATCATTCCGCTGGCGTAGGCGAGGATCACGGGGTCGGCGACCTTGAGGCCCTCGATCCAGCCGGGGAACGGCGTCCGCAGGGCCGATTCGATGATCGACGGCCGGACGATCGTCAGGCTGGGCAGCGGCTCCTCGAGCAGGGCTCGCTCGCCGAGCGCCTTCGACAGGCCGTAGGCGTCGGTCCAGCCGAGCGCTCGCGAGCGCTCGCGGCCGCGCTCGACGAGCTGTGCGTAGACCCAGGTGCGACGGGCATCCTCGGCCCGCGCGCCGATCGCCGGCGCCCCGGCCGGGCCGATCTCCTGGCGGGCGTCGCGGACGAAGCGATGCTGCTCGTCGGGCAGGCGGGAGTCGGCCTCGAGGTCCAGGCGCCACGCCCGGGCGGCGGCCAGTTCGGCCCGGGGATCGAGGTCGGGCTCGCCGGGGCCGCGGCCCGACGGGCGCTCGAGGACGAGCCCGGTCCGCGTGCCCGACGCGTAGGCCGTCGAGACGTGGACGAAATGGGGTTGTACGCCAGCCTCGGCGAGCGCCCGGACGAGGTGGATCGTGCCGATCACGTTGAGCTCGAGCATCTCGTCGAGCGGCTGCTGGAAGGAGACCGACGCCGCGCAGTGGATCACCGCGTCCACGCCGGCCAGCGGGCCGAACTCGGTCCGTCCGAGCCGCTCGTGCGCGAGGTCGCCCGAGAAGGCATCGATCCGCCCGTCGGCGATCGCCGACTCGACGACGCCGGGATCGAGCCCGGCGAACGCGCTCGAGCCGAGCACCTCGGTCCGCATCCGCAGGCGGGCGGCCTCGTCGTCGGCCGCCCGCAGGAGCAGACGGATCTGGCCGATCTCGGGGAGCTCGGCCAGGCAGATCGAGAGCAGCGCCTTGGCGAGGAAGCCGGACGCCCCGGTCAGGAGGAGGGTCCGGCCGGCGAGCCGCTGCGCGATCGTGTCACGCCGGATCTCGGTCAGCTCACTCACCGTCGACAGACGATACCGGTCTACTGACTTGTCAGTAGGACCTATGATCGGGGGGTGGCCTCAGCGACCCAGCCGAGCGAGTCGCCGTCCCGCGCGCGGATCCTCGAGACGGCCCGGCGGGAGTTCGCCGACCGCGGCTTCGACGGCGCTCGGCTGGCGGGAATCGCGCGCGAGGCGGGGCTCAGCCACCCGACGCTGCTCTACCACTTCAACTCGAAGGCCGACCTCTACGGGTCGGTGATCGAGTCGGCCGTGCTCGATTGGGCCGCCGAGACCGAGGCGGCCGTCTCCGGGGCGCTCGAGGGGTTCGACCAGGTCGTCTCGATCATCGACGCGGGCTTCGACTTCTTCGCGACCCACGCCGACTTCGCCCGGATCCTCCGGCGCGAGGCGCTCGAGGGCGGCGAGCGGCTCGACGCGGCGATCACCGACTCGCTGCGGCCATTCCTCTACCGGGCGGTCGACTTCCTCGAACGGGAGATGCAGGCCGGCCGGCTGCGCCGGCACGATCCGCTCGAGCTGATGCAGATCTGTTACGGGGCGGTCTTCACGTTCTTCTCTGACTCCCGCTTCCGCGCCCGCCTGCTCGACTCCGACCCGCTGTCCCCGGACGCGCTGACCCGCCACCGCAACGCGCTGACCGGACTGCTCGAGGCGGCGCTGCGCCCGAGCTCCGGCTGACCGCGAGGGCTCGGAGGGCTCGATCTCCACCCTTGGGTTGACGTCGAGATCAACCGTCCGATCAACCTCCAGCCCGATGTAAATGGATCCGGCCGAACGTAGCCTGGCCACATGAACACAACCGACTATCTCCTCAACGCAGTGATGGTGCTCGTCGTCCTCCAACTGATGCGCTGGAACCCCGTCAACCTCCGCAACCTGCTCCGTCCCGTCCTGATCGCCGGTGGCCTCGGCGCCTACTTCCTACAGTCCGTCCCGACCGCCGGCAACGACCTCGCCCTCGACCTGGCCGGCCTGCTGCTCGGCGGGGGCCTTGGTGCCGCCTGCGGGGCCCTGACCTTCCTGCGCCGCGGGGCCGATGGCGTCACGATGGCCCGTGTCGGTCTGGCCGCGGCCGGCGTCTGGATCGTCGGCATGGGTGCCCGGATCGCCTTCGCGTACTCGTCCGACCACTTCGCAGCGCACGCGATCACCCGCTTCTCCATCGACAACCAGATCACCAGCGCGGCCGCCTGGACCACCGCCTTCGTCCTGATGGCCCTCGCGACCGTCCTCGTCCGCCTCGTCGTCATCCGGGTCCGGGCCCACCGCCTGGCCGGCGGGTCCACCCGGGTCCGTCCGCTCGCCGCGTGAGCACGACGGCCCGCACGCAGGCCAGGCTCGCCGAGCGGCGGGTGAGCCGGCGGGCGAGGCTGGCTCCGCTCGGATGGGCGCTCGTCGCGATCGTCGCGTTCGCGACGATCGCGACCCACCCGACGCCCGGACTGCGCGGCGCCGGCCTCGGGGTCGGCGTCGCGCTCGTCGGGTATGTCGTCGTCTTCGGGGCGGCGATCCGGGCTTCGACGTCCGAGCGGACCGCGATGCCTGGGACGTCCGAGCGGACCGCGATGCCTGGGACGTCCGGCCGGACCGAGCAGCAGTCGGTCCGCGTGATCGTGGCGACCGGTGTTCTGCTCGCGCTCTGTACGGTCGGCCTGCTCGCCTCCCAGCCCGACGGCCCGGCCGAGCTCGCGGCCGGGGGAACGGTCTGGATGGCGGTGTCCCGCCTGCCGAACCGGATCGGGATCGGCCTTGCGGTGGCGTCGACGGTCGCGTGCGATGCGACGATCGCCGTGGCCCAGAGCAGCTTGGAGGATGTCGCGTCGATGTCCCTGCTGTGCGCCCTGCTCGGATTGACCGGACTCTTCATGCGGGATTCGGCAGCCAGCGAGGAGCGGGCCGAGCTTCTGCTGGCCGAGCTCGAGGATGCCCGCGAAGCCCAGCTCGAGGCGGCGGCGATCGCCGAGCGGGGGCGGATCGCCGGCGAGCTCCACGATGTCCTCGCCCATTCGCTCTCAGGCCTGGCGATCCAGCTCGAGGGCGGGCGCAAGCTCGCCGAGCGCGAGGATGTCGACCCAGCACTCCAGGACGTCCTCGCCCGGTCGGCGGCACTCGCCCGCGAGGGGCTCTTCGACGCCCGGCAGGCGGTCGGTGCCCTACGTGGGAGCCAGCCGCCGGCCGAGGACGAGCTCGGCCGGCTGGTCGAGAGCTTCCGACGCGATCTTCACCACGAGGCGACCTTGACCGTGACGGGCGGCGTCCGCCGGCTCGACCCGGCGATCGGCCTGGCCCTCTACCGGGCGGCCCAGGAGGCGCTGACCAACGCCGCCCGCTACGCCCCACGGACGCCGACGGCAGTTCGGCTCGGCTACCGGCCGGACGCCGTCTGCCTGACGGTCGAGAACGACGCCCCGGCGGCCGCGGAGGGCGGGGACCAGCAGCGGTCGGTCGGAGGCGGCAACGGCTTGGCCGGGATGCGCGAGCGGATCGAGGGGGTCGGCGGCGTGATGCGGGCCGGGCCGACGGCGACCGGCTGGTCCGTCGAGGTCGAGATCCCCCGATGATCGATCCACGCCAAGTCCGGAGCCGGTCGTGAGCCCGGGTGAGGGGCGGCCGATTCGCGTGCTGATCGTCGACGATCAGCGGATCGTCCGCGACGGCCTCGAGATGCTGGTCGGGCTGATCGACGGGCTGGAGGTCGTCGGGGTCGCGTCGGACGGGCGGGTCGCCGTCGAACGCGCGCTGGTCGAGCACCCGGACGTCGTGCTGATGGACCTCCGCATGCCGAACCTCGACGGGATCCAAGCGACGGCAATGCTCGGAGTCGAGTTGCCGGACGCGCGGGTCGTGATCCTGACGACCTACGCCGATGACGCGTCGATCATCCCGGCGCTGAAGGCCGGGGCCCGCGGGTACCTGACGAAGGACGCGGGAGCCGAGGAGATCGAGCGGGCGATCCGCAACGTCCACGCCGGGGCGACACATCTCGACGCGGACGTCCAGCGCCAGATGCTCGCCGCCCTCCCCTCCCCCGCGACGGCCGCTACCGGCCCGGTCGACGATTTCGGCCTGACGGCGCGGGAGCTCGAGGTTCTCGGCCTGATCGCGAACGGCTACTCGAACGTCGAGATCGCCGAGCGGCTGGTCGTCAGCATGGCGACGGTCAAGACGCACGTGAACCGGGTCTTCGCGAAGGCCGGTGTCCGGGACCGAGCCCAGGCGGTGGTCTTCGCCCACCGAAACGGGCTCGACGCGCCGGTCGACTGAGAGGCGAGGTGGCGGGCCCGGCTGCGCACCGACCTGTCGGTGGCACGCTCGTATACTCGACCGAAGCAGCCTATTAAGCAACCAGGGGGCGGAGGTATGAACGTCACGGGTATAGGCGGTGTCTTCTTTCGGGCAAAGGACCCAGCCGCACTCTCGGCTTGGTATGAGACACATCTTGGTGTCAACGGTATGCATTGGGCTCAGCAACAAGGTCCGACCGCCTTCGTTCCCTTCGCTGCCGACACTGATTACTTTGGGAGCGAGTCACAGAGCTTCATGCTCAACTTCCGTGTCGATGATTTAGATGAGATGGTGAACCAACTTAGGGCCGACAAGGTGACGATTGCAAAGGATGTCCCGGAGCATCCCGGCATAGGCCGTTTTGCGTCGATTGAAGATCCAGAAGGCAATCGCATCGAGCTATGGGAGCCTCAAAAGGGCTGAGAGAACCCAGGGCCTGTCGAGCCGTTCAGCGTGGCTCACCTCGTCGTAGGGGCGCGCGCCGGGCCCTACCCACTCGAGCAGGTCGAGGATCAGAGTTTCGACCGTGTCAGTACCGGCGCCACCCTGCTGAGACCGTTCGGCTGGGCATCGCGTGCTCGGCGCCCCCCATACGGCCCAGGACGCAGAGCGACAATCCATTAGGCCGCAGCTGCGCGGCACCGACGTAGACCCTACATAGTCCTCTACCAGTTGGGCCGCGTGATCCCACAGGCCGCGCTGGCGCCGCTGTGACGGGCGCGGACCGAGCAGCGCTTCGACGCGCGAGTCCGGCACGACGTCGATTGCCGCAGCGGCGACAGGGCCGCGTACGTCGGCCGCTTCGAGAGCGCCGCTGGCGAGCAGCTCGGCACGGATTTGCGGGAGCGCATCGGTGTCCTTCGCGCGTGCCGCGCCCTCCTTGGCGAGGAGGAGATCCGAGGCGCTGCCGACCCGCACGTTGAGGCCCGGCTCGAGCTCGATCGTTGTTGCGTGGCGTGTCCAGGCGTCGTAGTCGCCGACGCCGTCGGTCCAGCGCATGACTTCGAGTTGTCCGAACTCGGTGTGGTAGGCGCTGCCACGCTCTCCAGCGAGGTACGGCCTCGCGCGCAGCGCAACCAGCGCCTGGTCGAGGAGCCGAGCGTTGAGTGGACCGGCGGCGATCGTGACGTCGACATCGCGCGTAGCTCCGGAGAACCCGCGAAGCTGCAAGGCGACTCCACCGACGAGCACGAAGCGCACCCCGTGGGCGATCAACGTCCCGAGAAGAGCGCGGTGCCGCTCGTCGATTTCGCTCATCCGAGTTTCGCTCGCCCTGCGCCCGGGCTACGTGAGCGGTAGCGGCCGCTTGCCAGGACCGCGCGCAGGCCGGCGCGGTAGACCGCGTCCTCACTCCACGGCGAGCTCTCCGCGATCCTCAGGAGATCCTCGACGAGCACAACGCCAACGCGTCCGCCGCAGATCGCTACGCCGTGGGCGCGTTCGCGTAACGCCGCACCTGCTGGTGCCGTTCGAACGGTCAGCTCGCCCAGACCAGCCTGCCACCGCTCGCGTCTCTCACCGCCCCCCGGTGCCTGCTCGAAGCCGTCGGGCCATGCCCCTACCCCCATCAGTCGCTCGCTGGTCTCCGCGAGATCCTCCACGCTGACCAGCACGTCGACGCGGCCCGAGCCGGGTCGTTGCGGGGCGCCGTGCAATGCCGCAGCGACCGGTCCGACCAGCACGCCGAGGTCGCCGACGCCACCCGCCGCCCGCAGTGCGTCGCGGCAGGCAGGCCAGCGCTCCCCCAGGAGGCCCTTCAGCCGCTCAATTGGCTCGAGATCGAGCTGTTCGCCCACGAGCTCGACGAGCTTGCCCTCCGCCGGAATGATGCGGACCTCGAGCTGCGCGCCCGCTGCTGCCACTACGCGCTCGAGGCTCTCAAGGCTCGGGTGCTGCGCCCCACTCTCCCAGCGCGAGAGCGTCTCGCGAGCCAGGCCGGCGCGCACGGCAAGCTCGCCGTGCGGCAGACCCTGCTCCCGCAACACACGGATGATCGCCTGCGAATCCATACCCCCAGTGTGACGCATCCATCACAGAACGGTCACCGCGACTCGCAGCGAAGACGCGCAGGGCGTCAACCGGCGTACCGCTGCTCAGGTCAGCGTAGGAATCGAGACATTCCGCAGCCAGAGCCATCCGGGCACGTCGGCACCACGTTGAACCCCACGGAAACCCGCGGCCACCTACCAGGCCACCGGGCCGCACCGACGACGCCGAGCGGATCGCACGCTATCCGGCGCACGCTCCAGCCGCGCGTGAACGAGTCCTCTCTGCCGTACACCTGGGATTTGCTGCATAACATTCAGAATGCCTCGGGACCACGGCCTTCTCGGCGCGACCTCGGGAGCCGGGGTCAACCACCGCGGGCGACGTCCGTGCCAGAGCTCGGCAGGTAGAATTCGGCGTATGGAACGCCAGGATGTGGTCGCGGAGGTTGCCGGGTCGCTGCGACTCGAGGGCCTCGAGCCAAGCCTCGAGGCACGCGAGCTAGCCGCTGCGTGGGCGCGTGGAGACGTAGGCGATGAGGATCTCCTCGGCGCCGAGCAGCGTCTGCTCAGCAACGCGGGCGGTGTGCGCAGCGGCGCGCCGCGCGCCGCGTGAGCGACGACCCCTACGTCTATCCCGGCACCGATGTCCTGCGCAACGAGCTCGGCATCCGCGACGCCGGCGAGCTGC
>DASZKP010000097.1:0-19228 GCA_035553395.1 Solirubrobacteraceae bacterium | reverse complement strand
TCGCCGGGGCCGACAACAGCGGCGTCGCGAGCGTCAGGGTCTACGTCGACGGCAACCCCGTCGTCCAGTCGGCCTTCACGTGCGACTTCACCTACGCCCAGCCGTGTCCGGCGACGGCGACGAGTCCGACGCTGAGCCTCGACACGACGCGCCTGGCCGACGGACCCCACCAGATCCAGGCCGCGGTCATCGACGCCGCCGGAAACGAGACCCGGGGTCCCGTCCAGCAGCTGCTCGTCGCCAACCACCCGCCGGCCGCCCCGACCGCAGTCGCGGTCACAAACGCTCCGACCGGCTGGATCAATCACCCGGCGACGATCACCTGGAGGAACCCGGCCCAGGGCGCCGGGCTGCCGATCGCCGGAGTCGATTGGGTCGCCTGTCGCGGCGTCGACTCGAGCATCCCGCCGTCCGGCTGCGGCGCCGTCCACGCCCAGGCAACCCCGCTGACGTCGCTGACCGAGGATCCCCGGGCCGAGCCGGCGTTCGCCGGGACTCTCGCAGGCAGCTACACCGTGTTCGTCTGGCTCGCCGACAGTTCCGGCGACGTCAACCCGGCGAGCTCAGGACACGCGAGCTTCGGGTTCGACGGCACGACCCCGGGTCCGCCGACGGCCCTCAAGGTGACTGCGAGCTCGACCGGCCGATCGTTCGTGATCAGGGCGACGCCCGCCCCGCACGTCGCGCCGATCGCCGCCGTCAACTGGATCGCCTGCAAGACGGGCGGCAGGTGCACCGCCCCGCGGAGAGTCTCGGGGCTGACCTTCGGCTTCGACCCGGCGACCAACCCGACCTTCAGATCCGCGCCCCGTGGTCGCTACCACGTCGACGCCTGGCTCGAGGACGCCGCAGGCAACACGAGCCGAAGCTCCGCCAGGTCGACGACCCTCGCCTATCCCGCGACGGCCACGCCGCGGACGACGACCCCGACCGCGAGCCCGCATCTGCACCTCACCACCGTGACCGTCGTCGGCCGTACCCTACGGGTCGCCGGGACCGCGAGCCGGGCGCTGGAGGGTCATGTTCATGTGACCGAGCGCTGTCTCGTCGGGCGGCTGGTGCGCACGCTGCGGCGCACCGCCACCGCCTTCGCCGGGCACTTCTCGGCCGAGCTCGTCCAACCGTCCGGAGGGCGCGCCGAGCGGGTCACGGCTACCTTCGCCGGTGACAGGCATCTTCGAGCCGAGACCGTGACCCGCACATTCGCCCTTTCCTGACCTCGGCCCGCCGGCGCCCGCTCCTGCGGCCCGACCGGCTCGGGCTCGCCGCGGCCGCCGCCGCCGCGGCGCTCTGCGGTCTGGCAGGCTGCGGCCGGTCCGCCGGACATCCGTCCTCCAGCCCCCGGCTCCCCGCCAGCTACGTCCCGCTGACGGTCGGGCCCGGCCTGCGCTACCGACCGCCGACACAGTCGACTCCTGCCATGCAGGCGGCCGCCGCCGGGCGCACGCCGGCGCTCGCCTGCGACCCCGACCTCGGCCGGCGGTTCGGTGCTCACGTGGAGGTCTTCGCCAACCGCCACGTCGTCCTTCTCCCTGCGGGCATCGGCGTCCTCGCGCCGATCCGCTCGGGTGCGTTCGTCCGTGCCGGCCGCTGCTACTACCCGGTCGTCACACTCGACCCCACAGGTGTCGTGCAGGTCGGCGTTCCCGACGATCACCCAACGCTCGGGACGCTGTTCGCGCTATGGGGTCAGCCGCTCGGCCCCACCCGCCTGGCCGGGTTCGCCGGCGCCACAGTGCGGGCCTTCGTCGACGGCCGTCCGGTCCCCGGCGACCCCGCCGAGATCCGGCTGCGCCGACACGACGAGGTCGTGCTCGAAACGTCGGGATACGTCGTCCCGCACAAGGCCTACGAATTCCCCGGCGGTCTCTGATCTCACCCGCCCCGGCCGGAAGCTAGGGTGCGCCAGATGACGGCCCCTCGACTTCCGCAGCTCGTCGGACTCGTCGCGGGACTCGCCCTCCTCGTCGCCCCCGTCCAGGCCGGCGCCGACGGCGACCCGGCGAGCGACGTCCTGCTCGTCTCGAACGTCTTCTACCCGTACCAGCAGACCGTCTCCAACAACCTGATCGCCGCGCTCAACACCGCGACGGCCCGAGCTCACAAGGCGAACTTCCCGATCAAGGTCGCGATCATCGGGACGCCCGTCGATCTCGGGGCCGTCCCCGACCTGTTCGGCAAGCCGCAGGCCTACGCGGACTTTCTCGACAAGGAGATCTCCTTCAACTCGCAGGCCGTGCTCCTCGTCGTGATGCAGGCCGGCTTCGGCCTGATCGCCAGCGGTCCGCCCAGCGCGCTCGCCGGGCTGCACATACCGACCGAGCCCGGCTCCAACGGGCTGGCTGCGGCCGCGATCAAGGCGGTCGGTCTGCTCGCCGCGGCCACCGGACACCCGATCCAGCTCCCCCCGATCCCGGCCGGCGGCGGCACGAGCGCGGGTGGCTCGACGCTCGTCACGTTCGCCGCTCCCGCCGGCCTCGTCCTCGTCGTCGTCGCGATCGTCGCGTTCACCCGTCCGTCCGGCCCGTCCCCGAAGGTCGACGAGATCGACGACCAGCCGCCCGGAGCCGGCGCCTGATGCGCCGGCTCGCGACGATCGTGCTCGCCGGTGGCCTCGGCCTGTTCGGCTGCCGCAGCCAGATCGTCCCGTCGAGCGAGTTCCTTTCCCGGGGAAACGCCGCGTGCGCCGCTGCGACGAGGCGCATCAACGATCTCGCTGCCCCCCGACCACCGCCGCGCACGGCGCCCGAGCGGTTCGCCGGATACGTCGATGACTACGTCGCCGAGATCCGCCTCGAGCTGATCAACCTCCGGGCGATCGGCTACCCAGCCGGGCAGCGCGCCCGCCTCGAGTCCGACTACCGGGGCGTCGAGACCGTGCTCGACGCCGCCGAGCGCAACCCCCTCGGATTCCGGCCGCAGCTGCTCGTGCCGGCCGACCTCGCCCTCCGCCGCGACGGCCTCGCTTCCTGCCGGCCGTAGCCGCTCGTCTTCTCACGCCGTCGGCAGGCGAACCCGGGCCAACGTTCCCCCGCCGGCCGCCCGTTCGATCGCCACGCTGCCCCCGTGGAGGTCGATCACCTGCCTGACGATCGCCAGGCCCAGCCCGCTGCCCGGCAGGGCGCGGGCCTTGGCGCCGCGATAGAAGCGGTCGAAGACGTGCGGCAGCTCGGCCGCGTCGATGCCCGGCCCATGGTCGCGGACGGTCAGCTCCCCGTCGACCAGGTGGACCTCGATCGGCTGCTCGGTGCCGGCGAACTTGACCGCGTTGTCGAGCACGTTGTTGATCGCCCGATCCAGGCGGGACGGCACCCCGCTGACGATCGTCTCCTCGAGGTCGACGTCGAATCGAGCGGTCGGCGCGTGGAGCACGGCCCGGGCGACCGCCTCGCTGATCAGCGTGTCCAGGCGGATCTCCTCCGGCGCCTCGTGGCGCGTCTCGTCCCGCGCGAGCTCGATCAGGTCGCCGACGAGCGCGCTCAGCTCCTCGAGCTGCTCGACCACATCCGCGATCAGCCGCCGCCGGTCGGCCTCGTCGAGCTGGTCGGCCTGCTCGAGGATCTCGATGTTCGTCCGCAGGCTCGTGACCGGCGTCCGCAGCTCGTGCGAGGCGTCGGCCACCAGCTGGCGCTGCGCCCGGGCCGACTCGTCGAGCGCCGCCATCGTCCCCTCGAGGACGTCGAGCATCGAGTTGAACGACGTCGCCAGGCGGCCGAGCTCGTCCGGCCCGGCATCCTCGATCCGCTTGCTCAGGTCCTGCGTCTGCGCGACGTGCTCGGCGGCGTCCGTCAGACGCCGAACCGGCACGACCGCCGCCCCTGCCACGAATCGTCCGAGCACCGCCGCGAGGGCGATCCCGCCGGCCGTCAGGAGGACCAGGATCAGGCGGATGTTGCCGAGCACCGAGTCGACCTCGGCCAGCGGACGGGCGACCTCGACCGCGTGGCCGGGCTCGAAGCCGACCGTCAGGATCCGCAGGTGCTGGCCGTCGACCGTCGCATCGACGATCAGCGAGCCCGAGCCCTTCCGGGCGATCTCCCGCGACTTCGGGCTGACCGGGAGCGTGACCTCGCTGGCCGGCAGCTTCACGGCCGAGCCCGAGCTGCTGATGACCTGGCTGTAGCCGGCCCCCTCGCCCGGGTTGGTGGGGATCCTGTACAGCAGACCGGACGTCCCGGTGGTCCCGGTCGCGCCGGTCCGGGCCTGGTTCGGGCGGTCGAGCACCGGCGACCCGGCCTGCGACTGACCGCTGTGAGCGGCGTCGACGCCCCTGCCGAGCAGGAACTGGTCGCCGCCGCGGCCCCCGGTCAGCGTCGCGAGGGCCGCGGCCCTCGCCGGACTCAGCGTCGGCGGCGGGTTCGTCACGTGGTTGATGTAGACGCCCGCCCGCTGGCGCAGCGAAGCGTCGACCTGGCCGCGGAGGGAGTTGCGGACGAGGACGTATGTCAACAGCGAGGCGATCGCCACCGCGATCGCGACGGCTCCGGCCGAGGCGATCGTGATGCGGCGGCGAAAGCTCACGGTGTCCGGAGTATGTAACCCACTCCGCGGACCGTATGGAGGAGCCGCTCGGCGCCGCCGTCCTCGGTCTTTCGCCGGAGGTAGCCCATGTAGACGCCGAGCGTGTTCGACGCCGCGCCGAAGTCGTAGCCCCAGACGTGCTCGAAGATCGTCGACCGGGTCAGCACCTGCCGGGGGTGGCGCATGAAGACCTCGAGCAGGGAGAACTCCGTCCGCGTGAGCTCGAGCCGCCGGTCCCCGCGCTTGACCTCGTGGGCCAGCAGGTCGAGCGAGAGGTCGTCGAATCCGAGCACGCTGACCTCCTCGTCCTCGGCCCGCCGCCGCAGCAGCGCCCGCACGCGGGCCATCAGCTCCCGCAGGGCGAACGGCTTGACCAGGTAGTCGTCGGCGCCCGCGTCCAGACCGGCCACCCGATCGTCGATCGAGTCGCGGGCCGTCAGCATCAGGACGGGCGTCCGATCGCTCGCCGCCCGCAGCCGGCGGCAGACGTCGATCCCCGAGAGCTGCGGCATCGACACGTCCAGCACGATCACGTCGAACCGCTCGCTCGCGAGCATCTCCAGTGCGACGATCCCGTCGGCCGCCAGCGCCACGCCGTAGTGCTCGAGCGAGAGCGCCCGCGAGAGCGCCTGACGCACGGCGGGCTCGTCGTCTACGACGAGTATCTGAGGACGGTCTGCCATCGGTTGATCATCGCGCGCGGGAACCTACCCCGGCGATCTACCCGGCAGTCGTGCCCGACGCGCCGCCGCCACCGACTCCGCCGCCGCCGCCGAATCCGCCGGCCGAGGACCGGAGCTTCGCGATCTGCGTGGCGCACGCGACAACCGCCGCCCGCCCGGTCGCCGTCGTGGTCGCCGCCGCCAGGCCGCTCGCCGCGCCCCCGCCGCCGCCGAACCCGCGCCCAGCAGCTCCCGGCCCGGCCCCGCCCGTGGCACCGGCCCCGGCTCCAGCGGGAGCGCCGGCCCCGGCGCGGCGTCCGCCGCCGCCGACGAAGAGGAAGACGAGGCCGTTGGCCGCGCCCGCCGCCCCGGCCCGCCCGCCGGCGAAGCCAGCCGGCCCGGTCGCTCCGGTCGCTCCGGTCCGCGCCGGCCGGGTCGGGAGCGTGTAGCCGTGTGCTGCAAGGCAGGTCGTCACGGTCGCGAGCGCCGCCTGCTGTGCCTTGCGCTGTGCCGCCGTCGCGACCGGCCGCGTGCCGCGCCCGACCTGGGGCACGGCGCTGAGCTGCGACTTGCAGGCCGTCTGCGCGGCCGTGACAGTCGCCGCCGGGATCTTCCCGAGGGCGCTCGCAACCGCCGCGAAGCCGGCTGTCCCGGCCGGGACCGACACGCCGTTGCTCGCCAGGCAGCTGATCGCCGCCGTCTCGGCGGCCGTCCTCACCGGCGTCCCGCCGGGGGTCGTGCTCGCGGCGTTGGTGGACGAGGCCGTGGTCGACGAGCTCGACGACGACGAGCCGCACCCGCCGATCACGAGGCAGGAGCCGACGACTGCGATGGTGCGCCAGGAGGATCGTGACATTGACCGGACTCTCCCAGCAGATCCGAAGAGCCGCGTAAGAAGCCCCGGAGCCGGGTCAGGGCTCGGCGAGACGGGGATCGCCGCGGAGATACGCGAGCACGCAGGCCAGGCCGAAGCAGCCGATCACCAGGAGCACCGGGCCCGAGTCGTTGGCCAGCGAGCCGAGGATCGACCCGGTGAACCCGGCGACCAGACACGCCCGCCAGGCAACCGCCTTGCCGGTCGGTGCGAGCACGCGAGCATGGTTGCGGATCACGTACGCCCCGGCCGCCAGGCAGACCGCCGTGTTGAGCGGCATGACGCCCTTGACCAGCTGGCCGATCGCCGAATCGAGCTTGCGGTCGATCGTCGAAAAGACGTCGTCCAGCGAGCCGGCGTGGAGGATCGTGTTCGTGTAGTGGCCGCCCGCACGTGTCACCAGGTCGAGTCCGGCGAGGCAGGCGAGCCCGATGAACGGCGTCGCGACGGTCAGGACGAGCGACGCGCGTGACCGCCGGCGGCGCAGCACGAGCGTCCCCGCCGCCGTGCCCCCGCCAATCGTGAAGAGGGCGCCGACGTCCGCGCCGAGGCGGCCCCACGCGATGATCGCGGTGAAGAGCAGGCCGGCCGCCGCGAAGATCCACGCCTCCCGGCGGTGGGCCGCCCGCTGGGGGAGGGCGGCCGCCAGTCCGGCGAACAGCACGATCGGCAGGGCCGCCTCCATCTCGTTGCCGACGCCGAAGAACCGCGCCCCGGCGATCGGGTTCGACCCGAGCAGCGACCGGGCGATCAGCGGCGAGCCGAGCGAGAGGTCGATCGCGTAGGCGATCACCATCGCCCCGGCCGGGACCGCCGGGCCCCGCGGCCAGGCGGCCAGGCGGTCGGTCGGCAGCGCGAGGAGGAACGCCCCGCCGACGATGATCGCGATCTCGACGGCTCTGCCCGGGGCGAGCGCCGCCGTGATCAGCATCGTGCACGGCGTCCACAGCGCCGCCAGACCGCCGACCCGCAGCCCGGCCCGCAGGCCGCGGCGGCCACCCGCCAGGCCGGCCGCCACGAGGATCGCCAGCCACGCGAGGACGAACGTCTCGACCGTCGGCATCCGCCGCCCTGCGATCACCCCGAGCCGGGCGTCGAGCCCCTGAAGCCCGCCGACGCTGCGTGGCCCGTCCGCCGTGATCGGGCGACCGGTGAAGCCGGCCGGTGCCGGCAGGCCGAGCCAGCTCAGCGCCGTCGGCGCGACGTCGAGCCCGGTGACCAGCCCCGGCCGGCGCGTCGTCTCGGTCGTCAGCTGGGCTTCGCCTCCCGGCAGCCCGCTCGCCCCGATCGCCAGCAGCTCGGGCTGGATCTGCTGGGTCGGTGCGGTTGGCGGCGGCTGCTCGAGGACGAGGGCCAGCTCGCCGGTCGGCCGGCTGGCCACGAGCGTCTCGAGACCGGCGATGTCCGGCTCGTCGACGACGACGACCCGGTGGTGGCGCAGCAGGGCCGCCGTGCGGGCCGCCAGGGTCCCGGCCGAGCCGAGTGAGACCGCCGAGACCCAGCCGTCGCGGTTGGCCGCGACGATCGCGTCGGCTCCCGGACGCCCGCCGACCCCAGCGTAGGCCACGCCCCCCGGAACCGCCGAGGCGAACAGCCCCGGCTGGATGTCGCCGACCGCGCGACGCGCCCGCCGGAGGATCGCCGACCAGTGGGACGCGCTCCCGGTCGCCGACACCGTGATCGCCGGCGGGTTGCTCGGCGTGTACGCCGTGCTCGAGATCCGCGCGCTCTGCGTCAGGTCGAGCAGGGCCTGCTGCTCGTTGTAGTCGCCGTCCGACGGGTTGAGCAGGCCGAGCGCGGCGATCCGCCGGTCGACGCCGAGCCGAGCGAGCAGGCGTGGCGGCGGGTACGGCGACGAGACGAACGCGATCACGACGCGGCGATCCGCCGCCGCGGCGATCACGACGCGGCGATCCGCCGCCCCGCCGGCTCGAGCGCCCGAGGCCGCCGCGGGCGCCCGGTGGCCGGTCGTCCGCGCGGGTCGAGTTCCGGCGGTGGCTGCCGGCGCCCGGTGGCCGGTCGTACTCGCGGGTCGGGTTCCGCCGGCCGCCCCGGCGATCGGGCCGGCCAGCCCGCAGACGGCGAGCCCGATCACGCCGGCGGTCTTCGCCCTCCGCATCGGCACGTCGCCCAGGTCAGCCCGACTTCGACGGCGGCGAGGTCGCCCCGGCGGTCGGCGGCGAGGTCGCCCCGGGAGTCGGAGGCGCCGAGGTTGCGGCGGGCGAGGAAGCTCCGCCTGCCGTCGATGCCGTGGTTCCCTCGGGCGACGCCGTCCCGCCCGCCGTCGATGGAGATGTCCCCTGTGGGGCGGTCGTCCCGGTCGGTGCCCGCCGTCGTCCGGTGGATCCGGCCGCTGCCGCCCGCGCGTCGGCGGCGGCCGCCTGGCGGGCCGCGCCGAGCTGGCGCTCGATCACGAGCAGACCGGGGTCGACGTCCTTGGAGAAGCGCGGTGGGCTGAGCAGGTCGGGATGCGGATCATTCGCCCGGTTCATCGGCACGACGGCCCGGGCGGCGGCGAGCGCGCGGGCCGCGCTGTCGGCGTAGATGTCGATCGCCAGCCCGGCTGTGTAGAGCTGGATCGATCGGCCGCTGTCGAAGATCACGGCCGGGACGCCCCGGATCGACGTGTTCGTCCGGGTTCCGAGGCCTTCGTTGCCCCGCGAGTCGATCTGGTGGTATTCGACCGTCGCGATCTCCAGGGGCAGCTCGCAGCCGACGGTCGAGACGAGCGACGACTGCTTGTCGCAGTTGCCGTAGTAGACCCGCTCGCCGGCCACCGCGTCGTAGTCGCGCTGGGTGTCCGCGGCGGTCAGGGCGACGCCGTCGAACGACCGTCCGGCCCAGTAGACGGTGAACAGCCGGAAGTCGCGCGCGACGTCGAGGTCCTTCGTCGAGATCGGGCCGGCCGGGTGCGTCGCGCACCCGCTGAGCAGGCCCAGGACGAGCGCGAGCACCGCGCCGCTGGCGAGACGCCGGAGCGTGGAGGTCGTCATCGATCCAAAGTATTCCCGCAAGCCGGATGCGCGGCGCTGTCCAGGGTATCCCCGCAAGCCGGAAGCGCGGCGCAATCCCAAGTATTCCGGCAAGCCGGATGCGCGGCGCAGCCCCGGCCGGCGCCGGTCGCCCGGAGTGGGTTCACCCTGCGAGAATGCGGGCCCGTGAGGCCCGCAGACGAAGTCGATGCCGGCGGCGACCGACCGAACCCGAGGTTTCGGCCGACTGATCCCCGATACCGCTTCGTCCGCCGGCGACTGGTCGCCGCGGCGACGTTCCTCCTCGTGGCGATCTGGGTCGTCAGCCTCGTCTCGTCGGGCGGGAGCCACAGGCCCCCGGCCCCGGCGCCGGCCGTCGCCGACGCCGGAGCGACCGGCAGAGTCGGCACGAGCGCGGCTGCCACGACCGGGGCGTCCGAGCTGGCCCGCGAGAACCAGGCGGTCCAGACGGCGCTCGGGTACACCGCGTACGTGACGTCGGGGAGCGCGTCCAAGCGGGAGATCGCCCTGACCTTCGACGACGGTCCGGGGCCGTACACGCCGCAGATCGTCGCGATCCTCAAGCGCCACAAGGTCCCGGCGACGTTCTTCGTCGTCGGCCGGTCGGTCAAGGACTTCGGCGTCTATCTGCCGAGCGAGCTGGCCGCCGGCTTCGTGCTCGGCGACCACACCCAGGATCACGAGCCGATGGCGGCCCTCTCGCTCAAGGACCAGACCGCCCAGCTGGTCGACCAGGCGGCGGACATCGAGCACTACGGGGCGCCGTTCCCCCACCTCTTCCGCCCGCCGTACGGGTCGTTCAACGAGACGACGCTGTCGATCACCAAGCGGCTGAAGATGCTGACGATCCTCTGGACGATCGACACCAACGACTTCGCCCAGCCGGGCGTCAAGAAGATCGTCAACGCCGTGCTCGACGGGGCGAGGCCCGGGGCGATCGTGCTGATGCACGACGCCGGCGGCACCCGGACCCAGACGGTGCAGGCCCTGCCGACGATCATCAGGGCGCTCCGCAAGCGTGGCTACACCCTCGTCACGGTGCCCCGTCTGCTGGCCGACGACCCGCCGCTCGAAGCCGACCAGGTGCCCCCGAAGGGACTCTCCGGAGGCTAGGGCCTGGGCGTCTCGAGGTAGCGGACCCGCCGCCGCGCGCGAACCGACGTCGCCAGGGCGCCGCCGAGGCCGAGCATGCCGACGAGCAGCGCCCAGCCGATCGCGCCGGCCCCCCGCGTCGGGCCGCCGTCGGCCGGGCTGCCGGCCGGGACGATCGGCGGGGAGCGGAAGAGCGGCGTCATCGCGAACAGGCTGGCCGTCGTCGCGAAGGCCGGCTTGCGGACGCCGCCGTAGCTGATCAGGCCCTTGTGGTGGATCGACGTGTGCGGGTCGATGCTCCGCGGCGGGCCGCCGTCCCAGTGGGGCTTGACGGCGAACTCGCGGACCGTCCAGTAGAGGGCACCGCTGAGGAACGGCAGACTCGCGACGATGCCTAGCGTCTGCTTGATGAACTGCGTCTGGAACGCATAGCTCCCCTTCTCGGCGGCCGGCCCGACCGCCGAGGCTTCGGCGCCGAACTCGCTCATCACGATCGCCTGGCTCGGGTACTCGGCATGCGTCTGCCTCATGAACGGCGCAAGGCCCGAGATGTTGGCCGTCGAGTGGGCCTTCTGGCCGGTGTACCAGCCGTAGTAGTTGCTGATCCCGAGCAGGTCGAACTGCCGGTAGGTCTGCTCGGCCGGGTAGCCGGGATACGAGAGGACGTCGTCGGCGACGGGGACGTCAGGGTCGAGCTGGCGGACGAGCGGGACGGCCGCGTCGAGGTAGGCCTTGGTTCCGGGCACGGTGTCCGGCGTCGGGGTCAGCTCGTTGGCGACCGACTCGGTCATCACGCTCGGGTGGTTGCGGGTCTCGAGGACCGCGTCGCGCAGCGTCGCGAGGGCGTCGGCCCGCTGGGCCGGCGTGTGGAGGAGGTCGTCGCGGTGGTAGATCGGCGCCTCGGTCCAGATCAGGATGCCGGCCTGGTCGAGCATGTCCAGGAGCGGCTGGCTGAGCGGGTACTGGGACCGGGTGACGTCGGCGTGGAGGGCCTTGAGCTCGGTCACGATCTGGACCTGCTCGGCCGTCGTCAGGGCGGCCCCGTGACCGGGGAAGTCCTCCTCGATCGACGCGCCGCGGACGTTGATCTGCCGGCCGTTGAGGTAGAGCAGGCCGCCGCGGACGTCGACCCGGCGCATGCCGACGGCCAGCTGGTCGCGCTGCGAGACGAGCGTGCCGATCGTCGTGTCGATCTGCGTCTGGTAGAGGGCCGGATGACCGGGTTCCCAGAGGTCGAGCGGGCCGTTCAGCGGCACCGAGAAGCGGACGCTCGCCGTCTGGCCGGCCGCGAGCGTCCCCGGCGCGAGGGCGTCGACCTGGGCCGGCGCGGTCGATCCGTTCGGCGGCGTCATCGTCAGCTCGAGCGTCGGTGTGAGCGTCGTCGCGCTCCGGTTGGCGACGACCGCGTCGACCAGCAGGTGGCCGCTGCACTGGTCGGCCTGGGGGCAGGTCAGCTGGGGCATCACGCCGAGATCGGAGACGGTCACCGCGCCGACGGGGACGAGCGAGACCGGCTGGACGATGCCGCCCCAGTTCCACCAGCCCTCGCGCGGCTCGATCTTCTTGCGGTTGTCGACCCGCACGACCATCGTGTCGAGCGACCCGGCCTTGGTCCCGAGGTCGAACTGGAACGACGCGTACGGATCGGAGTTGGACCCGACGAAGCGGCCGTTGACCCAGACCTCGGTCGACCGCCGGGACTCGGCGAAGTGGACCGCCCATGCGAAGCCGGGGTCGTTCGGCGTGCGGAAGTGGACCCGGTACCAGCCGATCGTCCCCGGGAAGTTCGCCGGCAGCGGCCGGGAGTCGAAGACGTCGGGCACGGCGACCGAGCTCCAGCCGGTCCCGCCGACGCCGCTCTCGAGGTCCTTCTTGAGGCCGAGGTCGTGCGGGTCCATGACCCGCTGCCAGCCCTGCGACACGGAGATCGGCTGGGGCGGGACGACGGTCGGCGTGTCCGCGCGGGAGGTGGGCGGCCTGGCCGTGAGCAGGCCGAGCGCGAGCACGGCGAGCAGGACCGTCTGCATCGGGCGGCGCGTCATCCGGCGCAATGATCGCCGATTGCCGGACGGCGGCGGGGCGCAGCCGGCCGGACGGTCGACCGGCGGGGCCGGCGACCGCAACCCCGGGCGGTGGGCTGCGGCCTCTCGCGCGCCCGTGAAGTGGATTCTGAGCGGTCGCGGGAGGGCGCGGCGTGGGCGGCCGGAGCGCGCTGCGTGGTCGGAGGGCGGCCGGCGATCCGCGGCGACCCGCGGACGGGCGGACGGCGTGCGTCCGGTGGGTGTCTGGCGGCGCGGAAACCTTGCACGGACCCCAGCAAATCCCTAACATGCCGCCTCAATGTCAGGTAAGCGCGAGGAACGGAAAGCCATGGATCGGTTTAAGACCAAATTGTCGGTTGTAGCAACGATGCTTGTCGGACTCACGGTGTGGCTGGCCCCAGGGACGGCGAGCGCAGCCACAGCGACCCCCTTCAACTGCGACGCGACCGCCCTGTCGGTGACGCTCCTCACCCTCGCGCCGATCACGCTCGGCACCGCGAACGCAGGCTCGACCACATGCCAGAACGAGGACGGCACGCTCCTCACGATCCCGGCCAGCGCCGGACTCCCGCTCACGGCGGGCGTCCTCGTCGCGAAGACGGGCGTCAGCAGCGACGGACAGACGGCGACCGCCGTCGGCGGCGTGACCGGCCTCGGCGTCGGCCTCGGCGGCAGCGTGCTGGCGCAGATCACGGGCCCGATCTCCCAGACCCTGACCGGCAGCCAGACGCCGATCACGCTGAGCAACCCGCTGATCAGCCAGCTCCTGACGAGCCTCGGGCTCGGCGGGTCGACGCCGACGCTCACCCAGGGCGACCTGGCGACCGGGCTCAGCCAGCTGCTGCAGAGCGTGCTCAGCCAGGTGCTCGACGGGAGCATCGCCGGGATCGGCGTGGCCGACTCGATCGCGACGACGAAGTGCGTCTCGGGCAAGGCGGTGCTGTCGGGCCAGTCGCAGCTCGCCGGCCTCCAGGTGCTGGGGAACAACATCCCGCTCGACCCGGTCGTCAACCAGGCGTTGAACCTGCTCAACACGCAGCAGCTCGACCAGGTCAACCTGGCGAGCACGATCAACGAGCTGCTGACGAACCTCGAGACGTCGCTCGGCCTCCAGACGCTGGCGACCGGCCCGCTCGGGTCGACGGTGGCGCAGCTCGAGACGGCGCTCGACAACCTGCTCAACACGACGGTCCAGCCGCTGCTGACGAACCTGCTGACGGCGGCCCAGCCGTTGATCAACTCGATCATCGACATCACCGTCCAGCCGGACCTGCAGGTCAAGACGGCGACCCAGCTGTCACAGACGGCGCTGCACCTGAACGTGACGCTGCTGGGTACGAGCATCCTCGACCTCACGCTCGGCCAGGCTCGCGTCAGCCAGGACAGCGTCCAGTGCGTGTCGCCGGTGACGGTCGCATCGCTCCAGTGCACGACCCGCAAGCTCACGCTGATCGACGTCCTCCAGCGCGGCAACCAGACATATGTCACGGGCGCCGCCCAGAGCTCGCTGATCGGCAAGAAGGTCGGGATCTACTTCACGGCCACGGGCAAGCTGGTCGGCTCGGCGACGGTCGCCAAGTCGGGTCTCTTCCACACGTACGTCCCGCTGCCACCCGCATCGATCAGATACACGAACTCGGCGAGATACTTCGCCAAGTCCGGACAGCAGAGCTCGCTGCGGCTGAAGTTCTCCCGGCGGATGCACATCCTCGGGCTGACGAGCAGCGGCGGCAAGGTCAGGATCTCGGGTGAGGTGACCCAGCCGTTGACGGTGCCGGTCAGCAAGATCGTCATCCAGCGGCGGATCTCATGCACGAAGACGGTCAACGTGAAGACGCTGACCGGCAACAGCGCGGGCAGGTTCTCGGCGACCCTCGCGGCCCCGCCGGCGACCCAGGCGGGTGTCTACCGGGCGGAGACATTCGTCAGGCAGAACGCGCACAGCTCGAAGCCGTTCCCGACATTCACGCTGCCGGGCTACGTCCAGATCGGCTAGCCGCAGCGAACACAGGCCGGTTGGGCTCGGGGAGCGCGCAGGCGCTCCCCGAGTCGTTCCCGGGCGCGACCGGGCCTGCCGAGTCGTCGCGGGTCGCGTGACGTGTACCTTTCCGATCCGATGCGGACCCTCTCCCGGCGGTCCGACGCCAGAGCTACACGGCCGGCCGCCGAGACGATCGGCGGGCTGGCCGGCCGCGTGCACGTCCAGGCGACCGTGCTCGCGGGGCTCGCGTCTCTCGTCTGGCTGATCGCCGGGTCGCGGACGCCGGACCTCGCGGCCCAGTCCTACCGGGTCGGGCTGTTCACGCGGGAGGGCTTCGCGATCTGGGACAACAACTGGTACGCCGGCCACCACCTGCCGGCCTACAGCCTGCTCTTCCCGCCGCTGGGCGGTCTGATCGGGATGCGCCTGGTCGGGGTCCTCGCGGCCGTCGTCGCGGCCTTCTGCTTCGCCCGGCTGGCCGAGTTGCACTTCGGGTCGGGCGCGCGGATCGGGATCCTCTGGTTCGCGCTGGCCACGGTCGCCGACCTGGCGATCGGCCGCCTGACCTACGCCCTGGCGTCGGCGGTCGGCCTGGCCGCGCTCTACGCGGCGTCCCGCCGGCGGACGGTGCTCGCCGGCGTGCTCGCGGCGGCCTGCGGTGCCGCTGCGCCGCTCGCCGGCCTGTTCGTCGGGATGGCCGCGGCCGGCGTCCTGCTCGCCGGCTGGCGGGAGCCCGCGTCCCGGAGGACCGGGCTGGCGTTGGGCATCCCGGCGGTCGGCGCCGGCCTGCTCCTGACGCTGGCCTTCCCGGAGGGTGGGCGCGAGCCGTTCGGGACGTGGCCGATGATCATCTCGCTCGGCCTGACGCTCGGCTTTCTCGGGCTCCTTCCCCGAGGCGAGCGCGTCCTGCGGGCGGGGGCGTGGCTCTACGTCGTCGGGACGGCGGCGTCGTTCGTCCTGGTCACGCCGATCGGCGACAACACGACCCGGGTCGGCGCGGACTTCGCCGGTCCCCTGCTGGCGTGTGCGCTGCTCGGACGGGGTCGGTCGGCGGCCGCCGGGCGGCCGATCGCGCGGACGATGCTCAGACGGTGGGGTCGGCCGTCCAGTTTGAGAGCGGCGACCGGGGGCCTGCTGGTCGGACTATTGGCGTGGCAGGTCTTCGCCCCGGTGCGCGAGCAGGCCAAGGGGTTCGGCGACCCGATCTCCCGGCAGTCGACCTACCGGGGCCTGCTGGCGTACCTCGGGGCCCACGACACGGGGCCCGGGCGGATCGAGGTGACGTTCACCGAGTCGCACTGGGAGGCGGCGATCCTCGCGCCCCTGTACCCGCTGGCGCGGGGGTGGGAGAAGCAGCTCGACACCGGCGACAACCCGCTCTTCTACCGGCATCCCCTGTCGGCCGCGACCTACCACGCGTGGCTCGAGCAGGTCGCCGTCCGCTATGTCGTGGTCGCCAACGCCCGGCTGGATCCGTCGAGCCGGCCGGAGGCGAAGCTCGTGCTCGGCGGGCTGCCGTACCTGCGGGCGGTGTGGTCGGATCCGCACTGGCGGGTCTTCGCCGTGGTCGATCCGGCCCCGCTCGCGAGCCCGCCGGCCAGCGTGACGGGGCTCGGCCACCAGTCGTTCGTCGTCGACTTCACCCGGCCGGGGACCAGCCTCGTGCGGATCCGCTTCAGCCCGTACTGGCGGGCGCAGACAGGCTGCGTCGGGCGGGGGCCGGGCGGGTTCACCGATGTCAGCTCGCGGCGGGCCGGCCGGGTCGCCGTGACGATCGCCTTCTCGGTCGGCCGGATCCTCGACCACGGCGTCCGCTGCGCGTGAGCCGGGGGTCGGACTCAGGCGTGGCAGTGGCCGGAGTCAGGCGCGGCGGGGGCGGCAGTCAGGCGTGGCGGTGGCCGGTCGGGATCAGGCCGTAGAGGCCGGTGATCCCGCTCATGAAGATCAGCCGGCCGTCGCTGACGACGGGGTCGAAGGACCCGCTGTGGCGGGTGTAGACGAGGCCGCCGGTCTCAAGGTCGAGGGCGAACGTCTTGTGGAGGCCGAGGTCGGCGAAGTAGAGGTCGGGGCCGAGGATCGTCGGTGAGCCGGAGATCCGGCCGCCGGGGTGGTACTTCCAGCGGACGGCGCCGGAGAACGCGCTGAGGGCGTAGAGCGTGCCGTCGTAGGAGCCGATGTAGACGGTCGGCCCGAGTCGGGGGGCGTCGGTCACGGCGGGCGACGAGTAGACGTAAGAGCCGGTCTGGTGGGCCCAGGCGAGCTTGCCGTTGGCGGCGTCGAAGGCGTAGACGCGGCCGTCGGTGCTGCCGAGGAAGACGCGTCCGAAGATCACGGCGGCCGTCGAGTAGAACGTCCCGCCGTTGCCGAGCAGGCCGCCGGACCCGGTGATCCAGACCCGCCGGCCGTCGGCCTCGCGGATCGCCTGGACGTGGCCGGAGTAGTCGCCGAAGTAGAGCAGGCCGTTCGCGAGGGTCGGGCTGGCCTTGACGGCGCCGGGAGCGTGGTAGGTCCAGTTGACGGCGCCGGTGTGGGCGTCGATCGCGTAGACGGTCCCGTTCTCTGACCCGAGGTAGAGCTCGCCGCGGTCGAGCAGGGGGGACGACTCGGTCCGGCTGGGGAGGTTCCGCGACCAGCGGATCTGGCCGGTCCGCTGGCGCAGGGCGACGACCCGGCCGGCGGAGGACCGACCGTGGGCGAGCAGCGTGACGTAGACGCTGTCGCCGGACGCGGCGGGCGACGACGCGGCGAGCGTGCCGAGCTTCTGTGCCCAGATTACGTGTCCGGATGCGGCGTTGATCGCCCGTAGAAGGCCGCCGTCGTCGATCTGGAAGAGGACGCCGTGGTCGATCACGGGGGGAAACTCGAGCAGGCTGCCGCCGTCGACGGTCCAGATCAGGCGGAACGGGGGGTGGAGCTTGGGGGGGACGGGGGCCGTCCGGGTGTGGTCCTTGGAGTAGCCGTAGATCGGCCAAGGCGGGTTGGCCGCGGTGGCCAGGCTGGGCTCGACCGGTGGCTTGGGCTGGAACTCGACCTGGGGGTGGAAGATGTTCCCTGGCCGGCGGAGGTGCTCGAATAGGAGGAAGCCGCCGACGGCGAGGATCCCGATTGCCACGGCGAGGCCGGCGGCGATCAGGCGCTGGGTCCGCCGGGTCCGGCGCGTTCGCGTGGACCCTGGTCGGGGCTTGGCGGCGGCCGGGGTGGGGGTGGGTTCGTTCACGGGCGGTTGCCGATCCGTTGGCCGTCGTGGCCTTGGATCGGCGGGGCTGTCCTGGCGGCCGGGGAAGGCGGCCGGTGCTCGGATCGGGGCATCGTGGCCCTCGTCGAGCTGTCCCCGCTACAGGCGAGCCTGATCCGTGGACGGCTCCCGGCGGATCGGCGGCCGTACACGGCGCCGCCTGACGCAGGCACCAAGCGCGCAGTGCGAGCGCGCGGGGGGAGGCTAGCAGGCCGGGTCGAGGGCATGTCATGGTTGCCGGGTGGACCGGGACGCGTCGCTGATACTCGTCGCCGGCGGCCTGCTCGCCGCGGGTGTCGGGGCGTCGCTGGTGGCCAGGCGGATCCGCGTGCCGGCGCTGGTCCTGTTCCTGGGGATCGGGATGGCGATCGGGACGGACGGGCTGGGGTGGATCGCGTTCAGCGACTACGGGTTCGCGCGGTCGATCGGGACGGTCGGCCTGCTGCTGATCCTCTACGAGGGCGGCCTCGGATCGGGGTTCGGGGAGATCCGGCCTGTCCTGGGGACGGCGGTCTCACTGGCGGTCGTGGCGACGCTCGGGACGGCGGTGATCGCCGGCCTGGCGGCGACCGTGCTGTTCGGGTTCTCGGTCAAGGAGGGCCTCCTGCTGGGGGCGATCCTGTCGGCGACCGACGGGGCGGCGGTGTTCGCCCTCCTGCGGGGGTCGCGCGTCCCGGCGGGCCTGGCGCGGGCCCTGGAGGGGGAGGCGGGCTTCAACGACCCGATCGCCGTTCTGCTGGTCCTCGTGATGATCAACGTGATCGGCCACCCGGGGTATGGGGTGGGCGAGGCGGTCGTCTTCCTCGGCCGGCAGATCCTCGTCGGCGGGGTCGCCGGCCTGGTCGTCGGCCTGATCGCGGCCGAGGGCCTGCGGCGGGGGGCCAGGGCGCCGGCGGCCCTGTCGCTGGTCGGTTCGCTGGCGACCGCGGCGATCGCGTACGGGGCGGCCGGCGTGCTCGGGGGATCGGGCTTCCTCGGCGTCTACGTGGCCGGACTCGTCGTCGGCGGGATCGACCTGGCCGACCGGCCGGGGGTGCTGGCCTTCCACGAGGGGCTGGCGTCGGTCGCGGAGATCGGCCTGTTCCTGGCGTTGGGGCTGCTGGTGTTCCCGAGCCAGCTCGGCGCGGTCGCGGTGAAGGGCGTCCTCTTGGCCCTGGTGATCGCGTTCGTCGCGCGTCCGGTCGCGGCCGGCCTGGCGACCGTCCGCAGCGGCCTGTCGGCCGGCGAGCGGGTCGTCCTGGGGTGGGCCGGCCTGCGGGGGGCGATCCCCGTGGTCCTGGCGACGTTCCCGATCATCGGTGGCGTCCGGGGAAGCCTCGAGTTCTTCAACCTCGTGTTCTTCGCCGTCCTCGTGTCGGCCGTCGTCCAGGGCAGCACGGTCGAGCCGCTGGCCCGCCGGCTCGGGGTGATCCAGAGCTGAGGGCGGCCGGCGGCGGCCGGGGTGGGCCGCGGCCGGCGGCCGGCAGCCGGCGCCACGGGTCGGCGGCCGGCGATGCGGTCGGGCGCAGGCCAGCGAGGCGGGGTCGGGCGCGGGGGTGGTAGGGGCGGCGGGCGCGGCTCGTGCGGGGTCGCGCGCCCGGCTGGTACGGGGGCGGGCGCGGGTGGTGCGGGTCGGGCGGACGACGGCGGGGCGGGACCGGCGGGGCGGCGGTATCCTGTCGGTGGCTTTGCGGGCGAAGTGTTGTGGTTGCACAGAAGCCTTCCAAGCTCCTAGGGCGGGTTCGATTCCCGTCGCCCGCTTGTGGAAGGGCCACGGGGAGTGGCGCAGTCTGGTAGCGCACCCGGCTGGGGGCCGGGCGGTCGCAGGTTCAAATCCTGTCTCCCCGAT
>DASZKP010000096.1:0-6430 GCA_035553395.1 Solirubrobacteraceae bacterium | reverse complement strand
CGTCAGAGTTGGACTTCGCAACCCGAACCTTGACGGCAGCGTCGGACGGAAAGCCCCGTGTTTGCGGGGCTTTCCGCTGCACGCCCCCGGCCACCAAGCCACACTCACGCGACAGCCCTCACGCCTAACCCACGGATCTAGATCTGATGCGGAAGTCTTCGGTGGGTCTGAGCGGTTTGGCCGCTCGTGGCCCGACTTTCGGGTTGACGCAGTGTGGTTTTGCTTCGCTACACGCCGGCGAGCTTGAGGTCGAGTCGCTCGAATGCGCGGGTCTACAGCCGCGTTGGCGTCGTGGGCTACTGGGCGTCGTCTGGGGCGTCGCGTCGCCGTTCATGGTGTCTCTGATCATGCCGGACGCGGGCCGGGCTGCAGTCTGGCTCCGACAATCGCTGCGGCCCGCCGTCGAGCTTCGCGCCCAGTTGGCTCCATGAGCGCCTCGATCAGGCGCTCCAACGGGGAAGATTCGGGGTTCGCATTGCGTCCCCGCCGCGCCGTGCCGGGGTCCCCTCGGTCGGATCCGCAATCGGGGGTCAGACGAGCAGGCCGGCGACGTCCTCCTGGCGTAGGCGCAGCGTTCGGCCGTCGCGGAGGGACGCGACGAGCTCGCCGTCTCGCTCCAGAAGCCAGCGGGCGTTGATCGCTGTGAGATGCGTGATCTGGCCGTCGGCAGCCAGCCGTACGGCGTGGCCCTCGGGCGTTTCCTGAGCTGGGGCCGTCTTGTCGTCTTGGGGCGTAGAGAGGTAGAGCACGTCACCGGTCGACTCGTAGCTCCCGGTCAGCTGAAGGTCAGAGGCGGATATGTGGACGGTGGCAGAGGGCATCAGGACGGCGGCCGGTCGGCCGAAAACACCGTCACGATGATGGCAGAAGGCTCGCCGTATTCGACCACCGCCATGACCCAGAGCCGGTCTTCGCGGCGGAAGAACCGCTCGCGGCCTGGGCGTGGGTCCCGGCGACGCTCGTCAGGCCGTCGAACCGTACGATCGATGAGAGCGAGGTCGGCGACGGCCGCGTTGCTCCTCAAGGATCTTCGCGTAGACGATCGCCGCAAGAACCACGGTGATCCCCTCGGGCGTCTCTGTTCGCAAGACGATTTCCACGACTGAACGGTGACCGGCGTCTCGGACGGCGCCGGATCTGCTGACCGGTCGGAGCGTCGCGAGCGCGTCGCCCCGGGTGAGCGAAGCTCGACGAGGCGGGCCGAGGTTTGCGCTCACGTCGTAAATCGCCGGACGGACGGTGCGGCCCGCACCCGATCCAACCGACGACCTGGAACCATGAGGAGTCCGACCATGGCCTCGATGTCGCGTTGAGGGTTCGCACGTCGTCCCGGACTCCCCATCTGGATTCGAGACTCGCGCACCACCGATGCCTCGGCAGAGAGCCGGTGCGTTGCGTCGGCGAGCTCTGCGACGGTCTGGGCCGGGCGCTGACGCGCCGGATCGAAGCTGGCGGGTTTGCGACGTACGATCCAGACACGCTCACCGTCAGCGAGGCCGCCAGGCTCGCGGGCGAAACCCCAGGACCGTCCGATGGTGGATCCGCGACGGCCGGTTGCCGGCACGGAGCGAGGGCCGGCGGTGGTCGATCGAACCCGCCGAGCTCGAGATCGTGCGTGGTGAGCTGTATCCGATGCCGCCCGAGTGCCAACGTTGCTGTGGCCGCCCACCTTGCGCCGATCGAGCGCGTCGAGCCCGAATCGCTCCCAGCGACTCCTGGCGTTTGGTTCGGCTGGCGAACACCTGCGACGCCAACTGCGTCGCGCGCGCCCGGCGCCTGGCAGCCGGCTGGTAACGCTTGACGCGCGGATCCGGCCCGATACCAACAGGCTCGGTCTGTGATCGGCCCGACCGCGTTGTGATCGCACACGAGGGTCCTCTCTACGACGGCCCGGTCGCCCCGGACCTCGGACGACCCCGCGCATCGCACGGGAGGGCGGCGCTCGTGATGTCGAAGTGGGTCAGGGCGTACTCCATCGCCGTCGGCCGGACGCTGCCCGAAGATCCCGAGAACGGCGTGTCGAGGAAGCGGATCACGCATAGGTTCAGGGCGCCGACGGCAGCGACCGCGGCGACTATGTAGACCTGGAGGAGGATCCGTGTCCGCGGCCGGGCGAAGGCGCACAGGTACCCGACGAGGAGGACCCCTCCGGCGATCATCGCGATCCAGAGGATCGCCGGGACAGGTGGAGTTGCGTTCTCCTCGCGGGCGACGTACCCCTCGACGCGGTCGCGCTCACCCGCGTCGAGCTCGTCGAGCGCCCGGACGTCGGCCGGGCGGCCCTGATCAGCCCGCTGCTCGAGCTTGGCGATCGCCACCGGCCACGCCTGGGCGACGTCCCCGTTGGTGCCCCAGTCGGTCCGCGCGACGGCCAACGCGTAGCACGCGACCAACCCGCGGACGGGGTCGCGGACGGCGGTCGGGAGGAGGCCGGCGTCCTGGTACATCTGCTCGACGCCCTCGGCCTCCTGCTGCGCGCCGTGCCGTGCGGCCTGGAAGCCGCCGAAGGCGAGCGACAGGACGAAGGCGACGAGGATCGCGAACCCCGAACCCAGGACGCCGATCGCCCCGCCGCTGTGGTTCGGCTCCCGGTCTCCCCAGAAGCCCTCCTTCGGGGCCAGGCGGCGGATCGCCAGCAGCAGGGCGACCGCGCACGCGGCGGCCGATGCGGAGATCGCTATCGCCCACGGGATCGTCACGGTTCCCCGCCGGCGATCCTAGCGGCGGAGCTCACATCACATCGACAGCGTGTCCAGTCGGAGTCGGCGGATCCTGGCCAGCCGGACCTATCGGCAGGCGTCGCATTCCCAGACCATGGTCTGGTACGAATCCGACGAGGGGAGGCCGGTCGATGGCTGTCGCCGAGAGGGCTGGCGTCCCGCCGCTCGACATGGGCGACCTCGAGTCGCTCGGCTACAAGCAGGAGCTCCATCGCGGACTCGGGTCGTTCGCGTCGTTCGCGTCGGGGTTCTCGTTCGTCTCGATCCTGACCACCGTCTTCGAGCTCTTCGCGTTCGGCTTCGGCCTCGGTGGACCCGCCTACTTCTGGACCTGGCCGGTCGTCTTCGTCGGCCAGTTCTGCGTCGCCCTGACGTTCGCCGAGCTGGCGGCCAGGTATCCGATCTCCGGGGCCGTCTACCAGTGGTCGCGCCGGGTCTCGACCGACCCGCTCGGGTGGATGGCCGGCTGGCTGATGCTGATCGGCTACATCATCAGCGTCGCCGCCCTCGCGATCGCCCTCCAGCTCGTCCTTCCCGCCGTCTGGAGCGGCTTCCAGATCATCGGCGGCAACTCGTCGCCGACCTCCCACTCCGGCGCGGCCAACGCGATCCTGCTCGGGTCGATCTGCATCCTGATCTGCATGACGATCAGCTCGTTCGGCGTCACCAAGATGGCCTACCTCACGCGGATCGGCGTGTCGTTCGAGATCGTCGGCGTCTGCGCCCTCGTCATCCTCCTCCTGATCCACAGCGTCCGCGGACCCGGGGTCGTCCTCCACACCAACGGCGTCCAGGGGCACGGGAGCTACGTCGGCCCGTTCCTCGCGTCGATGCTGATGGCCGCGTACGTCTTCTACGGCTTCGACAGCGCGGCCGAGCTCTCCGAGGAGACCCGCGATCCCCGGGCGACGGCTCCGCGTGCGATCACCCGTTGCATGCTCGTGTCCGCGATCGGCGGCGGTCTCCTGATTCTCGTCACCCTGATGGCAGCGCCGAGCCTGACGTCAGGCGATCTCGCGACCAGCGGGATCGCCTACGTGATCACGTCCCAGCTCGGCAACACACTCGGCCGGATCCTGCTCGCGATCGTCGCCGTCTCGATCTTCTCGGCCACGCTGGCGATCTCCGCGTCGGCCGCCCGCGTGACGTTCAGCATGGCCCGGGACGGCCGGCTTCCCTTCTCCCGCCAGCTCTCGTACGTCTCCCGCCGCCACGCGTGCCCGGTGGTTCCGGGGATCATGGTCAGCCTCCTGTCGATCGGCGTCCTCCTGATCAACCTCGGCAACACCCAGGTCTTTGCGGCCGTCTCCGGCGTCGCCGTCGTGATCGTCTACCTCGCCTACCTGTTGGTCACGGTTCCCCTCCTCGTCAAGCGGGTTCGCGGCCAGTACGACTCGTCCCAGTCGACCGGCTACTGGTCACTCGGCCGGTTCGGTCTCCCCGTGAACATCGTCGCCGTGGTCGGCGGGATCTTCCTGATGATCAACATCGGCTGGCCCCGGGTCGCCGTCTACGACCCGCCGCCGGGTCACCCCCACTGGTACCTCCAGTACCTCTCGCTCCTCTTCGTCGGCCTGTCGATCGGGATCGGCGCGATCGCCTATCCCCTGATGAAGCGCCAGCAGGCGTCGAACACGGGCGTCGTCGGGCCGGGCGTCCGGGCCGAGCCGGCCGGCCTGGTCGCTGCCGAAACATAGAGCTCGATCAGTCTGGGCCGGGCGCCCGACGCCTCACAAGCAGCCGCCGGCCGCGTGTCGACGGGCGGCCGGCGCCGGTCAGCCGCGATCGACGAGCTGCTGGACCGACCAGCGGTTGCCGTCGGGATCAGCGAAGTAGACGAACGATCCCCACGGGAACACCTCCACGTCGGTCACGTCGACGTTCTTCCCGGCCAGATCGTCGTGGGCCGCGTGGATGTCTGAGACGACGACCTGGAGACCCTTGACCGAGCCCGGCTCAGCGTCGGTCAGACCCTCGCCGAACGCGATCGAGCAGGCCGAGCCGTGGGGCGTCAGCTGGATGAAGCGGACCGCGTCGCTGACGACCTGGTCGATGTCGACGTTGAAGCCGGCCTGGTCCGCGTAGAACGCCTTCGCACGGTCGGCGTCGGATACCGGGAGCACGACGAGCTCGAGCTTGCAATCCATGGTGGGGTTCCTCTCCTGTTGCCTTTTTAATCTGCCGGCGGAGCCGGCTCATAAGAATCAGCCTATGACGCCTTGCGGTCAGTTTCAGTCCGCAATAGGTGGAAGACTTGAGACCGATGATCGAGACTTCCGCCCGCCTTCTGCGCCTCCTCTCCCTGCTCCAGGCCAGGCGTGACTGGTCCGGCGGGGAGCTGGCCGACCGGCTGGAGGTCGGCGTGCGGACCGTCCGCCGCGACGTCGATCGCCTACGGAGGCTCGGCTATCCGATCGCCGCGACGCCTGGGGTCGCAGGCGGGTACCGGCTCGGCGCCGGGTCGACCGTCCCGCCCCTCCTGCTCGACGCCGAGGAGGCGGTTGCCGTCGCCGTCGGCCTGCGGACTGCCGCGACGGTCGGCGTCGCCGGGATCGAGGAGACTTCGATCCGCGCGCTCGCCAAGCTCGAGCACCTCCTCCCGCCCGGCCTGCGCCGCCGGGTCAGCGCGCTCGGCGCCGCGACCGTCCCCTACACCTCGGGTGGTCCGACTGTCGACGCCGAGCTGCTCGCCCAGATCGCGACCGCCTGCCGCGATCACGAGCGGATCCGTTTCGCCTACCGCAGCCACTCCGGCGAATCCACCCGGCGCCTGGTCGAGCCCCACCGGCTGGTCCACACCGGTCGGCGGTGGTACCTCGTCGCCTGGGACGTCGATCGGGCCGACTGGCGGACGTTCCGGGTCGACCGGCTCGGCCCGCGTGTCTCGGTCGACCGGCGGTTCTCGCCGCGGGAGCCGCCGGCGGAGGACATCGCGGCTTACGTGTCCCGGGCCGTCTCGTCGACCCGCGACCGCTACCAGGCGACCGTGATCCTTCGGGCGCCTGTCGCCCAGGTCGCCGGCCGGGTCCCGACGTGGGTCGGGACGCTCGAGGCGATCGACGACGACTCCTGCCTCCTGCGGACCGGATCCGACTGGCTTGGCGGTCTTGCGGTCTACGTCGCCGACATCGGCGTCGACTTCGAGGTCCTCGAACCGCCCGAGTTCGTCGACCGCGTCCGCCAGTTGGCCGACCGCTTCCGCCGGGCCGTGCCTGACGATCCGTCGAGCCCGGCCAACGCGTAGACACACGCGGGCGGCGGGCGACCCAAGGGCCCCGTATCCTTCGGTGCCTGCGCCCGTAGCTCAGCTGGATAGAGCGTCGGTCTACGGAACCGAAGGTCAGAGGTTCGAATCCTCTCGGGCGCGTCACAAAATCCCAGCAAAACGGAACTTTCCGTCGCCCTGCGCGGGCGTGATCTGGACTTCGGCGGCCATGCGGTGCGCGTTCGATCGAGTTACGCCGGCGGCGCGCTCACGGCGCCCAAGTCGGGCAAGGCCAGGTCGATGCCGCTCGCGCCGGACGTCGCGACGGCCCTGGCGAAGCTGTCACAGCGGGATCTGTTCACCGGCGAGTGACCTTCCCCCGGTTTGGAGGACACTTGACCGCTGGGGTCGAAAGACCTCGGCAAGGAGGTTCAAGTGCCGAGAACTAGGCCGCCGTTCCCGTTGGAGTTCCGTCGTGAAGCCGTGGAGTTGATGCGGGTCACCG
>DASZKP010000095.1:0-30257 GCA_035553395.1 Solirubrobacteraceae bacterium | reverse complement strand
ACCATCCCGGCAGCGGAGGTCCTGGCCGGAGCGCCCGACGGCCTGATGCTCGCGAATGGGCCGGGCGATCCGGCCGCGCTCGATTATGTCGTCGAGGAGCTGCGGGGGATGATTGGCCGGCTCCCGATCTTCGGCATCTGCCTCGGCCACCAGTTGCTCTGCCGCGCGGTCGGGCTGAAGACCTACAAGCTGCCCTTCGGCCACCGCGGCGCCAACCACCCGGTCAAGGACCTCGAGACCGGCCGTATCGACATCACCTCGCAGAACCATGGCTTCGCGGTCGAGGGTCCCGGTGGCGAGCCGCGGATCGAGGGAGACGAGCCGGTGAGATGGGAAACGGACTTCGGCGTCGCCGAGCTCTCGCAGTTGAACTTATACGACAGAACGGTGGAGGGATTGGTCTTGCGGGACGTAGCTGGAGCAACGGTTCAGTACCACCCTGAGGCGGGCCCCGGCCCACACGACGCGCGCCATCTCTTCGACCGGTTCCTTGCCCTTGCCGCGTAGAGACGACATCGAGAAGATCCTCCTGATCGGCTCCGGCCCGATCGTGATCGGCCAGGCCGCCGAGTTCGACTACTCCGGCGTGCAGGCCTGCAAGGTGCTGCTCGAGGAGGGCTACGAAGTGGTCCTCGTCAACTCGAACCCGGCGACGATCATGACCGACCCCGAGTTCGCCACCGCCACCTACATCGAGCCGCTCCTGCCCGGGCCGGTGACCAAGATCCTCGAAAAGGAGCGCCCCGACGCGTTGCTGCCGACGCTCGGCGGACAGACCGCGCTGAACCTGGCGATGACCCTGCACGAAGATGGCACGCTGGAGCGGCTCGGGGTCGAGCTGATCGGCGCCGATGCCGAGGCGATCAGCCGCGCCGAGGACCGCGAGAAGTTCCGCACGACGATGAACGAGGCGGGGCTGCGGATCCCGTGGTCGATCACGGTCGGGACCCTCGACGAGGTCGATAAGGGGCTCACCTCCGGCGAGATCACGCTGCCCGCGATCGTCCGCCCGGCCTTCACCATGGGCGGCCAGGGGGGAGGGGTCGGTTACACCGAGACGGAGCTGCGCCAGGTCGTCTCCGAGGGTCTCGCGGCGAGCCCGATCAACCAGGTGCTGGTCGAGGAGTCGGTGATCGGCTGGGGCGAGTTCGAGCTCGAGGTGATGCGCGACCGCAACGACAACGTGGTGATCATCTGCTCGATCGAGAACGTCGACCCGATGGGAGTTCATACGGGCGACTCGGTCACCGTCGCGCCCGCGCAGACCCTGACCGACCCGCTCTACCAGGAGCTCCGCGACGCGGCGATCAAGGTGATCCGCGCGATCGGGGTCGAGACCGGCGGCTCCAACGTCCAGTTCGCGGTCGACCCGGAGACCGGCTCGGTGGTCGTGATCGAGATGAACCCGCGCGTCAGCCGCTCCTCGGCGCTGGCCTCGAAGGCGACCGGTTTCCCGATCGCGAAGATGGCGGCGAAACTTGCCGTCGGCTACGCGCTGGAGGAGATCCCCAACGACATCACCCAGGCGACGCCGGCCTCCTTCGAGCCGACGATCGACTACGTCGTCACCAAGATCCCGCGCTTCGCCTTCGAGAAGTTCCCCGGTGCCGAGGGCCGGCTCTCGACCTACATGCAGTCGGTAGGCGAGGCGATGTCGATCGGCCGCACCTTCCGCGAGTCCTTCGCCAAGGCGATGCGCTCGCGCGAGCTCGACGCGCACCCAGAATTCCCCGCCGACGACGGCGAGCTGCTCGACGCGCTCGCGATCCCGACCGCAGAGCGCTTCGACCAGGTGCTGGAGGCACTGCGGCGCGGCCTCGGCGTCGAGGCGGTCCACGAGCGCAGCCTCGTCGACCGCTGGTTCCTGCGCGAGCTGGAGGCGCTCGCGCTCGAAGGCGACGGCACCGACGGCCTTGCCCGCACCTACAAGTCGGTCGACACCTGCGCGGCGGAGTTCGAGGCGGCGACCCCCTACTACTACTCGGCCCACGAGCGCCGCGGTGCCGACGGCGCCCCGCCCGCCTCGGAGATCCGCCGCGGCGAGCGCGACTCGGTCGTGATCCTCGGCGCCGGCCCGAACCGGATCGGCCAAGGCATCGAGTTCGACTACTGCTGCGTGCACGCGGCGATGACTGCGCGCGAGCTGGGCCGCGATGCGGTGATGGTCAACTGCAACCCGGAGACGGTCTCGACCGACTACGACACCTCCGACCGCCTCTACTTCGAGCCCTTGACCGCGGAGGACGTACTTGCGGTGTGCGCGGAGGAGAAGCCGGAGGGCGTGATCGTCCAGTTCGGGGGACAGACCCCGCTGAAGCTGGCGCGGACGCTGGAAGAGGCGGGCGTGCCGCTGCTCGGCACCCCGGTCGACGCGATCGACCTGGCCGAGGACCGCGGCCGCTTCGGCGCCCTGCTGCGCCGGCTCGGCATCGCCCACCCGCCTTACGGCACCGCCCACTCGGCCGAGGAAGCCGAGGAGATCGCCGCCGAGGTCGGCTTCCCGCTGCTGGTGCGGCCGAGCTACGTGCTCGGCGGCCGCGCGATGGAGATTTGCTACTCGACCGAGGACCTCCGGGCCTACCTGGACGTCCACGTCAAGGCCGACCAGGAGCACCCGCTGCTCCTCGACCGCTTCCTCGAGAACGCGATCGAGGTCGACGTCGACGCGCTCGGCGACGGCGAGTCGGTCCACGTCGCCGGGATCATGCAGCACGTCGAGGAGGCGGGCGTCCATTCCGGCGACTCGGCCTGCGTGATCCCGCCGCTCAGCCTCGGCGAGGAGATGCTCGACGAGATCCGCGGCACCACCGAGCAACTGGCGCTCGAGCTCGGCGTCATCGGCCTGATCAACATCCAGTACGCGATCGCCGAAGGCAAGCTCTACGTGATCGAGGCCAATCCACGCGCCTCGCGCACGGTCCCGTTCGTGTCGAAGGCGATCGGGGTGCCGCTGGCGAAGGTCGCGGCGCGGCTGATGCTGGGGGAGAAGCTGGCTGACCAGGACCTGCCCGAGGGGCTGCCCGAGCACGTCAGTGTGAAGGAGGCGGTGCTGCCGTTCGCGCGCTTCGCCGGCGCCGACTCGGTGCTCGGGCCGGAGATGAAGTCGACCGGCGAGGTGATGGGCGTCGCCGCCGACTTCCCGACCGCCTTCGGCAAGGCGCAGGCCGCCGCCGGGGTGATCCTGCCGCGCGAGGGCACCGTCTTCATCACCGTCACCGACACCGACAAGGCCGCCGCGACGCAGCTCGCGGCACGGCTTCACGACGTCGGCTTCCAGATCGTCGCCACCGGCGGCACGGCGCTGGCGATCGAGCGGATGGGCGTCCCGGTGCGGCGCATCAACAAGCTGAACGAGGGCTCGCCGCACGTCCTCGACCTGATCCGCAAGCACGAATGCGACCTGGTCATCAACACGCCGAGCGGCTCCGGCGCGCGCGCCGACGGCTACGAGATCCGCACCGCGGCGGTGAAGCACGGCATCCCCTCGATCACGACGATGACCGCGGCGACGGCGGCGGTGCGGGCGATCGCCTCGGGGCGCGGCATCGACGACGAAGTCCGCTCGCTCCAGGAGATCCACCGGGCGGCTCAGGAGGCGGCGAGCCGACCGTGACCGCGCCGTTCGGCCGCAGGCTCTGCGAGGTTGCTGCCAACCGCGCCTCGGGCGGCTACCGGGTCGTTTCACTGGTCGATCGCGCGGGCCCCGAGCCGGCGCCGGGCCAGTTCTACATGCTCGCCGCCGGCGAGGGCTGGGGCGCGCGCGAAGGCCGTGCCTTCCTGCCACGGGCGATCTCGGTCGCGGAGACGCGAGCGGATGCCGCGGGCGGCGGCCCACGGCTCGACTTCCTGCTCGATGCGGTCGGCCCGGGGACCGAGCGCCTCTGCGCGCTCACCGAGGGCGACGGCGTCTGGCTCGTGGGCCCGCTCGGCAACTCCTTCGCGGCGCCACGCGAGGTCTCGCCGGGCGCCGCCGGGGCGGTCCTCGTCGGCGGCGGGGTGGGGGTCGCCCCGCTCGCACTGCTGAGGCGCCAGTTCGGCGAACGCGCCGTCCCTCACCGCGTCCTCCTCGGCTTCCGCGACCAAACCCACACCGGCGGCCTCGATCTCTTCTGCGGCTCCTCGGGGGCTTTGTGTCCCGAGGTGAGGCTCGCCACGGAGGACGGCCACGCCGGCGTCCAAGGCCGCGTCACGGACCTCTTGCTGCCGATCCTGGCCGGCGACGACGCCTCGTCAGCCGTCGTCTACACCTGCGGCCCTCCGGCCATGCTCGACGCGGTCCGAGCCCTCTGCGAATCCCACGACGTCCCCGTCCAGATCGCCGAGGAGAGCCCGATGGCCTGCGGCTTCGGCGCCTGCTTCGGCTGCGCCGTCCCAAAGCCCGGCGGCGGCTACATGCGCCTCTGCGTGGACGGGCCAGTCTTGGCCTGCGGGCCGGCGGGTCCTGTCACCGCAGGGGACCCCCCATGTCCTCCGGTAGCTAAAGCTCCCTCGGACATGGGCCCCCCTACGGTGCCACCCCCCGGCAGGAACGCAGGAGAGGGACTGCTCAGCGACCAGGCGCTGGAGTTTTGCGGCATCGAGCTGGAGCACCCTGTGATCAATGCGTCGGGAACGTATGACGCGATTGCGGCGCGCCGAGTTTTCGGCGACGCGCTCCTCGAAGACTTCCCCTTCGCTGCCTTCGTATCGAAGACGATCACTCCCGAGCCCCGCGGCGGCAACGCCCCGCGGCGGATCTGGGAGACCGCGAGCGGGATGCTCAACTCGATCGGCCTTCCCAACAAGGGCCTCGAGGGCTTCCTCGCCGAGGATCTTCCGCAGCTCGCCGAGCTGCCGGTGCCGCTGATCGTGTCGATCATGGCGACGACCCGCGAGGATTTCATCCGCTGCGTCGAGCGTGTGGCGGCACGGCAGGAGGTGACGGCGATCGAGCTGAACGTGTCCTGCCCGAACGTTCACTCGGGCTTGATCGTCGGGGAGAACCCAAGTGAGACCGAGGCTCTCCTGGGAGCGCTGCGTCCGGTCACCGAGAAGCCGCTGATCGTGAAGCTGACGCCGAACGTCGCCGACCCGGCGGCGGTCGCCCGGGGGGCTGAACGGGGCGGCGCCGACGCGGTCTCGCTGATCAACACGCTGAAGGGCACGGCGGTCGATCCGGCGACCGGTGCGCCCGCGCTCGGCAACGGCTACGGCGGTCTCTCGGGCCCGGCGGTGCGGCCGGTCGCACTCGAGCAGCTGCGCTCGGTACGGGCTGCGGTCGCGCTCCCGATCGTCGGCATGGGGGGGATCTCGAACGGCGCCGACGCGGCCGAGTTCCTCGCGCTCGGCGCGGCGGCGGTCGCCGTCGGCACCGAGAACTTCCGTGACCCGCGGGCCGGCTCGCGGGTCGCGCTGGAACTGGAGTCAGCACTCCTCTCTGAGCGTTCGACCGAGCCTGCGCTGGACCTCGACTAGAGGTTGAGATGAATTTACGCGCAAATGGGTGACCTCGCCTTGCGCACCCCCGACCCCCGGCTATACTCGCCGCCGCATGACGACCTCTTCCGTCAAGACCTCCCTCGCGGCCCCGGAAAGGTCCCTCGACCAGAGGATGGAGGCGCTCAAACGGGCCAACGACATCCGCACCGCCCGGGCCAAATTGAAGAAGGACCTGAAGGCCGGTCGCTCGAACATCCACGCGGTCCTTCTCGACCCGCCCGAGTACGTCATGACCGCCAAGGTCTTCGACATGCTCCTCGCCGTCCCGAAGTACGGTCGGGTGAAGACCAACCGGATCCTCAACCAGTGCAGGATCTCGCCGTCGAAGACGATCGGCGGCCTCTCCGAGCGCCAGCGCACCGAGCTCGTCTCGCTGCTCCACCGCTGACCCGGACGACCCGCGGCCCGGCGGGCCGACCGCGTCTGCCCGAGCTGTCAAAGTCAGCGGCCGTGTCCGCCCGCGTCCTCGTCATCACCGGACCGTCAGGCGTCGGCAAGGGAACCCTGATCCGATCGCTTCGCGAGCGCCACCCCGAGCTCGAGCTGTCGGTCTCGGCGACGACGCGTCCGCCGCGGGCCGGCGAGCGCGACGGCGTCGACTACCACTTCCTCGAGCCGGCCGAGTTCGACCGCCTGGTGGCGGCCGGCGAGTTCGTCGAGCACGCCGAGTACGCCGGTCACCGGTACGGGACGCTCCGGCGAGAGCTCGAGTCGCGTGGCTCCGGCGGCGCCGCCGTCGTGCTCGAGATCGACCTCCAGGGCGCCCGGCAGGTCCGCGAGGCGATGCCGGAGGCGACGCAGGTCTTCGTCTCGCCACCGAGCTTCGACGAGCTCCGCCTCCGCCTGGTCGGCCGGGGCACCGACGATCCGCAGAAGATCGCCGAGCGCCTCGAGCTGGCCGAGACCGAGCTGGCCGCGGAGAGCGAGTTCCACCACGTGATCGTCAACGACCGCCTCGACGCGGCGCTCGCCGAGCTGCTCGACGTGATCGAGTCCCGCTTCGCATAGCCGGGTCGCCGCACCGGCCGGCGGCGGCCAGCTGGTCGCCTGCGCGTCGCGTAGACTTCGTGGTCTACCGAAAGGCTTACCTTGCCCGTCACCTCGCCTCGCATCGACAAGCTGCTCGACCACGTTGACTCCAACTACGCCAGCGTGATCGTCGCGGCCAAGCGCGCACGCCAGATCAACTCGTACTACCAGAACCTCGGCGAGGGCAGCTTCGACGAGTTTCCGCCGCCGATGGTCGACACCGGGTCGAAGAACTATCTGACGATCGCGCTCGAGGAAGTCGCCGCCGGCAAGCTGAAGTACCACTACCGCTAGACCGGGCCGCCGCGCACGATGGCGCGAATCCTGCTCGGCGTCACCGGCGGCATCGCCGCGTACAAGGCGCTCGAGTTCGTCCGCCTGGCGACGGGAGCCGGCCACGCCGTGCGCGTGATCCAGACTCAGGCGTCCCAACGCTTCGTCGGCGCGGCGTCTTTCGCCGGTCTGACCGGGGCTCCGGTGCTCGTCGACGACCACGACCCCGACCCGCTGCGGGGCGCGTTCCCCGGTGACGACGTCCCGGCCCACGCGCCGCTGCACCACCTCGCGCTCGTCGCCAACGCAGACCTGCTTGTGATCGCCCCGGCCTCGGCGAACACGCTGGCCAAGCTGGCCCACGGCCTGGCCGACAACCTGCTGACCAACGCTGCGCTCGCCGCCGCATGCCCGCTGGTGCTGGCGCCGGCGATGAACGACCGGATGTACGAGCACCCGGCTACCCAGGCCAACCTCGGGGTCCTGCGCGCGCGGGGCGCGAGGATTCTCGAGCCGGGCCGCGGCCGCCTCGGCTCGCCGGGCGAGTGGGGAATCGGACGCCTCGCCGAGCCGGCCGACGTCCTCGCCGCCTGCGAGGCCCTGCTCGGGCCGGGTCGATCGCCGGCCGTCGCCGGATCGCAGGGGCCGACCTGGGCGGGGCTGCGGGTCCTCGTCAGCGCGGGGGGGACCCGCGAGCCGATCGACGCGGTCCGCTATCTGGCCAACAGCTCGTCCGGGCGGATGGGCTTCGCCCTGGCCGACGCGGCCGCCGCCCGCGGCGCCGAGGTCGCCGTCGTCGCCGCCAACGTCTCGCTCGCCCGGAACGCCGCGGTCCGCTACGTCGACGTCTCGACGGCAGCCGAGCTCGACGCGGCCTGCGGGGCGGAGTTCGACCGGGCCGACATCCTCCTGATGGCGGCGGCCGTCGCCGATTTCAGGCCGGCCAGCCCGGCCGCCGGGAAGCTCGCGAAGGACGGCCGCGGCCACCTGTCGTTGGCGCTCGAGCCGACCGCCGACGTCCTGCTCGGGCTCGCCGCCCGCCGGCGGCCCGGCCAGACGGTCGTCGGGTTCGCCGCCGAGCACGGTGGGGGGGGGCTCGCGCGGGCGCGCGCGAAGCTGGTCGGCAAGCGGCTCGACGCAATCGTTCTCAACGATGTCTCGACCCCGGGGATCGGCTTCGACGCGCCCGACAACGAGGTCACGATCGTGACCGCCGACGGCGACGAGCCGGTCGCGCGGGCGGCCAAGCACGACGTCGCCGTGGCCGTGCTCGAGGCCGTCGACAGGCTGCGTGGTGGGTCACCGCCCCCGGCATCCGGTGGTATGCTCGGATGACAGCTTTCTCGCTCGCGGATCATCGCGGGTGGCCGCACCGGGAAGTGGGCGCTCGCCCGCTTTTTTTACGTCAACTCCAGCCCCATTACGTCACAGGTCATGCTGAACAACGCCCTCCAGATCGAAATCGAGCAGCGCCTCTCCGGCCCGGTGCCGGGGATCGACGTGCTGCTCGTCGAGCAGGCCGGCGACGTCCTGCGGGTCTACATCGACCACCCGGACGGGGTCACGCTCGGCCTCTGCGAGCAGGTCACGCACGAGCTGGCTGACCTGCGCGAGAAGTACGCGCTCGAGGTCTCCTCGCCGGGGCCGCAGCGACCGCTGACCAAGCCCGAGCACTTCCGCCGTTTCGTCGGGCGCCGGGCCCGCGTCCGGACGGCCGCCGGCTGCGAGATCCCGGCGAGTCGCAACCTCACCGGCGAGCTGGTCGCCGCCTCCGCTGATGCCGTGACGATCGCCGCCGAGGACGGCGTCGTCGCGATCCCCTACAGCGCCATCCAACGATCCCACCTCGTCGAGGAGTAGCCATGTCACGCGAGATCTTGGACGCCATGCACGCGCTGGCCCGTGAGAAGGGCATCGAGCCCGAGAAGTTGATGGTCGCGCTCGAGGACGCGTTGCTCTCGGCATACAAGAAGCAACCCAGCGCCGCCAAATACGCCCGCGTCGAGATCGACCGGGAGACCGCCGACTTCCGGGTCATCGAGCTGATCATCCCCGAGCGGCTCGAGGCCCACCTGATCGTCGAGACGATCGACGAGGCGACGACGGTCGACCCCGAGACCGGCGAGATGCGCGAGCCCGAGGACCCGGAGATCGATCCGGCCAAGTTCGAGGAGTACCGCGACCAGATCGAGGAGCGCGACGTCACGCCGGACGACTTCGGCCGGATCGCCGCGCAGACCGCCAAGCAGGTGATCCTCCAGCGGATCCGCGAGGCCGAGCGGGACATGATGTTCGAGGAGTACCGCGACCGCGTCGGCGAGCTGATCACCGGCATCGTCCAGCAGTCGGACTCCCGCTACACGCTGGTCCAGCTCCGCGAGCGGGTCGAGGCCCTGCTGCCGAAGTCCGAGCAGGTCGACGGCGAGCGCTACGACCACTCCCAGCGGATCAAGGCCGTGATCAAGGAGGTGTCTCCGTCGACCAAGGGGCCGAGCATCATCGTCTCCCGGCGTGACACCGAGCTGATCAAGAAGCTCTTCGAGCTCGAGGTTCCCGAGATCGCCGACGGCCTCGTCGAGATCGCCAACGTCGCCCGCGAGCCGGGCTACCGGTCGAAGATCGCGGTCATCTCGCACGCCGACGGCGTCGATCCGGTGGGCGCCTGCGTCGGCCCGCGTGGTTCCCGCGTTCGGATGGTCGTCTCCGAGCTGCGCGGCGAGAAGATCGACATCATCCCCTACAACGACGAGCCCGCCCGCTTCGTCGCGAAGGCGCTCTCGCCGGCCCGCGTCCGCGAGGTCCTGGTCGACGACGACGCCAAGCAGGCGACGGTGATCGTCCCCGACGACCAGCTGTCGCTGGCGATCGGCCGCGAAGGTCAGAACGCCCGCCTCGCGGCGCGCCTGACCGGCTGGCGGATCGACATCAAGTCCGAGAGCGAGTTCGCCGCCGAGGAGGCCGAGCACGGCTACGAGGAGGAGGACGTCCAGGGACGCTGCGCCGCGGTCATGTCGACCGGTCGCCGCTGCCCGAACGCCTCGCTCCCCGGCTCCCGCTACTGCGGCCTCGACGCCCACCAGGCGCTCGCCGGCACCGGTTCCGACCAGGTCTCGAGCGGAGCGCCGACCGCGGAGCAAGCCTCATAGGTGCCGCCGCCCGTTCGGGCGCCGCACCCCAGCGTCGCTGCGTCGGCTGCGGCCGATCGGCGTCCAAGCGCGACCTCCTGCGTCTCGTCCGGGATGGCGCCCGTGCCGTTCCGGATCCGGCCCAGCGGCTGCCCGGTCGGGGCGCCTACGTCTGTCGCGACGCGTCCTGCATCGACCGCGCCGCCCGCCGGGGCGGCCTCGCCCGATCCTTTCGCCGGCCGGTCACCCTCGGGCCGGACGACTTCCACAACCTCCTAGAATCGATCTGCTGATGGCAAAGAAACGTGTACATGAACTGGCAAAGCAGCACGGCATGTCCAGCAAGGACGTGCTGGCCAAGCTGACGGCCGCCGGCATCGAGGTCAAGGCTCCGGCCTCGGCCGTCGACGAGGCCCAGGCCGTCGCGGCGCTGACCGCTCCCAACGGGGCGCCGCCCGCACCCGCCGCATCGGCTCCTCCCGCCGGCGGCGAGGCCGTCGCCGGCGACGGTCCGGCGGGCTCGGCAGCAGCCGCCGAGCAGCGCTCGCGTCCGACCCGCGACTCGCGCACCGGCGAGCGGGCTCCGGCCGCCGCGACCGGCCCGGGCGGCCGGCGGCGCGTCGTGATCGACTCACAGGCCTCCCGCAGGTCGTCCTCGGGCCCGGCCAACCAGCCCCAGCGCCGCCCGCAGCGGCGCGGCCGGCGGCGTCGGGGGAGCTACGACGACACGATCGCCCCGATCGACAACAGCGCGCTCGAGGCGACCGACCTCGTCCGCGTCAACTCCGGCTCGACGGTCAAGGACGTCGCCGAGTACTTCGGCGTGCCCGTGCCCGAGATCATCAAGAAGCTGATGATGCTCGGCGAGATGGCGACGCTGACGCAGACGCTGTCCGACGACGCGATCCAGATCCTCGCGGAGAACTTCAACAAGACGGTCGAGATCATCCACGCCGCCGACGACGTGTCGAGCGAGCCGACCTTCGAGGACGACGAGGCCTCGCTCGTCGAGCGGCCGCCGGTCGTCGTGATCATGGGTCACGTCGACCACGGCAAGACGTCCCTGCTCGACGCGATCCGGTCGACCGAGGTCACCGCGGGTGAAGCCGGTGGGATCACCCAGCACATCGGTGCCTACCAGGTCCGCCACGGCGGCAAGATGATCACCTTCCTCGACACGCCGGGCCACGAGGCGTTCACGGCGATGCGCGCGCGCGGCGCCCAGGTCACCGACATCGCGGTGATCGTCGTCGCCGCCGACGACGGCGCCAAGCCGCAGACCGACGAGGCGATCGACCACGTCAAGGCAGCCGGCGTGCCGATCATCGTCGCGGTCAACAAGATCGACAAGGAGGGCGCCCAGCCCGAGCGGGTCCGCACCGAGCTGACCGCCCGGGGCCTCCAGCCGGTCGAGTGGGGCGGGGACGTCGAGTTCTGCGACGTGTCGGCGAAGACCAAGCAGGGCCTCGACGACCTGCTCGACACGATCCAGGTGGTGGCCGAGGTCGAGGAGCTCCGCGCGAACCCGACGGCCGAAGCGTCGGGTGCCGTGATCGAGTCCCGCCTGGACCCCGGCCGGGGGCCGGTCGTGACGATCCTGATCCAGCGGGGCACGCTGAAGGTCGGCGACGCGCTCGTCGCCGGGGCGAGCTTCGGCCGCGTCCGGGCGATGCACGACTTCCTCGGCGCACGCGTCAAGAAGGCCCTCCCGGGCGAGCCGGTCGAGGTGCTCGGGTTCGACGGGGTGCCCGAGGCCGGCGAGTACGTCCGCGTCGTCGAGAACGAGCGCCGCGCGCGCACGCTCGCAGGCGAGCGGGCCAACCGCCTCAAGACGGAGGCCCTTGCTCGCCGGTCGGGCCGCAAGATCTCGCTCGAGGACATCTTCCGCCTGGCCCAGGCCGGCGCCGTCAAGGACCTCAACCTGGTTCTCAAGGCCGATGTCTCGGGTTCGCTCGAGGCCGTCGAGGACGAGATCGCCAAGCTCCCGCAGGACGAGGTCTCGGTCAACATCATCCACCGGGGCGTCGGCGGGATCAACGAGTCCGATGTCATGCTGGCGGCCGCGTCCGACGCGATCATCCTCGCGTTCAACGTCCGGCCCGTCGGCGACGCCCGCCTGCTCGCCGAGCGCGAGGGCATCCAGATCCGCAGCTACTCGGTGATCTACAAGGCGATCGAGGAGCTCCGGGCCGCGATGGAGGGGATGCTCGATCCGGCCGAGGTCGAGGACACGCTCGGGCAGGTCGAGATCCGCCAGACGTTCCGGGCGTCGAAGATCGGCGTGATCGCCGGGTCGATCGTCACGGAGGGCAAGATCACCCGCGGCTCGCGGGTCCGGCTGGTCCGCGACGGGACGATCGTCGCCGACACGACGGTCGCCAGTCTCCGCCGCTTCAACGAGGACGTCCGCGAGGTCGCGGCCGGCTTCGAGTGCGGCATCGTGCTCAACAACTTCCAGGACGTCAAGGAGGGCGATCTCCTGGAGGTCTACGCCACCCGCCAGGTCGAGCGCGAGCTCGCCTGACCGGCGGCGGCGGGCTTGCGATGGGCAGCGAACGTATGCGTCGCGTCGACCGGGCGATCCGTCAGGTCCTCGCCGACGCGGCCGCCGGCCTCAAGGATCCGCGTGTCGGCTTCGTCACCGTGACCGACATCCGAACGACCGGGGACCTCCGGTCGGCGAAGGTCTACGTCAGCGTGCTCGGCGACGACGGCGAGCGCGAGGCGACGCTCGACGGCCTGCGTCACGCCCACGGCCACCTCCAGGCCCTGATCGCCGGCCAGCTGGCGCTCAAGCGGACGCCGACGCTGGAGTTCATCTACGACGACACGGCCGACCGGGCCCGGCGGGTCGACGAGCTGATCGACGAGAGCATCCGATGAACGAGCCCGACTCCCCGGCGATCGATCTGCCCGTGCCGTCGCCGCGGGCGGAGCGGGTGTCCGGGGCGGGGGCGCGGGCGGCGGCGATCGCGTCTCGCGAGCTGGTCGCGGCCGAGATCCGGGGGGCGTCGCGGTTCCTCGTCGTGACCCACGAGCACCCCGACGGGGACGCGCTCGGGTCGCTGGTGGCGATGCAGGGTGTTCTCCGGGCGCTGGGCAAGGACTCGATCATGTTCGTCGCGCCGGGCGAGTTCCCGCTGCCGCAGGAGTACCGCTTCTTCGCGCTCGACGGGCTCGTCACGTCGATCCCGGACGATCTCGAGCGGCGGACGGTGATCTTCCTCGACTGCGGCAACATCGAGCGCAACCCGGCGCATCTGCTGCGGGATGTCGAGCCGCTGGTCAACATCGACCACCACCACGACAACACCCGCTTCGGCACGGTCAACCACGTCGTGCCGGAGGCGTCGTGCACGGCCGAGATCATCTGGGACCTGATGCACTCGCTCGAGGTCCCGATCACGCGTGTGATCGCCGACGCGCTGTACGTCGGCTTGATCACCGACACGGGCCGTTTCTCGTACGAGAACACGCGGGCCAGCGCCCACCTGATGGCGGCCGAGCTGATCGAGGCCGGGGTCGACGTCGCGGCGATCTACCAGCGGGTCTACGAGGGCGTCCCGTACGCCAAGCTCGAGCTCCTGCGCCGGGCCCTCCAGCGGGTCGCGCGTTACGACGATGGCCATCTCGCGATCGCCTTCCTCACGGCCCACGACTTCAGCGAGGCCGAGGCCGAGGAGAGCTACTCGGAGGGGATCATCGACCAGCTGCGGGCGGTCGAGGGGACGAAGGTCGCCGCGCTCGTCCGCGAGCTTCTCGCAGAGGATCGGCGCGGCCAGAAGAAGGTCTCGCTGCGGGCGACCGGCGACGACGTCGACGTGTCGGCGATCGCACGGGCGCACGGCGGCGGCGGCCACCGGCGGGCGGCGGGCTTCACCACCGGACTCTCGATCCCCGACCTGGTCGCCGAGCTTCGCGGCCAGCTCGCGGCCCAGCTCTAGGTCTTTGCGAGCGACGAGTCGGTCCACAGCCCGGGGCGGGGCCGGGAGCGGGGCCGGGTGAGCCCGGTCGACGGCCTGATCCTCGCGGACAAGCCGGCGGGGATCACGTCGCACGACATGGTCGCCCGGGCGCGCCACGCGCTCGGCCGGCGGCGCGTGGGCCACGCCGGGACGCTCGACCCGTTCGCGACCGGCCTGCTGATCCTCCTGGTCGGTCGGGCGACCCGGGTCCAGCGCTACCTGATGGCCGAGCCGAAGACCTACGAGGTCGTCGTCCGTTTCGGGGCGACGTCGAGCACCGGCGACACCGAGGGCGTCGTCACGGAGACGGGCCGGCTGCCGGACTTCCCGCTCGTCCTGCCGACCGGCCAGCTGCGCCAGCGCCCGCCGGCCCACTCGGCCGTCAAGGTCGACGGCGAGCGGGCCTACGCGCGGGCCCGCCGGGGAGAGACCGTCGTGCTCGACGAGCGGACGATCGACGTCTTCGAGTTCACGACGCTCTGGGAGGACGGCGACCGGGCCGGGCTGCGGATCGTCTGCGGGTCGGGGACCTACGTTCGATCGCTGGTCTCGGACCTCGGCGACGCGTACTGCCTCGAGCTGCGCCGGACGGCGATCGGTCCGTTCGGGGTCGGCGGAGCGTGGCCGGGGGTCGGTCACGTCGAGGTCACCGGGATGGAGGCCGGCCTCGGACGGATCATGCCGGTCGTGAAGCTGTCAGGCGAGGATGCCAAGGCCGCCACCCACGGGCGGGGCGTACCGGTGCCCGGGGACGGGGACGGGGACGGGGACGGGGACGGTCGGACCGTTTGGGATCACGCCCTGCTCGTCGACGGGTCCGGGCCGATCGCGGTCGCCGAGACCCGGGACGGCGGGCTGCTGAAGCCGGTCGTCGGGTTTCGGGCCTGAGGGACGAGGATGTGCAGGCCCTCTCTCAGAAATAGTTGCATGCGGCAGGCAACTATTTTTCCGCGAGTCGTCGACCACATCGCCGGCCGGCGGAGCCGGCTGAGGGGTCCGACGAACCGCGAGCCCGGCCAAACCGCCTAGGCTTGGACGTGTGAAGCTGATCCACCTGCCGGACGCACGGCCCGCGTCGCGTCGGATCGCGATCGGCACGTTCGATGGGGTTCACCTCGGGCACCGGGCGGTGATCGGCGACTCGGACACGGTCCTGACGTTCGAGCCGCATCCCGCGACGATCGTCGCGCCGGCGCGACTCCCGAGGCTTCTGACACCCCTGCCTGTCAAGGCCGAGCTGATCTCGGAGCTTGGCGTGGGTGAGTTGATCGTGATCGACTTCGATGGCGCCTTCGCCGCCCGGACGGCGAGCAGCTTCATCGACGAGATCCTCGTCGGCCAGCTCGGCGTGAGTCACGTCGCCGTCGGTGAGAACTTCCGCTTCGGCCACCGGGCGCTCGGTGACGCCGAGCTGCTGGCGAGCGATCTGCGCTTCGAGACCCGGGTCGAGTCGCTGCTCGAGGTCGGCGACGAGGTCGTCTCGTCCAGCCACATCCGCGCGTTGATCCTCGCCGGCGACGTCGCCGACGCGGCGGCCTTCCTCGGCAGGCCGTTCGAACTCCGCGGCGAGGTTGTAGCCGGCGACCGGCGGGGCCGGGAGCTCGGCTTCCCGACCGCCAACCTGGTCCCCGACCCGGCGCTCGTCTCCCCGGGGCACGGTGTCTACGCCTGCCTGGCCGACGGCCGACCGGCGGCCGTCAGCATCGGCGTGCGACCAACGTTCGAGACGGGTCGTGGCGAGTTGATCGAGGCCTACGTGCTCGACTTCTCGGGCGACCTCTACGGCCAGACCCTGCGACTGACGTTCCTCGAGCGTCTCCGCGGCGAGCGGCGCTTCGAGTCGGTCGAGGCTCTCGTCGACCAGATCCAGGTCGACGTGGCGCGGACCCGCGAGATCTGCCTGGGGGTCATCGCTCCGCCCGGGCTGCTACCGTAGCCGGCGTGCCGACACCGACAAAGGAACGCAAGCGAGAGCTGGCGATCGAATATGGAGCTTCCGAGGCCGACACCGGGAACACGCGCGTCCAGGTCGCGCTGCTGACCGAGCGGATCAACCACCTGACCGACCATCTGCGGACCCACGGTCACGACCACCACTCGCGTCGCGGCCTGCTGATGCTCGTGGGTCGCCGCCGTCGGTTTCTCAACTACCTCCAGCGCAGCGACCTCGACGGTTACCGCTCGCTGATCAAGGCGCTCGGCCTCCGCAAGTGAGCGTCATCGGGCCGGGGACTCCGGTCCCCGAGTTCCGCCTCGAGCGTGAGGACGGGACCGCCTTCAGCCAAGAGGATCTCGTCGGGCGCACGACGGTCCTGATCTTCTACCCGTTCGCCTTCAGCCCGGTGTGCAGCGAGCAGCTCACGCTGTACGACGAGGTGCTCGACGAGTTCGCCGAGCGGAGCGCCGAGCTCGTCGCGATCTCCTGCGACGCCCGCTACTCGCAGACGGCGTTTCGCGAGAAGCTCGGCGTCAGCATCCCCCAGCTCTCCGACTTCGAGCCGAAGGGGGCCGTCTGCACGGCGTTCGGCGTGCTCCACGAAGGCGGCTTCCCCCACCGGGCACTGGTCATCGTCGGCCCCGACGCGACCGTCAGATGGAGCCACCAGGCGGACGCTCCGAGCGACCTCCCGGGCGCCAACCTGATCTTCGACGGCCTCGCCGGCTGAGCGTCAGCCGGTCGGACCCGGACTCGGGCAGCGCGCCGCCCGAGCCGGACTCACTCGTACTCGAGGCTGAGGCTGATCGTGCCCTTGTTGCGGACCGCCAGCGGCTTGAGACCCGTCTCGAACGCGCGGCCCTCGCCCCATGCGAGGGATTCGGGCTCGGCCCACGCGCTGTCGTCCAGCTTGACCTGATAGAGACCGTCGCGGTGGGCGAGGTTGTGGACGGCGTTGGTGTTCGTCACGACGACCGTCACCGGGACGTTCGGCCACAGCCAGGCCTTGACCTTGCCGGGCGGCAGGTCGTCGACCCCGCGGTTGACCCCGGCCTGCCCCTCAGAATTTTCCATCGATGCCACCTCCGGGCTCGGGCGTCCTCTCGCGGACGCGCATACGCGGGAGCTTAGCGCCACCGACGAAGACATCGGCCGCGACCGCAGCGGCCGCCACCGGGCCGGTCCGGGGACGGCTCGACGCCCGGATCGGGCCGGCAGGGCGCGACCGGGTCGCGGCCGGGCGGTGCGAGCGCACGGACACGCCGCGACGCTCGGCGCAGGGGCGGGCCCAGCTCGCGAGCCACCGGAAAATCGCCTGACGGGCTTCCGAGGGCCGGGATCAGCCATCAGCCTCAGGACTCACGTCGACCGGACGATCCCCAAGCTCGGCGCCCGCGAGCCGGGGCGGCCCGCGGTGATCGCCGATCGGACAGGCCTCGCAAGTCCCCGACATCTGACACCAGCTCGGGTCAGGAGAGGTCGGCATGTACACAATCGTCACCGTCGACCGTGACCGACGCACGGGTGTGAACTTTTCGCCTGATTATGTTGACAGCGTAGTCGCAGCTCGGGTAGTGTCATTTTCGAGCACGACAACGACGGTCCCGGAGGAGTCAAAATGCTGCTCAAGCCCCTTGCGGCCGTCGTTGGTGCGATCGTCGGCATGCTGCTGCTGTCGATGATCGTCCTCAACGTCTATCACTCACCGATGCCACACAACCTCCCCGTCGCGATCGTCGGCAGCGGTCCCGTGGTCGCCGGCCTTGTCAAGAAGCTCGACGCGAGCCCACAGCTGGCCGTGCGGCAGGTCGCCAACGGGCCGGCAGCCCGGATCCTGATCGAGCAGCGCAAGATCTACGGTGCGTACGCGCCGCTCAAGAAGACCGGCGAGGTGCTCGTCGCGAGCGCGGCCAGCCAGCCGGTCGCCGGTGTGATTCCGCAGATCTTCGCGCCGGTCAGCCAGCAGCTCGGGATCACGCCGGTCGTCAAGGACATCGCACCACTGCCGACCGCTGACAGCGCCGGGGCGTCGAGCTACTTCCTGACACTCGTGGCCCTGATCTTCGCCGGGCTCGCCGGCTGGTTCCTGGAGAGCAAGCTGCCGAGCATCCGCCGCGGCCTGGGGACGACACTTGCGCGGATCCTGCTGATCGCCGTGGGCGGAATCCTCGCCGGTCTGGTGATGGCCGAGTACGCCAACGCGATCGGCATCTTCAAGGGCCATCTGCTCGACACGACCCTCGCGCTGGCACTCACCTTCTTCGCGGTGACGACGATCGCCAGCGTGTACACAAGCGTCCTCGGTGGACCGGCGGGCCTCGGGCTCGGACTGAGCGTGTTCGTGTTGATCGGCGTGCTCGTCGCCTCGGGTGAGTCCTCAGCGCCGCAGTTCCTCCCGTCCGCGTGGCGGGTGATCGGCGGTCTGCTGCCGCCGCGGTCGACCGTCGAGCTGATCAAGAACTACGCATACTTCGGCGGCCGGGCGACGACGACACCGCTGATCGTGCTCGGATGCTATTCGGGCCTCGGCGTGCTGATGATGCTGGCCCTCAGTCCGTTCCGCCGCCTCTCACGCTGAACGGCGGCCCCCTCGTTCAGGCGTCGGGGGCGAGCAGGCGGGCGACGGCGTCGCGGCGGAAGTCGAAGATCGTGCGGAGGTCGCGGCGCACGAGCGGCAGCGCGAGCTCGCCGAGCGGCCAGAGCGCCGGCCGGTAGCGGACCGAGTCCCGGATCAGGGTTCCCCCGCCGGGCAACTCGTCGAAGCGGTGGGTGTGGCGCCAGACGCCGTAGGGCCCGCGCAGCTGGACATCGACGAAGCGCTCCGGCGGGAGCCATTCGCGGATCTCGGTCAGCCAGGCGATCGGTACGCCGTGGACGCGCAGCCGGTAGCGGATCCGCGTGCCCGCGGCCATCTCGATCGGTGCCGGCGTGAGGACCTCGAAGCCGAGCAGGGGCGGCGTGAGCGCCTCGAGGTTGAGGGCGTCGGCGAAGAATGCGAAGACCTCGGACCGCGGCCGGTCGACCCGCTGCTCACGCTCGAGGGTGTGGACGCGCATCGGCGTCCGTAGTCTGAACCAAACGTGACCGCCCCACGCATCAACCTGGGTATGGCCGACATGCGCAGCGCGCCGGTACCGCCGCTCGCCGCGGACGATCACGTCCGCGGGCCGGTCGACGCCCGGCTGGTGATCCTCTACGGCGACTTCACGTGCCCGCGCTGTGCGCTGGCCGCCGAGCGGATGCACGGCTTGGCGCTGCGGGTCGCGTTCCGCCACTTCGCGCTGCGCGCCAAGCACCCGCGGGCCGTGCCCGTCGCCCTCGCCGCCGAGGCGGCGGGCCTTCAGGGCCGCTTCTGGGAGATGCACGACGCCCTCTACGCAGACCCCGGCCGGCTCGACGATCCGCACCTCTGGGAGCGAGCCGAGCGGCTCGGGCTCGACCTCGAACGCTTCGAGCTCGATCGGCGGGCCGGCGGACCGGCGGAGCGCGTGGCCCGACAGCTCCGCGACGGCATGCGCGCCGGCGTCGCCGTGACGCCTACCCTGTTCGTCGACGGCGTCGCCCACGGCGGTCCGCCGGACGCCGATCTCCTCCGCCTGCTGACCGCCGCCGGGCGATCATCTAGCATGGTGGGGTTCGGATAAGAGATAAGAAAAGAAAAATGAGCCGCCGACCGACGGGCGGACAGGAAGGCAACAACATATGAGCAGCAACGCTGTTACCCGGGTCTCGGTTGAGATCGCTGGTACGGAGATTTCGTTCGAGACGGGCCGGATGGCGAAGCAGGCCTCCGGTTCGGTGGTCGTCCGCGCGGGCGACACGATGGTCCTCGCGACTGCGACGGCCGGCAACATCCGGGACGTGGACTTCCTCCCGTTGACGGTCGATGTCGAGGAGCGGATGTACGCGGCCGGGAAGATTCCCGGGTCGTTCTTCAAGCGCGAGGGTCGCGCCGGCGAGAAGGGCATCCTGACCGCCCGCATGATCGACCGGCCGATCCGGCCGCTGTTCCCGAAGGGCTGGCGCTACGAGACCCAGCTCGTCGCGATCCCGCTGTCGATCGACCACATCCACCCGTACGACATCCTCGCGATGAACGGGGCGTCCGCCGCCCTGATGATCTCCAACATCCCGATCCCGACCCCGGTCGGCGCGGTCCGGATCGGCAAGATCGACGGCAACTTCGTGGTCAACCCCAACGAGGAGGATCTGCTCGGCAACTCCGACCTCGATCTGATCGTCGCGGGTACAGACCAGGCGATCCTGATGGTCGAGGCCGGCGCGAACGAGATTCCCGAGGCCGAGATCCTCGACGCGCTGGACATCGCGCACACAGAGATCAAGAAGCTCTGCGCCCTCCAGCGCCAGCTGGCCGAGCTGGTCGGCAAGCCGAAGCTCGACGTCGTCATCCCAGGCGTCGATCCCGGCCTGCTCGAGGCCGTCAAGGCGTCGCACGGGGCGGCGCTCGACGAGGCCACCCAGGTCGAGGACAAGCTCGATCGCCAGGACGCGTGCAAGGCCGTCGAGGCGGGGATCGTCGAGGCCCACACGGGTGCGCCGGACTCCGAGGGCTACGCCGACCAGGTGACCGCGGCGCACCGGGCGTTCGAGAAGCTCGAGAAGCAGATCATTCGCGAGCGGATCGCCGTCCACAAGAAGCGCCCGGACGGTCGCAAGGAGAACGAGATCCGCGACATCACGATCGAGGCGTCGGTGCTCCCCCGGACGCATGGATCGGCGCTCTTCACGCGCGGCCAGACGCAGGCGATGAGCGTTGCGACGCTCGGCACGCTCAAGGAGGACATGCGGCTGGACACGCTCGGCCTGGAGACGAAGAAGTTCTACTGGCACCACTACAACTTCCCGCCGTTCTCGGTCGGGGAGGCCGGTCGCCTCGGCGGTCCGAAGCGTCGCGACATCGGCCACGGCGCGCTCGCCGAGCGCGCCCTGGTGCCGATGATCCCGTCGACCGAGGACTTCCCGTACACGATCCGCGTGGTCTCGGACATCTTCGAGTCCAACGGGTCTTCGTCGATGGCATCGGTCTGCGGATCGTCGCTGTCGCTGATGGACGCCGGCGTCCCGATCAAGCGCCCGGTCGCCGGGATCGCGATGGGGCTGATCAAGGAGGGCGACGACTACATCGTCCTGACCGACATCGCGGGCGTCGAGGATCACCTCGGCGACATGGACTTCAAGGTCGCCGGCACGTCGGACGGCATCACGGCGCTCCAGATGGACATCAAGATCGAGGGCGTCACGTTCGACATCCTCCGGGACGCGCTGACCCAGGCCCAGGACGCCCGGAAGTTCATCCTCGGCAAGATGGCCGAAGTCCTGGCCGAGCCGCGCGAGCAGCTCAGCCAGTACGCCCCACGCATCGAGAAGGTCAAGATCGACCCGTCGCAGATCGGCATGCTGATCGGCAAGGGCGGCGAGACGATCCGCGGCCTCTCAGAGGAGTTCGAGTCCCAGATCGACGTCAACGACGACGGCCAGGTCCTGATCTACTCCGCCAACGGCGACCTCGCCGACGCGCTGGTCGCGCGGATCAGCTCGATGATGAAGGAGGTCGAGGTCGGCGACTCGTTCGCCGGCAAGGTCGTCAAAACCACGGCGTTCGGTGCGTTCGTCGAGCTGTCCAAGGGCACCGACGGGCTGCTCCACATCTCCAACGTCGCTCCCGGCAAGCGGGTCGAGACGGTCGAGGAGGTCCTCAACAAGGGCGACGAGATCGCCGTCCGCGTGGTCGAGGTCGACCGCGAGCGCGGCCGGATCGGCCTGCGCCTCGCCGACGACCCGGACGTCGCCGGCAAGACCGTCGAGGAGCTGGCCGCGGTCGGCGGCGGGAGCGGCGGCGGCGGAGGCGGTGGGGGAGACCGCGGACCACGTCGTCCCCGCGAGGGCGGCGGCGAGCGCAACGGCGGACCCCGCGGCTCGGGCCGCCCGCGCCACCGGGAGCGGTAGTGACCGAGACGACCGCCACTCACGAGATCTCGACGCTCGATTCGGGCGTCAGGGTCGTGACCGAGCGCATCCCATCGGTGCGCTCGGTGGCGCTCGGCTTCTGGATCGGCACGGGGTCGGTCCTCGAGCGCGACACCGAGGCCGGCCTCTCGCACCTGCTCGAGCACATGCTGTTCCGCGGGACCGCGCGCTACGGGTCTGAGGAGATCGACCAGATCTTCGACTCGATGGGGGCCGAGCTGAACGCCGGGACCGGCAAGGAGATGACCTCGGTACACGCGCGGGTCCTCGACCGACACCTCGAGAAGGCGTTCGACGTGATCGGCGACATGGTCTGGCGACCGAAGATCGAGGAGCTCGAGGCCGAGCGGGAGGTCGTGCTCGAGGAGATCGCGATGTACGAGGACGACCCGCAGGACCGCGTCTTCGACCTGATGGGCGAGGCCGTGTTCGGAGCGCACCCGCTCGGCCGGGCGATCCTCGGCCGGGCCGATGTCGTCGGCGCGGCCGAGCGGGACCAGCTCGCGGCGTTTCACGCGGCGCGCTACACGCCGGGCAACGTCGTCATCGCGGCGGCCGGCTCGGTGGACCACGAGCAGGTCGTCGGATGGGCTCGCGAGGCGTCGCCGAAGCTGATCGGTGCAGACGCGCCCAGTCCACCGGCCCCGCCGGCCGTGACCGACCCGACGTCGCGCTTCAGGGTCAAGGACACCGAGCAGTACCACGTCTGCCTCGGCGGGCCCGGCCTCGCCCGGGACGACGACCGGCGCTTCGCGCTCCGGGTCCTCGACATGCTGCTCGGAGCGACGAGTTCGTCCCGCCTGTTCCAGGCCGTCCGCGAGAAGCGGGGCCTCGCGTACTCCGTGTTCAGCTTCCACACGCTCTACGCCGGGGCCGGCCAGGTGGGGATCTACGTCGGGACGCGGGCGGAGAATCTCGAGGAGACGCTCCGCGTGATCGGCGGCGAGCTCGAGCAGATCTCCGGCGGGCAGGTCGGGGACGCCGAGCTCCAGCGGGCCCGGGACAACCTCCAGGGACGCGTCGTGCTGGCGCTCGAGTCGACGACCTCGCGCATGGACCGGCTGGGCGCGAGCCTGCTGGCCGACCTGCCGATCCTCGACGTCGACGAGGTGATCGAGCGGATCGACGCGGTGACCGCCGACGACGTCAGCGCCCTCGCGCACGAGCTGTTCGCTCCGACCGTGCTCTCGGCGGCCGGGATCGGCCCGGACGCCGCGCTGTTCGCGCAGGCCCTGGAGACGGTCAACGTGAAGCTGGCCGGGATCGCCCACCTCCACGCCAGCCTGGTGGGATGAGGCTGGAAGCGAGCCTGGGTTGATCCGGGTCGCAGTCGCGGGGGCCGCCGGCCGCATGGGCCAGGCGGTCTGCGCGGCAGTCGAGGGCGCCGAGGACATGGAGTTGACCGGCCGGGCCGACCCGGCGCTTGGCGTGGCGCTGGCCGACGTGCTCGGCGACGCCGACGTCGTCGTCGACTTCACGCGCCCCGACACGGCGCTGCGCAATGCGCTCGAGTGCCTCGCCGCCGGCGTCCACGTCGTGATCGGGACGAGCGGATTCGACGCGGGCCCGCTCACCGACGCGACGGGTGCGAACGTGTTCATCGGGCCGAACTTCGCGATCGGCGCGGTCCTGATGATGCGCTTCGCGGCCGAGGCCGCCCGGCATATGGCACGGGCAGAGATCATCGAACTCCATCACGACGGCAAGCTCGACGCCCCGAGCGGGACCGCGGCTCGCACGGCATTCCTGATCGCCGAGGCGACCGGGGGAGAGGCGCCGCCGATCCACTCGGTGCGCCTGCCGGGCCTTGTCGCCCACCAGGAGGTCATTCTCGGGGACGTCGGCCAGACACTGACGATCCGCCACGACTCGCTCGACCGGGAGTCGTTCATGCCCGGCGTCCTGCTCGCCGTCCGGCGCGTCGGCGGCCTGACCCGGTCACCGACGATCGGGCTCGAGAAGCTCCTGTTCTGACTGCGCGAACGCACCCGCCGGTCAGACGGAGCGTGTGCACGATGCCGATCCTCGGGTGCGCAATGCACGTATGCCGACCCTCGGATCACCCGCGATCGGGCGCCGTCGACGTCGTTCGTGTGTGTCGTGGCAACGGCGCGGATGATGTTGCGCAGCGCGCACCCGATCTCGCGGAGAAGGTGAACGTAGGGTCCGAGACGATTGGGAGGTCTCGCCGATAAGTCGTGGGTTCCGGATCGATCTGGTACGGTCGACACCTTGGTGGGGGCGCAGTGGTCGGCGCTCGTGTGCTCGGGAGAGGCGGCGCGGTGAGGTCATTTACCCGCAGGTCAGGACGGCTTCGTGCGCGGAGCTCGCGCCTCACCGCCGGCCGGTTCGGACGGCTCGCGGCGTCGTGCGCGGCAGTCGCCTTCGTGACGCCAGCCGGCGTGGCCGCCGCCGCATCTGGCGCACCGTCAGGGCCGGCGCGAATGATCGTCGTGCTCGCCAACCAGAACCCCACGCTCGCGGCGGGGTCGGCCGCGCGCAACGCGGCCGTCGCATCCGAGCAGGCCCCGATCATCGCCCAGCTGCGCGCCGCCGGCTCGACCGGGATCAGCTCGACCAGCCTCGTCAACGCCGTGATCGCGACGATCTCGCCGAGCGAGGCGGCGGCCCTCGCAGTCAATCCGGCGGTCAGCGAGGTCGATCCCGACGCGACGGTCTCCGGCCCGCAGCCGGCCGCTCCGCCGAGCTCGCCGTTCTCGGCCGCCCCGGCGCTGGGCAAGCTGACCCCCGCACCGTCGATCGCCCGGGCGGCCCCGGCCTGCGGGACCGCCTCCGCACCGGAGCTCGATCCCGAGGCGCTCGGCAACATCCACGCCGTCGAGGCACAGGCCCTCGGGATCGACGGCGCCGGCGTCAAGGTCGCCTTCCTCGCTGACGGGATCGATCCGGCCAACCCGGACTTCAAGCGCAACTCGGCCTATGCGGCGGGCGGGTCGCCGGCGGGAACGCCTGTGATCAGCGACTACGAGGACTTCTCGGGCGACGGCACCGCCGCGCCGACGGCCGGCGGCGAGGCCTTCGGCGATGCGAGCTCGATCGCGGCCCAGGGCAATCAGGTCTACGACCTCTCGCAGTTCGTCAACACGACCCACCCGCTGCCCGTGGGATGCGACATCAAGATCGTCGGGGTGGCCCCAGGCGCCAGCCTCCTCAGCCTGAAGATCTTCGGGCAGAACGACTTCTCCAGCGACGCGGGCATCCTCCAGGCGATCCAGTACGCGGTTGCGAGCGGCGTCAAGGTGATCAACGAGTCGTTCGGCGGCGACCCGTTCCCCGACACGAGTCAGGACCTGGTCCGCGAGGCGAACGATGCGGCGGTGGCGGCGGGCGTGACGGTCGTCGTCAGCAGCGGCGATTCCGGGGTCACGAGCACGATCGGCTCGCCGGCCACGGATCCCGCGGTGATCAGCGTCGGCGCGACGACGACGCTCCGGGCGTATGCGCAGGAGACCTACGGAGGGATCAACGACCCGCACGCGAATGGCAGGGTGCTCGACGACAACATCGCCTCGATCTCCTCCGGCGGGTTCACGCAGTCCGGCGGGACGGTCGATCTCGTCGCACCCGGCGACGACGGGTGGGCCGTGTGCGACGCGAACGTCGCGATGTACGCGGACTGCTTCGACGACAACGGCAACCCGTCTGCCATCCAGCGCTTCGGCGGGACGAGCCAGTCGGCGCCGATGACCTCCGGCGCGGCCGCCGACGTGATCCAGGCGTACGCCCGGACGCATGGCGGTAGCGACCCGACCCCCGCACAGGTCAAGCAGATCCTGACGAGCTCGGCCACCGACATCGACGCCCCGGCGGCCCAGCAGGGCGCCGGCCTGCTCAACGTGCTCGGCGCGGTCAAGGACGCCGAGGCGGCCGGCGGGGTCCTGGTCGGGCCCAGCCAGATCAACGTCGCCCAGCGGCCCGGGGCCACGTCCGTCGAGGCGATCACGCTGACCAACCCGTCGGCGAGTCCGGTCAGCGTCGGGCTGTCGACCCGCGCGCTGACCCGAACGGTCTCCGACCAGACCGGCGGCTTCTGCATGCAACCCGGCACACCGACCGCCGCGTGCCCGCAGAACACGGGAACCTTCCCGATCTGGACCGGGCTCACCGACGTCTACCAGGAGCAGAGCTTCACCGTCCCGGCAGGCACGTCTCGCCTGCGCTTCGCCGCCGACTTCCCGCAGCCACCGGATCCGACCAACTTCAACTCGCTGGTCCGCTTCGCCCTGCTCGAGCCCGACGGGACGTACGCCGGCTACTCGCGTCCACAGGGACTCGCCGACTACGGCGAGATCGAGGTGGCCAACCCGACGGGCGGGAAGTGGACGGCCGTCTTCTTCACCGAGCAGGACGGAGCCGTTGCAGGCGAGTCCGGGACGACCGGGCCCGTCAACTGGGACGCGAGCACGCTCGACTACGCCCCGGCCAGCCCGATCTTCCCGACATCGGTGACGATCGGGGCCGGCAGGACCGCGACCGCGCATCTGCTCGTCACGAGCCCGGCCGCGCCGGGCGACGCCGATCAGTCGGTCCTTGTCTCGACTCCGGCCAACAAGGGGTCGATCCCCGTCACCGTCCGCACGCTCGTCCCGACCGGCCTCTTCGCGGGCGCCGGAACGTTCAGCGGGGTGCTCACCGGCGGGAACGGCCGGGACCCGGCGGACGCGGCAGCCAACACCTACTTCTTCGACGTCCCGCCCGGCCAGCGGGACCTGGACGCCCACCTCAGCCTCGCCAACGACCCCAACGACACGCTGATCGCCTATCTCGTCGATCCCAACGGGCAGACCGTCGGCTACTCGACCAACGACACGACCGACGTCGACGGCAACCCCGTGCCGACGAGCACCGTCGACCTCTACCACGTCGCGCCGACCCCGGGGCGCTGGAGCCTGATCCTCCAGTGGGAGAACCCGGTCAGCGGATCCGAGCTCGCCGAGCCCTTCACCGGATCGGTCGGCTTCAACCAGGTGAGCGTCACCGGCAACCTTCCGGGCGGCGGGCTGGGCCAACTGATCCCGGCCCTGACGCCGCAGCTCGCGGCCGGTCGGACATACACCTACACCGTCACCGTCCACAACACGGGGGTCGCCCCCGAGGCCTTCTTCGCCGACCCGCGCCTGCCGAGCTCCCAGACGATGGCCCTGCCGGACCTCAGCGGCAACGACGGCAGCGTGAGCCTGCCGCTCCCAGCCCAGCCGAGCACCCCGGTGTACGCGGTCCCGACCCACACCAGCCAGCTCCAGGCCAGCGTGACCGGGAGCGCACCGGTGACCTTCGAGCTGACCTACTTCCCCGGCGACCCGGCCCTCTCGCCCGCGGTCGATACACCGTCGGCGCCGGGATCGCAGAGCGGCGACGCGGCCACTCTGTCGCTCAACGAGCCCGAGGTCACCCCCGGCCTGTGGACCGTGATCCCCGGTGAGATCGGGCCGTATCCGCCGTCGGGCGCGCCACCGGCGACCACGACGACCAGCGTCAGCGCCGTGACGCAGGCCTTTGATCCGACGGTCGACTCGTCGACCGGGGACTTCTGGGAGGCGATCAACGGCCTCACGGCCGACTTCGCGCCGGTCTACGTCGCGCCGGGCGCCAGTGGCCAGATCACCGTGGCCGTGACGCCGACCGGCGCCCCGGGGGCGCACGTGACGGGGACGCTCTTCATCGACGACTACGTGCTGGCAAGCGAGTACGGGGCCGCAGACAACGACGGCGACGAGCTCGCCGCCGTGCCCTACGCCTACACCGTCCAGACCCCGCGGCGTTGACCGACTGACGAGGCGGCCGGCCCCTCGACCGGGGCCACCCGCCCGGGGTCGGTGCGGCACATCGGCAACTTGGTTTCGCGGGCGGTCCGCTGAGCGCAGCGGCCACACCGCGAGGCGCCCGGCCCCGGCCTGACCGGGCCCCGCGATGCGGCGCCGCCGCCGACCCTGGGATACTGGCTGGGTCAATGCCAGCGCTCGGAGCCATTCTCACCGCGATCGTCACTCCGTTCGACGATCGCCTCCGAATCGACGAGGACGGGTTCGTCAAGCTGATGCACCACCTCGCCGACCACGGCTCCGACGGGTTCGTCGTCTGTGGGACGACGGGGGAGGCCCCGACCCTCAAGGATGACGAGCACCTGCGAATGATCGAGCTGGCCGTATCCGAGCGTCCACCCGGCAAGACGATCGTCGCCGGAGTCGGGTCCAACGACACGAGCCACGCGATCCACCTGACCGAGCGTGCGACCGAGCTCGGGGCTGACGCGATGCTCTCGGTCACGCCGTACTACAACCGGCCCAACCGGCGCGGGATCCGCGCGCATTTCGAGGCCGTCTCAAGGGCGACCGACAAGCCGATCGTCCTCTACAACATCCCCCAGCGGACCGGAACCGACATGCCCAACGACCTGCTCGCGGAGCTGGCCCAGATCGAGCGAATCGACTACGTCAAGCAGGCCAACGACGCCAACCTCGCGCCCGTCGACGGGCTCGAGATCTATGCCGGCAACGACGACACCCTCGCCCGGACGCTCGACATTGGCGGGCCCGGCGGAATCCTCGTGGCCAGCCACATCGTCGGCGAGCAGATGCGGCGGATGGTGGACGAGCCCGAAAACCGCGCGGCGATCGACGCCGGGCTGCGCGACGTCTACGAGACGCTTTCGCTGACGTCGAACCCGATCTGCATCAAGGCTGCCCTGAACCTGCTCGAGCTGCCTGCCGGCGGCCTGCGAATGCCGCTCGTCGAAGCCGACGAGGCCGAGCGCGACGCCGTCCGCGCGATGCTGGCCCGCCACGGGCTGCTGGCGCTCAGCCACCGATGAGTCAGCCCAAGCTACGGGTCCTCCCGCTCGGCGGGCTCGGCGAGATCGGCAAGAACATGACGGTCGTCGAGTACGAGGACCGGATCGTCGTCGTCGACGTCGGGCTGCGGTTCCCGACTCCGGAGATGGTCGGCATCGACCTCGTCCTTCCGGACTTCACATATCTGCGCAAGCGAGCCAAGGACATCGAGGCGATCGTCGTCACCCACGGCCACGAGGACCACCTCGGCGCACTGCCGTGGGTCCTGCGGGAGCTCGGCCGCGACAACATGCCGCCGATCTATTCGGGTCCACTGACGATCGCGATGGCGCGTTCGAAGCTCGAGGAGCACAAGCTCAAGGACGTCGACCTCCACGAGATCGACACCGGCCAGGACGTCGAGCTCGGCCCCTTCGGGCTCGAGCTGATCCACATGACCCACTCGATCCCCGACTCGAACGCCGTGGCGCTGAAGACCGAGCTCGGGACGATCCTGATCACCGGCGACTACAAGTTCGACCAGACGCCGGTCGACGGCGTCCCCGCGGACATCTCGCGGTTGGCCCAGCTCGGGGCCGAGGGTGTTCTGCTGCTCTGCGGCGACTCGACCAACGCCGACCGGCCGGGCTTCTCGCCTTCGGAGTCCGGCGTCGGCCCACACCTCGAAGAGGTCTTCAGCCGGGCGGACGGGCGGGTCATCGTGACGAGCTTCGCGTCGAACATCCACCGCGTCCAGCAGGTCATCGACGCGGCCGCGGCACTCGGCAAGAAGGTCGCACTGGTCGGCCGGTCGATGCGCAAGAACGTCAACATCGGCCGCCAGCTCGGGCACATCGACGTCCCCGAGGGGATCCTCCTCCAGGGCCGCGCGATCGACGACTACCCGCCCCACAAGCTCGTGATCGTCTCGACCGGATCCCAGGGCGAGCCGCTCTCGGCGCTGCGGCGGATGGCCTACCGCGACCATCCGCAGGTCAAGCTCCACGAGGGCGACACGGTCGTCTTCTCGGCGACGCCGATCCCCGGCAACGAGCGGGCGGTCAACGAGACGATCGACCGGCTGTACCACATCGGCTGCGACGTGATCACAACCCGGGACGCACCGATCCACGCGTCGGGGCACGGGTACGCCGAGGAGATCAAGCTGATGCTGAACCTCGTCAAGCCGTCATACGTGATGCCATTCCACGGCGACCACAAGCGGATCCATCTCCACTCCAAGTTGGCCGAAGCCGTCGGCGTCCCACCGGAGGCGATCTTCGCCGGCGAGAACGGCTTCGTGCTCGAGATCGACAGTCGCGGCGCGCGCTGGGGCAAGGCCGAGCAGGCCGGGATGACGTTCGTCGACGGGGTCGACATCGGCGATGTCGCGGACGCCGCGCTCCGTGACCGGCGGATGCTCTCGGCCGACGGGATCTTCATCGTCGTCGCCACCGTCTCCGAGCAGACGGGGGAGTCGGTGGTCCCCCCAGAGGTGATCTTCCGCGGCGTCCCGTTCATCGAGCAGGCGGGCGATCTCGTCTCCGATATCCGCGCGGAGGTGGAGCGCTCACTGAGCGTTGCCGCACGCGAAGGGGTGCGAGAGATCGACGTGCTCCAGCAGGGGCTGCACGACGACCTGGCGGCGTTCGTCTATGACCGGTTGCGCCGG
>DASZKP010000094.1:0-34832 GCA_035553395.1 Solirubrobacteraceae bacterium | reverse complement strand
GTCAGTCGTCGGACCCGACGACCGCGAACCGCCGGTCCCCGGCGAGCAGGACTCCGGCGTCGAGCTCGGGGATCGCCTTGGCGAACAGGTAACCCTGGCCGTAGTCGCAGCCCAGCCGCTGGAGGGCCCGCAGCTGGGCCGGGTACTCGATCCCCTCGGCGACGGTCTTCAGGTTGAGCGTCTCGCTCAAAGTGACGATCGCGCCGGCCAGGGCCGCCTCCTGAGGGCTCTCGGCGATGTCGTCGACGAACGGCTTGGCGATCTTGACGATGTCGACCGGCAGGTCCTTGAGGTAGCTGAGCGACGAGTAGCCGGTCCCGAAGTCGTCGATCGCCAGGCGCACGCCGAGCCCCTTGAGCTCGTTGAGACGGATGATCGCGGCCTTCGTGTCGTGCATCAGGACGCTCTCGGTGATCTCCAGGGTCAGGTCCGCCGGCAGCAGGCCCGACCCGCGGAGGGCAGCGTGGACGCAGTCGACGAGGCCGGGTTCGTGGAGCTCGCGGGCTGAGAGGTTGACGCCGATCGTCAGGCGCTCGCCGGTCGGACCCCGGTCGTTCTGCCAGCCGCGGGCCGCGTGCGTGGCCGTCCGGAGAACCCAGTCGCCGATCGTCCGGATCATCCCCGTCTCCTCGGCCAGGGGGACGAAGTCCAGCGGGGAGATCAGTCCGTGCTCGGGGTGGTTCCAGCGGATCAGCGCCTCGAGACCGTGGATCTGGCCGGTCGAGATGTCGACGATCGGCTGGTAGTGGACGGCGAACTGCTCGAGCTCGATCCCCCGGTGGAGGTCGTCCTTGAGCTCGAGCCGGCGGACGATCTCGTCGTGCATCCGCTGCTCGAAAACCTCGAAACCGTGCTTGCCCCGGCTCTTGGCGAAGTACATCGCGACATCCGCGTTGCGCAGCAGCGCGTCCACCGTCTCGTCGTCCGGCCCGTACAGGGCGATCCCGATGCTCGCGTGGATGAAGACCTCCTTGGCGACCAGCCGGAACGGCTTGTCGAGCGCCTCGAGGATCCGCTCGGCCGTCCGCACGGCCCCCTCCCGCTGGGTGACCCCCTCGAGCAGGATCCCGAACTCGTCGCCGCCGAGCCGGGCGGCCGTGTCCGCGGTCCGCAGGACCTCCTTGAGGCGAGACGCGACCCCCACCAGGAGCTCGTCGCCGGCCGGGTGGCCGAGCGAGTCGTTGATCGTCTTGAAGTCGTCGAGGTCGACGAACAGGACCGCGACGCCGTGGCCGTGGCGCCGCGAGAACTCGATCGCGTGCTCGACCCGGTTGACGAACAGCGCCCGGTTGGCGAGGTCGGTCAGCGGGTCGTGGAAGGCCTGGTGCTTGAGCGCGGCCGCCGAGTCCCGCTCGCGCTCGAACGCCTCGGTCAGGCGCTGCAGCGACAGATCGAGCTGGCGGTTGGAGTCCGCCAGCTCGGCTGTCCGGCCCTCGACCCGCTCCTCGAGCGATCGCTGGAGGTTGGCGACCCGCGCGAAGCCCTCGGCCCGCTCGAGCGCGGCCCCGGCCATCCCCGCGACGAAGTCCGCCAGGCGGAGCTCCTGCGGTCCGAACTCGTCCTCGCCGGGCGGGCGCTCGACGTACAGGCAGCGTGTGACGATCTCGCTGACCACGATCGGCGCGCACAGCGCCGCGCCGACGCCGGCCCGCCCGAGCATTCCGGCATCCAGTCCGGGAATCCCCGGCCCCGACGACGAGACCGCCTTGCGCTCGCGGGCCGCCGCCCGGCCGAGCGCCCGGCAGACGCGGGCCCGGCCCTCGCCGAGGCCCACCGAGTACCCGGTGACCTGGTCGGACCCCGACTCCGAGTCGATCTCCACGAACAGCGTCCGCCCGGCCCCGAGCAGGCCGGTCGCGACGTGCTCGACGGCCTCGAGGATCTCCGGGTCGGTCGTCGCCGACGAGATCCCCCGCGACCCGCTGAGCAGCATGCTGACCCGCTCGTCGCCGTCCTCCAGTCCACCCACGTGCAGCGGGTGCCCGATCCCCCCGCCGACCGCCCCGCCGATTGCCGCTCCGGCGCCCGCTCCGTTCCCCGCTGCGACTGCCGCTCCGACCGCCGCGGCGTCGACCCGGCCGACGCCGAACGGCTGGTGCGGACCGACCTGCAACGGTCGCTCCACGGTCGGGATCCCCGGCCGCCGCTCGCCCGGACCGATCGCCGGGCGGCTTGACGCCGACGGCCGGCCGCCCCCGCTCAGACCCGGCAGCCCGCCGGCCTTCCGGCCGGGGAGGCGGTCCAGCGCGGCCAGCGTCCGCGCGTGCTCCTCCCGGGCCGACTGGCGCACGGCCACCCGCAGGCTCCGGCGCAGGCGCCACCTGGCCAGCCGCATGCGGCCGGCCATCGCCTCGATCACGCCGAGCTCGCGCAGCGCCTGCGGCAGGTTCGTCCGCCGCCGCCGGGCCACGCGCAGCGCCCGGCGGGCCGCCCGCGCCGCCTCCCGCAGCCGGCCGGCGTCACTGACCGCGTCGGCCTCGATCGCCAGGCGCAGGCCGCTCGCCAGCCAGGCCGCCGACGACGCGAGCGTCTCCGCAGCCTCGAGCCCGTACGCCCCGCCGACCGCCTGCCCCGCCGCCCCGCTGACCGCCTGCCCCGCCGCCTCGCGCCCGCCGCCCCCGCCACGCGCCGGTCCCGCCCGCCCGCCGTGTCTGCTCAAGATCTCGACCGCCGCCGCCGGGCGCAGCGATCCCAGGAGCTCGAGCGCCCGCGCCTCGCGCTCGAGCGCCGACTCCCCGTCCGCCGCCCCGTCGGTCGGTGCCCGCACGATCGTCTGCGCGTCAGCCCCGTCGGCCGCCTTCAGCCACAGCCCGCGCGCCGCCCAGATCAGCCCTCCCTGCTCGCCGGCCGCCGCCCGCCGCCCCAGCTCGGCCGCCGTCGCCCGGGCGTCCTCGAGCCGGCCGAGCCGGTACTCGCAGTACCCCCGCCCGAGCAGGGCCCGGTCGATCACCGCCCCGGCCTGCGCCGAACGATCCTGGCCACACGAATCACCTTCGGCCCGCAGCAGGACGGCTGCCTCGCCGAAGCGCGCGGTCGCCGACCGGGGGTTGCCGGCCGCGTACAGCAGCTCGCCCTCCAGGCTCAGCGCGCTCGCCGCCAGCTCCCCGTCGCCGAGCATCTCGGCCGCCGCGAGCCCCCGCCGGGCCATCGTCAGCGCGGCCAGGCGCAGCCGTCGCTCGCCCAGCAGCCGCGCGTACCCGTCGAGCGCGTCGACCAGAATCCGGCCGGCCGGCTGGGATTCGGCCAGGCGCAGGCCGCGCAGCTGGGCCCACGTCCCCGCCACCCGCCGGTCGGCCTGGGCGTAGAGCGTCGCGAGCAGGTTGTAGACCGCCGCCTGCCGGTCGATATCGGTTCCCCGCGGCCGCCGGCGAAGCGTCTGGAACGCCCTCGAGAGGATCTCGCACGCCAGCAGCACGCCGAGCAGACCACCCCTTCCCGGCAGCCGGCCGCCGAGGTCGGTCAGCGTCGCCTCGGCCGCGCCGATCGCTGCCTGCGGATCTCCCAGCTCGGCCTCGATTCCCGCGAGCGCCGCCGTGATCCCCGCCCGCCGGCCCGGCTCGCGCGCAATCCGGGCCGCCTCGCCCAGCTGCTCGGCCGCCAGGTCGGCCCGGCCCTGCGCGAGCTGGGCTCCCGCCAGGCGCTCGGCGATCTCGAGCGCGAGCTCCGGCGGCCCGTCTGCTGCCCACCGGTGTGCCGCCCGCAGGTAGTGCTCGGCGACGTCCGCCGCTCCCCGCCCGGTCGCCGCCCGGCCGGCCGCCAGCGCCCGCGGAGCCGCCCGCTCCGGGTCGCCCGAGGCGATCGCCTGGTCGGCGATCTCGTAGACGTGGTCCCCCGGCGCCCCGGCCAGGGCGTCGGCCGCCCGCGCGTGGAGTCGTCGCCGCTCGCCGTCGGCCAGCGATTCCAGCGCCTCCCGGCGGAGGCCGTCGTCGGTGAAGACGAGCGTCTCCTCCCCGTCGGGCCCCGGTCGCACCGCGTCCCGCCGGCGGGCGTCGGCGCTCGTCAGCTGCGGCCAGGTCTCGCCCCGTCCGAGGATTCCCCCGGCGACCTGGGGGTCGAACTCCCGGCCGAGGACGGCCGCCGCGCAGAGCAGCCTGCGGACGTCGTCGGGCAGACCGTCGAAGCTCACCGGCGCGGCCGGCCCCTCGACGCGGTCGAGCCCGATCCGGCGCACGGCGGCCAGCTCGCGCAGCGGATGGTCGGCCGCCAGGTTCTCGGGTCGGTAGGCCGCGACCAGCACGCCGTATCGCTGCCGCCCGCCGGCCGCCGGGTCGCCGGCGGCCCACGTCGCGATCAGGTCGATCGTTGCCTGATCGGCCCACTGGCAGTCGTCGAGCGCGATCACCGCCGGCCGCTCCCCGGTCCCGACGGCGGCCAGCGTCTCCGCGAGCGTCTGCGCCCGCGACCACCGTCCCGCGGGCGTCTGACCCGACCCCCAGTGGGCGGCGAGCGTCGCCGAGAGGACCGGCAGCAGCCGGCAGACGGCCGCCCGTCCGGCCGGGTCGCCGACTCCGAGCAGGCGGGTCGCGCACGCCGGGTCGGCGCTCGCCTCCCGCTCGATCACATCCGGCATCCCCTCGAGCGCGGCCGCCGGCGCCGGCGGCTGCTCCCGCGCCCGGCCGCGCAGGACGACGGCGCCGGCCGCGCTCGCCCGCGCGCAGAGCTCGTCGAGCAGGCGGGTCTTCCCGTGGCCGGCCGACCCCTCGACGAGGATCACACCGCCCCGGCCGGCCGCCGCCTGGCCGAGGCCGTCGAGCAGGACCGACAGCTCCCGGTCGCGGCCGACCAGGCCCGGACGCTCGGGCTGGGGCTCGTCTTCGGCGGCCCGCGAGCGCTGTGTCCGGCGGGCGTCGGCCGAGCTCCCCCCAGACTCGGTCCGCGTCGGTGCGGCGAACGCCGTGAGTGCCTGCGCGGCTCCCGACGGCCGTTGCGACGGCTCGAGCTCGAGCATCCGCAGGATCTCCGCCTCGACGCCCGCCGGCAGCTTCGGGATCCCCGGCGTCAGGCGGGCCGGTCGGTCGGTCAGGCGGCGTCGCAGCAGCTCGCCCTCGGTCTCGCCCGTGTGGACCGGACGGCCCGTCAGGCACTCGTGGAGGATCAGGCCGACCGCGTACAGGTCGGCCCGCTCGTCGATCGGTCGTTCGAGTGCGCCGACCCGCTCCGGGGCACAGTACGCCACGTCCGTCGGCGTCTCGCCGCCCCCCGCCAGACAGTCGCGGAGGATCGCGCTCCCGAAGCCGATCACGGTCGCCGACCGGACGCGGCCGTCGGGGTTGACGATCACGTTCGACGGGCGCAGCTCGACCCGGCTGAGCCCGTGCTCGTGCGCCGTGGCAACCGCCCGCAGGATGTCCCTCGCGACCTGGAGCGTCGGTCCGACGCCCAGCCCGCCGGCCCGTGCCCGCCCCCCGGTCGCGCCCTGCACGAGGCGCTCGTCGAGGGGAACGCCGTGGACGAACGGCGTGACGACGATGAACCACGACCCGTCCCGTCCGCAGAAGATCGGCCCGGCCACAGAGCTCCCCGGCATGCCCCGCAGGCCGGCGACACACCGCTCGATGCGGGCCTCTTCCTCGTCGGACACGAGGTCCCCCGGGATCGTCCGGATCACGACGCTCGCCGCGCTCGCGTCGTCGCGACCGAGCAGCGTCCGCCGCCCGAGTCCCCGGAGCACCTCGAAGCGCCCGGCCAGGATCGCGCCGCGCGCCGGGAGCGTGACTGGCAATCCAAGCTGGGCTGCGGTCTCGGGCGACATGTGGGGGTCCGTCCTGGGCATCGGCACCACGCCTCCCGGCCTTGACCGCCCCACGCCCGCGGGTCATGATGGGCCGATGACTGGGCCGACCACGCTGCCCGCGACGACCCGCACGGTGGCCGATGTCGTCGCCGACATGAAGACCCTCGGCGCGACGATGGCGGCCGACCACGGCGAGGCCGACGGCGTCGTGCGCTTCAACAGCCTCTACCTCCAGGTCACCGAGGGCGTCTACGCCGCCCTGGCCGTCCAGCAGGACTTCTTCGCCCTCCCGGAGCCGATGCACCGGCTCGACGTGATCTTCGGCCAGCTCTACCTCGACGCCGTCGCCGACCTCGCCGCCAAGCGTCACGTCCCCCACTCGTGGAACGCCCTCTTCCGCGTCCGCGACAAGCACGGGATCGCCTCGCTCCAGTTCGTCCTCGGCGGCATGAACGCCCACATCAACCACGACCTCTCCTGCGCACTCGTCAGCCAGTGGCAGGAGGCCGGCCACCGGCCGAGCCGCGACAGCCCCGACTACCACGACTTCACGAAGGTCAACGAGATCCTCAAGTCCAAGCTCGACGCCGAGAAGAAGCTGCTCGAGACCGGGATCATCAAGGACATCGACCGCTACAACGCCAAGGTCGACGACCGCGTCGCGATGCTCGGGATCGAGGTCTCCCGAGAGCGGGCGTGGACCAAGGCCGAGCTGCTCTGGGAGATCCGTGAGATGAAGCAGGCCACCCGCGCCGGGCTCAGCCTGCTCGACCACGAGGTCGCCGCGTTGGGTCACCTGATCCTCCGACCGGTCGTCTGAGTCCCGCCGGGGGGCACGGGGGCGGGACGCGTACTGTGCGAGGTAGCTGCCTGAGTCATTGAGTCAGGCAGCTGGTTTCTCCGAGGTATCCACCACCTCCCTTTTTGTGCGCCGCCGCGCGAACTCCGGGGGCCTGGAGCTCGCGGGCCTGACGCCGTAAGCCGTCCGCGGCCTGCTCTACCGTCCTTCCCAATGCTGATCCGCGACCTCCAGGCCGGCCGGGAGATCGATCAGGTCCTGCTCGTCCGGGGGGCGGAATCCCGCAGCCGGCGCGACGGGGCGAGGTTCCTGAGGCTGACGCTCGGCGACCGGACCGGCCAGTTGACGGCCGTCGTCTGGGACGACGTCGCCGAGGCGGCCGCGATCGCCCGGCCGGGCGAGGCGGTCCGCGTGATCGGGCGGCTGGTGGACGATCGAACCCACGGTCTGCAGATCGAGGTCGCCGCCGTCGACCCGGCGCCGGGCGGGACCTTCTCGCTCGACGACCTCGTCGACCGGTCGGCCCGAGAGGTCGGGCAGATGGAGGCGGGGCTCGCCGATCTGCTCGCGACGATCCGCAACCCCAGCCTCGCCGCCCTGCTCGAGCGCTTCTTCGGCGAGGCGTCCGAGGTCTGGGCGGCCTACCGGCTGGCGCCGGCCGCGAAGTACTACCACCAGGCCTATCGTCACGGCCTGCTCGAGCACAGCCTGACCGTCGCCCAGGCCGTCAGCGCCGTCTCAGCCACGTTCCCCGGCCTCGACCGCGACCTCGCGGTTACCGGCGCGCTGCTCCACGATATCGGCAAGCTCGAGGCCTACGAGACCGACGGCCACGCGATCGCGATGTCCGACCACGGCCGCCTCCAGGGCGAGATCCCGCTCGGCTACTACCGGGTCCGCCGGGCGATCGAGGAGCTCGACGGGTTCCCGGCCGAGCTCGCCCAGGCCCTCCTGCACATCATCCTCTCCCACCACGGGACGCTCGAGCACGGCAGCCCGGTGGTTCCCTGCACGCGGGAGGCGACCCTCGTCCACATGATCGACAACCTCGGCGGCCGGCTCGGCAGCTTCGATCGGATCGAGAAGCAGCTGGCCGACGACCAGAGCTGGTCATCGTTCGACCGGGCGCTCGGGTCAGGAGCGTTCTTCGGGTCGCGCGGGACGGGCGCCTCCGAGGCGACGGCGCTCGCCGACGAGCGGCGCGCGGCCTAGCGCACCAGCTCCCGGGCCTAGTGCATCAGCTCCGGGCGCCGACTCTCCGGCCCGGCCGTTCGGTCGGGCGCCACAGGGCCGGAGCGGCCCGGCGCCGGCCGGGCCCCGGCGCCCGTCAGGGACACAGCTGGCTGACCCTCATCCACCCGGACGCCTCGTCGTCTGCGATCACCCGCGCCCAGGTGCCCGACCGGCTGCGCCGCTCGACTGAGACCGGCTCGGCCCGGTAGACGGTGCCCATGAAGGTCCGGTCGGGCGTCTGGTAGAGGTAGGCCGAGTCGACGCACACGTGGGCCGGCTGTTCGCCCCTGTGGGGCAGGCGCGACTTGACGAGCATCGTCCCGTACGGGCCGGGATGCCGGCAGAGGATGGCGACCGTCAGATCGGCCGGTTGGGCTAGCGTCTCCAGCCCGAAGTCGATCCGCCCGCTCGTCGAGTAGCCGGGAATCGAGTGCTTCCAGAGCTGGAGCCAGAGCAGGGGAACCTTCTGCTCCGGCTCCTGGAAGCCGGCGAGCTTCATACCCGACGGGCAAGGCAGCGTCACGCTCCGCGCGGTGTTCGCCTTCGGGGGCCCGGCCGGCAGGCGCACGCGCATCGTGATCAGCACGGTCCCATCCGGGAGCGGGTCACCCTTGGCGACGAGCCGGCCGCTCGCGTCGCCGAAGCCCCGCAGCAGGAAGGGAGCCGGGTCGCCGGCCCTGAACGTATGGGTCGCGAGTACGGCGATCCCGCCGGTCGCGACGATCACCAGGGCCGCGGCGATCCCCAGTGCGGCCTTGCCGACCCCGCTGCCGACGAGCTTCGCGACGCCGGCTGCGAGCGGTACCCCGGGCAGCGGATTCAGCGCGGCCAGCCGCTTGGAGAGCCTCCGGATGTCGCCCTGGTACTCAGCGCATCCGACGCACCCCTCGACGTGGCGCAGCGCGTGCGCGCTCGCACGAACCCCCCGCTCGCGGGCGTCGAGCAGGCTGGCGCGGACGTCGGCGCAGTCGGCATCCCGTGCCTCGCGCGTCCGGATCAGGCTCTGGCGGGCTCTGGTCGCGAGCATCTGGGCGGCGGCGACGCTGACCCCGAGTTGCCCGGCCACGTCCTCCGGGCTGCGGCCGTCGAGCTCGCGCGAGAGCAGCGCCGTCCGCTGGCCGACCGGCAGGTCGGCGAGATCCTCGACCAGCCGGCGGACCGCCTCCCGCCGCCTCACGACGGTCTCCGGGTCGGACCGCTCGACGGCGGCCGGGAAGGCGTCGTCCTCGAGCGCCTGCTCTCCCCACCGGGCCCGCCGGACCTCGTCGATCGCCCGGTTGCGGGTGAGCCGGTAGAGCCACGGTCGCAGCTCGTCGGGGACGTCTCCTGCTTGGAGTGCCGTGTGGGCCCGGATGAGGACGTCCTGGACGACGTCCTCGGCGTCGTGGGTCGATCGGCGCAGGAGCGAGCCGGCATACCGGCGCAGGGCCTTTCGATGGCGCTCGTCGATCTCCGTGAACGCGTGCTCGTCACCGGCGGCGACGCGGCGGGCGAGGGCGGAGTCATCCTGACGGTGGCGGGTGTGAATCGGGGTCATGCGCTTGGAACGAAGCTAGCGCCGTGCTGTCTCTCCCGACCACGTCTGACCGCCCCCGGGCCAACGGGCTTTCTCCCGGACGGAGCGCAAGTTCTCCCCACGTCCGGTCGGATTCCCGTCCGGCGGGGCGCTGGCCGGCGCGGGGCGGTCTATCGTAGGCCGGCGATGGCCAAGGACACAGAGAAGCTGATCCGCCAGCTCTCGCTGATCTCCTACCTGATGGCCGAGCGCCGGCCGGTCACCGCGCTCGACATCAAGCGCGACGTCGAGGGCTACAGCGGGATGAACGAGGACGCCTTCGCCCGGCGCTTCTACGCCGACCGCTCCGAGCTCGAGTCGCTGCGGATCCCGTTGACCGTGGAGAAGCCGATCGACGGCCTTGCCGAGCAGGAGAACTACTCCCTGCGCCCGGAGAACTTCCACCTCCCGGCGATCGCCTTCACCGACGCCGAGCTCGCCGCGCTGGCGACGGCCCTCTCGCTGCTCGACGGCGAGTTCGCCTACGCCGAGCCGCTCCGGCTGGCCCTCCAGCAGGTCACCTGGGGCCGTCCGAGCCCGCTCGCCGCGCCCGACCAGCAGGCCGTCGCGCTGGGGATCACGGCTTCGGCCGGCGGCCACGAGCTATCCCAGCGGCTCGTCAAGATCGAGACGGCGATCTTCCGCCACAAGACGATCGCGTTTGACTACTACACGATGGAGCGCGACGCCGAGGGTCCCCGCCGCGTCGATCCCTACCACCTGCTGTTCCGGGGCGGCCAGTTCTACCTGCTCGGCTACTCCCACGAGCGGAGCGCCCTGCGCGTCTTTCGCCTGTCGCGCATCCGCGGGAAGGTCTCCTACGCCACGAAGGCCGAACACGACTTCAAGCGTCCGACGGACTTTGACCCGCGGGCCTACGCCAACCGGGCCGAGTGGCAGACCGGCGAGTCCCAGTCGACTGCCGAGATCCTGATCTCCGAGCGGATCGCCTGGCAGGTCGAGCGCCATTTCGGACGCTACGGCGAGCTGCGTCCCGCCGGCGGCGTCGGCTCGACCGGCGGCGATCGGGTCTTTCTCACCGACTACGGCAACTCCCGCCTGCTGCTCTCCTGGCTGCTCGGGCTCGGCGAGAATGCCCGGGTCCTCGGTCCGCCCGAGCTGGTCGCCGATCTCAGCCGACGGGTCCAGCTGATTCTCGAGCGCCACGCCGATTCCGCCGGTCCGCCGTCGACGGCCGCCCTGCTCGACCCGGCCGCCCGGCCGGGCCGGACCCCGGCGCAGGACAACGGGCGCGACCAGGAGCCGGGGCCAGCCGCGCGCGAGGCGCTCGGCGCCGACGGCCGCTCTGACTCGGCGATCCGCCCGGAGCGCTTCGCCCGCCTCGTCACGCTCGCGTCGATCCTGATCGAGGCCGGTCGGGCCGGCCGGCGGCTCGAGATCGCCGAGCTCTGCGACCGCCTTCAGATCTCCGATCTCGAGCTCCGCGAGGACGTCAGCGTCCTCAACGTCGTGAACTTCGGCGGCGGGTCCTACGTCCTCTACGCCGAGGTCTCCGAGGACGACGGGACGATCGAGGTCGACCCCCAGCCGTACAGCGACAATTTCGACCGGCCGGCCCGGCTGCTCCCGGTCGAGGCGAAGGCCCTGGTCGCGGCGATCGACCTGATCGGCGAGCACATTCCCGAGGGATCGCTGACCAGCGCCCGCGAGAAGATCGTTGCCGCGCTCGGCGAGGATCCCATGGAGCAGGGCCTCCAGGTCGCCGGCGGCGGCGGCGACGACTCGGGGATCGCCCGGGTCGTCTCGAAGGCGATCGTCTCCCGGCAGATCCTCGAGCTCGACTACTACAAGGAGAACGAGGACGAGTTCTCCGAGCGCAGGGTCGAGCCGTACGCCCTGATGAACGGGCAGGAGGGCTGGTACGTCGCGACGTTCGACCCGAGCCGTCAGGCGATGCGCCACTTCCGCCTCGACCGGATCAAGCGGGCCCGGGTCTCCGAGGATCGCTTCGAGCCACGCCCGGAGGTCAACCCGTCAGCCGACGTCGAGGGCTGGCCGCGGACCGGCGAGGTTCCCGCGTCGGCGACGGCCCGGGTCTGGATCTCGCCCGATCGGGCACGGTGGGCCCGGGAGCAGCGCAAGGTGGTCGACGAGTACGCCGACGGCTCGATCACCGTCGAGCTGAGCTTCGCCGGAACCGACTGGCTCGTGCGCGAGGTGCTCAAGGAGGCGGGCGACGCCGCCGTGCTCGAGCCGGCGGCCGCCCGCCAGGCCGTGCTCGCCGCGGCCAGGCGGCTGCGCTGAGCATCGGGCCGGTACTCTCGGTCGTCGATGAAGGGCCTGATCCTCTCGGGCGGCAAGGGCACCCGCCTGCGACCGATCACCCACACGAGCGCCAAGCAGCTGGTCCCGGTCGCCAACAAGCCCGTCCTCTTCTACGGGATCGAGGCGATGGTCGCCGCAGGGATCGTCGAGATCGGAATCATCATCGCCCCGGAGACCGGGGACGAGATTCGTACGGCCGTCGGCGACGGGTCGCAGTTCGGGGCGGTGGTGACCTACGTCGTCCAGGACGCGCCGAGCGGCCTCGCCCACGCCGTGCTGACGGCCGAGGCGTACCTCCAGGACGAGGCCTTCGTGATGTATCTCGGCGACAACCTCCTCCAGGGCGGGATCACCGGGCTGGTCGAGAGCTTCCGGGCCGAGCAGCCCGACGCCCTGATCCTGCTGACGGCGGTCGCCGACCCCGAGAACTACGGCGTCGCCGAGCTCGAGGACGGCCGCGTCGTCCGGCTGGTCGAGAAGCCGCCGGCCCCCCGCAGCGACCTCGCGCTGGTCGGGGTCTACATGTTCACGGCGGCGATCCACGCCGCCGCCCGGGCGATCGAGCCGAGCGCGCGCGGCGAGCTCGAGATCACCGACGCGATCCAGCATCTCGTCGACACCGGCGCCCACGTCTCACCGCACATCGTCAGCGGCTGGTGGAAGGACACCGGTCGGCTCGCCGACATGCTCGAGGCCAATCGGCTCGTCCTCGACACGATCGAGGCGCGCATCGACGGCGAGCTCGTCGACTCGCAGATCGACGGCCGGGTCGTCCTGGAGGCCGGGGCCCGGCTCGTCCGGTCGACCGTCCGGGGGCCGGCGATCATCGGCGCCGACGCCCGTCTGACCGACGCCTACGTCGGTCCGTACACGGCGATCGGACGTCGGTGCGTGATCGAGAGCGCCGAGGTCGAGCACTCGATCCTGCTCTCAGACTCCTCCGTTCGCGGCCTCGACGGCCGGATGGAGTCGTCGCTGCTCGGGCGCAACGTAGCGATCACGCGCGACCGAAGTCAGCCGCGGGCCTACCGTTTCATGGTCGGCGACAACTCGGAGATCGCGATCCCATGACCACGACCGACCGCCCGATCGGCGGACTACTGGTGACCGGCGCCGGGGGAATGCTCGGTCAGGACGTCGTCCGCGCGGCCACGCGCCGCGGACACGGCGTCGCCGGTCTGGCCCGAGCCGGCCTCGACATCTGCGACGCCGAGGCCGTCGCCGCCGCGCTCGAGCGCCTCGCTCCCGACGTGGTCGTCAACTGCGCCGCGTGGACCGATGTCGACGGCGCCGAGACGGCCGAGCACCAGGCGCTCGCCGTCAACGCGACCGCCGCCGGGATCCTCGCCCGCGGGTGCACCGCCGTCGGCGCTCGTCTCGTCCACGTGTCGACCGACTACGTCTTCGACGGCCAGGCGCAGCGCCCGTACGTCGAATCCGACGAGCCCGCCCCCCGATCGGCATACGGGCGGACGAAGCTCGCCGGCGAGCGCGAGGTCCTCGGCCTGGACGGCGGTCACGCCGTCGTACGCAGCTCCTGGCTGTTCGGGTCCGGCGGCCGCTGCTTCCCGGCGACGATGCTCCGGCTGGCCGGCGCCGGTTCGGACGGCGACGGCGACGGTCGGCGGCGAGAGGTGTCGGTGGTCACCGACCAGATCGGCGCCCCGACCTACACCGGCCACCTGGCCGAGGCCGTCGTCGACCTGTCCGAGCGGCTCGCCGGTGACCCGGGAGGCGGTCCTCACGCCGGCGGTCCTCACGCCGGCGGCACCGGCGGCGGGGCCGGCGGGATCCATCACATCGCCGGGGCCGGGCGGTGCTCGTGGAACGAGTTCGCGTTCGAGATCTTCGCCCGGGCCGGCGTCCAGTGCAGGGTGCTCGCGGCGAGCACCGCGCAGATGGCGCGCCCGGCGCCCCGGCCGGCCTGGAGCGTGCTCGGGAGCGAGCGCCCCGACGCCGTGGTCCTGCCGCCGTGGGAGGACGGTCTCGCCGCGTATCTCGCGGAGATCGGGCGGACCGGCCGCTCGGCCGGCGGACAGGCTCACGTGGAGGTGGCCGGATGAAGCTCCTGGTCTGCGGCGGCGCCGGCTTCATCGGCTCGAATTTCGTCCGCGAACGCCTTGCGTCGACCGATGACGAGATCGTCGTGCTCGACAAGCTGACCTACGCCGGTCGACGCGAGAACTTCCACGACTTCGTCGACGATCCGCGCTTCTCGTTCGTCCACGGCGCGGTCGAGGATCCCGCGGCCGTCGAGCAGGCGATCGACGGGTGCGGGGCGGTCGTCAACTTCGCGGCCGAGACCCATGTCGACCGGTCGATCGCCGAACCCGACGCGTTCGTCCGCACCCACGCCCAGGGCACCTACGTCCTCCTCGAAGCGGCCCGCCGGCGGGCGCTGCGCTACCTCCAGGTCTCGACCGACGAGGTCTACGGGTCGATCGCCGAGGGGTCCTTCACCGAGCTCTCGCCGCTGGATCCGTCGTCGCCCTACAGCGCGACGAAGGCCGGTGCCGACCTGCTCGTCGCGAGCTATCACCAGACGTTCGGCCTGGAGACGGTGATCTGCCGGGGATCCAACAACTACGGGCCCTACCAGTATCCGGAGAAGCTGATCCCCCTGATGGTGCTGAACGCCCTCCACGGTGACCGCCTGCCCGTCTACGGCGACGGTCTCCAGATCCGCAACTGGCTTTACGTCGTGGACTTCGCCCGGGCGATCGGCCACGTCCTCGAACACGGGAACCCCGGCGAGGTCTACAACGTCGGCGGACCCGACGAGTGCACCAACCTCGACGTCGTCCACCGGATCCTCGAGCTGACCGGGCGTGACGCGACCCTGCTCGACCACGTCACCGACCGGCTCGGCCACGACCGCCGGTACTCGCTTTCGTCGAGCAAGGTCCGCGCCCTCGGCTGGGCTCCCCGCGCACGCTTCGCCGAAGGCCTCGAGGAGACCGTCGACTGGTACCGGGCCAACACCTGGTGGTGGGAGCCGATCCGGTCGGGCGCCTATCGGGAGTACTACGCCCGGCAGTACGGGTCGGCGCTCGGCTGAGCGGTCGGCCGCGCCGGCGGATCGGGCGCTGGCGCGCCGGCTGACGGGACGGGCCGCGGCGCGCGATCGCGGCGGTCTGCGATCCTGGAACGGATGGAGCTCGGCCGCTTCGGGATCTGGACGACCTACCGACGGATCGGCGAGGAGAACGCCGGGGCGGCGGCCAAGCTCGTCGACCAGCTCGGGTTCGGCACGCTCTGGCTCGGCGGGTCCCCCCGCCTGCCCACGACCCGGCCGCTGCTGGAGGCGACCGAGCGGCTGCGGGTCGCGACCGGGATCGTCAACGTCTGGACCTACGACCCGGCGAAGCTCGCGGCCGAGTACGCCGAGCTCGACGCCGCCTTCCCGGAACGGCTCCTGGTCGGGATCGGCATCGGCCACCGCGAGGCGACCGGCGAGTACACCAAGCCGCTGGCGACGATGAGCGCCTTCCTCGACGGCCTCGACGCCGCCGGAGCGCCGCTGCCGCGCGACCGTCGATGCGTCGCCGCCCTGGGTCCGCGGATGCTCGAGCTCTGCGCGACGCGCGCGTCGGGCACTCACACCTACTTCGTTCCCGTCGCCCACACCCGGTTCGCCCGCGAGCAGGTCGGGGAGGGCGGCCTCGTCGCGGCGGAGCTGGCGTGCGTGGTCGACACGGACGCCGACCGTGCCCGGGTGACTGCCCGCGAGTACGCGAAGGTCTACCTCGGACTGTCCAACTACACGAGCAACCTCCTGCGGTTCGGCTTCACGCAAGCCGACATCTCCGGCGGAGGATCGGACCGGCTGATCGACGCGATCATTCCCCACGGCAGCGCCGACGACGTCGCCGAGGCGGCGCGGGCGCATCTGGAGGCCGGGGCCGATCACGTCTGTCTCCAGCCGCTGGGTGGCGACGGGATCCCGCGCGAGGCGTGGAGCGCCCTCGCCGCCGCCCTGGCCGGATCGTGAGATTCGCGCTGGCCACGCTTCCCGGCCGGCTCGCCGTCTGCCGGCTCGCCCCCGACGCGGCGCTTCCGCCGTGGGCGAATGGCGGCCTCGTGTCGATCACGCGGACCCCGCGGGAGCTCTCCGTCGTCTGCGGGGCGGACTGCGTTCCCGACGGCGTCACCGTCGAGTCCGACTGGCGGGCCCTCGAGGTCGCCGGGCCGCTCAACTTCGGGATGACCGGCGTGCTCGCCGCCCTCGCCGGGCCACTCGCCGACCGGCAGATCCCGGTGTTCGTGATCTCGACCTACGACACCGACTATCTGCTCGTCCGAGGCCCGGCCCTCGCTGACGCGACGGCCGCTCTCGCGCAGGCAGGGCACACGATCGACGGGTAGGCCCGTCAGCCGCCGCCGCCGGGTCGGTCGACATAAAGGACAGGGCCGCGCCGCTCTGCGGTCACCGGCTGCGTCCGGTCGGTCGCGATCAGGCGAGCCGTCGGCCGAGGAACTCGAGCGACGCCGTCCGCTGGCTCGCGAAGAAGCTCGCGTCGTGGCAGCCCGGCGTGATGTCCACGACGGCCGAAGCCGGCAGGGCCTGCGCGAGGGCCTGGACGCCCGGGTGGAACGGGTCGTCGACGCCGGACGCCACGCGTACGGGGGTGCGGCCGAGCGCCGCCGCGTGTGTGACGACGTCGTCCTGGGCGAACGCCGCGGCCGAGGCGAAGGCGCCGGCGTTCGCGGCGTGGGCCTGTGCGTATGAGGTCCACACGGCCGGGCTGATCGCCGCCGCACCGGCGATCAGGTCGGGGCGCTTCTCGGCGAGCAGGAGCGACCCGTAGCCGCCCATCGAGATCCCGATCGTTCCGATCGTGCGCGGCGCCCGTCCGAGTCCCAGCCGCCGGGCCATCGGGATCAGCTCGTCGACGAGCATCGCCATCGGGTCGTCTCCGGGGTGGGCGTTCCAGTAGCCGACGCCGCCGTCGGCCGAGACGAGGGCCATCGGCGGCAGGGGCCGGCCGCCGGGCCGCTCGGCGAGCGCCTGGGCGGGCGTGACCTCGCCGAGCACGGACGTGTGGTTCCCGAGGTACCCGTGGAGGCCGATCACGAGCGGCAGCAGGCTGCCCGGCCGATGGCCAGGGGGGTAGGCGATCGTGTAGCCGACGGCCCGGTTGCGGGCCTGCGAGAAGAAGCTCCCCGACCGGGACGGCCCGACCGGGCCGAGCGTCTCGGCGGGGGTGGCCACCGAGCACGCGCCGTCGAGCCGGTCGAGCTCCTGCTTGCCCGGGAGGATCCCGTGGTCGACCAGCTCGAACCCGGCGAGGCCGGCGCAGAGCACGCCGCCGAGTCCGCTGCCGAGCAGGCGCCGGCGTGTCCACGTAGGGGGTCCGGCTCGTCCGTCGTGGCCGCTTCCCGGGCTCATCGACCGACCCGCAGAGTGGTCGGCCGGGCGCAGGCGGCTTGGGCGCGCTGGAGGCCATGGAGGGCGACCGCGAGCGCACCGGCCATCGCGGCCACTCCGACGTCGTCGATCGCCCCGACGTGGAAGAGCCCACGCGGGCCCGGGCCACCGGAGATCACCCAGCTGCCGGCTCCCGCGAGGAACACGCCCATCGCGAGGGCGGCGGCGGCTGCGACGCGCGTCTCGTAGCGCAGCACCGCCGCAGACAGCGGTATCCGTCGGCCGGCCCGAGCCGTGCCCTCGAGGAGCGCGGTCAGCGCGATCGGGCTGAGCGCCATCCAGACGATCTCACTTGCCGGGAACGCCGACAGCGCGCCCGGGTGGGCCCAGTAGGAGGTCACCGAGAGCGTCGACGCCCAGCCGAATGCGGCGAGCGACGCCGGGACGAGGCCGCGATCGGCCCATCGATGGCCGCCGGTCCCCGGCCACCCGTGGGCGAAGTGGCGGCTGCCGATCACCATCACGGCGGCGCCGGCGGCCGCGCTCAGCAGGGGTCGCGCGAGTCCGCGCCGCTCACGGCGCAGGGCTGTGCCCCAGAGCGCCCAGGCGATCGGGATCGCCGCAGCCGCGAGGAGTCCGGCGACGCAGAGGATCGCGCCCGACATCACGACCATCGCGACGGCGGTTGCCGGGTCGGCCGGAGCCGACCACTGCCAACCGATCGTCAGCTGGGACCAGATCGCGATCCCGAGCACGAGGAACCCGGCGAGGGCGAAGCCGAGCCCGGCCAGCCCGGCCCGGATCTGCTCGTCGGGTTCGAGTCCGCTCCCCGCAAGCCCGGCGTGGGTCAGGCGTGCGAGGCAGCCGCCGCGGACGACGTCGGCCGTCCGTCTCCAGGATCGCGGCCGCTCGGAGATGTCGTCGATCAGCAGCTGGGCGAACTCGTCCCCGTAGCGAGCCCGCCACGGCGCCGGGTAGCAGCGGCGGACGAGGCGTTCGGCCCGTCGTGCCGGGGATCCCCACGCGGCGCTCACGCGCGACCGAGGCTGTCCGCCAGCCGCCGCAGCCCGACGTCGGCGACGGCGCGCTGGACGTCGAGGTGGGCGCGCAGGGCAACGGCACCGACGCCCGTCAGCTTGTAGGGACGTCGCCGGTCGTCGCTGTCGACCGCCTCGATCATGCTCTGTCGCTCGAGTCGGGCGAGCGCCTCGTAGAGCGTGCCGGGTGCGAGACGGACTCCGGCGAAGGCCTCGATGTCCTTGGTGAGGGCGTAGCCGTGCTTCGTCCCGTCGGCCAGGCTCGAGAGGATCAGGGTCGCCGGGCCCGCGTACCGTCCGAGCGCGGCGATCGCCTCCGGGTCGCGTGATGGGTCGGTCTCGTTTCTGCGCGCCGGAAATCGGGCCATGCCCGCACTCTATATCGGCTGACGATCTATCGTCAACCGAACTACTGCGAGCGTGGCGCTACGCGAACGAGTTGAGCCGCCAGGTACCGTCCGGCTCGTGGACGAGATCCAGCGTCTGGACCACGTTCTTCCCGTTCGAGGTCGACTTGACCGTGACCAGGGCCGTGCTGCCGGTGATCTTGACCGTCTGGACGGTGATCGCGAAGATGTCGACCGTGTTCAGCGCGTCGGTGACCACGCTGTCGCAGGTTCCGCCGGCGGCCTTCAGCCTGGCGGCGACAGACGGAGTGAAGATCTTGTTGCAGATGTTGCTCGCCTGATGCGAGGTTCCGTAGCTCGAGAGGTTGTCGATCACCTTCGCGACGGTCGCCTGCTCGCCGGAGAAGTTGCCGGCCGAGGTCACCGTGCCGCATCCGGCCAGACCGAGGCCGGCGACGACGAGGAGGAGTGACCTGCGCACGCCGCAGAGCCTACGTCAGACCGGTCTCGAGAAGCTCGAGGCCGAGGTGACCGCATGCCGGCAGTGCCCACGGCTCGTCGCCTGGCGCGAGCAGGTCGCCGAGGACCGGCGGGCGTCGTTCGCCGACGAGACCTACTGGGGCCGGCCGATCCCCGGGTTCGGCGACCCCGCCGCCCGCGTCCTGATCCTCGGTCTGGCGCCGGCCGCCCACGGCGCGAACCGGACCGGCAGGATCTTCACGGGCGACCGGTCCGGCGCCTGGCTGTTCGCCGCGCTGCACCGGACCGGATTCGCCAACCAGCCGACGTCGGTCGCCAGGGACGACGGCCTGCGACTTCGCGACTGCTGGATCACGGCCGCAGTCCGCTGCGCGCCTCCGGCGAACCGGCCGGCGCCCGACGAGCGCGACCGGTGCCTGCCGTGGGCAGTCCGCGAGCTCGAGTTGCTGGCCGACGTCCGCGTGATCCTCTGCCTCGGCGCGTTCGCCTGGGACGCGGCCCTCCGCCTCATCGTTGCCAGTGGCGGGCCGCGGGTTCGCCCGCGCCCGCGCTTCGCGCACGGAGCCGAGCACCCGCCGCTGATCGGCTGCTTTCACCCGAGCCAGCAGAACACGTTCACCGGTCGCCTGACGGTCGAGATGACCGACCGGGTCCTGCTCAGGACGCGCGAGCTCGCGGGTCTTCCGTGACGCGGTCCCGGTCGGCCGCGAACCGCTGTGTCGTGCAGCGCGCGCCCGATCCGGCCGGGGCTGCGGTCGAGCCTGGCCGTCGCGAGTGGCGAAGCGCCGGTCGAAAGCGAGTGGTTCTTCACGCTGGGCCCGTGACGCATACCGGCGTCTGAGCGCTAACGTCGGTGGCCGTGCCGCTCTCAGCGTTCACCCCGCTCGTCCGCGACTGGCTGGAGTCGGCGTTCGAGGCGCCGACGCCGGCCCAGGCACAGGCGTGGCCGGCGATCGCGACCGGCGAGAACGTCCTGATCTCGGCGCCGACGGGTTCGGGCAAGACACTCGCGGCATTCCTCTGGGCGCTCGACCGCCTCGTCGCCGAGGGCGTCGGCGTCGAAGGCGGGGCGCCGCACGCGACCCGGCTGGTCTACGTCTCGCCGATGAAGGCCCTGTCGTACGACGTCGAGCGCAACCTGAGGGTTCCGCTTCGCGGCCTGGGCGCGCAGATCCGGGTCGGCATCCGGACGGGCGACACGCCCCAGCGGGATCGGGCGGCGATGCTCCGTCACCCGCCGGACATCCTGATCACGACGCCGGAGTCCCTCTACCTGATGCTGACGTCGAGAGCCCGGGAGATCCTGACGGGTGTCGAGGCGGTGATCCTCGACGAGATCCACGCGGTCGCGGCGACCAAGCGGGGTGCCCACCTCGCGCTGACCGTCGAGCGCCTCGAGGCCCTCAACCCCGACCGCGAGCTCCAGCGGATCGGCCTCTCGGCGACGCAGAGTCCGCTGGAGGAGGTCGCCCGATTCATGGTCGGTCCCGACCGGCGCGCGCGGATCGTCAACGTCGGGGCGACCAAGCCGCTCGACCTGAAGATCCACGTGCCGGTCGAGTCGATGATCGAACCGGATACCCGCCGACCCGACGCTGACCCTGACCTCGTGCGCGCCGACGATGGGCCCGAGTACCGCCAGGGCGGCGAGGCGACCCGCCGGTCGATCTGGCCGGCGATCTACCCGGAGCTGCTCGAGCTCGTCCGGACCCACCGGTCGACGATCGTCTTCGTCAACAGCCGGCGGGCGGCCGAGCGGCTCGCGCTCCGCCTCAACGAGCTCAACGACTCCGACCCGCAGCCGGGCGTGGCCCCGGCCGAGCCGATCGCACGGGCGCATCACGGGTCGCTCTCGCGGGAGGAGCGCACGACGATCGAGGAGCTCCTGAAGGCCGGCGAGCTCCCCTGCCTGGTGGCGACGTCGTCGCTCGAGCTGGGCATCGACATGGGCGCGGTCGACCTCGTGATCCAGGTCGAGTCGCCGAAGTCGGTCGCTCGCGGCCTCCAGCGGATCGGCCGGTCGGGGCACGGGGTGGGTGCGACGAGCAAGGGCCGGATCTTTCCGAAGTTCCGGGCTGACCTGGTCGAGTGCGCGGTGATCGCGAGGCTGATGCGGGAAGGCCGGATCGAGCCGACGGTCGTCCCGCGCAACCCGCTCGACGTCCTCGCCCAGCAGATCGTCGCGATCGTCGCGAGCGCGGAGACGACGACGGTCGACGACCTCCACGCCCTGGTCAGGCGGACCCACTCGTACTCGGACCTGTCGCGCGAGCTGCTCGAGAACGTGCTCGACATGCTCGACGGCCGGTACCCGTCGAGCGAGTTCGCCGAGCTCCGGGCCCGGATCAACTGGGATCGCCTGGCCGGCACGCTGACGGCGCGGCGGGGCGCGCTCGGCCTGGCGGTCACCAACGCGGGGACGATCCCGGATCGCGGCCTCTACGCCGTGACGCTGCCCGACGGCCGGAGGGTTGGAGAGTTGGACGAGGAGATGGTCCACGAGGCGCGGCCAGGACAAGCCTTCTTACTCGGGGCGACTGCTTGGCGGATCGAGGAGATCGGGCGCGACCGGGTGATCGTCACGCCGGCCCCGGGCGCGCCGGGGGCGGTGCCCTTCTGGCGGGGGGACTCGATCGGCCGGCCGAAGGAGCTGGGGGCCGCGATCGGGGCGTTCAGCAGGTGGGCGGTCGACCAGGAGCCGGCGACGCTCGAGCGCGACTACGACCTCGACCGCCTGGCGGCCGTCAACCTGCTCGACTTCCTCGCCGAGCAGCAGGCGGCGACCGGCGTCCTGCCCAGCGACCGGACGGTCGTCGTCGAGCGCTTCCGGGACGAGATCGGCGACTGGCGCCTGTGCGTGCTGTCGCCGTTCGGCGGCCGAATCCACGCCGCGTGGGCGCTGGCCCTGGCCGCGCGGATCCGCGAGCTCCACGGCCTCGAGTCGGACGCGATCTGGTCCGACGACGGGATCATCGTCCACTTCCCCGACGCCGACGAGCCGCCGACCGCCGACCTCGTCCTGCCGGAGCCCGAGGATGTCGAGGAGGCGATCGTCGGCGAGCTCGGCTCGTCGGCCCTGTTCGGGTCCCGCTTCCGCGAGAACGCGTCCCGGGCGCTCCTGATCCCGCGGGCCTACCCGGGCCGGCGGACGCCGCTGTGGCAGCAGCGGTTGAAGGCCCAGACCCTGCTGGAGGTCGCCAGGCGCCACCCGGATTTCCCGATCGTCCTCGAGACGTACAGGGAGTGCCTGCGGGACGTGCTCGACGTCCCCGGCCTGGTCGAGCTGCTGCGCCAGGTCCGGCGGCGGGAGATCTCCCTGGTCGAGGTCGAGACGCCGCGGGCGTCGCCGTTCGCGACGTCGCTGCTGTTCGACTACGTGGCGAACTACATGTACGAGGGGGATGCCCCGAACGCCGAGCGGCGGGCGGCGGCCCTCGCGCTCGACCGGGACCTGCTGCGGGAGCTGCTGGGTCAGGAGGAGCTGCGCGAGCTGATCGACCCGGGGGCGCTCGCGGCACTCGAGGACGATCTCCAGCGGCGGTCGGCCCACCGGCGGGCGACCGGGCGGGACGAGCTCCACGACATCCTGCGGACGCTGGGCGACCTGACCGACGACGAGGTCGCCGACCGGGTGCTCGGCGAGCTCGACCCCGCGGGGATGCTGGCCGAGCTCGGCCGGGAGCGGCGGGTCGTGCTGGTGCGGATCGGCCGGGAGCCGCGGTGGATCGCGGCCGAGCACGCCGGCCTGTACCGCGACGCGATCGGCGCGGCGCCGCCCGGCGGCCTGCCGGACGCGTTCCTCGGAGAGGTCGAGGACGCGGTCGGGGAGTTCTGCATGCGCTACGCCCGGTCACACGGGCCGTTCACTTCGGACGAGCTGTGCGGCCGGTATTCGGTGGATTTTCGGAGCAGTCTCCACCGGCTGGAGGCGGACGGCAGGCTTGTACGGGGTGAGCTTCGGCCGGGAGGGTCCGAACGGGAGTGGTGCTCGCCGGAGGTGCTCCAGCGGTTGCGGCGGGCGTCGCTGGCTGCGCTGCGCAGGGAGATCGAGGCGGCCGACCGCCGGTCGCTCGGGGTCTTCCTCCCATCGTGGCAGGGCGTCGACCGACACGCGCGGGCGGGGGCGGGGATCGAGCGGCTGAGGGAGGTGCTCGTCCCTTTGCAGGGTCTCGCCCTGCCGTCGGAGGTCTGGGAGCGGGACGTGCTGCCCCGGCGGCTGGGGGCGTACTCGTCGACGTGGATCGATCAGCTGTGTGCGTCGGGCGAGCTCGTCTGGGTCGGGGCCGGGGCGCTCGGGCGCCGGGGGGGACGGGTGGCGGTCTACTTCCGCGACGACGCCGCGGCGATCGGGCCGCCGGCAGGGACGGGGCGGGTGGCCGCGCCGGCTGGGGCCGACCACGAGCTGATCCGGGCTCGCCTGGCGGCGGGTCCGTGCTTCTTCTCGGACCTGATCGCCGAGCTCGACGTCCCGCCCGCCGCCCTGGCCGAGGCGGTCTGGGACCTGGTCTGGGCGGGCGAGGCGTGCAACGACGCGTGGGCGCCGCTGCGGGCGCCGCGGCTGATGGTCGCGCCGCGGCTGACGGTCGCGCCGCGGGCGTCGGTCGGCGAGCGGGCCGGCCGGAGTGGCATCCGCTCGGGTCGGCGGTTCGCGTCGTCGGCCCGGCGGGGGGCCGGCGCGCAGGTCCAGGGGCGGTGGTCGCTGACTCGCGCAATCTTCGAGCCGGCGCCCGATCCGCGGGCACGGCGGCGGACGCAGGCCGAGCTGCTGCTCGAGCGGTACGGGATCCTGACGCGGGAGCTCGTCCTGGCCGAGGGGGTCGTCGGGGGCTTCGCGGCGCTCTACGACTCGCTGACGCAGCTCGAGACGCTTGGCGTCTGCCGGCGGGGGTACTTCATCGAAGGGCTGGGCGGCGCGCAGTTCGCGCTGCCGGGGGCGGTCGAGCGGCTGCGCTCGGAGCGCCGCCTCGACCGGGCCGCACCGCTCGTGCTCGCGGCGACCGACCCGGCCCAGCCGTACGGGTCCGCGCTGGCGTGGCCGCGACGGGGCGAGTCGGCCGAGGGTGGGGGCGATGGCCGGGGGGCCGAGCAGTCCGGCAGGCGGCCGGCCCGCGTCGCGGGGGCGTACGTCGTGCTCGTTGCCGCCGAGCTCGCGGTGTACGTCGAGCAGGGCGGCCGGAGTCTCCAGACCTTCACCGGGGATCCACGACCGGGCCTGGCCGCGCTCGCCGACGCGGTGCGGGCGGGGCGGATCGGGAAGCTCGACCTCGAGCGGGTCGACGGGTCGGGGATCCTCGGGTCGCCGCTCGAGCCGATCCTCGTCGAGCTCGGCTTCCGGGCAGGACCCCGCCGCCTGACGCTGAGCGCGTGAGCGTCGGATATCCCGGCACTCGCCACGTGGTGCGACGGTCGAGCGGGGGACGGGAGCGACTGCGTGACGCGTAGCCTTGACGAGCGATGCCGGAAGGCGACACGATCCATTACGCGGCCAACCGGATCCGACCGGTGCTCGCCGGGAGGGTTCCCGACCGGATCCTGACGCCGTCGGCCCGCCACCGGACTGCGTCGGGGATCGCCGGCTGGGGCGAGCGGTTGGCCGGGCGGATGGTCAGGTCGGTGGACGCATATGGAAAACATCTGTTCGTCCGCTTCGACGGGGGCCTGACGGTCCACTCGCACCTGCGGATGACCGGATCGTGGGGCGTCTACGCGGCCGGGGCTCCGTGGCGGCGGGGGCGCCACCGGGCGTGGCTGGTGATCGACGCCGGCGGCGACGTCGTCGTCCAGTTCGACGGGCCGGTGCTCGAGCTGGTCCGGGATTCGCGGACCCGCTTCGACCAGCAGCTGGCCGGCCTCGGCCAGGATGTGCTGGGCGAGGAGTTCGACGAGCGGGGCTTCGTGTCGCGCCTGCGTGAGGACGACCCGACGCGTCCGATCGGCGACGCCCTGCTCGACCAGCGGACGGTGGCGGGGATCGGCAACATCTGGAAGGCGGAGTCGTGCTTCGCGGCAGGACTCGATCCGTGGAGGCCGCTGGGGGCGACGACCGACGCGGAGGCGCTGGCGGCCGTCCGCTTCGCTCGCGAACGGATGGCCCAGTCGGCGCGGGACGGCTTCGAGGCTCGGCCGCGGGCGGTCTACGGACGGCGGGACGAGGCGTGTCCGCGGTGTGGGGCGAAGATCCGGAGCGCCGGGCAGGGCGAGCAGAACCGCAACACGTTCTGGTGCACGGGTTGTCAGACGTGATGCGCCCGGCGGTGGCCGCCCGGCCGCGTGGTGGCCCGGCCGGGGGGTGGCGGGGGCCGGGGCTGCCGGCGATGGTCCGGGTCGGTCACAAGGGGGCTGACGGGATCGTTGCGGGGAACACTCTCGAGAGCTTCGACGCGGCGGTCGCCGCAGGGGTCGAGATGATCGAGTTCGACGTGCTGAGCGAGCAGAGCGACGGGACGGGCGAGCTGTACCTGGCACACGACTACGAGCATCTCCGGGCGACGGGGACGCCGACCCTGGCCGAGGGGCTCGACCACCTGGGGGGGCGGGACTTCGACGGCGTCCTGCTGGACGTCGACCTCAAGCTCGAGGGGTACGAGGTGCGGACGATCGAGGCCGTCCGGGCGGCTGGACTGGTCGAGCGGTCGCTGTTCAGCACGATGTATTCGGACAGCCTCGCCCGGATCCGCGAGGCCGATCCCGGGGCGCGGCTGGGCTGGTCTGTGCCGCGGGTTCGCAAGGACTGGACGGCCGACCCGCGGACGCGTCTGCTGGCCGTGACGATCGGCCTGTTCTATCGGGCGCTGCTGCCCCGGCGGGCCGGGCGGGCGATCGCGGCGGGCCGGTGCGACGCGGTGATGGCGCATTGGCGCCTCGTCTCGCCGGCCCTGGTCCGGGCGATCCGCCGGGCCGGGGGGGAGCTCTACGTCTGGACGGTCGACGACGCGGACCAGATCGAGCGCCTGCGGCGGCTGGGGGTGACCGGCGTGATCACCAACGACCCGCGGCTGTTCGAACGCGGCTAGGGGGGCGGCTAGGGGACGGCTAGGGGAGCTTGCAGGCCGCGGCGCTGTAGCCCTTGGGATCGGCCCCGGCGACCGAGATGTGACCGGCGCTGGTGTCCTGCTGGGCGCTCAGCTCGACCTTCGTGCTCTTGCGCCACTCGAAGCTGACGACCCCGCGGAGCACGTATGTCGTGCCGGTCACGGGGGGGATCGAGAAGTAGAAGCCCGACTGGCGGGCCTTGTAGGTGGCGGCTCCGACGAGGCGGAAGCCGGTGTCGGCGGTCGACCCGATGTAGTGCCAGGTACCGTCGCTCTCGTACTGCATCCGGAAGCGCATGTACATCTTCTCGTCCTTGCGGCCGGTCCCTGGCATCGACCCGCGGATCCCGACCATGTGGGGCTTGTCCGGCGGGTTGCAGGCGTCGATCGTCGCCCAGAGGTGGCGGGAGACGACCTTCGTCGGCGTGGTCGCCGCCGGCTTCTTGGGCGTGATCGGGGTGGTCGCGGCGAGAGCGGTCGGGCCGAGCGCAGACAGGCCGACGGCAAGCGGGAGGGCGACGATCGTCAGGATCCGCATCTGGCGGACGATACCGTCGCCGGGCGCGAGCCGGCTCAGTCCGCGGGTTGCGGTGGCGCCGGTCGGGCCGATGGTGTGAAATGGGCTGATGGCGGCCACGCTGACAAACGAGACGCTCGGGCTGCTGGCCAAGGTGCCGGTCTTCGAGACGCTGTCCCACGAGGATCTCGTCCGCGTCGGCGAGGTCGCGGTGCCGCGGTCGTTCGCGCCGACGGAGGTCGTCTTCAGGGAGGGCGACGCGAGCGACACGTGCTACATCGTCCGCAGCGGCCATGCCCGGGCGATCCGGGCGCACGGCGACGGCCGGACGATCACGCTCGCGAACTTCGGGACCGGGGACATCTTCGGCGAGCTGGCGATGTTCGAGCAGGAGAGCCGGTCGGCGACGGTCGAGGCGACCAGCGAGATGCAGGTGATCGCGATCCTCGGTGGGGATATGCGCCGCCTGCTCGGCTCCCACCACGAGATGGCCTTCAAGCTGGTGGTCGCGCTCGGGCGGCGCCTGCGTGAGACGAACGAGCGGCTGTCTCGGCAGTCGTTCCAGACGGTGCAGAGCCGGGTCGCCAGCGTATTGAGCCAGTTCGTCGAGGACGAGCAGGCCAGCGGGGCCGGGACCACCGAGGTCCTCGTCAGGGCGACCCAGGCGGACATCGCCCAGCTCGCGGGGTCGTCCCGCGAGTCGGCGAGCCGGTCGCTCGCGGTGCTCGAGCGGGCCGGGGTGATCTCGCAGGGCAGGGGCAAGCTGATCGTCCATGACCCCGCAGCCCTCCACCGGTACGTCTTCTGAAGTCCTCGGGCGAGGAGCTGTCGGCCGGCGGGGTCGTCGTCCGGGACGGATCGGAGGTTCTCGTCATCGTGCCGACCCGCCGGGCGGCCGACGGCCAGCGGGTGCTGGCGCTGCCCAAGGGCCATCTCGACAACGCCGAGACGGCCGAGCAGGCGGCCGTCCGGGAGGTCCGCGAGGAGGGCGGCGTCGACGCGGACCTGGTCGGCCACCTCGGCGACGTGCGGTACTGGTATCGGCGCAAGGGCCGGAGCGTTCCCAAGCGGGTCAGGTTCTACCTCTTCCGGTACCGGTCGGGCGATCCGGCGGACCACGACGACGAGGTCGAGGAGGCGCGGTGGATGGACCTGACCGAGGCGTCGAAGGCGCTCACGTACGAGGGCGAGCGGGAGATGGTCGTCCGCGCCCTATCGCAAACCGCGGCGGATCGGTAGCCTCCAGCCGCGTGCAGGTCCTCAACTTCTACTCGACGATCTTCGCCGACCAGCTCAAACGCGGTCGCAAGACGGCGACGATCCGGCTGGGCGACAAGTCGCACAAGTACCACAAGAACGAGGCCGTCATCGTGACGATCGGCTACCAGCACTCGCCGCGGGAGAAGGTCTTCGACGCGGTGATCGACCAGGTCGAGGTGATGCGCCTGCGGGAGCTCTCGCCCCGGGACATCGAGCACGACAACCCGGAGTTCCGCCGCCACGAGGAGCTGATCAAGTTCCTCGAGCAGATCTACGGGCGGGACGTGTCGACCGAGGATACGGTCACGGTGGTCCGCTTCTCGCAGATCATCGACAAGCCTGTCGGCATGACCGAGGCCATCAAGGGCTTCGGCGGCGCGCAGAACTGAGCGCCGCAGACGCCGCGGGGCGTCCACCGGTCCGGCCGACTCCGCGCTGCCCGTCGACAGCCAGGCACAGGTGTGGCGGGTGCCCGCGGTGACGCGACTCAACCCCGGCGTGACGCGCGGCGAGTGGGCTGCCGGCCTCCCCCTGCGTGACGCGCGGCGAGTGGGCTGCCGGCGTCCCCCCTGCGTGACGCGCGGCGAGTGGGCTGCCGGCCTCCCCCTGCGTGACGCGCGGCGAGTGGGCTGCCGGCCCCCCCGGAGACGCCGCCGGGGCCGGGGTCGGCGGGCCCGTCGTCGACCGGGTTTTGGCAGTCGGACGACGAGAGTGCCAGGACGAATTGCCGATCGGCGATCGGCTTGCTACCCTTCTGTGAACGGGCTGGCACTCGGGGTCCGAGAGTGCCAAAATCGCCCAGAACCGCGGATCGCCGTCAATCTCTTCAGTGGAGGTCTCATTATGAATCTCAAGCCCCTGGGCGATCGCTTGATCGTGCGGGCGATCGACGAGGAGGAGACGACCGCCAGCGGTCTCGTCCTCCCGGACACCGCCAAGGAGAAGCCCCAGAAGGGCCGGGTCATCGCCGTCGGCGACGGCAAGCTCGACGACGACGGCAAGCGCATCCCGCTCGACGTGTCCGAGGGAGACGAGGTCCTGTACAGCAAGTACGGCGGGACCGAGATCAAGGTCAACGGCGAGGAGCTCCTCGTCCTGCGCGAGTCCGACGTTCTGGCACGCGTCGAGTCCTAGGTCAACCCCTAGGGAAGTCGTAGAGGTTTCATCGGGCTCGCCCAAGCCCGACCTTGTCAAGCCGCCCGGCCACACGCCCGGCGGACGTATCAGGAGAAGATATGGCTCATAAGGAATTGAAGTACAGCGAAGAGGCCCGCAAGTGCCTCGAGGCCGGCGTCGACGCCGTTGCCAACGCTGTCAAGGTCACGCTCGGCCCGAAGGGCCGGTACGTGGTGCTGGACAAGAAGTTCGGCGCGCCGACGATCACGAACGACGGCGTGACGATCGCGCGTGAGGTCGAGGTCGAGGACGTCTTCGAGAACCAGGGCGCACAGCTCGTCCGGGAGGTCGCGACCGCGACCAACGACGTTGCCGGCGACGGGACGACGACGGCGACGGTGCTCGCCCAGGCGATCGTTCGTCAGGGTCTGAAGAACGTCGCGGCGGGTGCGAACCCGCTGGGTCTCAAGCGCGGCATCGAGCGGGCGGTCGAGCAGGTCGTCGCCCACATCGGCCAGCAGGCGAAGGCTGTCGCCGGCAAGGACCAGATCGCTCGCGTGGCGACGATCTCGGCCGGCGACGAGGACATCGGAGACGTCATCGCCGATGCGATCGAGAAGGTCGGCAAGGACGGCGTCGTCAACGTCGAGGAGGGCCAGACGTTCGGCATGGACCTCGAGTTCACCGAGGGCATGCAGTTCGACAAGGGTTACATCTCGCCGTACATGGTCACCGACCAGGACCGCATGGAGGCCGTGCTCGAGGATCCGTACATCCTCGTCGCGAACCAGAAGATCACGTCCGTCCGGGACGTGCTGCCGGTCCTCGAGGCCGTCATCCAGTCGGGCAAGCCGCTGCTGATCATCGCCGAGGACGTCGAGGGCGAGTCCCTCGCGACGCTCGTCGTGAACAAGCTCCGCGGGACGTTCACCGGCGTTGCCGTCAAGGCGCCGGGCTTCGGTGACCGCCGCAAGCGGATGCTCGAGGACATCGCGATCCTCACGAACGCCGAGGTCATCACCGAGGAGATGGGTCTCAAGCTCGAGAACACCCAGGTCTCCCAGCTGGGCCGGGCTCGCCGCGTCGTAGTCGGCAAGGACACGACGACGATCGTCGACGGCGCGGGTGACCCGGTCGCCATCAAGGGCCGGATCAACCAGATCAAGACGGAGATCGAGAACACGGATTCCGACTTCGACCGCGAGAAGCTCCAGGAGCGCCTCGCCAAGCTGTCGGGCGGCGTTGCAGTGGTCAAGGTCGGAGCTGCGACCGAGACCGAGATGCGGGAGAAGAAGCACCGCGTCGAGGACGCACTCCAGGCGACCCGCGCTGCCCTCGAGGAGGGCATCGTTCCGGGTGGCGGCGTCGCTCTGCTTGAGGCTGCGGTCTCGATCAAGCTCGACGAGTACGACGACGACGACGAGAAGACGGGCGCGAAGATCGTGCTCCGGGCGCTTGAGGAGCCGCTCCGTCAGATCTCGGAGAACGCTGGTCTCGAGGGTTCGGTCGTCGTCAACGACGTCCGCAAGTCGAAGAAGGGCTTCGGCATGAACGCGGCGACCGGCGAGATCGTCGATCTCGTCAAGGCCGGCGTCATCGACCCGGCCATGGTCACCCGGTCGGCGCTGCAGAACGCGGCGTCGATCGCGAAGAACATCCTCACGACCGAGGCGATCGTCGCCGAGATCCCCGACAACAACGGCGGACACGGTGGCGGCGGAATGCCCGACATGGGCGGCATGATGTAGGCAGCAACCCGGCGCCCAAGCGGCGCCAGGTTGGGCTGGTCGTTGTACGAAGAGGGGCTCGGCATTGCGCCGGGCCCCTCTGTCGTGGGGGCTTGCGCTCGGCGGCAACCGGAGGAGTCGCCGGCCCGCGGGCAGACCCGTGGGCCTGTGGGGATCGGAGGGATCCGTGGTGATGGCGTCGGGTGGATCCGAGTGGGCGCGGCAGAACTTGGTCGGAGGCCGCGGGCACTCGAACGCCGTTCGGCCCGACCGTCGCGTTCGACCCGAACGTCGCGTTCGACCCGAACGTCGCGTGGAAGCCGAACACCGTTCGTAACCGAACACCGTTCGTGACCGAACACCGTTCGTAAGCGAACACCGTTCGTGTTCTCTGGAGAGAGGTATCGAATGCGGCCACCGGCAGGCTCGGGCCGCCGAACGACCCGTGCCACCGTCGGACCCGACGCCACCCGGCCGGACCCGACGCAGCCCGGCCAGACCCGACGCCGCCCCGCCGGACGCGACGCCGCCCCGCCGGACGCGACGCCGCCCGACCGGACCCGACGCCGCCCCGCCGGACGCGACGCCGCCCCGCCGAACCCGACGCCGCCGCGGGACCCCGAGCCGCCGCCGGACCAGACCGCCCGGCCGGACGCGCGCAGCCGTCGACCCGAGGGGTTCCTGGGCACGGCTACGCGGTCCGCGCGCACAGACCCGCAGCCGTCAACGGCGACCTGGGGCGCTTCGTCTCGTCGGTTCCGCTCGCCACGCACCGGGCGTGGCCGGATCACCGATCAGTTGTCGTCGCACCTCGCGCCGAGGCCACGCTCGTGGATCTCGGCGAGAACGATGCGGCGGGCTGAGATGTCGGCTGTATCGAGCTCGCGCTCGAGTGCCGCCGTATCCAGCCGGCCGAGCGGCCGCGGCTTGGCCGAGTTGCAGTCACGGCACGCGTGGCTCGGCGGCCTGCGGGCGGGACGGGTGAGTCGGTTCATCAGGACTCCTTCCTGAGGAGATCATTGCTACGGCCTACTGGGCCGTTGCAGACACATACAGTGTGCACGCGGCGGGTTACGGCCAGGTGAAGGACTGGGTGTCGGCCTGCACCGGCGGTCGATCGTCGGGGGGCGGGGATTGGTCGGGAGGCGACGCCACCGCTACGCTGGGTGCGAGATGTCCTGGCCACGGCCGAAGCTGCTCGGCGGGGAGCCGCCGGCTCAGTGGGTCGGCGGGATCGTCGCGGTCGTCGCGGTCGGGGCGATCACCCTGGTGATCGATCCGCTCCAGCACGTCTCGCCGACCGCGTCGGATTCGGTCCTCTACCTGCTGGCCGTGCTCCTCGTCGCGACGTGGTTCGGCGTCTGGCTGGGTCTCGTGACGAGCGTTCTCAGCGCGGCCGCCTTCAACTACTTCTACATCCCGCCGGTCGGGCATTTCACGATCACGAGCCAGCGCGACTGGGTCGGCCTGGGTGTGTTCCTGGTCGCCGCGGTCGTCGCAAGCTCGCTGGCGGACGTCGCCCGGGCTCGCACGCGAGAGGCCGAGCTCCGGCGGCGGGAGGCGGACCTCGCGGCGGAGATGGCGCGTGTCCTGCTCGGGGGGACGACGGTCGAGGCGGCGCTCGGCGTCGTGGCGAGGCGGCTGGCCGAGACGCTCGAGCTGAGCTCGGCCGGCATCGAGCTGCGTGAGGTCGCTGGTGACGATCGGCTCATCGCCCTGCCGCTCGCGGCTGGGCATGGACGGCTCGGCACGCTGCTCGTGCCAGCGGACGCCGATCGGGTCGGGGTTCGCCTCCGCGAGCGGGTCGTGCCCGCCCCGAGGCGCTCCTGGCGGGCGCGCTGGAGCGGGAGGCCCTCCAGGAGGAGGTCGTCGAGACCCAGGCGCTGCGCCGGAGCGACGAGATCAAGACGGCTCTCCTGCGCTCGGTGTCCCACGACCTCCGGACGCCGCTGACGGCGATCGTCACGGCGGGCGAGATGCTCTCTTCTCCGGGGATCGGCGAGTCCGAACGGGCGGAGCTGGCGTCGGCGGTGAGCGCGGAGGCCGAACGGATGAGCAATCTCGTCGACAAGCTGCTCGACCTCTCCCGGCTCCACGCGGGCGCCGCGGTCCCCAGACGCGACTGGTGCTCGATCGAGGAGCTCTTGGATGTCGCGCTCGACAAGCTCCCCGGCGGCCGTGGGGGCTTCGTGCTCTCGGTCGAGCGGGGGATGCCCCTGATCCGGGCCGACGCGATCCAGATCGAGCGGGCGCTCGCCAACATGCTCGAGAACGCGGCCCGCTTCAGCGGCGGGTACCCCGTCTCGGTCCGGGCCAGGTCGGTCGGCCGGCGGCTGATGATCCGGATCGTCGACCGCGGCCCAGGGCTCCCGAGAGAGGAGCTCGAGCGGGTCTTCGAGGCTTTCTACCGCGGCCGCGACGGCCGGGGCACGCACACGGGATCTGGACTCGGGCTGGCGATCGCAAGAGGGTTCATCGAGGCCAACGGCGGCCGGGTGTGGGCCGAGTCGCTCCCCGGCCAGGGGTCGACGTTCGCGGTCGAGCTGCCGCTCGACGACCAGGTCGGAACGCCGCCCGGGCCGAGGCGGCCGGACGAACGGCTGGGAGCCCGGTGAGCGGGAACGAGCGGATTCTGGTGTGCGACGACGAGCCGCAGATCCTCCGGGCGCTGAGGGTCGTCCTGCGCGAGGCCGGGTTCGACCCGGTCCTGACGTCGGACGTCCGCGAGGCGCTCGATGTCGCCGCCGTGCGTCCACCGGATGCCGCGATCCTCGACCTCCTGCTCCCGGATGGGGACGGCATCGAGGTCTGCCGGCAGCTGCGCGAGTGGAGCACGATGCCGATCCTGATGCTATCGGCGGTCGGCCACGAGGACCAGAAGGTGGCGGCGCTCGAGGCGGGGGCGGACGACTACATGGTCAAGCCGTTCAGCTCGCGGGAGCTCGTCGCCCGCCTGCGGGCCGCGCTGCGACGGGCTGACGCCGGTCGGACGGAGCCAGTGGTCGAGATCGACGGCCTGCGCATCGACCTGGCCAAGCGGGCGGTCCTTCGAGACGGCGAGCCGGTCCACCTGACGCCGATCGAGTATGACCTGCTCCGCGTGCTCGTCCGCAACCGCGGCCGCCTCCTGACCCACCGGACGCTGCTCGTCGACGTCTGGGGGCCGGCGTACTCCGACGACACGCAGACACTCCGCACGCACATCGCCAACCTCCGGCGCAAGCTCGACCCGGTCGGCGGAACCCGCTACGTCGCCACCGACCCGGGCATCGGATACCGGTTCGTCCAGTGACCGACCGGACATCGTCGGAGGGCGCGCAAGCCGACCGCGTCCGCGTCGACCGCTGGCTGTGGGCGGCCCGCTTCGTCAAGAGCCGGTCGCTCGCGTCCGAGGCGATCAAGGGCGGGAGGATCCAGATCAACGGCGCTCGGGTCAAGCCGAGCAGGGAGCTCCAGGCAGGCGATCGTCTGGAGATCACGCTGGGCCGGGTCCGGCGGGTCGTCGTCGTCCTGCGCACGACCGAGCGGCGCGGCCCGGCGAGCGAGGCCGCCCTGCTCTACGAGGAGACCCCGGAGAGCCTGGCCGCCCGGGAGCTTCAGGCGGCCGAGGACCGCTCAGGCCTCCCTGGCGCGGATCGCCCCGGCCGACCGACCAAGCGCGATCGCCGGCGCATCGACTCGGCCCGCGGCTGATGGCCGGATCCAACGCCGGCCGGGGCGAGGCCGTCGACCTGACGGTCGCCGGGAGGACGGTCCGGATCTCCAACCCGGATCGCGTCTACTTCGCAGAGCGGGGCGCGACCAAGCTCGACCTCGCCAACTACTACGTGAGCGTCGGCGACGGGATCGTCCGGGCCCTGGGGATCGGCCGTGCATGCTCCACCGCTTTCCGAAGGGCGTCGACGCCGGCGGCAAGGTCCACCAGAAGCGCATCCCAAGCGGCGCGCCCGACTGGGTCCCGACGGTCCGGGTCGACTTCCCGTCCGGCCGGCACGCCGACGAGCTGTGTGTCGCCGATCTCGCCGGCGTGGTCTGGGCCGTCCAGATGTCGACCGTCGAGTTCCACCCGTGGAACTCCCGCCGGGCGGACGTCGAGCGGCCGGACGAGTGGCGAATCGACCTCGACCCGATGCCCGACTGCGATCTCGACAGCGTCCGAGCCGTCGCCCGGGTCGTCCACGAGGTGCTCGACGAGCTGGGCGCCGCGGGCTGGCCGAAGACGTCGGGCGGCGCCGGCCTGCACGTCTACGTGCGGATCGAGCCGCGGTGGGGCTTCACCGACGTTCGCCGGGCGGCCCTGGCCTTCGCTCGCGAGGTCGAGCGACGGATCCCCGGCCAGGCC
>DASZKP010000093.1:0-4420 GCA_035553395.1 Solirubrobacteraceae bacterium | reverse complement strand
GCGACTCGTTGACATGCAACGTCGGTCGGGATCTCGGCGGGGTCGAGTGGGCACGGTCGTTGCAGGGGGGCATGCGTGACCACCGTCCTCGACGGGATCCTCGCGAGCACGCGGGCGGACGTCGACCGTCGGCGGGCCGACCGGCCGCTGACCGCGCAACCGACCAGCCGGCCGGCTCACGCGTTTCGCGATGCGCTTGGCGGACCCGGCCTGTCGATCATTGCCGAGCACAAGCGCCGGTCGCCGTCGGCCGGCCGGATCGGCCACGGCCTCGGGGTGGGGGAGATCGCGGTCGCCTATGAGCGGGGTGGGGCGGCGGCGATCTCGGTGCTGACCGAGGAGCGGAACTTCGACGGGTCGCTCGACGATCTCCGGGCGGCCCGGGCGGCGACGAGGATCCCGATCATCCGCAAGGACTTCGTCGTCGACCCGTACCAACTGGTCGAGGCAGTCGACGCCGGGGCGGATGCTGTCCTGTTGATCGTGGCCGCGCTCGGTCGGCGCAGGCTTGGCGAGCTCCACAGTGAGGCAGTGGGGCTCGGGCTGGGCGTTCTGGTCGAGGTTCACGACGCCGACGAGCTCGAGATCGCCTTGGACGTGGGGCCATCGATGATCGGGATCAACAACCGCGACCTGCGTGACTTCTCGGTCGATGTCGGGCGGACCCTGGCGCTGGCGCCGCTGGTCCCTGACGGGACGATCGTTGTCTCGGAGTCGGGGATCGACTCGCCGGCCGGTCTGGAGACGCTGCGCGACGCGGGGATCGATGCGGCACTCGTCGGCGAGGCGCTGATGCGCTCGGTGGATCCCGGGACCGCGCTGCGGCAACTGCTCCGCGCGGCGGGCTGAGCTCGCGTCACCCTGGGGGTGGCGTACCTCTGGGTATTCGGTGCCACACTGCCGGCCTCGTGCCGACGAAGCGACCGCGATGTACGGTGACCGACAACGGGGACGTGCGGACGATGCACGACCTGGCCGCGGAGCGGTGGCCGGATGTGGGAGATCGTCGGCAGCTGCTTCTGCGCCTGGCGACGGCCGGACGGGATGCGGTTGCGCCGGAAGTCCAACGGCGTGCTCACGGAAGGCTCCGCGAACTCCAGCTCGCGGCGCTCGGGCGGGCTGCGGAGCTGGTGGATGTCGACGTCCTGCTTGGGGACGAGGCTTGGCGTTGAACCTCCTGCTGGTCGACAAGTCGGCCTACGTCCGCGGACGGGGCTTCGGCGACGCTGACGACGTCGACAGGCATTTCGAGACCCTCGCGCGAGTTCTCGCGTTCACGTCGCGCCGCGCCGCGCCGCGCCGACTGATCCTTGGCGCGATTTCCGTCAGAGTCGGCGTGTCTCATCTTCCCGTGTGCCGGCGGTAGCGGTCCTCGTCGATGACGAGCTCCCTGCTCGATCAGCCGCGCGACGGTCGCTGAGAACGACTCTCCCTCCCGAGCCGATTCCCGGGCGAGCTCGTCGATGCTCGCGGGCAGACTGATCGTTCGCCTGGTCATGCGCGCCTGTCGGGTGTGACCCGCGGATGTTCCCAGGCAGCGACGGTCCTGGTGGACGGCATCTGCGAAGCGGGCACCTCGCCGGGCCAGCGGGTTTGGGGCTGTGCGGCGGACGGCTCACGGGAGCCGGCGGCGGACGGCTCACGGCATTTCGCACGTTGTCGTGCAGGGCGCCAGGTGGATCGGTCGCTGCGGCACGATCGTCGGTGCGGTCGGTTATCGTCCGTGCGGTGGCGTTCCCAACCGCCGCGCTGCAAGCGCATAACCCGAAACACGCCCCGATCCAGCCTCCGGACCACGCGTCGGCGGCCTGCGCGATCGACGTCGAGCCGACCAGGCGACCCCTTCATGTCAAGAACCGGTGACCGGGTAGGCCCCGCCGCACGGCGCCGGCTGCTGTCGCTGGCCGCGTTGGGTCTCGGGGCCGGCGGTGTCCTGGCGCTCAGCCCGTTGCCTGTGGCCGCTCAGACCACCGTCGTCGCGGCGGCTCCGCCCGACGGGCGCGCGACGCATCGAACGGTCTCGGCGCTGACCCCTTCCAGTGCGTCGAAGGCGGCCGGGTCCTCGACCGAGATCCTCTCGACCCTGCCGGCCAGCGCGGTCAAGACGCCGCCCGCCAAGGTTCCGACCGGTCCGACGTCGCCCGCTGGGCCGGCGCTCAGCATCCTCGATCTGCCGACGACGCCGGCGTCCCCGACGGTGGCCCCGCCGCCCATCGTCGCGGCAAACCCCCAGCAGGTCACCGGCCAGAAGACCGAGGCGCCGGTCGGTACGACCGGGGCGCCGTTCGGCTCGCCCGGGGCGATCCAGCCCCCCGCCAAACCGGCGGCCAAGACGCCGGCGATCGCGCTGACGGCGCCCGACGGCGTCCCGACGGCGGCGAACCCGACCCTCTCGGTCGTCGCGCCCGGCCCGGTGCCGGTCGGCGTTCCCGACTTCTTCATCGACAACTTCGACGTCCCCCCGTTCCTCCTGCCGATCTTCCAGGCGGCCGGGGCCGCGTACCAAGTGCCGTGGCAGGTGCTCGCTGCGATCAACCAGATCGAGACCGACTACGGACGCAACCTCAGCGTGTCGAGCGCCGGCGCCGAGGGCTGGATGCAGTTCCTCCCGCAGACGTGGCGCCAGTACGGTGTCGATGCGAACGGCGCCGGCGTCGAGGATCCGTACAACCCGGCCGACGCGATCTTCGCCGCTGCCCGCTACCTCCACGCGGCTGGGGCGTCGACGAACCTGAGGGGCGCGATCTTCGCCTACAACCACGCCAACTGGTACGTCTCGTCGGTGATGCTCCGCGCCCAGTTGATCGGCGGTCTTCCCGCCGACCTTGTGAGCTCGATCACCGGCCTCACCGAGGGGGTGTTCCCGGTCGACGCGGCGGCCAGGTACGCCGACGACGCCGTCACGAGCCCGACGACGCCAGCCGCCAAGCCCGCCTCGGCAGCGACGGCAGCGACGGCAGCGACGGCAGCGACCGCGACCGGCAAGGCAGTGTCGGCGCTGCCTCAAGCCGGACAGGCTTCGACCGGAGTCGCAGCGCCCGGGATCGACGTCTACGCGAGGGCCGGCGCGTCCGTCGTCGCGGTGAAGGACGGCGTCATCACGGCGGTCGGCAGATCGTCGACGCTCGGCGACTACGTCAAGCTCCGCGACGCCGAGGGCAATACGTACACCTACAGCCAGCTCAAGAAGCTGGCCAAGGTCTACCCGCTGCCGACCCCGCAGGCCGGCACGCCGGGGACGACGCTCCGCAGCGTCGCCGTCGCGCCCACGCCGACTCCGCAGGGCCCGGCGTCGGCCGGCCATCAGCCGTCGCCGACGACCGCGACGAGCCCGACAGGCCAGGCCGCACCCGGTCAGGCACCGGCCGGCGGCCCGGTCGCGACCGACACGACGGGCGGCCCGCAGCGACTCTTCGCATACCCCCGCAGGCCGGCGTCGTTCGCCGCCGGCGGCAGTCAGCAGGTGACCGGTCCGCGGCCGACGGACCTCACGAAGTACCTCACGGTGAACGACGGCCTGACCGCCGCCGACGTCACGCTCCAACCGCTGACGGTCGGCGCCCATGTCCTCGCCGGGACGGTGCTCGGTCGGATCGGCGCGACCAGCGCGACCCAGGCCCCCCACCTGAGCTTCCGGATCCGGCCGGCCGGATCGCACTCACCAGCGATCGACCCGAAGCCGATCCTCGATGGGTGGCAGCTGCTCGCCGCGACCGCGAGCGAGCGCTCCGCCGGAGCGCCCGGGCTGTTCGGTCCCGCGGTCAGCGCGACGCTCGACCAGATCCTCCTGGAGACCAAGGCCACGCTCGAACAGCAGGTACTCGCCGATCCGTCGATCCAGATCTACGCCGACGGGCGCGCCCAGATCCAGGCCGGCCTGGTCGACCCGCGGCTGCTCGCGAGCCTCGAGTTCCTCTCGGTCTCCGGCCTCAAGCCGACCGTCTCCGCGCTGCGGGCAGGGGCTGCCACGCCGGCGGCCGCGAACGGCGTGTCGGTCAAGGCCCCGGCGATGGCGCTCGACATCTCGGCGATCAACGGCACGCCGCTCCTCGGCCACCAGGGAAGCGGGTCGATCGCCGACACGGCGATCCGCCAGCTGCTCACGCTGCCCGGGAGCTTCCAGCCCGAGCAGATCGTCAGCCTGATGAGCTACCCATCTGATCCGAACACCGTCGCGATGCCCGATCACGCCGACCGGATCAGCCTGGAGTTCGGTCCGCTCCCCGATCCCAAGACGGTCCTCAGCCAGCTCAATCAAGCGCAGTTGACCTCGCCCCAGTGGCTTGACCTGACGACCCGACTCAACCAGATCGGCAACCCGTCTGTACCCAGCCAGGCGTCCGCCGCGGCGATTCCAGACCCCTGACGTCGGACCTGCCGGCCGGTCACCCCGCGGGTGGCTCTGCTTGGAGCCTGCATA
>DASZKP010000092.1:0-53101 GCA_035553395.1 Solirubrobacteraceae bacterium | reverse complement strand
GCCTGCCGGACGGGGAGCGCAAGGCCGAGGAGGCCAAGCGCAAGATCGACCTCGTCCGGACCTTCATCGGCTACCGGGAGTATCCGAAGTACGGCATGGTCAGCCGCTACTTCGTCTACAAGCGGGCGTTGCTGGCGGAGGCCGAGCGGCTCGTGCAGGCCGACGTGCTTCGTGAAAAGGAGGACATCTTCTACCTCAGGCTGCAGGAGCTCCACGACGTCGTGCGCACCAATCAAGTCGACGAGCAGCTGATCCGCCGTCGTGAGGACGCGTTCAGGTCCTATCGGGCGCTGACGCCGCCCCGGGTGCTCACCTCAGATGGCGAGGTCATCGCCGGGGCGTATCGACGCGAGGATCTGCCGGCCGGCGCGCTGGTCGGCCTTCCGGTCTCCGCCGGGACGATCGAGGGGCGGGCCCGCGTCATCCTGGACATCGCGCAGGCCGATCTCGAAGCGGGCGACATCCTCGTCACCACCTACACCGACCCCAGCTGGACGCCCCTGTTCGTCGCGATCAAGGGCCTGGTCACGGAGGTGGGCGGCCTGATGACCCACGGCGCGGTGATCGCCCGGGAGTACGGCCTGCCGGCCGTCGTCGGAGTGGAGCACGCCACCCGGCTGATCCGGGATGGCCAGCGGATCCGCGTGCACGGAACGGACGGGTACGTCGAGATCCTGACCCAGCCGGCCCAGAGCCCGATAGGAGCCGGGTAGGGCGCACCGTCCTCCAGCAGGCGTGCTCACGCGGCCGGCGAGCGCGAAGGCACGGCTTGCGTGTGTTGCGTGAGACGCGCCGTCCAAAGTGCGTGGCGGCGGCGAAGTTCGTGGCTGTCGAGGTCGTCGCGGCCCAGGGGTCCGTAGTTCGGGGCCCAGGTCTCGACGATGTCGTGCGAGCGAGCTGCGGCCCAGCCGTCCCACAGAGACACATCGCCGACGGGCCTGCCGACAGCGGCCTCGTAGGCCGCAAGGAAGGCGTCGGCAAGTCGCTCGTCGAAGAGGAGAACGAGATCGAGGCGACACCAGCCGAGATCGAAGCCGCGTGGACCGCGTGCGGCACCCGACCAGTCAACGATGCCCGTGAGCCGTCGGTCACGCCAGACGACGTTGCCCGACCAGTAGTCGGAGTGGGTGAGCACGTCGGGCGAGCCGACGATCTGCGACCACCGAGACCGAACCCCCGCCGCCAAGCGGCCACTCAACTCAGCCGCAGACCCTCGGCCGTCGAACACGCTCGGCAGGCCCGCCAGCCGGTCGCCTGGCACCCCGTGGACCACAGCCAGCCCGCGACCCAGCTCGCGCGCCCACCGCTCGGGATCACTCGGCGTGATGTCCGCCTCGCCGTCGAGCCAGCCGATCAGAGACGTCGGCTCCTCGAGGCGTGCGACGCCCACGATCACGGCCGACGAGCCGGCGAGGCGCCGGACTTCCTCGAGCGCCCCAGGCGAAGGCAGAACCTCAGACGGGGTCATCTCCGAAACCCTACGGGCCGCCGGGCAAGCTGCGACGAGCGCAAGGGTGACCCCAGGACGACCGCCCGGCCTGCGGGCGAGGCGTTCCTGCAAGATGTGCACGTGCAGCGAGGGGACCGAGCCGGCCACACGGGGGCCCAGCGTGGCTAGGCGGCAAGTGGTCGGCCTGCGCCGGGTGCTGGGCGTCTACCCGCTGGCGGCGAGCGCCTACGGGAACGTCGGATCGTCGATCTACTACGCGCTCGGGCTGGTCGCCGCGTCGGCGCTCGGCCTGACGCCGGTCGTCTTCGTGATCAGCGGGTTCGTCTTCTTCCTGACGGCGTCGACCTACGCCGAGGCGACCGCGATGTTCCCGGAGGCCGGCGGGTCCTCGAGCTTCGCGCGGCACGCGTTCAACGAGTTCTGGTCGTTCTTCGCCGCGTGGGGCCAGATGCTCAACTACACGTTCACGATCGCGACGTCGGCGTACTTCGTGCCCCACTACCTCGGCGGCCTGTTCTGGCCGGCGCTGCGCCACCCACCGGGCGACATCTTCGGCGGGATCATCGTGATCGCGATCCTCGGGGCGATCAACGTCCGCGGGGTCGAGGAGTCGACCGGCCTGAACGTCGTCCTCGCGCTCGTCGACTTCGCGACCCAGCTCCTGCTCGTCCTGCTCGGCCTGTTCCTCGTCTTCTCGCCGCACATCCTGCTCGACAACATCCACCTGGGGACGGCGCCGAGGTGGAAGGAGTTCCTCGTCGCGATCCCGCTGTGCATGCTCGCGTACACGGGCATCGAGACGATCTCGAACATGTCCGAGGAGGCCAAGGACCCCGGCACCACCGTTCCCAGGGCGATCAACCGGGTCGTGATCGCCGTATTCGCGATCTACGCCCTGCTCCCGGCGATTGCCCTCTCGGCGCTGCCGGTGACCCGCCAGGCGAACGGGACGTATTCGACGCTGCTGGGCGTCAGCGAGCAGCAGGGCGGCTACGCGGCGGACCCGGTGCTCGGGGTCGTCCGCCAGCTCCACCTCGGGTTCATCCAGCATGCCGCGGAGATCTACGTCGGCCTGCTCGCGGCGACGATCCTCTTCATCGCGACCAACGCCGGGATGATCGGCGTCTCGCGCCTCGTCTACTCGATGGGCATCCACCGCCAGATGCCCGACAAGCTCCGCCAGCTGCACCCGAAGTTCGGGACGCCGTGGATCGGGATCATCATCTTCAGCATCCTCGCGTGCCTGGCCCTCGCGCCGGGCAAGGCCGACTTCCTCGGCGACATGTATGCGTTCGGAGCGATGCTGTCGTTCACGATCGCCCATGTCGCGGTGATCAAGATGCGCGTCAGCCTGCCGGGGGCCGACCGGCCCCACCGAGGCCCGGGCAACATCACGATCCGGGGCGTCGACGTCCCCTTGTTCGCCGTCTTCGGCGGCCTGGCGACGTTCGTCTCGCTGTGCGTGCTGACCGCCCTGCACATAATCGTCGCGATCGCCGGGATCGGCTGGCTGGTGATGGGGATCGTCGTCTACGCGTTCTACCGCAAGGGCCAGGGCCTCGACCTGACGAGCACCGTCAGCGTCGCGCTGCCGCGGCCGGTGACCGAGCGGGAGGTCGAGTACGCGTCGGTCCTGATCGCCGTCAGCCGGCGCCTGTCGCCGGAGGTGCTGCGTACGGCGATCCGCCTGGCGGCCGACCGGGCGCGGGCGATCCACGTGCTGGTGATCATGACGATCCCGACCGTGCTGGCGTTCGACGCGGTTCTCCACGAGCAGGAGATGGAGTGCCTGTCGATCCTCGAGGAAGCCCGGATCCGCGGCGGCAAGCGAGTCACCGGGGCGGTCGTCCGCGTCCGTCCGGGCCAGGAGGGCCGAGCGATCCTCGACCAGGCGCGCGAGATCTCGGCCGAGGCGATCGTGATGCCGCTGACGCTGGGCGGCGACTCTTTCGCCCGAGCCCACGAGCGCGTGCTCGCCGAACGGCCGTGCCGGGTGATCCTCCAGACCGAGGAGGCCGTCGAGCCGGTGGCGGCGGGTGTGGCCGGCTGAGTTGGCCGGGTCCCCGGGGCGGGACGGGTCGAGGCGGGCTAAGCCGCCCAGCCCTCCTCGAGCGCGTCCAGCGGGTCGACCGGATCGACGCCGAGGATCTCCGCGAGGGCGCCGACCAGACGGCGTTGGGGCTCGAGCTCGGCGCCGATCCCCATCACGCCGATCCGCCAGATCTTCCCGGCGAGCGGGCCGAGGCCGCCGGAGATCTCGATCCCATGTCCGAGCAGGAGCTCCTTCCGGACGGCCGCCTCGTCGACGCCGTCGGGAACGCGCACGGCCAGCAGCGGGTTGAGGGCCTCGTCGGCCGGGGCGAGCCGCTCGAGGCCGAGCACGGCGAGCGCCCCACGGAGCGCCTCGTGGGCCCGGGCGTGACGGGCCCACCGCGCCGGCAGCCCCTCTTCGAGGACGATGCCGAGGGCTTCGTCGAGGGCGTAGAGCATGTTGATCGGCGCCGTGTGGTGGTAGGACCGCGGCGCCGCGCCCGGCGCGTCCTCCCGCCAGTAGCCGAGGATCGCGTCGAGGTCGAAGTACCACGACCGGCAGCTGCCCTTCTCGAGGCGCGCGGCCGCCCGCGCGCTGACCGTGAACGGGGCGAGCCCCGGCGGGCAGTTGATGCACTTCTGGCTGCCGCCGAAGGCCACGTCGATGCCGCTGCGATCGACGTGGAGCTCCTGGCCGGCGAGCGACGTGACGCAGTCGACGAGGAGCAGGGCGTCGTGCTCGGAGCATGCTGCCGCGAGGCCGTGCAGCGGCTGACAGACGCCGGTGGACGTCTCGCCGTGGACGACGAACAGCGCCCTCGCCCCACCTGACAGCGCCTCGACCAGCCGGGGAACCTCGATCGCCCTCCCCCATTCGGCCTCGACCCGGTCGACGACGGCCCCCTGGCGGGTGAGGGCGTCGGCCATGCGCATGCCGAACAATCCGTTCACGCCGCAGACGACCCGGTCGCCGGGCGCGACGAAGTTGACGACCATCGCCTCCATGCCGGCCGACCCGGTGCCCGAGATCGCGAGCGTCGCGTGGTTCTCGGTGTCCATGACCGACCGCAGCCGGCCCTTCATCTGCTCCATCAGCTCGCCGAAGACCGGATCGAGGTGGCCGATCGTCGGCATTGCGAGGGCGGCGAGTACCCGCGGCGGCACCGGGCTCGGGCCTGAGCCAAGCAGCAGCCGGTCGGTGGCGGTGCGCGTCGTGTCGGTCATCTGGCACGCAAAATACAGGCCGGTCCCCCGCGGTGCCCGGAGGGTGGGTGCGGCGCCCGATAGGCTCGGACGATGGCCGCGAGAGCGACACCACCGACCGGCGGCGTCGGGCCACTCCAGCCCGTCCCGCGGGCCCCGCTGTACGAGGGCGTCGCCACCCGCCTGCGCGAGTTCATCGAGGCGAACCGGCTTGCCCCCGGCGACCGCCTGCCCGGCGAGCGGGACCTGGCCGCCCAGCTCGGCGTCAGCCGGACCTCGGTCCGCCAGGGCCTGACGATCCTCCGCGTGACCGGCCTGGTCGACATCCAGCACGGCAACGGGATCTACATCTCCGGCAACGTCCAGGACGTCCTCGCCCCGATCACGGCCGACCTCGTCAGGCAGAACCCCGAGCTCCCCGCGCTCGGCGAGGTCCGCAACGCGCTCGAGGCCCAGGCCGCCCGGCTCGCGGCGACCCGGCGGACCCCAGAGGACCTCGCCGCCCTGGCGCGGACGATCGACGCGATGCGCGCCGACATCGAGCTCGGCGGCGTCGGCATCGCAGCCGACCGCGACTTCCACCGCGCAATCGTCCGGGCGGCCGTCAACCAGCTGCTCGCCGACACGCTCGACACGCTCGCCGACGGCGCCGGCCGGATCGCCGCGGCTTCGCTCCAGCGCCCGGGCCAGGCGCCGCGCTCACTGGCCGACCACGAGGCGATCCTCGGCGCGATCGAGGCGGCCGACGCCGACGAGGCCAACCGGCTGATGATGGCCCACCTCGACCGGACCGGCGCCCTCGACGAACCTTCGTAGCGCTGCGACCCGGACCGGCGCTCGAGGAAACCTTCGTCGGCTGCGACACGGACCCGCGCTCGACGAATCTGTAGGGCTGCGACCCGGACCGGCACTCGACGAGCCGTCGTGGCCCTACGCCGCGACCAGCTGCACCGACGCGAGCTCGCCGGCCCGGAAGTCGACGATCGCGGCGTTGAGGACGCCCTCGGAGTACTCGCTCCCCGGGTTCACGCACTTCGTCGCCCCGATCCGCCGGATCCCCCGTGACTCGTGGATGTGGCCGTGGAGGCTCAGCAGCGGCTGGTGGCGCTCGAGCGCCGCCCGCACGGCTGTCGATCCGGCGTCGGTCTCCTCGCCGACGATCGGCCGCGGCGGCGAGACCGACAGGTCCAGGCGCATGCACCGGTCGAGCCCCGACTGGAACGGCGGGACGTGGAAGTTGAAGACCGCCCGGCGGGTGTCCGCGACCCTGCCGACCATCGCCTCGATCCGCGCGCCGAGGGCTTCCTCGGACTCGTCGCGCGGACAGCTCCACGGCGTCAGGTTGCCGTAGCCGGTCGACGCCATCGCGACGCCCGGGAGCAGCTCGACGACCTTCCCCTCGGCGTTGACGACCCACTCCGCCCGGTCGATCACCGGCTCGATCGACAGGTAGTCGTCGTTGCCCCCCGTCACGAACACCGGCGTGCTCCCGCCAAGCCGCTCGCCCAGTCGGGCCATCCAGTCGGCGACCTGGGTCAGGCACGCCGCCTCGAACTCATCGTCGAGGGCGTCCGGGTCGGCCCCCAGCTCGTCGAAGCGCTCCCGGCTCATCCGGACCGGATACTGGCCGAGGTTGCGGATCGCCGCCTCGAGCTCGTCGACGTCGGCCTCGCCGGCCGAGACCGGCGTCCCCGAGACCTCGCATGACCACCGGCCGCCGTCCTCGACCAGCGCGACGATCTGCTTGCCCGTGAGGTCGCCGCCGACGATCAGGCTGTCGGCCTCGTAGACGCCGACCGCGTTCAGAACCTTGCGGAACGTGACCTCCGACGAGTGGAGGTCGGTCACGAAGAGCACGCGGAACCGCTCGCCCTTCGGCCGCCCGCCTCGCCGTAGCAGACCCATCGCTCAGTCCGGTGGCAGCTCGCGGAACGCGAGCCGCAGGTCGATGCCCCGGCGGGCCTGGATCGCCCGCCAGACGTAGAAGATCACGATCCCCGTGGCGAAGGCGCCCCCGAGCAGGACGCGGGCCGTCGTGTTCGCTAGACCCAGCTCCTTCGTCGTGAGGCCGGCGATCACCATCGCGAACGACATCACCGCCCCGAGCACGCCCGCGATCGTTACCACCGGCACGCCGAGCACGCGCTGCTTGACCGGCGCCGGAGCCGAGTCGTAGATCGTCTTCGACCGGTACGGGAAGAACGCCGCCGCCATCGCCGTGACCCCGAGCACGAGGACCCCGGTCGTCGTCCCCCCGAGCAGGATCGGCGTCTGCCAGGTCGGCTCGTAGTTGAAGACGGCGACGATGGCCAGGCCGAGCACCGCCCACGCCGAGGTCGCGACGATCGGCGAGTGGAAGCGCTCCGAGACCCGGGCGAAGCTCGGCGGCAGCGTCCCGTCGAAGCCCATCGCCATGATGATCCTGCTGACGCAGAGAAACGTGACCAGGGGGATCGCCAGGCCGGCCGCGACGAACGCGAGCGCGACGAGGACGATCAGCACCTTCGAATGCGTGAGGACCTCGAGCAGGCCGATCAGGTTCGGCGGCGCGTTCACGTGCAGGCCGTTGGCCGTCGCGATCGCGTACTCGTCGAGGAAGCGCCCGCCGACGATGTGGACGAGCAGCAGCAGCGGCAGCCCCATGATCACGAACGCCTGGACGACGCCCGACGTGAAGAAGGCTCCGAACAGCCGCCTCGTGTTCGACGCCTGCTTGACCTCGCCGAGCATCCCCTGGGCCGCGAACATCGTGTACGCGACCAGGCCGCCGAGCGGCGCGCACCACAGCAGCGTCTTGCCGATGCTGATCCCGTGATCGACGTACCCGGCCTTCGCCGCGCTCGCAGCGACCGCCCCCACGGTCACCCCGGCGCCGTTGGTTCCGGCGAACTCGGCGGCGAAGTTCGACCCGAGGTGGCCGAGCAGGACGACGTAGATCGCACCGACGCCGACGATCGTCAGGGGGACGAGAACCCACCGCTGGACCGTCCGCACGGCCCGCAGCCCGACGACGCTGATCGTCCAGCAGATCGCCAGCACGACGACGCTCGTGAGGAAAGTCCCCGTCACCGTCGTGAACCACGACGCCAGCCCGTTCAGGCCGACCGCCGAGGCGATCGGCGCCATCCCGAACTGCGCGATCACCAGGCCGCCGCCGGCCGGCAGCGCCAGCTGGAAGAGGATCTGCGTGACCCACGGGATCACGAAGCCGATCACCGGGTGGAGCGTCCGGCTCTCGTAGATGTAGTCGCCGCCCGCCCGCGGCATCGCCGACCCGAGCGCGGCGTAGACGAAGAAGATCGGGATCGCGAAGAGGAACAGGAACAGGCACAGCAGCGGCAGGCTGACCCCCCGCGACGCCGCCTGCGGACCCGGGAAGATGTAGAGGAAGTTGTAGACCGACCCGGCCGCGAAGATCCCGTACCAGGCGATGTCGCTGGTCGACAGCTCCCGGACGAGGCCTGACGACGCGCGCGTGAAGGTCCCCGGCGGACGGCTCGCTCCGCCGACCGGCCGCGCCTTGGGAACTGTCGACGTGTCTGGCACCCCTGCTCCTTTGACTTTCGTTGAACCGACCGGTTACCTGGCGAGCTCGGCGAGCGTCCCCGCGAGCACGGCGACCCCCCGCTCGAGGTCCTCGGGCGCGGTGAACTCGAGCGGCGAGTGGCTGATGCCACCGACGCTCGGGACGAAGACCATTCCCATCGGCACCTCGACGCTCATCACCATCGCGTCGTGGTACGCCCCGCTGACCATCTCGATGTACTCCACGCCCTCCTGCTCGCACGCCCGCCGGGCGGCGTCGACGACTACCCTGCTGCACGCCGCCGGCTCGTCGCGAGTGATCGTCGTGATCTCGAGCTCGAGCCCCCGCCGGCCGGCGATCTCCTCGAGCGAACGGGTGAAGCCGTCGACCAGTGCCGTCCGCGTCCCGATCTCCCGATCGCGGACGTCGACCTCGAACTCGACCTCCCCCGGGATCACGTTGTTGGCCCCCGGCCGCGCCCGCAGCACACCGATCGTCGCGACCGCCGTCCCGCCCGGCGAGGCGAGCGCCAGCCGCTCGAGCTCGAGGGCGGCCTCGGCCGCGCCCGAGAGGGCGTCCCGACGGAGCGTCATCGGCGTCGCCCCGGCGTGCGACGCCTCGCCCCGCAGCGTGACCAGCAGGTCGTGGGGAGCCGCGATGTGCGTGACGACGCCGATCGGCACGCCCGCCCGCTCGAGCACGCCGCCCTGCTCGATGTGGAGCTCGACGAAGCAGTGGATCCGCTCCGGATCCACGCGGGCCGCGCCGACCCGGTCGGGATCGAGCCCGGCATCGAGCAGGGCCGCGGCCAGGCTGACGCCGTCGCGATCGTGCAGCGCGTCGAGATCGGCCCGCTCGAGGCTCCCGGTCAGCACCCGGCTGCCGAGGCAGCCGGCGACGAAGCGCGGCTCCTCGCCGGCGAACGCGACGACCTCGATCGACCGCCGCGGCGCCACACCGGTCGCGACCAGCTCGCGGACGGCGGCGATCGCCCCGAGCACGCCGAGCACGCCGTCGTAGCGACCGGCGTTGAGCGTCGTGTCGATGTGCGACCCCGTCAGCACGTGCGGCGCCTGCGGATCGGTTCCCTCGAGCCGGCCGAAGAGGTTCGCGAACTCGTCGAGGCGCACGTCGAGGCCGGCCGCCCGCATCAGACCCGAGACGTAGTCGACCGCCTCCATGTACTCCGGCGTGAAGACCTCGCGTGTGATCCCGCCGCCGCCGGGATCCGAGTTGAACGACGCGAGCTCCTCGAACTGGTCGTGGATGCTCGACGTCGAGCCGGGGGTCAGCGGGGTCAAGGTCGGGCCTCCTCGGGTAGCTCATACCAGCGCCTGCGCTCGCCGATCCGCGCCCGCAGCCGCCAGCTTCGGGTCTTCGGCTCGTCCTCGAGCCGCTCGACGAACGCCCTCACCTGCTCGCGCACGAGCCCCGCCGGGACCCGCTCGTCGAGCGTCCCGGCATGGTCGGCGACGCGCTCGGCGATCATCGTCAGCGTCCGCCACAGGCCCCAGTCGGCTGCGGCCAGCGTCGCGAGGTAGGCGACGTTGATGCCCGCCTCGTCCTCGGTGAGCCGGTGGTCGGCGAACAGCGCGGTCGCGTCGAGCAGGTCCTTCTCGTTGGTCTCGACGATCTGCAGCTTCATCGCCAGGAGGTCGGCCAGCGACAGCGTGACCATGCCAGGCAGGAGCCGGTCCCTGAGATCGAGCGTGTGACACATCTCCACGCGGTCGAGGAAGACGTCCAGCTGGCGGCCGTTGTGCTCGTCGAAGAACAGCAGACGGGTCGACCCGTGCATCGCGTTGAAGCGCTCGTCCGGCGTGTAGCCGAGACCGACCAGCAGCCCGGCGATCTCCCGTCGCTCGCGACCCCGGCCGACCACGTCGATATCCGCGTACACGCGGGCCAGCGGCGGCTCGCGCGTGCTCGGGCAGTGGATCGCGATCCCGACCCCCCCGGTGACCCGCAGCGCCACGCCACCCAGGCCGGCCTGCTCGACGACCCGCTGGGCCTCGGCGACGAGGTCGGCGTGCGGCACGCTCGTCACGACCCTACCCACCGCGACATCGCGATCGGATGGGCGAGCGACCGGCGGTACATCTCCCGGTAGTACGGCTCGAGCTCGGCCACGCCGGCCCGCGTCCCCTCGAGGTAGCTATGAAGCTCCGCCGCGCACTCGCGCACCTCCGCCCGGAGCACCGCCTCGTCGAAGCCGACGAGCTCTCCCCCGCGCATCAGGATCTCGCCCGCGACGATCGTCGTGTCGACGGCCGCCCGCGGCTCGCAGTAGACGAGCTGGCGGCGGATCTCGCCGAGCGGCGTGAAGGCCAGCGAGTCGAGGTCGATCAGCGCGATGTCGGCCGCATAGCCGACCGCAAGGCGCCCCGTCCTCTCCCCCAGGCGCATCGCCCGCGCCCCGCCGCCGGTTGCCGCTCGGAGGATCTCGGTCGCGCTCGGCCAGCGCTCGGGGTCGGGGTCTGAGATGTTGTGGATCAGGCCGGCCGTCTTCAGGACCGTCCACACATTGATCCCGTCGTCGACGGTCGCCTCGTCGGTCCCCAGCGCGATCGGCACGCCGGCGTCGTGGAGCGCGCGCCAGCGCATCACGCCGCTCCCGAGCTTGAGGTTCGACACCGGGTTGTGGGCCACCGTGCACCCGCTCGCCGCGAGCAGCTCGATGTCGTCGTCGTCGATCCAGATCGCGTGGATCACCATCGCCCGCTCGTCGAGCACGCCGAGCTCGTCGACGTAGCGGACCAGCGACCGGCCGAGCACCGTCTCGCCGAAGACCCGTTGCAGGCGGGTCTCGAGGATGTGCATGTTGTGGGGAATGTCGTGCCTCGCGCTCAGCTCGCTCAGCGCCTGGAGGTAGCTCGGCGTCACCCGCTGCGGAGCCGAGCACGACACAGCCACCCCGACCCGCCGCTCGTGACATGTTCCCCAGCGGCCGATGAAGTCCGCGTAGGACGCGAGCAGCTCCTCCTCCGGGACTCCCGTCGTCGTGTCCATGCGGGCACGGATGTCCGCCGGGAGGATGCCCTCGAGAAACGGGTACTTCGTGTACTCGACGACGTTCGGCTGGTCGAGCGTGACCGCCGCCCGGATCCCGCTGTCGGTGTACGCGGCCATCACACTGTCGGTCTCGTCCTCGGTGACACCCGGCAGGAAGAACGCATCGTCGTGAACCGCGGTGACACCCTGCTTGAGCATCTCGACCGCCCCCCACACCGTCCGCAGGTACGCGTATCGCGCGGAGACCGGGTGGGGCATGAAGGGCGGGACCTCGTAGAGCATGAACAGCTCGAGCGGGAGGTTCGGGATCGCCGCCTTGAGGAAGTTCCCCGGCGAGTGGAGGTGCGCGTTGACCAGGCCCGGGATCGCCAGCATCCCCGACGCGTCGATCTCGATCACCTCCCCGCCGGCGTACGCCGCGCCCGCATCCCGCCCGACCGCCACGATCGTCTCTGAGTCGATCACGATGTCACTCCGCGCGTGGTCCGAATCGACCTCATCAAGCGTCAGCACGCGCGCATTCCTGATCACCGTCACCGGGCTAGCCATGCGTGAGCTGCCTGCCCCTCGGCCTGCTCGGCTCGAAGCCCGTCGTGAGCACGAGCCGCATCACGCAGCCCGCGCGACCGCGTCGCTCGACCAGGCCGGGACGCCGCCGATCACCACGCAGGCGACCAGCGGGCGTCCGGCCGAGAGGTAGATCTCGTTCGGGTGGCGGACGTCGAGGATCGTCAGGTCACCCCGCTTGCCGATGTCCACCGACCCCCGGTCGCCCCCCAGCCGCAGGCTGTACGCGGCGTTCAACGTCGCCCCGACGATCGCCTCGGCGGGCTTGATCAGGAACCACGGCGCCGCGATCCCGATCGTCGTCGCCAGCGAGCTCGACCCCAGCGACGAGCAGTAGTCGGTCGCGATCGCGACCGGGACCCCCGCGTCGATGAACGCCCGGGCGTTGGCCCGGCGGCCGGTCATGTAGATCATCTCGGCCAGCGGCAGGAGCGTCGCGATCGTCTCCGACTCGCCGACCTCGGCGATCTCCGCGTCCGGCGTGAACGTCAGGTGATCGGCCGTGACCGCCCCGTGACGGACCGCCGTGCGCCAGCCGTCGGCCGCCGCCCACCCGTCGGCGTGGACCCGCGTCGGGATTCCCAGCGCCGCGGCCCGGTCGAGCAGCCTGGCGACGAGGTGCGCTTCGAAGAGGCCGGCGTCGCAGCTGACGTCCGCAAACTCGGCGAGGCCGTCCCGGGCGACGACGGGCAGCATCTCGCCGACGACGCTGTCCATGTAGCGCTCGGCGTCGTTCTCGTCGGCCGGGACCATGTGCGCCCCGAGGAAGGTCGAGACCAGGCTCAGCGGCGTCAGCTCCCGGCTCTCGCGCAGCAGGCGCAGGTCCCGCAACTCGCCGTCGACGTTAAGCGAGTAGCCGGACTTGACCTCGAGAGTCGTCACGCCGCCGGCGATCGCCCGGCCGTAGACCGCGTCGAGCTGGTCGAGCAGCTCGTCGTCGGTCGCGCCCCGCGTCTCGAGCACCGTCGCCCAGATCCCATCCTCCCGGCCGGCGATCTCCCCGAGCGGGAGGCACTCGGCGTGCGGCGGGTGGCCGGCCGCCTTGAACAGCGGGTGGCAGTGGCTCTCGACCAGCCCCGGCAGGACGGTCTGACCCGCGGCGTCGATCGACGGGACGCCGTCCTCGCCGAAGTCCCGCAGGACGTCGTCGGTCGGCCCGACGGCGACGATCAGCCCGTCGCGGATCGCGACCCCGCCGTCGACGATCAGGTCGAGCTCGGCCTGTTCGCGGCCCCGGCGCGGGCCGCCGCGATCGCGGACCCGGACGACCGCGTCCGCGTGGACGACGTTGAGGTCGGTCACGGCGACGAGTATGAGGCCAAGTGGTCCAACCACATATGGCCCCGTGTCCAAAATGGTTGGGCCCATCTGGACAGACCAGACGGCGTCCAACGAGACGGGACGCCCGCCCACCTCCCTCTCGAAACGGGCGCGAGACGCTCAGATCGATCTGACGACGCCCGCCGCCGGGGCCGGCCGACCGGCGACCGGCCCGACGAAGCGCCCGCGGGCCGGCCCGAAGACCTCGCCGTCGCGGGCGACCGTCGCACCCCGCAGCAGGGTCCTGACCGGCCGGCCGCGGACGCGCATATCGACGTACGGCGACGTCCCCGGGTGGCGACACCGCTGCTCCTCGACGGTCACCGTCCGCTCGTCGGCGAGGTTGACGAGCACGAGGTCGGCGTCCGCACCGACCTCGATCCGGCCCTTTCGCTCGAGGCCGAAGCGTTCGGCCGGGGCTCCGGCGAGCAGCCGGGCGATCCGCGCGAGCGGGACGCCCCGACGGTGGTGGCCTTCGCTGAGCAGCACCGACGTCAGCATCTGGCCGCCGGCGATCCCGCCCCACGCTTCGAGGAAGTCGCCGCCCTTCGACGTGAGCGGGGCCGGCGCGTGGTCGGTCGAGACCATGTCGATGCGGCCGTCGATGACCGCCGCCCACAGCTCGGCCTGCTCGTCGGCCCCGCGGATCGGCGGCGCGCACTTCGCAATCGTCCCGATCCGCTCGACGTCCTCGACGGTGAACGCGAGGTAGTGGGGACACGTCTCGCACGTCGCGTCGACACCACGGACCCGAGCCTCGTGGACCAGGGCGACGGCCCGGCCGGTCGAGAGGTGCACGAGGTGGACGCGGCAGCCGGCGTCCTGCGCAAGCGTCAGCGCCCGGCTGACCGCCTCGATCTCGGCCAGCGCCGGGCGGGACGCGAGGTAGTCGGCCGCCGATCGCCCCGTTCGGGCGGCGAGTACCCGCCGGCCGGCGGCCGTGATCGAGTCGTTCTCGGCGTGGACGGCCACCGGCAGGCCGCGGCGCGCCGCGACGCACATGCCCGCGTGCAGGCGGGCGTCGTCGACCCACTGGAAATCCGGGGTCCCCCCCTCGCACATGAACGCCTTGAAGCCGACCGCCCCGAGCTCGGCGACCTCGACGAGGCCGTCCTCGTTGTCGGGAACGATCCCACCCCAGAGGGCGAAGTCGACCCGCGTCCGCCCCTCCCAGGCGGCGATCTTCGCCTGCCAGCTGGCGGCGTCGACAGTCGCCGGGATCGCGTTGAGCGGCATCTCCAGCGCCGTCGTCGTTCCCCCGACGGCGAGTGCCGCACTGCCCGTCGCGACCCCCTCCCACTCGGTTCGGCCGGGTTCGTTGACGTGGACGTGGGCGTCGACGGCGCCCGGCAGGACGTGGAGTCCGGCCGCATCGATCTCCTCGCCGCCGCCCGCGAGCTCGCGGCCGAGTCCGGCGATCAGGCCGTCGCTGACGCCGACGTCCAGCCGGACGGGTCCGTCGGCGAGGACGACTCTCCCCCCGCGGATCACCAGCTCGAACTCGCTCATCCCGGCGCGACGAGGTTGCGGGCCGTCGGACTCGTGCTCCCGGTCACCGGGATCCCTCTCTGATCGGCGGGCGGACTGCGACTCGATAGGGAGTCTTCAGCCCGGCAAGGGCCCGACGATATGGCCCGAGGTCCAGACATCCACCCGACTGGTCCGCCCAGCCGGCGCACCGATTCGCCGGGCGGCGGTTTCGGAGCCGGTGGCCGATGGACCCGAGAATCCGCGTGCGGGCTGCTCACTGTCGGCGTGTGCGTGACGGCGGGCGGCGGATGGAGGTCGGCCCGTGGGCGACAGCCGGCTGCGGATGAACGTCGGCCTGTGCGCGACAGCGGGCGGCGGATGAAAGGCCGGCCGGGCCGCCCGGGCGAGGGTCGGATCGCGCGCCAGGTCCGGTGGCGCGCAGGATCCGGTGGCGCGCAGGGGCCGTGCTGGGGTCAGCCGCTCTGATCAGTTGTCAGGCGACCGGAGAGACGAGGTCCGGCGGGGGCGTCAGGCCTGCGGCGGACATCGCGGGAACTGGCGCGTCGGCTGGGTTGGCTGCGTCGGTGGCGTCGGCCATGTCGATCTCGTCGACGGCGACCAGCCGGACCGGGAGGCGGGCGAGGTCGTCGCGGGTGATCAGGACGCGGTCAAGCGACCGGCAGTTCTCGACCTCCGCGAGGCAGGGCTCGACCGGGCGGTTGAGCCAGCGGTTGACGCAGAACAGCTCGACGCCGTCGGTGAAGTAGATCGCCTGCGTCTGGGCGTCGTCGCGCCACTGGGCGGCGAAGCGAGCGCGGCGGCGCCCGATGGTGAACATGTCGTCAGTCCTCCTGTTGGCTGAAACCTTGGCTTGGACGCCGGCCGCCGGGCCATCGGCGAGACGCGAGAAACGGCTACCCGGGATTCGGGCGAGCTACGCGCGAGGATGGATCGTCATCGGGATTCCGTGGAGCGGGCGGAGCGTGATCGTCGGATCGAGGTCGATCCTCGCACCGGGAACCAGGTCGAGTGTGTAGCGCCGGGCGATCATCGCGGCGAGGATCACCGACTCCATCGTGGCGAAGCCGGCCCCGACGCAGATCCGCCGGCCGCCGCCGAACGGGAAGTACGCGTGGCGGGGACGGGTCTTCGGAGCGTCGCCGAGGAAGCGGCGGGGGTCGAAGCCGGCGGGGTTGGGCCAGACGGCCGGATCGCGATGGGTCGTCCAGGTCGAGACGAGCACGACGGATCCACGGGGGACCGGATGGCCGCCGACGACATCGTCCTTGAGGGCCCGGCGCTGGACGTGCCAGACCGGCGGATAGAGGCGCATCGCCTCCTGGAAGCAGGCCTTCGTGAACGGCAGGCGGTCGGCTGCGTCAGGCCCGGGCGGGTCTCCCCCGAGCACGTCGTCGACCTCGGCGAGGAGCTGCTCGCGGACGAGCGGGTGCTGCGAGAGGAGGTACCACATCCAGCCCAGGCCGTTGGCCGTCGTCTCGTGACCGGCAGCGATGAAGGTCATCAGCTCGTCGCGAACCTGCGTCCGCGACATCGGCTCGCCGGTCTCCTCGTCGCGAGCGGCCATCAGCAGGCCGAGGAGATCCTCGTGGCCGTCGCGCGGAGAACCGTTGGCCGACGACCCGTTGAGCGTGGACGCGTCGGCCGACGACCCGTTGAGCGTCGACGCGTCGGCCGACGACCCGTTGAGCGAGGAGCCGCTGCGGCGATCGATCAGGCCGTCGACGACGCCGTCCATCAGGTCGACGGCCGCGGCGTGGGAGCGCCAGCGGGGGTACTGGAGCTTGAACGCCCGCTCGGGACTGAGGCCGGGAAGGCGTGAGCCGACGACGTTGATCGGCGAGCGTCCGGCCGCGCCGATCTGATGGTTGGCGGTCGCGGCCGCCGCTGAGAAGGCCGCGTCGAGGGCGGCGACGTCGCCGCCGAGGAGGGCCCGGCCGACGACCTCGAGCGTCATCTTCGTCATTTCGGCCGCGGCGTCGACCTGATCTCCGTCGGCGAACCGCTCCTCCCACGCCGCGAGCGACGTCTGCGCGGCGGCGACCATGTGCTCGGCGAACGGGACGAGGTGGCGCTGCGCGAACATCGGCGCCACCAGCGATCGCTGACGCTGCCACGAGCGACCCTCGTTGGTGACGAGGCCCTTGCCGAGCAGGCGGCGCATCAGCTCGTAGAAGTTGGACTTCACGTAGTTGTCCTGGTTGGTGATCAGGACGTGCTTGACCTGGTCGGCGCCACGCATGATGAACAGCGGCCCGCCGAAGATCTGCAGGAGGGCGACGTCGCCGTAGACCTGGGCGACGTGGTCCATCGCGTCAAGCGGACTGCGGCCGATCATCGCGAGCACGCGCAGCAGGTCGAGGCCCCGGGGTCCCGGCGCCCGCCCGGTCGCCAGGCGGGTCGAGCGGCGGGCGGCGGCCGATCGGACGGCGGTGGTCAGGGGCATCACGAGCTCATCTCCGCGACGAACGTTACCCGCGTCTGCGCGGTCGGCAATCGGCCTTTCGCTACCGGAGACGGCGGGCGCCGAGCAGCTCGGCGGCGGGACGGTCGGCGACGTCGTCGGAGACCCGGTCGGGAGCTCGGTCGGCGGGACCGTCGGCGGCCTGGTCGGGGGCTCGGTCGGCGGGTCGGTCGGCGGGTCGGTCGGAGTCCCGATCGGCGGCGGCATGGCGGATCAGGAGGACGGGGACCGGGCTGTCGTGGAGGACGCGGTGCGAGACCGACCCGAGCAGGGCCCGGTGGAGGCGGCTGTGGCCGTGTGAGCCCATCACGATCAGGTCGTGGTCGCCGTCGTGGGCAACCCGGAGGATCGTCTCGGCAGCGTTGCCCCGCAGCAGCTGGCTCGTGAGGCTGACGTCATCCGGAACCGAGTCGACGGCCCGGCGCAGGGCCGCCGCGTAGCAGTCGGTCAGGTCGGGCGGCGCCGGGACGCCGATCGCGGCGTGCTGGTAGGGGTACGGGGCGACCGTGATCAGCATCAGGCGGGCGTGCTGGTCCTCGGCCAGGCGGCTCGCGTGGGCGACGGCGGCCTGCGCGTCGGCCGAGCCGTCGAGGGCGACCAGGATGTTCCGGTAGCAGCTCATCCGGTCAACGCCTCGGAGGCTTGCTCGCGCCACGGCGGCGGGCTCGGTGGCCTCGATGGTCTGGTATTGTCAGCAGTCGATGACATCGCTTGCTGACAAGCCTAGCAGAGCGCGACGGCGACGGACACATGACGCCGGGGCGTCGCGCCGGGCCCTCCTGGACGCTGCGCACGAGCTGTTCGACGCGCGCGGATATGACAGGGCGACGACGCGGGACATCGGCGAGCGGGCGAAGGTCGACCCGGCCCTGATCGCGCGGTACTTCGGCAGCAAGGAGGGCCTCTACATCGCGGCGATGGGCGAGGAGCCGCTCGGCAGCTCGGCGGCCGAGCTGGACTTCGAGCCGCACGGGCTGGTGGCGTTGATGCTCGAGCGGTGGGACGAGCGCGGGCACAGCCCGATCAGCCGGGCGATGGCCAGCCCGACCCTCTCAGACGACGTTCGCGAGCAGATCCACAGCGTCGTCGGCCGGCGTGTCGTCGAGCCCCTCGCGAGCGAGCTGCGCACCCGCGGGGTTCCCCGGCCGGAGCTCCGCGCCGAGCTGCTCGTCGCGTTCACCCTGGGGATCGCCGTGACCCGATCCAACCGGACCCTGACGACCCTCGCCAGCGCCCCGGCGGAGGAGATCCTGGCCGCGCTGGGCCCGCTGATCGACACGCTCCAGGACGTCGACGGCGTGTCCTGACGCAGCGGCGGCGAGCGGGACGTCGCGCGGAGCCGGTCGGGGCGGGGCGCGGAGCGGCGGGCGGGGCGGCGGGCGCGGCCCGGCCGTGGGGAGCGGCTGGGGCTCCGCTGGGAGCGACGGGCGGGGCGGCGCGCGGCGCGGCGGGCAGGGCGGCGGGGGCGGCCCGGCCGTGGGGAGCGGCTGGGGAGCGACGGGCGGCGCGGCGGGGGCAGCCCGCGGAGCGGCGGGCAGGGCGGCGGGGGCGGCGCGGGGAGCGGCGGGCAGGGCGGCCGCTCAGCCAAGGGTGCCCCGGCCCGAGTCGCTTGCGCGGCTGCTAAGATTGCGGGCGTGCAATCGTTGCAGGTGAGCAAAGCCGAGCTCCTGGTGGCGCAACTGCTGGCCCTGGGTACGCAGGTCGCCCAGCGCGGGGAGTCGCGGGCGATGGACGTGGCCGCCGAACTGGACCTCTCGCTCTCGCAGATCCGTGCCCTGCTGGCCGTCTGGCGAGCCGACGAGCCGCTCTCGCTCGGATCCCTGGCGCGGGAGGTCGGTCTGTCGGATGCGGCGGCCGTGCGGATGGTCGACGGCCTGCTGCGAGGCGGCCTGGTCCTCCGGCGTGAGGACGATCGGGATCGCCGGATCAAGCGGATCACGCTGAGCGAAGCGGGCAACGGGGCCGTCGCGGAGCTGGTTGCTGCCAAGCGCGACGGTCTCGAGCGATTCACGCGGGCGCTGACGCAGGACGAGTTGGGCGCCCTGACGGGGGCCTTCGAACCGATCGTGGCGCGGCTGGGTCTGCGCCTCGACCTAGGGGTCGGCCGATGAGCCGGAAGCAGCCGGACGGGGCGCGCGGCCGCGACGAAGACACAGGCGGCGGCTCCCGCGGAGGCGGGATCGATCGGGCGCTGCTCGGCGTGGGCACGGTGGTCGTGCTGGGAGCGATCATGTCGATCCTCGACACGACGATCGTCAACGTCGCGATCAACACGCTCGCCAGGGACTTCCACACGTCGCTGTCGACGATCCAGTGGGTCTCGACCGGCTACATGCTGGCGCTGGCCACTGTCATCCCACTGACCGGGTGGGCGGCGGACCGGTTCGGAACGAAGCGACTGTTCATGACGTCGATCGGCCTCTTCCTGGTCGGGTCGGCGCTCTCCGGCGCGGCATGGTCGGCGAACTCACTGATCTTCTTCCGAGTCCTCCAGGGGATCGGCGGCGGGATGATCATGCCGGCGGGCATCACGATGCTCACGCAGGCGGCGGGACCGTCGCGGGTCGGCCGGGTGATGAGCGTGATCGGCATCCCGATGATGCTCGGACCGGTGTTCGGGCCGGTGCTGGGAGGCTGGCTGGTCGACGACGTGTCCTGGCGGTGGATCTTCTACGTCAATGTCCCGATCGGGGCGATCGTCCTCCCGCTGGCCCTGCGCGTCCTCCCGCGGGACCGGCCCGAGCCGTCGCAGCGGCTCGACTGGGTCGGGTTGGCGATGCTCTCCCCCGGCCTGGCGGCGTTCGTCTACGGCCTGGCCGAGACGTCTTCGAGCGGTGGCCTGGGGAGTGCGCGGGCGCCCGCGCCGATGATCGCCGGACTCGGGCTGATCGTCGCGTTCGTGGTCCGGGCGCGGCGAGTGCAGGATGCTCTGCTCGACGTGCGCCTGTTCGGGCAGCGGTCGGTCGGCGCGGCCGCTGGAACCACCGTGCTGTTCGGGATGGCGTTCTTCGGGGCGGCACTCCTCCTGCCGCTGTACTTCCAGGTCGTCCGGGGCGAATCGGCCTTGACAGCGGGTCTGATGATCGCTCCGCAGGGCCTGGGAGCGGCGTTGATGATGCCGTTCGCCGGACGCGTCACAGACCGGACCGGGCCCGGCCGGGTCGTGCTCGGCGGCCTGGTCGTCACGCTGCTGGCGATGCTGTCGTTGACGCAGGTGGGCGCGAGCACCTCGTACGTGCTGCTGGGAGTCACACTCTTCGTGATGGGCCTCGGTCTGGGGGCGACGATGATGCCGGCGATGTCGGCCGCCTACCAGACCCTCACCCGTTCTCAGGTCGCGCGGGCAACGTCGGGTCTGAGCATCATCCAGCGGGTCGGCGGGTCGATCGGAGTGGCCCTGCTGTCGGTGGTGCTGACCCGGCAGTTCACCGCGCATCTGGCGCCAATCGGAGGACGCACGGGGCTGGCGGCAGCGCAGAGCGTGCCGGCGAGTGCGCGGGCGCACGTCACGCCGATCCTCGCCGCCGCCTTCGGCCACACCTTCTGGTGGGCCCTGGGCCTCGTCGCGTGCGCGCTCGTCCCGGCGGCCTTCCTCTCGCGCCAGCGGCCGACGCCGCCGGTCGCGCCGCAGGTGCCGGCCGTCGCCACGGCGCCGGACGCCGGCGTGCTCGTCGAGATCTGAGCTTGCGGCGGGTCGGAGGCGGGGCGGGGCCTTATTCGGCGGCCGGCGCCGGTCGCGGACGGTCGAGGATCTCGAGCAGCTCCCGGTGGTCGTCGATCGTGTAGTCGGCGACGCAGTCGCCGTGCTCCTTCGTCCCCTGGTCGGAGGTGAACATCACCGTGGTCATGCCGACCTCGCGCGCTCCGTAGATGTCGCGGTGCATGTCGTTGCCGACGTAGATCGCGTGCTCCGGTGAGACTCCCATCGCATCGAGGGCGATCTGGAAGAGCCGGGGATCCGGCTTTCGATAACCGTGGTCGCCGGAGACGACGACCGGGTCGAAGTAGTCGAGCACCCTGACCTTGTGCAGCTCGCCGCGAGCCCACGCGCTCTGGCCGTCGGTCACGACCGCCAGGGGAAGGCGTTCCCTGAGGGCATCGAGGACGTCGCGCACGTGCGGGTACAGGCGCAGGCGCCGCCGGGAGATGCCGCGGGACATCTCGGCGAGGAACACCGGCATCCAGGCGAGCTTCTCGGCCGGCAGGTGGCGTGTGAAGTCCGTCATGTGATCTTCGACGATCGTTCGCCAGATGCCGACGGCGTCGAACTCGGGATGCTCCTCGGGGCTGTCCTTCTGCTGCGCCTTGAGCAGGTGGAAATAGAGGTCGCGGACGTGTTGGCGGCGCATGTCGATGCCCTGGTAGGTCAGGAAGTGCCCTGCCGCACGGAAGATCTCGTCCATGCCGTCCTCGGTCTCGATCTCGATCAGCGTGCCGTTCACATCGAAGGCGATCGCGCGGACATCCAAGCTCAGCACGCCCGCAGGAGCTCCTTGGCCTGGGCGACGAGCCGGCCGCTGTAGTGGTGGCCGATGTAGCCGTTGCGGGCGATCCGCAGGAGGTTGAGGCCCATGTAGTACGGGGCCCGGGCGGTGATCGAGCTGAACGCGCTGTGACGGTCGGGGAAGTGGCAGCTGTACTCCCAGAGGAAGTGGCCGATGAACGGCTCGGCTCGACGCCGGTCGCCGGTGGCGGCCATGAAGGCGTGCTGGAGCTCGCCGGCGACCCGGCCGACATCGAACATCCGGTCGCCGCGCTTCATCCGCTCAAGGTCGATCGCGGCGACGTCGAGCCCGTGCCCGAAGAGGAAGTTGGCCGGCGTGGCGTCGCCGTGGAGCCAGACCTGCTGGTCCTCCCACATCCGCGGGCGATCGCGCCAGCGGTCGCGCAGCCAGTGCAGCTCGTCGACGTCCCACTGCCCGACCTTGTGGACGTGTCGGAGGCGGCCGACGATCGAGTCGAAGTAGTTGCAGTCGAGGTCGAACGCCACGCCGGCACCGTCGACGGTCCGGTTGTGGAGTGTCGCCAGGAAGTACGCAAGCGCTTTCAGGCGCCAGAACAGGTGAGCGTCGTCGCGCTGGAAGATCGACCGGCCGATCGCGTGGCTGAACTGTTCCCCCGGATAGAACTCGAGCGCGAGGGCGCTGTTGATGTCGCGGTTGAAACCCAACGGTCGAATCACGTGGTGAGGGGACCCGGTGAGACCGTACCCGCGGAGCGTCTCGAGGCTCCTGAGCTCCCGCAGGGCCGTCGCCGCCGCCTTGTCGCGATCCCAGCCGAACCGGGTTCCGTAGAACTTGCAGATCACGCGGGCCCGACTGGCCTTCTCCTCGTACGCGTAGACCTCGTTGCTGCCGACCAGCCGGAACACGCGAAAGGCCGGGTGTGCCTCGCGGATCCCCAGCTGGTCGTGGATGACCGAGGCCAGGAAGTCGTAGAGGCCATCGTGGCGCTGGACATACCCGACGTATTTGCCAATCACTGGCGGTGGGTCCCCCGGGGGCGGGCAATGGCCGCGTCATTGCCGATCGTCGGCATCCCGCCCACGGAGTGCCACTGCATGCAGGTAGGTGCCGCGTGTCCGCAGGTCATTATGCCACGTGGCTGGGCCGCCGGCGGCGGCCGCTGCGGGGTGTCGGCGAGACTGGTTCGGGCCGCTGCGGGGTGTCGGCGTGACTGGTCGGGCCGCGGCGGACTGGCGGAGCCGGCCTGCGGTGGAAGGCTTACCGACTTGGGGTGTGGGCGGCCAGCGCTCGAAGGGAGGCCGGGAGTGCGCTCGTCAGATGGCCTGCGGGTCGGTCCAGGCGGGACGCAGCGAGTCGAACCCTTCCCGGTTGAAGTTCTCGATCACCGACCACACGTCGCCAGAATCGACGCCGACGATCGCGGCGATCGCGGCCGTGGAGATCCGCTGGACGGCGAGCGTCAGGATCTGCGCGCGCCGCCAGGTCACCGGCGAGTCCGGGCCGCCGAGGAGGATCGCGAGCAGCCGCTGGGTGTCGTGCTCGGTGACCTCGACGAGCTCGGTCGGTTCACAGCCGCCGCCTGATCCCGCGGGACCGGCGGGCTGGCCGTCGATGATCGTGGTATTGGCCAACGTGGATCTCCGTACATCTTGGGCGTCGGATCGCCCGGCGTTGTTGCATAGTTGTGACTGACCCCTCCCGCGCACCTCGCCGCGGTCGTGGTCCGATGACGCGGCGGGGCGTGGAGCTGATTACCCGGGTGAGGCGGGAACCAACCCACAGCGCCGACGGACGCGCGGGCCCAGGCGGGCCGGGTCGGGGCGGGCCGGGCGGGGTCGGGGCGGGCCGGGCGGGGTCGGGGCGGGTCGGGTCGGGGCGGGGCGCCGGGGGTTGGATGACTTCCGGCCGACGGGGCATCGCGATCCAGGAATGAGGTCACGACCTGGTCGCCGATCCTCGTGGGGTTCTGCCGGCCCGGCCGACGACGAAGGGTCGGTCGGGGGGACCAGGCCGGAGTCTGTAACGACGAGCACGGCCGACAGACATTCGAGTGGGACGCGGGAACTCGCAATTTCCGCCTTCTCGGGGAATGACGGGGCGGCTCGTTGGATAGGACGTCGATGTGGACTTCGACAAGGCGATGGAAGCCGGACAGCTCGACCGAGCCCGCAGCATCCTCGACACCCGGGCAGCCGATCCCGAGGAGCACGAGTTCGATCTGCGCGAGGGCTACGGTGAGCTCGCCCGAGAATTCGACCGCGCGGGCCGCCAGGATGACGCGATCGCCGCGATGGAGCTCGCGATCGAGCACGGCTGGCGCAGTGCGCCGGACGCGCGGTCCGACATCGCCGAGTTCCATCTGCGCGCCGGGCGAGCCGAGCAGGCGGCGGCGATCTGGGCGACGCTGCGCGAGGAGATGCCCGGTGATGTCTGGCTCTACAACGCCGCCGGCCTCTCCTACAGCGAGGCAGGCGAAGACGAGCTCGCGGTCGCCTGGCTCGGCCGGGGCATAGTTGTCGCGATCGAGAGCGGCGATCCCGAAGGGCTCGTCGCCCAGCTCTCCGACATGCGCCGGCGGTGCCTCGAGAGGCTCGGGCTCGAGCACGATGAGCTCGAGCAGCGGGTCGAGCCGTTCCTCGCGACGTGGAGCGACCCGAAGCCGCCGGACGGCCGGTCAGCCCTGCTCGAAGCGATCGAAGCCCGGCAGCGCGCCGCCGACGCCGATCCGCCCCCGGGCGCTCCTGGCAGCGGGACTGCGCTGGCCATCTCGTGGTTTCCGTCCGGCGAGTACGAAGCCGCGCTCGAGCGTTGGCCCGATCTGACGGAGATCTGGTCGGACGTGCCGCACACGGTCTACTCGGGGCGCATGGACGGCCACATCAAGTGGATGCGCCAGCACGGCGTGATCGTGCGCGCGGTGGCCCCGATCGTCGTCGACGACTACGTCGCGTGGTGTGAGGAGAACGAAGTGGATCCGGAGAACGGCCGGGCAGCCTATGCGGCCGAGCGGCTGCGGGACGGCGACGTGATCTCGTGGCCACCCGGCCGCAACGAATCATGCTGGTGCGGGTCCGGGCGCAAGTACAAGAAATGCTGCGGGCCGACGCCGGCGGCGCCGATGCACGGCGAGTCAGGGTAGAGACGCCCGCGAGATCGTCGAACGCACTCGAGGGACACCGTCACGCCGACGTCGTCCCCCCTGAGCGAGACGACCGCGTCGGGCCGCCGACGAGCCCGCCCGTCGCGCCGGTCCGGAGCTGACGCCAGTCGGCTCGCCGTCCGACGGTGGCGGGATGATTCGCTCCTTGCCCGCGACCGACGACAAGACGCTTTCGAAGTTGAAGGTCCCGATGGCCCTTCGCGGTCGCGTGGTGGAGATCCTTGAGATAACCGACGCGGCATGCATCGAGGGCCTCGACGCCGAATACGCCGAACTCTGCCGCGAGCTCGTCGCGAGGATGGCGCGCAAGCGGCCGTCACCGCTCGTCCGCGGCGACACACGGATCTGGGCAGCGGGCGCGCTCTACGCGGTCGGACAACTCAACTTCCTCTTCGACCCGGCCGGACGTCCGCACCTCACCACCGATGAACTCGCCGGGTATTTCGGGGTCGCCAAGAGCACGATGGCCAACAAAGCCGCTCTGATCCGCAAGACGCTCAACCTCGGAGCCTTCGAACCGGGCCTGACCCGGCTGGCGATGCTCGAGCAGCACCCAATGGCCTGGATCGTCGAACTCAACGGTTTTCTCGTCGACGCGCGCACCCTGCCGTCCGCGCTTCAGGATGAGGCTCGCCGCCTGGGGTTGATCCCAGACCTCGCTTCCAGGCGAGCGGCAGCCGAGCTCGAACACCCGATCGATCATCCCGCTTAGCTGCGCGCGCCGACGGGTCCTCCCCCGCAGGGAGACCCCCAGATCCACATCGATCACGGGCAGTGATCGCAGGCCGTTGGTCCTGCGTGTCGGTTTTGGGGGCTCGCGATTGCTTCGAGCGCCACGCGACCGGCCTTGACAACCGGCCCCCTCGAGAACGTTGTCCTGCTCCCAATCACACGAACGGTGTTCGTATCCGAACGGTGTTCGTATCCGAACGGTGTTCGCACTCGCTGGACACAGGTATCGATCACCTAACGCTCAGGTCCGGACGCTGGTCAGCAAATTGCTCCCCGGCCCCGGCCCCGCCCCGGCCCCGGCGCCGGGCCTCGCCGGCGGGAACTCCAACGAACCGCTCCGCCTCCGCCAGGTCAATCCATGGACGCACGGGCCACCCGTCCGAGGACGTCGCCTGCCCTCCCCTGATCGGCACGGGCGAGGTGGCCGGCGCGACCCTCCCTCGGCAGCGAATCGTCCGAATCCCCTCTGAGCGGGCAGAACACGATCCGTCCGGGACGTGCGCCATCGTGACGCGAGGATGCCCGATCCAGCAACCGGCTCAAGCTTCGAGGAACTCGCCCGACGATGGCTGGGGACCCTGATGGCAACGATGCTGCGGGCTGTTCACGATCCCGTCCTGGCGCACGACCTCTCGACGGAGGTGGTCGCGACGGCGCGCTACCGGTGGATCGCCCTGCCCACGGACGACTACGCGCTCGCCGAGCTGCTTGAAATCGCTACTCGAGTCCTGGCCGAGGCCGCCGCGACCGGCCATGTCCCTGCGGTCGAGCGTCGCCGCAATCGGGAGCCGCAGTCCCTGCGGCTGTCCGTGGCCCAGCAGCGCGAGATCGTCGGGCTCGCCGAGCAGGTGCTCGAGCTCCCGCCCAACGCCCGCGCGGCGGCCGACCGGCTCACGCGCACCGCGCCGGCACCCCGCGCGATCCGGAGCATGAAGGCCTCGGGCCTCGTCGATGCGGAGCCGCTTCCCGATCGGTCCGGAGACCGCAATGCGCGTTGAGCTCTCTTCCGGACTCCTGAGCGCCTCCCTCGAGCTCGCCGGCGTGCTGGACGATCAGGGCGGCGCGCCGATCGCCGTATCGAGCAGCGGCGCGCCGGCAGGCGAGGATCGCCTCGGCGCGCATCAGGTGCTGCGCTACGCGATCGCCGACGAGGCGGAGACGTACCGGCGCATCATGCGCGTGCTCTACCTCGAGCACCAGGCCTTTGGGCTGCGCCTGCGCCCGGCGCAGGTCGGTGATCGTCTGCGGGAGCGCTACGAGCTCCCGATCGCGCAGTCCGTGGTCGAGGAGCGGCTCGACACGCTCAGCCGGTGGGGCGCGGTAAGTCGCGACCACGACGCGGCGCTCGCGTCGTCAGCGGCGGAGTGGCGCCGCAACCGCTACACGTACGACCTCGCCCCGGCGGGGCGCCTCACGGAGGATCTGCTGGCGCAGCTCGACGATCTGGGCGAGGAGATCGGCCGCCTCGACACGTCGCGGCTGCCGGCGATCCGCGATGCCCTCGCGCGACTCGACGGCGAGCTCGAAGCCGAGGAACCCGACGGAACCCGCCTGCGGGAGCTGCTCGAGCGACTGCTGGCCGAGGTCGAAGCCCTGCACGCGGGGGCCCTGACCTTCATGCGCTCGCTCGGGGAGCTGATGCGGACCGTCGAGCGGGTCGGCGAGGAGGAGTTCGAGCGGGGCAAGGGCGCGCTGCTTGAGCACCTGCAGGGCTTCAGGCAGAGTCGCCGGACCCACTCGGCGGAGATCCTCAAGCTGATCGAGAAGATCGACCGCGCGGGCGTCGATGGCCTCGTCGAGCGGATCGTCGCCGCGGAGAGCTTCGTCTCACTGCCCGGGGGAGCCACGATCGCCCAGCAGCAGCGGCGCCGGCGCGACGAGCTGAGCGGGCGCTGGAGCGGGCTCCAGGCGTGGTTCGTCGGGGACGACCGCTCGGGATCGCCGTGGCGAACGCTGAACGACCAGGTCGTCGACGCGGTGCGCGCAGTGCTCGCGATCGCCGAGCGCCTGATCGAGCGGCGGTCGGTGCGGGTCGACCGTGCCGGGGTCCTGCTGCACCTCGCCGGGCTGGTCGCGACCGCACCCCCGGGGGAACCGTCGGCGTGGCTGCGGGCGGCGTTCGGCCTGCGCACGCCACGCCACGTCGGTGTGCCGGACCCCGAGTCCGATCAGATCGTCGACGCGGGGCGAGTCTCCTGGCGGGCGGCTCCGCCGGCCGCGGTGGTGGCTCACCTCCGCACACCCGGCGCCCGCACGCCGGGAACCGGGCGGGGAGCGAAGGTCGTCGACCTGAGCGAGGGCCGACGACGGTGGCACGAGCGCCGGCGGCTGGAGCGCCAAGAGCTCGACGACCTGCTCACGCGCATGCGGGCGCGGGGTCCGATCGCGCTGTCGAGCCTCGAGTCGGTGGATACGCACGAGTTCCGTCACCTGCTTGCGTGGGTCGGACGCGCGTACGAGGCGCCCGCGGGACCCGACGGCCTGCGCCGGGCGAGCTCGACCGACGGACGCGTGACGATCGTGCTGCGCGCGCCGAACGATCCGCTGCGCGAGCGAGCGCGGATCCGGGCTCCCCACGGGACGCTCGACCTCCCCGACTTTCGGCTCGAGGTGCTGGAACGGTGACCGCGGCCGAGATCGACGCGCGCGAAGAGCGCACGCGGGCGCTGCGAGCCCTGCTGAGCGCGCCCCTGCTCGACGCGGGCGATCCCGACTACGCGCTCGTCCGGCGCCACGAGCGAGACATCGCCGGCATCCTCCAGTCCACTTTCGGATATCAGCTGGAGGTCGGCAGCACCGCCGCGCGCGCAGCCGGCCCGCCGACGGCGGACGGGCTGCGACGCCCGATCCGCGTGCCGCCGACGTCCGTCAGCGGTCGCCGGCGGGCGGTCGACGAGTGGCCGGCGCTGGATGATCGAGGATGTCTGCTGCTGCTGCTCACGCTCGCGTCGCTCGAGCGCGGTGGTCGGCAGATCGCGCTCGCCGACCTCGGGCGAGAGGTCGAGCGGACGGGCGCGGACGTCGATCCACCGATCACCGTGGACTTCCGCGAGCGCCGCGAGCGTGCGGCGTTCGCCGACGGACTCGAGGTCCTCTGCGGGTGGGGGGTGCTCGAGCACACGTCCGGGTCGCACGAGAGCTACTCGCGCCGGGAGCAGGGCGACGACGAGGCGCTGTTCACGATCGACCGTCGGCGCCTGGCGATGCTCGTGCGCGACCCGGGCCGAACGCTCGATGCCGACTCGCTCGAGGTGCTGCTCGACGAGTCGTCACGTTATCCGCCGACCCCGGAGGGGGAGAACCGCGCGCGCTTCGAGCGCCTCGCGCGGCGGCTCACCGAGGATCCCGTGCTCCTGCTCGAGGATCTCGACGACGCCGACCGCGCCTACTTCGTCGGTCAGCGGGCGCGGGTCGAGCGAGCCGTGGGCGCGGCGACCGGCTATCAGGTGGAGCGACGCGCCGAGGGCAGCGCGCTGGTCGTCCCCGACCGCTCGTTCACCGACGTTCCGTTCCCGACCAACGCGACGGTCAAGCAGGTCGCGCTGCTGCTGTGCGACGTGCTCGCCGCGACACCACCGGGTGACAGCCTCAGTGGCGAGGCGGTGCGCGACGCCGTCCACGACCTGATCGCCGCGCACGGCGCGCACTGGGGGCGAGAAGCGAGCGACCCCGTGGGGGTGAGCGCAGTGACCGAGGCGGCCACGAAGGTGCTCGCCGACGTCGGGCTGGTGCGCCGAACCGACGCGGGCGGACTCGCCCCCACCCCACTCGCGGCGCGCTTCCGATCGCCGACGGTCCGCGGCGGGGGGACGCCGCGATGAGCGCCGACGCGCGCCGGTGGCGTCCCCGCCGGGCGGGGATCATCAACCTCTACGAGTACGCCGACCAGACCTTCGACTTCGCCGGCGGGCGGCTGCTGCTGCGCGGTCACAACACGTCGGGCAAGACCAAGGCGCTCGAGCTGCTGCTCCCCTTCTGCCTGGACGGCGACATCCACCCGCGCAAACTCGACCCGTTCGCGTCCGGGTCCAAGGACATGAAGTGGAACCTGGTCGGCTGCGTCGACCAGGAGCAGCGGATCGGATACGTGTGGCTGGAGTTCGAGCGCATCGACGAGAACGGCGCAAGCCAGCGGCTGACCGCGGGGATCGGGATGCGGGGCCATCGGGGGCTCCCGCAGGTCACGCGGTGGCATTTCATCGTCCGCAACAGGTCGGTGGGCACGGACCTCGACCTGATGCGCAGCGACGAGCCGATCGGCAAGGCGGAGCTCGCCGCGCGCCTGGGCGACGATGGCGAGGTGCTGGACGGGCCGCGCGACTACCGCGTGCGGCTCCGCGAGCTGCTGTTCGGCTTCGCGAGCGACGAGCAGTACCAGACGATGCTTCGGCTGATGCTCGACCTGCGCCGGCCCCACCTGTCGAAGACGCTCGACCCGGACGGGGTGGCACGGCAGCTGTCGGCCGGGCTGCCGCAGATCGACGAGAGCCTGATGCGACGGCTCGCCGGCGGGCTCGAGCAGATCGAGACGCTCGAGCACGGCCTGGCCCGCCTGCGTGACGTCCGCGAGCGGGCACGGCGGTTTCACCAGCGGACGTACGGTGCGTACACGCGGGCCGTGGTACGCGAGCGGGCCGATGCCGTGCGTCAGTCGCAGACCGCGCTCGAGAGCGCGGCCGAGGTCGTCCGCGAGGTGAGCGCGGCGCTCGAGGACACGCGAGAGCGGGCGCAGGCCGCGGTCGCGCGTCGGGATGGCGCCGAGGCGGACATCGCGCGCCTGTCGGCGGAGGAGCACGCGATCATCAGCTCGGCGTCATGGTCGTCGGTGGCCGAGGTCGAGGCCCTCCGAGGGGGGGTCGAGGCCCAGCGAGCGGCGGCCCGGGCGGCGCGCGACCACGCCGACGACGCCGCGTCGGCGGCGAGCGCGCTCGAGGCCGAGCTGATCACGGCCCGCGCGGCGGCGGTCGAGGAGCACGCACGGGCCGAGCATGAGCTGACCCGGGCGCTGACGCTCGCCGACCACGCCGGCCTGGCGCAGGAGGATCGCCTCGCCGCCGAGCGCCTCCGCGACGGGACCTTCCCGCCGAAGGCGTGGGGCGAGATGGCCCGCGGCGTGGCGGGCGACTGGCGCGACGTCCTCCACCGGCACCGAGCGCTCCTCCGCGAGGCCGAGCGGGCTTCCGAGGAGGCCGGGCGGGCACGCGAGCAGGAGCGCGAGCGTGCCGAGCGCGTGGACCAGACGGCCCGCCGGCGGGCCGCGTGCGAGGAGGAGCTCGAGGAGCTGAGGGCGGGCGTGACGGCGAGCTTCGTCGACTGGCGCGCGGCCCTGGTCGAGCTCAGTCTCGACGATGACTCGGCCGACGGGGCGCTCGAGCTCGTCCACGCGGGACGCGACCCGTCCCCGGCGCTTGTGCCGCGCGTCGACCGTGCGCGGACGGCGCTGGCCGACAATCGGTCATCTCTGGCCACGTCCGGGCGGCTGGCGGGCGAGGCGATCGAGCGGGCGGAGTCGGAGATCGGGCATCTATCGGACCTGCGGGAGGAGGGCCCAGCGGGACCTGCGTGGGCCCGCGGGGACCGCGCGGCCCGGGCGGGTGCGCCGCTTTGGCGGCTGGTCGACTTCCAGGCCGCCGTCCGGCCGGGCGATCGGGCGGCGCTCGAGGGGGCGCTGGAGGCCTCGGGCCTGCTGGACGCGTGGGTCACGCCGAGCGGGACGATCGAGGATCCCGCCGTGGCCGATGTCGTGATCGTCGGCGCAGGACCGATCGACGGCGCAACGCTGTCGGACGCGCTCGTCCCGGTCGGCGACGGCCCAGTGGGGAGCGATGCGGTGGCGCGATTGCTGGCCGGGATCGGCCTCGGCGCGCGGGACTCGGGTCCGTGGGTGGACCTCGACGGACGCTTCGCGCTCGGCCCGCTCGCGGGTCGCGGGGCCAAGCCCGAGGCGGAGCACGTCGGCGCCGCCGCCCGCGAGGCACGGCGTGCGCGCCGCACGGCGGAGCTCCGCGAGGAGATCGCTCGGCTAGACGCAGAGATCGCCGAGTTTGAAGCGGAGATCGCGGGGATCGACCGGCGTCGCTCGGTGCTCGACGAGGAGCTGGCAACGCTGCCGACCAGCGATGCGATCCCGGCCGCGATCGACGCGGCGCGCGTCCTCGCCCACCAGGAGGCGCAGGCCTCGCGAGAGCACGACCGTGCGGTGGCCCAAGCGCGCGAGGCCGCCGACGCCGAGGTCGCAGCGGACGCCGCGCGCCGCGAGCACGCGGCCAACCACGGTCTGCCGCCGCGCGCCGACGAGCAGGTCCTCGACCGGATGCGCCAGGCGAGCGCGGAGCTCGGCGGCGTCGTCTCGGCCGTGGCCCACGCGTGGACGCAGGCCGCCAGCCAGGCGGAGACGGCGAGTAGCCTGGCCGCCCGGCTGACGAGCGCCTCGGCGGCGGCCGAGGACCGCGATCGCCGTGCTCGCGACCAGCAGGCCGAGGCCGAGCGTCTGGCGGCCGAGCACGCGGCGCGCGAGGAAGCGCTCGGCTCGACCGGCGAGGAGCTTCGCCGGCGTCATGCGGAGATCGGGGCCGAGCTGCGCGGCGGTCGCGACGCGGCCCGTCAGGCGGCAGCCGCGGCGCAGGATGCCCTGGTCAAGGCCGCAGGTCTCGAACGCGACGTGACGAGCGCGACAGGCGAGCACGACCGGTCGCGCGGCGCGCGCGAGCACGCGTGCGCCGATTTCTCTCACCTCGGTGGCGTCGGGATCCTGCGCCTCGTACTGGGCGAGCGGGTTCCCGAGGACATCGAGCGGGCCGGCACGTGGACGGTCACCAGGGCGCTCGACGTGGCCCGGGGGCTGCCGGCCGAGCTGCTGTCGGTGCGCAGCTCGTCGGCCGAGCTGGCCGTCGAGGTGCAAAGGGCGATCCAGCTGCTCGACCGGGAGCTCGCCGAGGCCGACATGGGCGCGTACATCAGCCGCGGCGAGGACGGGCTTCAGCTCGTCACGATCACCGAGGGCGGCGGCGAGCAAACGCTGTCGGAGGCGCTCGACGGTCTCGAGACGGAGATCGCCGACCGCGAGCAGATCCTCACGGCAGAGGAGCGGCGCGTGTTCAACGATGCCCTGGTCGAGGAGATCGCCGATCACCTGCGCCAGCGGATCCACGAGGTGCGCGGGCGCGTCGATCAGATGAACCGGGTGCTCGGTCGCAGCCCGACCGCGGCCGGGCGGATCGTCGAGCTCGACTGGCAGCCACTGGACGGCGACGAGGGGACGCAGAAGACGGCGTTGGCTCTAGTCCGGCGCGACGTTCGGCGGGTCCAGGGCGAGGCGCGCGAGGATCTTGTCGCGTTCTTCCGCGGTCAGATCGAGCGAGCCCGGCGCGACCACCAGGCGGGGCAGGCGCCGCGGCCGATGGCCGACACGCTGATGGACGCGTTCGACTACCGGCGGTGGTTCGCGTTCGGTCTCTACGAGCGCAGCGACGCCGGCCGAGTCCGCTTGACGAAGCGGCGCCACGCTGTCGGGTCCGGCGGGGAGCAGTCGGTGCTGATCCATCTGCCGCTGTTCGCGGCGGCGGCCGCGCTGTACGGGGACACGCCGGCGCCGCGGCTGATCATGCTCGACGAGGCGCTGAGCGGGATCGACGACGAGACGCGCGAACGGGTCCTCGCTGCGACTGTCGCCTTCGACCTCGACGTCGTGATGACGTCCCACGAGCTGTGGGGGACGTATCGGTCTGTCCCGCAGCTGTCGATCTACCAGCTCCACCGGGAGAACGGGACGTTCGGCGTGCACGCGATCCCGTTCCTGTGGGACGGGGACGTCCTGCGGGAGCTCGAACAGGCGGAGCTGCTGCTCTGATCGGGGACGTGCCGCTGGACCCGGCGCTGCACCGGACGCTCGTCCTCGCCCGGGATCGCCGTGAGCGCCGCGGCGCGTCGGGAGACGCGAGCTTCACCCTGGAGAACCTGTCCGACGCCGAGGCCCTGGCGCTCGACGGCCTGCTGTCGCCGAAGAAGGCCGTGCTGCCGGCGACGACGCGACGGTTCTCGGTCTCGGCGCTCGAAGCCGGTCTGCGGCAGATCGGGATCGACCCGCGGGAAGCCTACGAGGCCGTCGGCGACGGAGCGCTCCGCGACCGCCCGGCCGAGCGGGCGGCCGCTCACCGTGCGCGGGAGGGGTTCCACGAGTGGCTGCTCGACCATCCGACAAGTCGGGCGCGGCCGGCGATCGGTGCGTGGCTGGGCGACGCCGCGCGGCAGGGGCGCGTCAGCCCAGCGCTGCGGCCTGTCATCGAGCGGGCGCTCGCGGTGGTTGACGCGCTGCCCGCCCGGACGTCCGCTCCAGTTGACGCGCTGCCCGCCCAGACGCCCGCCCCAGTTGACGCGCTGCCCGCCCGGACGCCCGCCCCAGTTGACGCGCTGCCCGCCCAGACGCCCGCCCCAGTCGGCGCCCCCGCCCAGACGCCGGTCCAGCGGTCGGTCCTCGCGGCCCGGCTGATCGACGACGACCCGCACGCGCTCGACCCGGGAACCGTCCTGCACTCCCTGGTCGTCGCGCTGCTCGCCGCAGACGCCGGCCTCGAGAGTGGCACGCCGCCGCGAGCGGTCTGGGCCGCGTGGAACGTCCAGGTCGACTCGATCTCGTCGAACGTAGCCGCCCTGAACCTTCCGCTGCTCGGGGACGGCGCGCTCGCCGAGGGAGTGAGGCTCCTGAGGGGAACCGCGGTGATCCTCACCCACGGCCAGCTGAGCGCGGGCGAGCTGAAGTGGCCGCGGGGCGTCGACTGCTTCACGTGCGAGAACCCGGCGATCCTGCTGGGGGCCGAGCAGGCGCTCGGCACCGATTGCCCACCCGTGATCTGCACGGGCGGCCGCCCGTCGGACGCGGTGCGCCTCCTGTTGTCGTCCCTGGACGGCGCGGGCGCGCGCATCCGCCATCACGGTGACTTCGACGACGCGGGCGTCCAGATCCTCCGCGACCTGGAGCTTCGCTACGGCGCCGTGCCGTGGCGCTTTGACTCAGACGCGCTGCGCGAGGCGCTGGTCAGCCACGGACGCGGGGTCCCCTCGCCGTGGCCGCCGACGCTGGAGCAGGCCGTCAGGGTGTGGTCGAGCAGCTTCCCAGAGGAGCTGGTGATCGACGACCTCGTCGCCGACCTCCGGCGGTCGTCGAGCTGACAGCCGGCCCGGCTCGTCGCAACCAAAGGGCGGCTCAGCCCTCTTCGATCCGCGGGTACTGTGGGGGTGCGGTGACCCGATCCCAAGGCCGCGAGTAGGGGACCGGGACGCTCCGGGTCATACGGAACTCGTGGCTGGCGTCCCCGGCGATCCGTCAGAGACGTGAGCCCATCGTCAGGCGCACGTCGGGTCGCCGCGGAGCTGGGCCGGCCTCCGACCCGCGAGGTACCCGTCGAGGTCGTCGATGACCTCGCGCGCATCGTCCTCGATGCCGTAGATGAACGTGGACTTGCGCCGCCGCAACACGGGGAGGCCCAGGGCGTAGAGGCCCGGGCTCTCGACGACGCCGCCGTCGTGGCGGAGGTGGCCCTTCGCGTCGAGGACGGGCACGTCGAGCCACCGGTAGTCCGGCCGGAAGCCGGTTGCCCACACCACGGTGCGGATCTCCTCGCCACGGAGGTCGATCCGCCACCGCGGCGAGCGGGGCACCTCGGTCGGAGCGGACCGCTCGGGCGGGTCGAGCTCCTGATCCAGACACGCGCCCCGAGCCCACTCGTCGAACCCGTCGAGCAGCCGCCGCAGCTTCAGATCCGCGAGTGCGAAGACGTTGCGCAGGCCGCCCGAGAACAGCGCCTGGCCGTCGCGGACCGATCCCCAGCGACCGACCAGCTCGACCCCCATCGCACTCAGCACGTTGAGGTCGAGCGTCGCCCGCTGAGGGGTCCCAACGAGTTGGGGCGAGGGCAGACGCCGCGCTCGTGTGAGGTCCTCGACCTCGTCGTGGCGCTGGTCCCAGACGCCTGACGCGTCCATCCACCACATGACGTCGCGGCCGCGATAGGTCCGCGGCAGCCGTACGTGCTCTCCCACCGACAGGGTGACCGGGCGTCCGGAGCGCTGAAGCTCGGCCGCGAGCTGCACGCCCGTCGCCGACGCCCCCACGACGAGCACCCCGCCGGCGGGGAGCTGGTCGGGGTTGCGATAGGCGAACGGCGTCAGTTGCTGGACGGTCTCGGGTATGGCGTCGGCGAAGCCCGCCACCACCGGCCGGTTGCAGGCTCCGCTCGCTAACACCACCGCGCGGGCCCGGACTTCCCCCTGGCTCGTGGTCACCAGATAGCCGTCGTCGGCGTGCCGGACCGACGTCACGTTGCACTGCGCCCGGACCGGCGCGCGGGTCCTCGACGCGAACCGCTCGATCAGCTCGACGACATCGGTGGCCGTCATGTAGCCGTCGGGGTCGTCGCCCTCATAACCGACGCCCGCGGGCAGCCGGCTCTGCCAGTTGGGCGTCAGCAGCCGCAGGGAGTCCCAGCGCTCGTGCCGCCATGAGTTCGCCGGCTCGCCGCGCTCGACCACGACGTGGTCGAGCGACCGCTGACTGAGGAAGTGGCTGGCGGCGAGGCCGGCGTGGCCGGCGCCGATGACGACGGCTGTAAAACGCTCGATGGCGCGGCCTCAGGCGACGGTGACCGTGACCTCGGTCGGGTTGGTGAGCGCGTCGAACACCGCGGAGCGCTTCTGCGACTGGGCGACCAACGCCTCGATCTCCTGTTCGGAGGCATCCGCGTCGATCTTGAAGTTGACCTTGATGTCGTTGTAGCCGTTGCGGACGTCGGTGTCGCCAAGGATCCCGCGGATGTCGTGGCTGCCCTCGACCGTCGCCTCGACGGATCGCAGCTGGATCCCGCGGTTCTGCGCGACGGACGCGACGCCTCCGATCAGGCAGCTCGACAGCCCGACGAGGAGGTACTCGATCGGCGTGATCCCGTTGTCCTCGGCCGCGAACACCGCCGGATGGTCCGCGTCGAAGACGGTCTCCGTCTTGTGGCTCTGCTCCTCGCCGAGGCCGAAGAAGTTCTGGATCGTCGTCGTGCTGTGCACGCCGTTCTGCCACTTCGACGTCGCCCGCCAGCTGAACTGAGCGGCCTCCGGTGCGCCTGCCAGCGCATCGCGCGCGTCGAGCAGGGCCTGGACGTTTACTCCGTTGTCGACGGCCGTCGGCATAGTTTCGAACACCTCTTCTGTCGTAATGTACGTTTGTGGATCGGGTATATGGAGATTACAGAAAGAAGCGATGACCACACCCAGGCCAATGTCGGCTGGATCGGTCGGAACGGTGGAGACGCGTTACGTCGACCTGCCGGAGCCGGTACGGCTCGACTGCGGGCGAGACCTTCACCCGGTCCGCGTCGCGTACGAGACCTACGGCGAGCTCTCGCCGCGGCGCGACAACGCGATCCTGGTCTGCCATGCGCTCAGCGGCGACGCGCATGCCGCCGGCTCCTCGAGGGAGGCGGCGGGGCTGAGCACGCGTGACGGATTCGGCGCGGACGATCGTGACGGCGAGGCCGGCAAGGGCCTCGGCTGGTGGGACGGGATGATCGGCCCGGGCAAGGCATTCGACACCGACCGGTACTTCGTCATCTCCACGAACCTGCTCGGCGGGTGCCGGGGGACGACGGGACCATCGTCGCCCGACCCGGCGACGGGGGTGCCCTACGGGCCGGACTTCCCGGTGATCACCGTCGCGGACATGGTGAGGACCGAGCGCGCGTTCCTCGACTTGCTCGGCATCGAGCGGGTCGCCGCGGTGGCCGGCGGCTCGCTCGGCGGGATGCAGGCGCTCCTGTGGGCGGTCATGTTCCCCGACCAGGTCGACGCGATCGTGGCGATCGCCAGCACGCATGCCCTCCACCCGCAGGGCGTGGCGTGGAACGCGATCGCCCGGGAAGCGATCATGCGCGACCCGGCCTGGCAGGGCGGCCGCTACCACGCCACCGACGACGCGCCGGACGCCGGCATGGGTGTGGCGCGGATGATCGGCCACATCACCTACCTGTCGGCCGCCGCGCTCGGCGACAAGTTCGGCCGGCGGCTCCAGAACGCCTGCGACGTCCGTTATACGATCACCGAGCCCGAGTTCGAGGTCGAGAGCTATCTCCGCCACCAGGCGGACTCGTTCGTCAGGCGCTTCGACGCCAACACCTACATCTACATGTCCCGGGCCCTGACCTACTTCGACCTGGCGCGAGAGCACGGCGACGGCTCGCTGGGCCGCGCGGTGGAGGCGCTCCGCGCCCGAACGCTGTTGATCTCCTTCAGCTCCGACTGGCTCTACCCGCCGTCCGGGCTACGCGATGTCGAGCAGGCGCTGCGGGCGCTCGGCAAGCCGGTCGAGCTCCACGTGATCGACGCGCCGTACGGCCACGACTGCTTCCTGCTCGAGGAGGCCAGCCAGACTCAGATCATCCGCCGGTTCCTGGAGGAGGGAGCGGGAGGGTCTGCGGCGATGCCGACCGTGTCGCCATGACCGGCGGGGACGACCAGTCCGGGGAGCCGCGCGCCTTCGGGTTCGAGACGCGCCAGCTCCACGCCGGCCAGCGGCCGGACCCGAACACCGGCGCACGCGCCGTGCCGATCTTCCAGACGGCGAGCTACGTCTTCGAGGACCCAGAATCGGCCGCGGCGTACTTCAACCTTCAGGAGTACGGCAACACCTACTCGCGGATCATGAACCCGACGGTCGCCGCCTTCGAGGAGCGGGTCGCGAACCTCGAGGCAGGGGTCGGGGCGGTGGCCTTCGCCAGCGGGATCGCGGCGCAGGCGGCCGCGCTGTTCACGCTGCTCGAGCCAGGCGACCACGTCGTCTCGTCGTCGGCTCTCTACGGCGGGACGGTGAACCAGCTCAAGCATCTGCTGCGCAAGCTGTCGGTGGGGCTGACGTGGGTCGACCCCGACGATCTGGATGCGTGGCGACGCGCCGTGACGCCGAACACCAAGGCGTTCTTCGGCGAGACGATCGGCAATCCGGCCGGCAAGATCCTCGACATCGAGGCCCTGGCGGGCGCCGCTCACGACCACGACCTGCCGCTGATCGTGGACAACACGTTTGCGACGCCGTACCTGTGTCGCCCGCTCGAGTGGGGCGCGGACATCGTCGTCCACTCGGCGACGAAGTTCATCGGCGGCCACGGGACGAGCATCGGCGGCGTGGTCGTCGAGTCCGGCGCGTTCGACTGGTCCAACGGCCGGTTCCCGGTGATCGCGGACCCCTCGCCGGCCTACCACGGCCTGCAGTTCCACGAGACCTTCGGGACCTACGGCTACCTGATGAAGCTGCGGGCCGAGACGCTCCGCGACCTTGGGGGAACGCTCTCGCCGTTCAATGCGTTCCTGTTCCTCCAGGGACTCGAGACGCTGTCGCTGCGGATGGAGCGCCACGTCGAGAACGCGCGCGCGGTCGCGGAGTTCCTCGAGGCGCACGAGCTCGCGTCGAACGTGACCCACCCAGGCCTGCCGGCCAGCAGGTACCGGCCGCTCGCCGACAAGTACCTCCCGGACGGCGCGGGCGCGGTCTTCTCGTTCGACTGCGCGGGCGGGCGCGAAGGCGGCCAGAGCCTGATCCGCAACGTGGAGCTGTGGTCCCATGTCGCGAACGTCGGCGATGCGAAGAGCCTGATCATCCACCCGGCGAGCACGACGCACCGGCAGTTGGGCGACGCCGAGCTCGCGGCGGCGGGGGTCAACCCGGGAACGATCAGGCTGTCGGTGGGAATCGAGTCCGTCGACGACCTGATCTGGGACCTCGAGCAGGGGCTCGCCCGCACGGGATGACCGACCTCGCCCGATACCAGGACCCGCTGACGATCCAGCGCCTGCTCCATCGCGCGCGGACGATCGCGATCGTCGGTCTGTCGGCAAACGACCTGCGCCCGAGCAACTTCGTCGGCTTCTATCTCCAGCGCCATGGATACCGGGTGATCCCGGTGAATCCCCGGGAGACCGAGATCCTCGGAGAGGTGAGCCACCCAAACCTGTCGGCTGTCCCCGAGCGGGTGGACATCGTCAACGTCTTCCGCGCGCCCGACGCACTGCCGGGGATCGCGGAAGAGGCCGTTGAGATCGGCGCCGGCGCCCTCTGGTGCCAGTTCGGAGTAATCAACGACGAAGGCGCGCGAATCGCAGAGGCAGGCGGCCTGAGCATCGTCATGGACCGCTGCCTGAAGGTCGAGCACGCCCGGTATATGGGCCGCATGCACTGGCTCGGCTTCAACACCCAACAGATCACGTCGGTGCGCCGTGGGCTGCAGTAGACCTGGGGTCGCGGAACTTCTCGACGCGCAACTGCGATGCACGGGTCTTCGATCAATACGGTCGTTTCATCGACTCGTCGTGTGATCGTCGGTCACGGCTGCCATCAACTCCGCGGCCACATAGCGCCGCTGACCCCGCGGGCCGGTCGCGCCTTCGGTCAGCACCCCACGGTCCTCGAGTCCTCGCAGCAGGCGCAAGGCCGTCGGCCTGGTAACACCGAGACGCATCTCGACGGCCCGCGTCGTCACGAGCGGGTTCTCGCAGATCAGGTCGACCAGCGCCGACCCGTTGGCAGTGCCCATGGTTGCAGCAGCCCGTCGGCACTGCTCTCGTAGGGCGACGATTCGCCCCGCGCGCAATACCGCGTCCTGCGCCTCGTCGGCTACGGCTGAGAGGAACAGCTCGAGCCATGGCGAAGGGTCGCCGCGCTCGCGGACGGCGCTCAGCGCCTCGTAATACCGTGTCCGCTCCCGCTCCAGATGCGCGCTCAAGTACAGGAGCGGGGCGCCGAGCCGGCCCCGGGCGACCAGGAACAAGACCAGCACAAGTCGGCCGAGGCGACCGTTGCCGTCCAGAAACGGGTGGATCGTCTCCAATTGGGCGTGGAGCAGCGCGTTCTGGATCAGGACCGGCATCTCGAGCTCCTCGTGAGCGAACCGCTCCCAGTCCGTCAGCAACGCGGCGATCTCGTCGGCGGGGGGCGGCACGAAGCTGGCCGTCTCGATCGTGGAGTTGGGTCCGCCAATCCAGTTCTGGCTCCTGCGCAGGTCTCCAGGCCCACGCTCCCGTCCCCGGATGCCCGAGAGAAGGCGGCGGTGGATGTCTCGCAGCAGGCGAACGCTGAGCGGCAGACGGTCCAGCTCGGACAACCCCCACTTGAGCGCGTCGACATAGTCGAGCACCTCCTCGACGTCCGCGCTCGGCGTTCCGCCGGCGGCGCCGAACGCCAACACCTCGGCCATCGTCGACCGAGTGCCCTCGATCCTGGTGGACGAGACTGCCTCGCGGAGCACGTAGGCGGCGGTCAACAGCTCCGGGTCGGGCAGCAACAGGCCCACGCCGAAGAGCCGCCCCAGCGACGACTCGGCCTCAGCGAGCAAACTGATCGTCGACGGCGTCAGCTCAAGCCGTCGCGGGATCTGCGCCGGGAAGTAAGCGACGTACCCGTGCCGGCCAAACGTCCGCCTGGCTTCGCCGAATGTGGTCGCAGGGAATCGCTCGAGATCCACGACCGCACCCTATCGTCTCTAACGTTTGTTAGTCAATCCATTAGAGACGTGGGTTCATCCTCAAGCGTGCGTTAGGTTCGCCGGCGAGCGACCGTCCTCGGACCCAACGACCTCGTGCGTCCGGCAACCTGAGGAGAGGTCGGAGCCGGCGCGGAAGTCAGGCATCCTCTCCGAACGACGACGGATACTGCCGGGGGGCCGTCCCACGGCTCTGGAGGACGCGCGGATACGCGCCGTGATCGGCTCCGGCTCGCGCGCGGAGGCGCAGCTCCACCCGCCACTCGTCGCCGAAGTCGAAGATATAGGCGAGCTTGGCCCCGACATGGAGGTCGAGCTCGGACAGGGGAACGTCGGCGGTCGGATGGCCGGTGTCGGACATCCCCGGCCGCACGAGCCGGACGCCCTCACGACTACAGAAGCGGCCATCCAGCCAGAGAATGCGTACAGGTGGTCGTCGTCCCAGCCGAACGCCTCGTTCAGGACATCGTGGACGACGGTCAGGTGCTGGTGGGCCGCAACGGCGAAGCGCACCGTGACGCCGCCGGCGCCGACGAGCTTGGCGTCAAAGACGCAGACGTCGCGCTGTGCAACGTCGGGGTCGACCGGAGCGATGGCGGTTCGGCCGGCGCCCGTCAGCGCGAACCGGCACGACTCGGCGCTCCGACGGCCGCTCGGAAAGGCGCGATCGATCAGGCCGTAGCCGGTCCCGCGCCACAGAACCTCGCTGACCACGGCGTCGATGTCCGCTCTGGCCGGCATCTGCCCGTGGCGGCCGCGCCAGCCGCCGCGTGAGACGAGTCTCCAGGCAGCCGCGTTCAATCGATCGTGGACGCACTCACCCTCGAGTGCGAGCGTCTCGAGCACCATGCCGGCGATCGTCTGGCCGAACAGGTCGCCACCGCCGGAGTCTGCCGCGAGAACCCGCAGCAGCGCCGGCTCGTCCGCAGCGAGCGCCTTGCCGCGCACGGTGGCCAGCAGGATGCTGCCACGACGCCGCGCCAGCCGAAGTCGCCGAAGCCCGTCGTGCAGCAGTTCCAGTGGCGCGAGCTCGGCCTCCTGGTGGGGAGGACCAACGGCCTCGGTGTCCCACCAATCCGGCCAACGCTCTGCCGCCTCGCGGACGACCGCACGCGCGAGGGCGCGAGTCTGCGTGAGCGGCGCGCCCTCACCGGCGGCCACGGTGAGGAGCCACAGCGCAGGCCCTGCGCCATCCGGCACCGAATCCGCCTCCCGAGCCTCGCGCGGAAAGAGGGTCATCGGCTTATCGGACCTTGGCTCCTGGCACGCCTCAGAGCGTGACAGCCAAGCCGGATGCCCACGGGAACCCCTCGCCCGTGCGGCGTCCGATGCGGGCGTGTGGCAGCCGCCGGACCGCGTCCCCGTCCCGGGGAATCTGATGCACACCCTTGGGCGGTAGCGAGAAAAGTGATATCATTTAGATAACAATTTCCAAGACGTTCCCGAGGGGGACTCATGAATGCCGATTCGCTGATGAAGCTTGTGCCCTCGTACGAATACACGCACCCGCGACTGTTTGCCGGCGTGCGCGTAGGGGTCGGGGTCTGGCTGCTGATCCTTACGGCCATTCTGTACGGCTCCCACCGCAGCGGCTGGTGGGAACTCCTGCTGGTGCCGGCGGCGGCACTGCACTTCTTCCTCGCCTCGTGGTTGCCAGGTGCGATCAAGGCAAGGACGAATTCGACGGCGCGAGGTGACTGATGCTTCCAGGAGTCCGCGACCGCGCGCAATCACTATTCGAGATGGCACTCCACGAGGAGGGATCATGAGCGACGACGTCCAGCGATACCGCCAGCCGGAAACGACCCCGGTCGGTCACACGGGGACCCGCGTCAACATCCACGAGCGTCCGGCGCAGGCGATCACCGGCTGGGCCGGCGTGCTTGTTCTCGCCGCGTGCATCGCCGGCGCCGTCCTGCTCGCCGGCTCGGCGTGGATCGTCGCACCGATCGTGATCGGTTCCCTCGTCGCCACGTCGCTGGTCATCGTCCAGCCCGGTCACACCAAGGTCGTGCGGTTCTTCGGGAGCTACGTGGGGACGGTGCGTCGTACCGGCCTGTGGTGGATCGTGCCGCTCGCGGACCGGCGGAGCCTGAGCATCCGGGTGAGGAACTTCGAGACCAATCATCTGAAGGTCAACGACGCTGACGGCAACCCGGTCGAGATCGCGGCGATCGTCGTGTGGCAGGTGGCCGATACGTCACGGGCGCTGTACGCGGTCGATGACTACGTCAACTTCGTTCAGGTCCAGGCCGAGTCGGCGTTGCGCCACGTCGCGACCACCCGTCCGTACGACGAGCCCGCGGGCGAGGGCACGTCGTTGCGCGGCTCGGTCGACATCGTCGCCGAAGAGCTGGCCCAAGAGGTGGCCCAGCGGGTCACGATCGCCGGGGTGGAAATCGTCGAGGTGCGGATCAGTCATCTGGCCTACTCCCCGGAGATCGCCCAGGCGATGCTCCGCCGGCAGCAGGCCGACGCCGTCGTGGCGGCGCGCGCTCGGATCGTGGAGGGGTCTGTCGGGATGGTCGAGATGGCCCTCGCCCGCCTCGACGAGCGCGGCGTCGTCGAGCTCGACGACGAGCGCAAGGCGGCGATGGTGAGCAACCTGCTGGTCGTGCTCTGCGCCGACCAACCGGCCTCGCCGGTCGTCAACACCGGGACGCTCTATTCGTGAGCCGCGAGCGCAAGCAGGTGCTGCTGCGCATCGACCCGACGGTGCACGATGCCCTGGCGCGGTGGGCGGCCGACGAGTTCCGCAGCCTCAACGCTCACGTCGAAATGCTGCTCCGGCGTGCCCTCGACGACGCTGGCCGGATGCCACGACAGGCGGGGCCCATGCCCAAACGCGGCCGGCCCCCCAGCCGTAGCGGCTGACTCGGTGACGCCGCCGGCGCTTGCTCAGCAGCCTCACGCCAACAGCAAATCGGCGAATCCCATGATGGCTCGTCGAGGTGACCACGCGTCCTTCACAGCTCGCAGCCATGACCGCGATGGAGGGCGCGCTGCCGGTCGGCATCGGAAATCAGGCCTTCCAGGCGGGCCAGAAGCTCCTTGACGGGACCGCGGGCGTGAGGGTCACGGCGAGCTCGCCCTCCGGCCGCTGGATCGCCTGCGCCCGCGTGTTCAGCGCGTCGAGCTGCGCGTTCGACGTCTCCCCCACGATCAGCGTCCCCAACCCCCGGCACGGTCGGCCTGCGCCGCCTCGAGCGCCGGTTCGTTCGGCCCGGCACTGCTCACGCTCGACGATCCTCGAGCGCCTCACGGACCGTCGCCGAGCCAAGCGCCCAGACCGCTGAGACCGATCTCGGCGCGGAGAACGTCCCGTCGATCGTAGGGAGCGCTTCGCCGTTCGCGCCCGCGTGGAGGAGTTGCTCGCCGGACACCGGGTGACAAACCGCCATCAACGCGTGGAAGGTTGCCGTCGCCTAGCGAGCTACGCTTACGAGCAGGCGGCGGGGGGAGCTGGACGGCAACGGCGGCGGGAGGAGGCGAGGACAATGGCGGTCGTGGATACATCAGCGCCGACGATGGACACAGACGACCGCTTCGGGCTACCGCTGTACAGCGTGCCGGAGGCAGCCGGCTATCTGGGTGTGCCGACGTCGACGTTCGCGACGTGGGCCTACGGTTACGTGCGCAAGCCGCCAGGGCGCTCCGAGGTCCGCGGCGATCCACTCGTTGCGGCGATTCGAGCGGAGACGGTCGGCGCCGCGGCGATTCCCTTTCGTGGGGTTGGCCGAGGGCATGATGCTCGCGCCGATCCGGCAGGCCGGCGTCGCCCTCCAGCGGATCCGGCCGGCGCTCGCCCGGCTGCGTGACACGTTTGGTCTCGATCACGTGCACGCCTCGCGATCGCTCTACACTGACGGTGCCGAGGTGCTCTGCGACTTCGCCGAGCGGGCCGGCGCGACACGCCCGAGGCACGCAGTGCGCGCGAGCTAGTCGTCGTTCGAAAGGGTCAGCACGTGTTCGCCAGCGTGATCGACGAATACCTCAAGCGTGTGCAGTTCGCAGGCGACGGCTACGCCGAGCTGATCCGCCTGCCGAGGCACAGCACTGCCGATGTTGTCGCGGATCCACGACGCGGCTTCGGTCAGCCGATCTTCTCCCACGGAGGAGCACCGGCTGGAGGACGTTCTCGGAGCGTTCCACGCCGGCGAGTCGCTCGAGTTCGTAGCTCAGGAGTACGGCGTCCCGGCCGACGAGCTCGAGGACGCGCTCCGTGTCGCCAGCCGTCCCATCGCCTGACCGTCATCCGGACGGCCTCCCGGCGCTTTTCATCGACCGAAGCTCGGCCGCATCACCGTTCCGCGGCGACCAGGAGAGGCCGGCCTCTCGGTCGTGACGCTCGCCGGGCACGACAGCATCCCGGCGGACGAGCAAGTCGCCGACGGGACCTCGGGGCGATCACCCGCGCCTGCGCGGAGCCTGGCCCGTTCATCCACGTCGTGCATCCCAACCGGATCGAGCGTGTGACCCTCCAGCCCATCGTGCCTGTGGGGAACCTTGCGGCTTGGCGGGGAGGTCTGAGTGTTCCAGCCCGCACTGGCCGGCTGGCGCTCGAGAACAGTGAACTCGCTGATGAGCTCCGCTGCTCGGAAGACACGGTTGCGTTTTCCCGACAGTCGTCTGCGTCAGGACCCCCGCGGCCTCCAGTTGCCCGGATTGCGTGGTTGGTCGCCTGTACGCTCCGACCGGTGAGGGCGACGGCGGCTTTGGACCGTCACGATCGGAGCGCCGAGGAGTAGCTCGACCACGCGGAGGATGACCGATTCCGGTCAGGAGCGGATCGGCGAACGCGGCGTCGAGTTCCTCGCGACGACGGACGTCTGGCGGACGCGGATCGGCTGCACGCTGCCTGGCTGCGACGGCCCATCGCGGCGCGTTGGGCGGCCCAGATATCGGATGGCGATCGCGAGTCCGGCGGCGACGGCGGCCGTGAGGAGCCAGAACGAGAGCCGGTACCCGCCGGCGAGCGCTTCATGAGCCGGGACGCCGCTACGTTCGAGGGCGCGGGTCCGGGTGGCAGCGATCGTGCCGAGGAGTGCAACGCCGATCGCGCTGCCGATCTGGAGTGAGACGTTGATCAGGCCGGATGCGATTCCGGCGTCTTCGTTGGGTATGCCGGCGAGCGCGGTGCTCATCAGCGTCATGAACGACATGCCCCCGCCGACCCCGATCAGCAGGAACGCGATCAGCAGAGCCGGCGCGTAGGACGTCGCGCCGTGGAGGGTTATCGCAAGGACGAGCGGGCCGAGCGCGAGGATCGCCATGCCGGCGAACATGACCGGCAGTTGGCCGAAGCGCTTGACCAGACGGGTGGTGACGCGCAGCGAGAAGATCGCGACGATAACGGTCTGCGGCAGGAAAGCCAGCCCGATCGTGATCGGGTGCAACCCGCGAACGCCTCCGAGGTACAGGGAGCAGAGGTAGAAGGACGTGAACATCCCGACGACCATCATCGCCCGCACTACGCAGCTGACGATCAGCGTCCGCTGACGCAGGATCCGTGGCGGCAGGACCGGGTGCGCGATCCGCGACTCGAGGCGCAGGAACGCGATCAGGAGGACGACCGCGACCCCGAACGGCGCTATCGTGCTGGCCGATGCCACCCCGTGGGTGTCGGAGGTCACGATCGCGTAGATGCCTAGCATCACGCCGAGCGTGGCCAGCAGCGAACCGAGCACGTCGACACCTTCTCGCAGGCCGCGTCCGCGGTCGCGGGGCAGAACGTTGCGGCCGACGAGCAGCGCGAGGATGCCGATCGGCGCGTTGACGAAGAAGATCCAGTGCCAGCTGAGGAGCTGGGTGAGGACGCCGCCCATGATCAGGCCGATCGAGGCGCCGGCGACGCTGACGAATGTGTAGATGCCCATCGTGCGGGCCCGCTCGCCGGGGTCGGGGAACTCGACGACGATCAGTGCGAGGATCGCCGGGGCGCCGATCGCGGCCCCGAATCCCTGGACGAAACGGGCTATGTCGAGCGCGGCCGCGCTATTGGCCAGGCCGCAGGCGACTGAGGCGAGCGTGAAGATCGTCATTCCGGCGAAGAACATCCGGGTCCGGCCGAGCAAGTCGCCGAGTCGCCCGCCGAGTAGCAGGAAGCTGCCAAAGCTGACGAGGTAGGCGTTCAGGATCCAGGTGAGCGATGCGGCATTCGCGTGCAGGTCGGACTGGATTCGCGGCAGCGCGACGTTCACGATCGAGCCGTCGAGGATCATCATCAGCTGTCCGAGGCAGACAACCCCGAGAGCGATCCAGCGTCGTCGATCCGCGTGCTCGGAGACTGCTTGAGTGCGTTCGATAGTAGTCATGGATCATCACTATATCAGGATGATCCTGAGTTCGGGACGATCATTGCGCGTATACTGTTCTTGTATGACCGACAAGAAGCCCACCGGCGACGTCGTGCTGCTCACCCGCCTGGCACGCTCGGCGTACCGCAACGTCGACGAGAAGCTGCTCGGCATGCGCCTGAAGGAGTTCACCGCGCTCAGCTCCCTGCGCGATACCGGTGGCCGGTCGCAGCGCGAGCTCGCAGACGCGCTCCTGATGGACGCCAACAACCTCGTCCTGATGTTGAACATCCTCGAGGGTCGCGGCCACGCGACCCGCGCCCGCGACCCCGTCGATCGCCGCCGACACGTCGTCGAAATCACCGAAGGAGGAAGGGCTGCCCTGACTGCGGCCGAAGACGCAATGCAGCAAGCCGACGACGACGTCCTCGGACGCCTCAACAGCCAGGAGCGCGCCGACCTGGGCAGACTTCTCGCGAAGGCCCTCGGCGACGACAGCGAGGAATAGGAGCGGAGCGGTCAAGCCGCGCGGGTCCCGGCGTCGGCGATTCCGCGTCACGGGGAATCCTGGATTGGCAGTGCGCGTATCGCAGTCCGGGCCACGGCCGCGAGCTCGTCGGCCCCGGCGCCGTCCCGGGCTCTCGCGGACATCCCGGTTATCACGGCGCAGATGTATGCGGCAAGCGCTTGGACATCGGTGTCGGCCGGGATGTCGCCGTCAGCTTTGCCGCGCCTCAGGCGACCGAGGATTGCAGCGTCGGCCTCGCATCGACGGTCGGTCAGGCGGGGCTCGTTCACGATCAGGCAGCCGGGCGGACGATCGGCGGCGGCGTAGAGACGGGCCGCGTCGCTAAGGAGCCGGTCGACGGACTCGCGGGCGGTCGACTCGAGCATCGCGCCGGCGACAACGGCTCCGGGTCCGCTTGCGTAGCGCTCCACGGCCTCCTCGAAGAGGCGCAGCTTGTCGCCGAAGGCTGCGTACAGGCTCGGCGAGCCGATGCCCATCGCCGTCGTGAGGTCGCTGATCGAGGTGTCATCGTAGCCGTGCTCCCAGAAGAGCAGCATCGCTGTTTCCAACGCCCGGTCTCGATCAAAGCCACGCGGGCGAGCCATCCGACCAGGCATTCTATAGCAGTCGCTACAGAACGTGCTACGGTTCGCCGATCAGGTTGTGTGCCGCGCACTACAGAACGGTTGCCCGTCAGGAACGTCCGGGGCGCTCGTCGTCAAGGCGCGGCTGGCCCGCCTCGACACGCGTGACCCGATGAGGAGGCAACCATGGCAGCGAAGCAGTCCGAGTTCATCGTCGCGGGATCGAGATCGGCCGGTGCGGCTCGGGCCGATCGCCTCGATGAGGAGGCATCGGTCCTCCTCGTGGAGGACGCCCCTCTTGAGCCACCGCCCGCAGCCATGGATCCTGCGTTCGCTCTGGCCCTGATGGGCAGCGCGAGCGACGAGGCGCACACGACGACCAAACAGGCCGGATTGCTGGGCCGCTCAGTCCTGATGCCCCACGGGAGGCTGGTCGGCGACTCGTCGGCGGCCGAGCGAATCTCCGACGGGATATCGACCGGCTGCTCGCGCCCGCGACTCGACGAGAGTCGGTGCATGCAGATGACTCCGACCGAAGCCGACAATCGAAAGCGAGGCTGAACTCATGACCACGCGCGCGATCACCGACGCCCTCCTCGAGCGCCTGGGCCGCCAGGACGCGGATGGCGTAGCAGAGCTCTTTGCCGAGAACATCGATTGGTACGTCCCCGGAGACGAGGCTCTTCCCTGGACCGGACGACGGAACGAGCGCTCGCATGTCGCGGATTACTTCCGGACGATGTGGCCGCACTTCGTCACCGGCGAAAGCACCGTCGAGCTGGACACGATCCTGGTCGACGGCGACGACGCGGTCATCGTCTCGACGTTCCAGCACACGGTGAAGAGGAACGGCCGCGCCCTCAGAACGCCGGCGGCGATGAGGCTCCAGGTCGCCAACGGCGAGATCATCAAGATGCACCTGTACGAGGACACGGCGGCCGTCCGCGACGCGTTCTTCGATCGAGACCAGCCCCTCGGAGCAGGTGGCCGACCGGCACGATCTTGACGCCAGTCAACAACGAAGGGAGTCCCTGATGGCTTTCACCGCCAGCCCCCATCACGTCGGCCTATCCGTCGCCGATCTCGAAGCCGAGGAGCGCTGGTATCGGTTGAGCCTCGGCCTCACCGAAGTGGTCGAACGCGTCGAGTTGCCTGAGCCCGCCGTACGTACGGTAGTCCTCCGCGCGCCATCTGGGCTCCGTCTCGAGCTGATCGAGCTCGCTGGTTCGACACCGTCATCAGCCGATAATCCGCTTGAGGCCGCGCGTACCCAGACCTACGGGCATCTGGCTCTTGAAGTGGACGACCTCGACGCGGCCTTCTCAGAGCTCACCGCTGCCGGCGCCCACCCCGTGTCGCCTCCCGCACCAGGGGCTTCCCCGGGTACCCGCTTCGCCTACGTTCAAGATCCCGAGGGGAACCTGCTCGAGCTCATCCAGTCCTAGTCGGGAGCTCAAGAGCCGGTCCTCCCGGACCCGACCGAGCGGATGTCATTCAACGGCCGGGGCGCTACATCGCCGCGAAGCGTGTGGCGCCGGGCGGACGGGCTCTCGGCGCCCCGGGGAGGTAGTCGGCAGCGTCACGGCTTCTGGTGCGGCCGTGCGAGGTCGTCGAGTCGCGTGAGGAACAGTTTCAGCGTCGGCGATGTATTCGATTTGGTGTAGCCGACGGCTATCTCGATCGTCGGTGCCTCGCCGTCGAGCGGGCGGCTGACGACTGACGCGGGGAGCAGGTTCCTGGCATAGGCGGGCATGAGCGCGAGTCCGCGGGTGGATGCGACCAGGGAAATCGCCATCGCCATGTTGTCGACGCCGTGATCCAAGTTGATGTCGAGCCCCGAGCGGCGCAGGTAGGCCTCGGTGACGGCGCGCAGGACGGCGGCCTTGTTTGAGCCACCGATGAAGATCTCGCCCAGGAAATCCTGGGGGCGGACCGTTTCACGGGCGGTGAGGCGATGGTCGTTGGGCATCAGGACGATCAGCGGCTCGCGGTCGACGACGGTGTACTCGAGGTCGTAGCCGGGCTCCGGGCGCAGGAAGGCGACGTCCAGCCGGCCGCGAGCGAGCGCTCCGGCGAGATCGGGCGAATGGTCGCTGGTGACGGTGACGTGGATGTTCTGCAGCTCGTCGTGCAGCAGGCCCATTGCCTGCGGCAGCCAGTTCATCTCAAGCCCGGTTTGGAAGCCGATCGCGAACGTCCTCCTCGCTGGTTGCGCTGCGCTGCGGGCCGTGTCGATCGCGGCGTCGACCTGCATCAGCGCAAGGCGGGCGTGGTCGAGAAAGGCCTTGCCGGCGGCGGTCAGCTCGACGCCGTGCACGCTGCGCGCAAGCAACTCGACCCCGACCTCATCTTCGAGGGCGCGGATCTGCCGGCTGAGCGACGGCTGCGAGATGTAGAGCGGCCGCTTGGCCGCCTCGGTGAGGCTGCCCACTTCGGCGGCGGCGATGAAATAGCGGAGATGTCGGAGTTCCATCGCGGTTCCATGCTTGCCGGGTATGCCACCCACTTACTGGGTCTTTGTCAAGTCTGCCACAGACCCCTAGCCTGTCGCCCGGTTCCGCACATACCAAGCGATTTCAACCGGCCGCGCTGACCGGCCGCCCCATACGCCGAGCATCATGTCTCAGAGGAGCTGAAATGGACAATCCAGTCGTGCTGATCACTGGAGCACTGACCGGCATCGGTCGCGCTGCCGCCGTCGCGTTCGCCGAGCAGGGCGCGAACGTCGTCGTCGCCGGTAGGCGTGACGAGGCCGGCAACACGCTGGCAGAGGAACTGCGCTCGCTCGGCTCAGAGGCCGAGTTCATCAATGCCGACGTGCGCAACGACGACGACGTCCGCGCTCTGGTTGACAAGACCGTCGCTCGGTTCGGGCGTCTCGATGTCGCGGTCAACAACGCCGGAACCGAAGGGCAGGTCGGGCCAATCACCGACCAGACCGCGGACACGTACGCCGCGACGTTCGACACGAACGTGCTCGGCGTGATTCTGAGCATGAAGCACGAACTGCGCGCCATGCAGAGGCAGGGGAGCGGGAGCATCATCAACGTGTCCTCGACCTACGGCCACGAGGGTGCAGCAGGCGCGTCGGTCTACGTCGGCAGCAAGCACGCCGTCGAAGGCATCAGCAAGTCGGTCGCCCTGGAGCTCGTCAACTCGGGAATCCGCGTCAACGTCGTGGCGCCCGGTACCACGGACACCGGCATGTTGACCCGTTTCACCGGCACGCCGGAGAACAAGGCGGGCCTGGTCGCGACGGTTCCCATGCAGCGTTTGGGCCGCCCACAGGAGATCGCAGCCGGGATCGTCTTCATCGCATCAGACGCAGCCTCGTACATCACCGGCCACGTCCTCAACGTCGACGGCGGCCTCACCCAACAGTTGACGCCACCCCCGGGACCCGCAGGGTCCCAGTTCGTCAAACCGATCATCGGAGGAGCAATGACCAGCCAGTCAACCCCGTCGGCCGACCCGGCAACGGACGCCGCGCCGTCGTCGGCCGCGGACAGCGCCGAGCACACCCACAACTCTGCGCCGACGCGATTCGTTGAAGCCGACGGAACGCGCTTCGCCTACCGGCGCTTCGGAAACCCGGGCGGCACGCCGATCGTGCTGCTCCAGCACTTCATGGGCAACCTCGACAACTACGACCCGGCGATCACCGACGCGCTCGCCGCCGGCCGCGAGGTGATCCTTACCGACAACGCCGGCGTCGGCCTGAGCACCGGCACGGCCCCCGAGACCGTACCCGCAATGGCGCGCGACGCAGCGTCGCTGATCGACGCTCTCGGCCTGGAGCACGTCGATCTGTTCGGCTTCTCGATGGGCGGGTTTGTCGCGCAGCAGATCGTCATCGATCGACCCGAGCTCGTGCGACGGATCGTGCTCGTCGGCACGGGCCCGCGCGGCGGCGAGGGCATCGGCCAGCCGGACCCAGACGTCGCACCGCTGTTCAGCACGCCCTACGACCCGCAAGACCTGATGTGGCTCCCGATCTTCTTCTCGCCATCGGGCAAGAGCCAGGCCGCAGGCCGCGAATTCCTCGAGCGCATCCGGGAGCGGACCGAGGATCGCGACGTCCCCGTCTCGCAGGCGACCGTCACTGCTCACTTGGCGGCCGCGGGCGATTGGGGAATCGCTGCCCCGGAGGGCTACGATCACCTCAAGCGGATCTGCCACCCAGCGCTCGTGGTCAACGGCAGCAACGACATCATCGTCGCGACCGTCAACTCCTACATCCTGCAGCAGAACCTGCCAAACGCCGAACTGATCCTGTTCCCGGACTCCAATCACGGATCGCACTTTCAGTTCACGCAGGCGTTCAACCGGTACCTGGCCGAGTTCCTGGATCGGTAGCCCGATGTTCGACCAGATCACCCGAAAACGAGCGCCATCGCCGTCACGTCGAGTCGTCAGCAACCGCTGCACTTACCCTCACCGATCTCAAGGAGCGCCGCATGCCCAAGGAAGTCAAGATCCCCGGGCCCGATCATCAGATAACGATCCTGCCCACGGCCGAGCGCGTCGTCGTACGCGTCGGTGACCAGGTGATCGCCCAGAGCGAGCGGGCACTGACGCTCTCCGAAGCGGGCTACCCGCCGGTGCAGTACGTGCCAATCGGCGACGTCGACACCGCCCTCATCGAACCGAGCGACACCACGACGTACTGCCCGTACAAGGGCGACGCGACGTATTACTCGATCTCGCTTCTTGCAGCCAAGATCACAGACGCAGCCTGGACATACGTCGCTCCCTACGATGCGGTCACGAAGATCGCCGGAC